>JADGEB010000043.1 GCA_016744595.1 Desulfuromusa sp.
AGCTTCCATATCATCTCTCCTTTTCGGCTCCGTACAAGGGGGTTCATCAACTAATTTTTTGTTGATGGGAGCAATATAGAATGTCCTTTACTCAACCCAGTTATCAAAAACGCCAGATAACGTGAAAGGAAAAGTATGGAAATAAAACTTAGCAATGGACGTAAGGCTATTATGGTAGAAGAAGTTCAATCCTATTTTCGAGATGAGATGGATGAGAGTATTGGTGATCTTAAAGCAGAAATATTCGTCGATTTTTTCATCGAAAAATTAGGCCCTAAGATCTACAATCAAGCAATTTCAGATGCAAATAATTTTATCCAAGAAAAACTTATTGACCTTGAGAGTATATTATATGTTCCTGAATAAAGAACAATCTAGATATGCTGTATGAATTAGCTCTTGGCACTTTAGAAAACCTGGACAAAGAGATTGCGTCATCATTTAGACGCGATTTTCCTGCTTTAAATCAATTGCCCTCAACTGACTTGAGGCCTTCTGTTTTACCGATTGCTTCGTCAGTGCTTAACGTGGGAAAGATAGCTCCTTCAACTTTTGACATTGTTCGAATGATTCAAGTAACCTATCAAGATCAGCAGTGGCGGCAGCCATACCAGATTGATGACTTTGGTTTGGAGTTCTTTAATGGCACAGCTTGGTTTCCAATAGCAGATGTAGAAGGTCCAATTGTCTACTCGAATGGACTTATGGAAGTTATGCTTCTGGACTCGAAGATAACCTATCCTAGTCATAAGCATTCTCCAGAAGAACTTTATGTCATTTTGGCGGGGCAAGTATGGTGGCAAGCTGAAAATGATAAGGCCTGTTGGAAATATGCAGGAGAGGTTATCCATCATCGGCCTTATGTCATCCACTCAATCAAGGCGGGTGAAGAGCCAGTTCTGATTTTAAATTTATGGAGAGGTGGTAGCTTTGAAATCCCTGTAATCACTAATTCGTTCCGGTGAGCACCATATTTATCTTTTATTTTAGAACAAGCAACGGATTCCCTCCCACCTTTGTTAACCTTTTGAAACTGCAAAGAAAATAAAATATTTTTAAAGTTATGAACCTTGTTCTTTTTAATTCAGCGCGACTCTGATATCCTGCTTGGCCTATTGAGTTCAGGAGTTAATATGGAAGAGAATCACGGACATCGATTGCCACCACAAAACCTTGAAGCTGAAATGTCAGTGCTTGGTGGGGTGCTACTAGAAAACGAAGCACTTAACCGAACGTTAGAGTATCTGACAACAGATGATTTTTATCGTGGCAGCCATCAGAAAATTTTCAATGCCCTGATTATTCTTTCCGAAAAAAGTGAACCGGCTGATTTGGTAACTTTGACGGCAGTGCTGAAGGATCGTGGCGAACTTGAAGATGTCGGAGGGAGTACCTATCTGGCTACTCTGGTTGATTATGTTCCGACTGCGGCAAATATCACCTACTATTGTAAACTGGTTAAAGAAAAATCGGTTGCCCGGAAATTAATTGAAGCGTCCACCGCCATTGCCACTCGTGGTTACGAAGGCGGGGATATGGAAGAAATTTTGGATCAGGCCGAAAAATCTATTTTCGAGATCTCTGAAAATAGAATTCGGCCTTCTTATTTTCCGGTACGGAGCATTCTTAAAGATACCTTCAAGTCAATAGAGGCTCTCTATGAGCGCAAGGAGCTGGTAACCGGGGTGCCGACTGGTTATCACGATCTTGACAAGATGACCGCTGGGCTTCAGCCGAGCGATCTGGTTATTGTTGCCGGTCGTCCCTCTATGGGGAAAACTGCCTTTGCTTTGAACTTGGTTGAATACGCAACAACCCATGCGGATAAATCGGTTCCTGCTGTAATTTTCTCTCTGGAGATGAGTAAAGAGCAGTTGGTTCAACGGATGCTTTGTTCTCTGGCAAAGGTTGATGCAGGACGGCTCCGAACTGGTCACCTTGGTGAGTCGGACTGGCCAAAGCTGACAATGGCGGCTGGTCAGTTGAATGAAACCCAAATTTTTATTGATGATACCCCTGCAATATCGGTTCTTGAACTGCGCTCAAAGGCTCGTCGTTTGAAAGCTGAGCATGGTTTAGGTCTGATTATCGTTGACTATCTGCAATTGATGCGGGGCAGTAATCCCGAAAGTCGCCAACAGGAAATTTCAGAAATTTCCCGTTCACTCAAGGCGCTTGCCAAAGAGTTGGGATTGCCGGTTGTGGCTTTATCGCAGCTAAATCGTTCGCTAGAAAGCCGTACCGATAAACGGCCCATGATGGCAGATTTGCGTGAATCTGGTGCTATTGAGCAGGATGCTGATGTGATCATGTTTGTTTATCGCGAAGCTGTTTATTGTGAAGATTGTAAAAGTCGGGAAAGAACTTGCGAGAAAGGGCACGATAAGGATGCTGAAGTTATTATTGGTAAGCAACGGAACGGCCCTATCGGGACTGTTCATCTGACTTTCCGGGGTGAATTTACCCGCTTTGAAAACCAGGCCAAGCGGGATGATGGCTATTAAGGTAGGCATTGGTAATGTTGGGCGAATCTTGGATTCGCCCTTACTTCATATTGTTGACTCGTTCCTACGCTCCACCCCGTTTCACTTCGATTTCCAGCGTCTTAATTTTCTTCCTCAAAGTATTGCGATTAATTCCAAGAATCTCTGCTGTTCTGATTTGATTTCCACGAGTTTTTTGTAGGACAATATTGATCAGCGGTCGTTCTATTTGGTGCAATACCATCTCGTAGAGATCATCCATTTCTTGCAAGTTCATTTGAGCCAGAGAGTTCTCCAATTTTTGTGCAACCAAAGCTTCCAATGACTCATTCTGGCGTTGATATTTTTTGTTTCCAAGGAGATCAGGAAAGTCTGCCGGTATCAGAACCGGATTGGGTGAGAGGAGGGTCGCTCTTTTTATCGCATTTTCCAGTTCTCTGACGTTTCCAGGCCAGTTGTGAGCCTGGAGAAGTTCGAGTGTTTCGGTGCTGAACTCCATAGTATCGATGCCCATTTCCTGCTTAGATTTCTGTAGAAAGAAATCTGCCAACGCCGGAATATCATCCCGACGTTTCCGCAGAGCCGGAAGCTTGATTGGTACGACATTAAGCCGATAATAGAGGTCTTCACGGAACAACTTCTCTTTGACCAGAGTGTTGATATCTTGATTTGTTGCAGCGACAATGCGTACGTCAATCCGGATTGTTTGATTCCCACCGGTGCGAGTGATTTCTTTTTCCTGTAAAACGCGAAGCAGCTTCGCCTGTAATTCCAGAGGCATATCACCAATCTCATCAAGAAATAAGGTGCCCCCATCAGCCTGTTCGAACTTCCCTATTTTGCGTTCTGTGGCACCGGTAAATGCTCCCCGTTCATGACCAAATAACTCTGTTTCAAGTAATTCGTGGGGGATTGCTGCACAATTTAAGGCAATGAGTGGTTTGCCAAGGCGGTGGCTGTTGATATGGATGGCTCGGGCAATCAACTCTTTACCTGTTCCACTTTCACCAGTGACTAAAATTGTGACATCTGATCCAGCTACGCGACCGAGAATTTTGTAGATTTCCTGCATTGGTTGGCTGTTGCCAATAATTGATCGACCAAAGCTATAGTGATCTTGTAGTTCTTCCTTTAAGTGATCAATTTTTCCGGTTAGTTCAGCTGCTTTTTCCGCTTTCAGGATGATGGCATCGAGTGCAGTCAGGTCAAAGGGTTTGGTCAGATAGTCATAGGCTCCATTTTTCATGGCAGCTACAGCGTGTTCCATGGTGGCTTCTGCTGTCATAATAATGATTAGGGTATCTGGATAGTCAGCACGGAATTGTTTCAGCAAGTCGAGACCATGGACGCCTGGCATTTTAATATCCAAAATGGCAAGGTCGTAGCGATGTTTCTGGGCTAGATTTTTGGCCTGTAAGCCATCCTCTGCCAGATCGACATTGAAGCCCTGCTTCTTTAATGCTTTGGATAGTACCCAGCGGATGCTTTCTTCGTCATCAGCAACAAGAATGTGTTGAATGGCCATTGCTTATTTTCCTTTATCGATTTGATTTGTTATGCGGATATCGAACAGCGGTAGCAATACTTTTACCTGGGTTCCCCCTTCGGGTCGATCAGTGAATTGCAGTAATCCTTCGTGATCTGTGACGATTTTCTGGCAGATTGGCAATCCGAGACCATTGCCAGCCGTTTTTGTTGTGTAGAAGGGGGTGAATATTTTTTCTAACTCCGTTGTTGAAATTCCTGGTCCTTGATCACTGATAGAGATCTGCACCATAGGTGTCGGACGGGTTCCCGGGAGGCTTAAGTGATATTCAGCATTGATTTGGGTTGCAATAATGATTTCACTTTTATTGGTTGTTGCCTCACAGCTATTTTTTATCAGGTTCAGAAAAAGTCTTGTCAGCAGGTCTCGATCTCCCTGGATGTCTGGGATGCTGGGGTCGAGTTGCCAGATAAAGAGAACATCGCGATTGCTGGCCGTATTTTTGTGTAATTTAACAATTTCTATCAGGAGTTGACCTATGTTGATCGATTCCAATCGAGCCTTACGAGGATGAGACAGATTCAGTAGTTCTTCAATAATTCGGTTAACCCGCTCAGCTTCTCGCACAATCAGTTGAGGATACTCCTGAAGTTCACTATCAGAATCTAATTCCAATTGTAGGAGTTGTGCGGAGCCTTTTATCCCACCCAATGGGTTTTTGATTTCATGTGCCAGGCCTGCTGCCATAGTTTCAATCATGGTTAATTGATCAGCATGGCGTACGGTGCTTTCAAGTGAACGAATTCTGGTCAGGTCATGAAGGACGATAACGGCACCCTGTTGTGGTTCAGATATTGAAAATATAGGTGAAACTGTGATACTGACTTGCCGTTGTTGTGATCCCGAGGTTTTAAGTGTCACTGTCTCATGGTTGGAGATCGAACGCCCTTCATCAAGAGTTGTACGGACTAGATAGCATAAGGTTTCCTGCCAATGAAAATACTTGAAAAAGGATTTCCCAATCACTTGTTTTTCAGATAGGCCTGTGTAGTGCTGAGCCGCTGAATTAAATAAAATGATTTGTCCTTGTTGATTGACAGTAATGATGGCGTCATCAATGTTTTCAAGGATCAGAGCATATTCTTGTTGTGAAAGGTGGAGTGGATTGCTCATGCTGCCTCGATTTGAGAGTAAAACACTTTTGTCAGATCTATCACTTGGTCTAGTTGTTCGGTTTTTTGCAGAGCTGCGCGATAATGGCTAGCACCATCCAGTCCTCGTGCATACCAGCACAGGTGTTTACGCATCTCCAAGAGTGTTTTTTTGTCTCCAAACTGCTCTTGATGTAATTTTATGTGTTGTGACACAACCTGAAGTTTTTCCATTGAGCTGGGCTGAGTGACAGTTTTTCCTGCAAATAAATCAAGAGTCTGACTGATTAACCAGGGGTTTCCATAGCCACCACGACCTATCATAATGGCATCGCAATTGGTTTGCTGAAGCATCCGTGCTCCATCTGTTGGGTTAAGAATATCGCCACTTCCAAACACTGGTATATTTAGTGCGGCTTTCAATTCAGCAATGTGGATCCAATGTGCTTTTCCAGAGAAACCCTGACTACGGGGGCGTGGATGAAGGGTGATTGCATCGACCCCCTCCTCCTCGGCAATTCGCCCAATCTCCAGAAAGTTGAGAGAGTTATCATCCCACCCTGAACGGATTTTTATCGTTAACGGACCGGGGTATACTTTGCGTACTGCCTTGAGGATTTGGCCAACCCGTTGAGGTTCCTGTAGTAGTGCACTGCCGGCACCGCTTCTAACGACTTTTTTAACTGGACAGCCCATATTTATATCAAGCAGTGAGCCATCATTCATGACCATCGTGGCCGCTTTAGCAAGTACCTCTGGATTGTCTCCAAATAGCTGAATTCCAATGGGAAATTCTTCTTTACAGGTTGTAAGTAATAAACGGGTTTTTTGACCATCACGAATCAAACCATTAGCGCTGATCATCTCGGTAAACACCAAGCTGGCACCGAAAGATTTCATAATCTTTCGGTACGGTAAGCTGGTGATTCCTGCCATAGGTGCAAGGATGACCGGGTTTGATAGTTTTAGGGAACCTATATGGGGAAGTCGAATTTGCATAATATTTGGGCATTTTATTCAGTCTTGCTATCTAGGGCAAGAGAAAAATAACCTTTTTTGTCAGGTAAAGGCACTGAACTTATGTGGGTACTTTTTTTGGATACTGTATACAATTTACAGCTTGACAAGGGAGAAGTGAGTTGTTAGAACAATATTTGTGATTTTAGGCGAAGGAAGGTTTGCGAACTCGTTAATTTGGGTTCGAGACGCCCTTGCTGCTTTCAGTCTATAATCTGCATAAAAAGCTGTTTTTTTTGTGTAGTTCGCTTTCCGCATTGCGGAAATATTTCTTTCTTGGCCCAGATGGGCATCTTCAAATTGTTTTTAACAACCACAAAAGGAGAGAGAGTATGTCAACATTGAAAAAGGTTTTAGCGGAAAAGATTGCTGCGCACCGTCCTCGCGTCACTAAACTGGTAAAAGAGCATGGTGATGTGAAACTTGGTGATGCAACTATCGGTCAGGCTATCGGTGGTGCTCGTGGTATCAAGTGTCTCGTAACTGATATTTCCTATCTTGATCCAATGGAAGGGATTCGTTTCCGTGGCATGACTATTCCTGAGACTTTCGCAGCTCTGCCAAAAGTTCCAGGTAGTGAATACCCTTATGTTGAGTCTTTCTGGTATCTGTTGATGACCGGTGATGTTCCAACTATGGAAGAAACTCTGGAAGTTGTTGCTGATTGGAAAGAGCGTTCCGCTGTTCCTGGGTACGTCATCGATGTTTTGCGTGCCCTGCCACGTGACAGTCATCCAATGGTTATGTTCTCATCTGCAATTTTGGCTATGCAGCGTGATTCTGTTTTCTCCAACAACTATGCTGCTGGTAAGTTCAACAAGATGACTTGTTGGGAAGACATGTTCGAAGATTCCACCAACCTGATGGCAAAACTTGGCCCTATCGGTGCTTACATCTATCGCATGAAGTACAAAGGCGATACCCATATCGATGCCGATCCTGATCTGGATATGGGTGGTAACTTTGCTCATATGATCGGGCAGAGTGATGATTATAAAGACGTTGCACGGATGTACTTCATTCTTCATTCTGACCATGAGTCTGGTAACGTTTCTGCTCATGCCACTCACTTGGTTGCTTCAGCTCTGTCTGATGCATACTATGCCTATAGTGCCGGTATCAACGGTCTTGCTGGTCCTCTTCATGGCCTGGCAAACGAAGAAGTTCTACGCTGGACTCAAAATTTCATGACTAAGCTTGGTGGTGAACTTCCCACCGAAGAGCAGCTCAAAGAAGCTCTCTGGGCTACCCTTAACAGTGGTCAGGTTATTCCTGGTTACGGTCATGCAGTTCTACGTAAGACTGACCCACGTTATGCTTCACAGCGTGAGTTCTGCCTTAACACTGAGGGCCTCAAGGATTACCCACTGTTTAAATTGGTCAGCATGATCTTTGATGTCACTCCAGATATTCTGGTTGAGCAAGGGAAAGCTAAAAACCCATGGCCAAATGTTGACGCTCAGTCTGGCGTTATCCAGTGGTACTATGGCGTTACCGAGTATGAGTACTACACCGTTCTGTTTGGTATCGGCCGCGCTCTTGGCTGCCTGCCTAACATCACTTGGGACCGTGCCCTTGGTTATGCAATCGAGCGTCCAAAGTCTGTTACCACAGACATGCTCGAAGCAGCTGCTGGTATCAAGTAATAGTTTAAATTACTGTATTTTTATGAATTTATGGGAGACTCTTTCGGGAGTCTCCTTTTTTTTGTCCGCTCCTTTTGCTTTTTGTCAGAGGCAGGTATAATTTAGAGAGAATTTATCAGACTAATAAATACTGAAGGAGTTGAAACCCATGAAGCGTAAATTATTGAAAATAAATGTTGCCCTATGTTTGGTTGTTGGTCTGGTTGGTTGTGCCACCAACCCGACCCATGAAAATACTAAGAAGGGTGCTGGGATCGGGGTGTTAGTTGGTGCTGTATCAGGAGCAATTATTGGTTATCAAAATGATCATTCTGGCGGCGCTCTCAGGGGAGCACTGATTGGTGGCGCTGCGGGCGGTGCTTTGGGTGCCGGTGCTGGTGCGTATATGGATAAGCAGCAAACTGAATTTGAACAACAGTTGGCGGATGAACGGGCACAGCATCAGATTGAAATTGAAAGACAG
Source organism: Desulfuromusa sp. (assembly GCA_016744595.1). GTDB lineage: Bacteria > Desulfobacterota > Desulfuromonadia > Desulfuromonadales > Geopsychrobacteraceae > Desulfuromusa. Next base: position 8,247 of record JADGEB010000043.1, read on the forward strand.
CAGAATGAAATTCTTAAGTTAACGATGAGTAGTGAAGTTTCATTTGACTTTAACTCTGCACATATCAAGTCAACTTTTCAATCTCCTCTCAATAAGATTGCAGACATTATGAGTCGTTATCCGCAGACCCAAATTGTGGTTATTGGACATACGGATAATGTTGGTTCTGACCAATACAACCTTGACCTTTCACTACGTAGAGCCAATTCTGTGGCTGATTACCTGATTATGCGTGGAGTGGCGACTTCACGAATGGGAACTGAAGGGCGGGGTGAAATGGAGCCGATAGCAAATAACGACATTGTGACTGGACGAGCACAAAATCGTCGAGTAGAAATATTTGTTGTGCCGGACAAGAATGCCGGTCAGTATTGACTGTATCTAAGCTAAGGCAAACCTTTGTGGTTGCCTTAGCTTAGTCGAGTCAGTCTCCATCTGGAGTTTCCGTTGGATCTGCTGTTGGAGCCACTGCCGGAGCTTTGTGGTGGGTGTGCTTCTCTTTTTCTTTGCGCGTTGCATAAATCAGTAATTTTTTATCTGTATATGATTCAACTTCCCCGGCAAATGATTCAATTTTGAAATAATCGTGGATTTTTTGTGGTGCATCCATAAAGAATTTATTCAGTTCCTGTACTTTTGCACGATTTAGCCCTGCGGTCTTTGTCCACTCTTGAAAATCGTGAGTTTTTGAAATGACCAGTGTTTCTTGCAGGATCAGTTCGGAATCATGAATCATTTCCCGCCATTCATCTTCACTGAATGCTTTGATATGGGTGGGGTTGCGCATTGTTTCCATCGTTTGAAAAAAATCTGCGATTTCCGGGTCTGAGGGCATTAAAGTGTCAATAATCGCCATTCGCCCACCTCGGCGCAGCACTCGGTGGAATTCACGTAAAGCTCGAGGGACATCTGGAAAATGGTGGGGAGCAATGCGGCAAGTTAATAGAGTAAAAGAACCAGCAGGAAAGGGGAGATCTTCAGCGTCTGCTTCGCGAAAAACGACATTGTCAACACGACCCTCTTCTGCGATATGTTCCTGAGCTTTTTTAAGCATTTGCATAGTTAGGTCAGATGCAACAACCTGTCTGACCATTGGTGAAAAGAAGAGAGCCATGTGTCCGCCACCACAGGCGACATCTAGCATATTATCATCGTGGGATGGTTTAAGTAGTCGCGCTGCTTCTTCCAGATCTTCGCCACCAGAAAAGTGAGTCGCCTCAACGTATGCAACTGCTGTTTTGCCAAACTGTTCGCGAATCCGATTTTTAAATTTACTATCCATTCAGGATCCTCCCAAGAAATTTTTGCGATATTATAGCATTGAACTAAAACATTATGTGAAAATTTAGAGATTTAATTTGAAAACTGGCACTTGGCGTGTTGATGCTACTCGGTTACAATTCCATTCTATTGAAAATAGTTTTAATGAAATATAAGGAAATTTTATGCAGAAATGTCAAGTTGGAGCCGAAACGGTTCGTATGTTGGAATTGGGACATCCTTGGGTTATTGCTGATCGATACACAAAAAAATGGCCTCCAGGAGAAGCTGGTGAATTGATAACGTTGGTCGATGATAAACAAAATCATTTGGCAACAGCTTTATATGACCCTAATGATCGAATTGTTGCTCGTGTCCTTGATAAAAAGAAAATTCAATTGACGGTGGGATGGCTTGAAAAGAAACTTTCACAGGCAAAACGGTTGCGTCAACATGCTCAATTGAATGAAACAGATGCCTACCGTTGGCTTAATGGGGAAGGTGATGGCTTGCCCGGAGTGACAGTCGATTGCTATGCAGATTATTTAATGCTGCAATTGTATACACCTGCCTGGGATGTTCATCTAGAGTTGTTAACGACAGCCCTGCAGAAGGTTTTTTGTCCCAAGGGAATTTATCGTAAACTTCGGCCTCAGGAAACCCGAGCACTGGAGGCAAAAAAACGGACTAAGGAATACAGCCGTTTAATTTCTGGTCATCCGGCTCCGGTTCCATTGCAAGTAAAAGAAAATGGCTTGAACTATCTGGTCGATTTGCGTGAGGGATTGAATACCGGACTTTTCCCCGATCAACGACGCAACCGTCAAGAATTGATGACTCGGGTTGTTGGCAAGCGGGTGTTGAACCTGTTTGCATTTACCGGCGCATTTTCTGTTGCTGCGGCTGCTGCCGGAGCTCAGAAGGTAACCAGCATTGATGTTTCGAAAAAATATTTGGAAATTGCGCGGGAAAACTTTTCTATCAATCGGATCAATCCAAAGCGACATGAATTTATTGTTGGTGACGTGTTTGCTGAACTGGCGAGGATGCAGACACAACAACGTTGCTTTGATATTATCCTTTTTGACCCCCCATCATTCTCTACAACTAGTAAAAGTCGTTTTTCCACCCATGGAGGAACATCAAAACTAGTAGCTGCAACCCTGCCACTGTTGGAGTCTGGTGGTCTGTTGATCAGTTCCAGTAATCATCAAAAAGTTTCTATGGATGATTATCTGAAAGAACTGCGGCGTGGGGCTTTGCAATCAGGAGATAGTATAAAAACTATTTTTACCAGTGGACAACCTGAAGATTTCCCTTGTTCCATAAGTTTCCCAGAAGGTCGTTATTTGAAGTTTGTTGTCAGTGTCAAATTATGATGAAGCAGACCTTGTTTCAACGGATAACCTATGTGTGGTGGCTGGTGATTGGCGTTTGTGTGGCTTTGTTCTTAGTCTGGCAGGCGACAGTCTGGACGTATAATCGTGCCCTTGATGACCTTGTGACAACAGGGAGTGAACGTTTGGCTCTCTATGAAGCAACGTTGACGGAGGCTCTGAGTCGCTATGCCTACCTTCCATTTGTCCTGTCTGAGAATATTGACATTCAGATCATGTTAAAGTCACCGTTCAACGTTGATCTTGTCAATCATTATCTTGAAAAGTTGAACTCTGAGGCTGGATCTGAAGCACTTTACGTTATGGGTAAGTTGGGAGATACGATTGCAGCAAGCAACTGGCGCGCACCTTTGACATATGTTGGCAAGAATTACGGTTACAGACCTTACTTTACTGATACTCAGGCGGGAAAAAAAGGACGTTTTTTTGCCATTGGGGCAACAACAGGAATTCCGGGTTATTTCTATTCGCATCCTGTTATTCAGAATGGTGAGTTTCTTGGCGCAACTGTAGTTAAGACAGATCTTGCTCGTTTACAGAATGATTGGCGTCGCGGGGGAGAGCGTGTTTTCGTCAGCGACAAGAACGGGGTCCTGTTTCTGTCGAGTCAGGATGAATGGCGTTATCGGACGCTGGCTCCACTTTCTGACGCTCAAAGAGCGATCATTCTCGCAGGAAGACAATATGGTGATCAGTCACTCAATCCGATAGGTTTAAGGATTGAAGCTCTAATGGGCGCCGGACAGAGGTTGGTTCGTTTTGAAGATGTTTCTTATCTGATGATTTTCAGGGCTTTAGAGGGGACGGAATGGAAGATTCATTATCTTTCTTCTCTTCAGGGTGTTCAAGGACGGGCGCAGGCTGTCGCTGTGACAGGGAGTATCTGTACTCTATTGATTCTGTCACTGGCTCTCTATTTACGTGAGAGAAAACAGAAGCAACAATCCCGTCGTCAAGCTCGTGAGGCAGAAGCGATCCAAAAGGTTAACAAGCGTCTTAAAGCTGAAGTTATCGAACGAATGCGGACGGAAAATGCCTTGCGTGAGACGCAGGATGAGCTGATTCAAGCGGGCAAACTTGCTGCCCTTGGTCATATGGCAGCGGGAATTGTCCATGAATTGAATCAACCCATTGCAGCGATCAAAACACAAGCTGCCAGTGGACGGTTATTGTTGGATCGAGGGCAGCCGGAAAGTGTTAGGGAAAATCTGGATGCTGTATCGCGAATGACAGAGCACATGGGGTCAATTACTAAACAATTGAAGAGTTTTTCTCACAAAGGCCACGCCAGGAAAGAGACAGTTATTCTGCAGGAATCACTCGATGGAGCACTGGCAATTACCCGACCTCTTCTCGAGAAAAGTTCAGTCGAGTTGATTGTTTCGATTCCAGAAGAAACTTTGCAGATAAAAGCGGTCGGGGGACGGATGAAGCAGGTTTTTATCAATCTTATCCGCAATGCTGTTGATGCGATGGAATCGAGCCCTATAAAAAAGTTAAGCATCTCGATTTCCAAAAAAGATAATGAAGTCCATGTAGAAGTTTGTGATACTGGGCCAGGTGTCTCTGAGCAGGCTCAAGCTGAAATTTTCACCCCATTTTTCACAACCAAGGAGGTTGGAGAGGGGCTTGGTCTGGGGCTGTCGATTTCATATCGTATTGTGACCGATCTGAAGGGGACAATTCGCGTCTACAATCGTAATTTGGGAGCCTGTTTTGATGTCAGGCTACCCATTTCAGAAATAGAGGTTCAATAGCATGGGAAAACTCAATCAGGTTATTCTTGTTGATGATGATGCAGAAATGAGAATAGCAACAAGGCAGTGGTTGACATTGTCAGGATTTGATGTTGCGGTTTTTCCCAATGCACTCTCCGCCTTGGAGAATCTGGATGCTGATTTTCCCGGTGTGATTGTCAGTGATGTGCGTATGCCGAAGATGGATGGGATGGAGTTTTTGAATTGTTTGAGTCGCATTGATTCAGAGATTCCAGTGATTTTGGTGTCTGCACATGGAGATGTTCAGATGGCTGTCGATGCGATGCGATCGGGAGCATATGACTTTATCGAAAAGCCTTTTGACCCAGAACGACTACTTGAAATTGTGCAACGCAGTATTGAAAAGCGCCGCTTGGTCATTGAAAATCGTGAACTGCGGCGGCAATTGACGGGCCCTGAGGTGATAGAGCGTCGTCTCGTTGGTAACAGTGCCGCTATGAGTCGATTGCGTGACGAAATTTTGGATGTTGCTGATACCGATGCTCCTGTTTTGATCTGTGGTGAGACAGGAACGGGGAAAGAGGTTGTTGCCCGATGTTTGCATGAATTTGGTCGCCGCAATCAAGGAAAGTACGTCGCCGTAAATTGTGGTGCAGTTCCAGAAAATATGTTTGAAAGTGAGCTTTTTGGCCATGAACGTGGTGCCTTCACGGGTGCTGATAAGCGCAGAATTGGTCGTTTTGAATATGCTAAAGGGGGCGTTCTTTTTCTCGATGAAATTGGTACGATGCCATTATCGATGCAGATAAAGGTTCTGCGCGTGCTTCAAGAACGTGAAGTCGTTCGTATCGGAAGCAATGAACCGCAGCCTACTGATATCCGGCTTATCAGTGCGACGAACAAAAATCTGCAACAGGGTTGTCTCGATGGTTCTTTCCGGGAAGATCTTTACTATCGTATTAATGTGATTGAGATCTTTGTTCCACCTTTACGCGATCGAGGAGAAGATATCCTTTTCTTGTTCGATTATTTCTCCGCTCAAGCAGCGTTGAATTACGATCGTCCTGAGGTGGCACTGCAAGGTTCTGATATTGGCTTGTTGATGAGTCATGGTTGGCCGGGTAATGTGCGTGAACTGAAAAATCTGGCAGAACGCTATATTTTATCATCTCTTCCTGTGGATCAACGGCTGAGTTCGATTTTACAGCAAAGTCATACCGATTCAGTGAAGTCCTCATCGCTGCAAACGTTGATGCGGCAGCATGAAAAATTGTTACTAGAGCAAGCACTTGTTTCCTGCCATGGTAATATTCAGGAGATGATGATCGCACTAGATCTTCCTCGTCGGACGCTGAACGAAAAACTGCAGAAGCACAATCTTGAACGGAAAAAGTATCTTTAATTTATGAGCAAGAAACCGCCTGTTCGTCTTTGGCTGTAGGCGGAAATCCGCTCAAATTTAAATCTTGAACAAGCTAAACCCCCTTTCTTCGTCATTGTCATATCTGGCACGTCCTTTGCGATAACAATATCTACGTTAAGAATCATATGAAGATAAATATTTTTACCTAACCCCTGAGGAGGAGTAAAAGATGATGATGAAAAAAGTCAAGCAGGTTGCTTTTGTTGCGTTAGCTGCCGTTTTTGTTTTAAGTGCAACAACATATGTTGAAGCGGCTCCAAAAGAGCGAAACTATTTGCTAGCAACAGCATCAACGGGAGGGACTTATTATCCGGTTGGTGTAGCCCTTTCAACGGTTGTCAAAGTCAAGCTTCAGCCTAAACAAAAGATTGGGATGTCTGCCATTAATTCAGCTGGATCGGGTGAAAATATCAAGTTGCTTCGCGATAATGAAGTTCAGTTTGCTATTTTGCAAGGCCTCTATGGTTCATATGCTTGGAATGGTGCCGGGCCTATTGCCAGTGCAGGCCCACAGAAAAACCTGCGCTCAGTTTCGATGCTGTGGCAGAACGTTGAACACTATGCTGTTCTTAAAAAGTTTGCGAAAAGTGGAACTGTAGCCGACCTTGTTGGGATGAAAGGTGAGTCTATGTCGATGGGTAAGAAGAATTCAGGGACACTGGGTTCCAATGGTGTCATTCTGGGTAACATGGGTGTTGATATAGATAAGGATTATAAGCTTATCCATGTTGGTTATGGCCCAACTGCCGATGCATTGCAAAATGGTCAGATTTCTGGTTTCGGTATCCCGGCAGGCGTTCCTGCCAGTGCCGTTACCAAAGCATTTGCAAACTTAGGTAATAATATGACCATTCTCGATTTTACTGACGACCAGGTGAAACAAGCCGATGGTGGCCTCGGTCTCTGGACGCGCTATGTCATTCCTGCTGGTTCTTATCCTGAACAGGTTAAGGATATCAACACCATTGCCCAGCCAAATTTTCTTGGTGTCCGTGCCGATGTTGATGAGGATGCCGTTTATCAGATTACCAAGACCGTTTACGAAAACTTGACCTTCCTGAATGCGATTCATGGCGCAACTAAAGCTATGGCAATCGAAAAAGCGATTGTCGGTTTGCCGATGCCTCTTCATCCTGGTGCCGCAAGATATTATCAGGAAGTTGGGATTAATGTTCCGGCTAGCCTGATCGCTGATTGATTTTATAGTAAGCAGCCGCTTCCCAAGAGGGGGCGGCTGTTTTTTTTGATGGAGAATGTATGTCATGACAGCTTCTGAAACTGATGATCATCCTTTACATACAACAATTTTGTTAGTTCTTGGTGTTTCAATATCTTTGATGCATATCTGGTTTAATGTTGTGATTGTTTTGCCGACCCTTTGGCAGAATGCACTTCATTTTGCAGGTTTTTCTTTGATTGCAGCACTTCTTTACCCACTGAGTAAGGATGGTTCAATTCTCCTGAGGGTTTCCGATATTCTATTGGGACTCTTGGCAGCAGGTTCTGCTGTTTATATGATTGCCATGGAAGATGCCATTTATGCTCGTGGTGTTAGTTTATTGCCGAGCGAATGGGTGGTTGGAGGTATTTTAATCCTTTGTGCCCTGGAATTTACTCGTCGGGTTGCTGGATGGTTTATTCCTGTCCTGATTATTATTGCACTGACCTATATCGGCTGGTGGGGAACAATAGTTCCCGGGGTTTTTAAATTTCCGGGTTTAAATGTAGAAACTATTCTTTTCCGCAGTATCTATGGAGATGATGCCCTCTTTGGCACAATTGCGCGGATATCTTCAACTTACGTTTTTATGTTTATCCTTTTTGGAGCTTTTTTGTTGCGCTCAGGAGCGGGAGAGTTTGTCATTGACTTGGCTCGTTCTGTTGCCGGACGAATGGTTGGTGGCCCTGGTCTGGTTGCTGTTATGGCTTCGGGGTTGATGGGAACAATTTCTGGTTCTGCTGTGGCGAATACCGCATCGACTGGAGTTATTACGATTCCATTGATGAAACGTGCAGGATTTCCCGCAAAGTTTGCTGCTGGAACTGAGGCCGCTGCCTCAACCGGTGGGCAATTGATGCCGCCAATCATGGGTGCCGGAGCTTTTATTATGGCCACTTATACCCAGATTTCTTATAACACAATCGTGCTGGTCAGTATTATTCCGGCAATCCTCTATTTTGCCACTGTCGCTTTTTTTGTCCGGATTGAAGCCAAGCGCAGCTTTGTTACGGCCCTTGATGATGAGAAGATTTCTGCTGTTGAGGTGTTCAAAAAAGGAGGTATTGTCTTTCTCGCTCCGATCGGGGTTCTTATTGCCTTGTTGATCTATGGGTTTACACCAACCTATGCCGCCGGTATTAGTATTGTTGCGGTTGTTGTTTCATCGTGGTTCAGTGAAAATAAAATGGGACTGAAGGCGATAGTTGAGGCGATGGCACTGGGAGCAAAGAATATGGTGATGACTGCTATTCTCCTTTGTGCTGTTGGACTGATTGTTAACGTTATTTCTACGGCTGGAGTTGGCAATACTTTTTCGCTAATGATTACCCAGTGGGCGGGACACAATATGGTCATAGCAATCATTTTGGTGGCACTTGCATCTTTGGTGCTCGGAATGGGGCTTCCGGTAACGGCTGCTTATATTGTATTGGGAACATTGTCAGCCCCGGCACTTCATGGTTTGATCGCCGATGGTATGTTGGTCGATGCATTGGCAAGTGGGCAGGTAAGTGAAACAGCTAGGGCTATTTTTATGTTGGCGGCACCAGAGCATTTGGCCGAAATTGGAAATCCAATGAACCATGCTGCCGCACGGGCAATTATTGATGCAGTTCCAATCGATCTGATCAGTGCAGTGCGTGAATCGATGTTAAGTGAGTCTGTTATGATGTATGCACTGTTGTCGGCTCACTTGATTGTTTTCTGGTTGAGTCAGGACTCTAATGTTACGCCACCGGTCGCTTTGGCTGCATTTACTGGAGCAGCAATTGCTGGAACAAAGCCTATGGAAACTGGCGTTCAATCATGGAAAATAGCCAAAGGGTTGTATGTTGTCCCTCTTTTGTTTGCTTATACTCCCTTGGTGGGTGGTTCGTGGTTTGAGGTTGGCAGCATATTTGTTTTTGCCTTGTTTGGTCTTTATGCCTTTGCGGCGGGGATCGAAGGATACATGGAGAATAAGCTGAACCTTCTGTTCCGTCTATTGACATTAGGTGCCGCAGCGGCTCTGTTGTGGCCGACTGTTTGGTGGGTTCATCTGGCCGGGTTGGTTGTGCTGGTTGGAATATTTTTATCAAATCGGCGAACGACACAGGGTGAAAATGTGGCGGCAGTTGTGACTGCTTAAAATATTTTTGAAAGTATATTGACGACAAAAGGCTAACCGATAAAATGGTTGGCCTTTTGTTATTCAGTAGGCTGTATTTTAAATTCTGCTTCAGTTATAGTGTCCAATTATTCACAGATAACAATATTTGCATCATCAACGTACAGGAGAATTTGATGTTCCGCGAACCAAAAGAAACGGTCAAAGATCTGTTGGAAAAATTGCAAGAGTTATGGAGGTATCTTTGACGTTCCGGGAAAGCATGAACGGGTATCAGAGCTCGAGGCTGAAATTGCTCGCCCCGACTTCTGGGATCAGGGAGAACAGGCTCAGGAGCGCTTAAAGGAACATACCCGGTTGAAGCAGGTAGTAGAAGATTGTACCTCTACCAAACAGCAACTGGAAGATATTCAGGTGTTGATTGAGCTGGGTGAAGAAGGGGAGGACGAAGAAACTCTGATTGAAGTGAATACTCTGCTTCCTGATTTACAGAAATTGATTGAGCAGATGGAATTTGCGCGGATGCTTTCCGGGGAGCATGATGTCAATAATGCAACATTGAGTATTAACGCAGGGGCTGGTGGAACCGAAGCTCAAGACTGGGCCGATATGGTCTTGAGGATGTATCTGCGTTACTGTGAGCGCAAAGGATTTAAAGTTGAGTTTACTGAATATCAGCCGGGTGATGATGCTGGGTTGAAAGGTGCAACTATTACTGTCGAAGGTGACTACGCCTATGGTTATCTGAAATCGGAAAGTGGTATTCATCGGTTGGTACGCATCTCTCCTTTTGATGCTAACTCCCGCCGACACACCTCTTTTTGCTCAGTGTTTATTTTTCCTGAACTTGATGATTCCATCGAAATTGAAGTTGAAGACAAAGATATTAAAGTGGATACTTTTCGTGCCAGCGGTGCCGGCGGTCAACATATCAATAAAACCGATTCAGCCATTCGGATTACTCATATCCCGTCCGGCATTGTTGTTGCGTGCCAGAATCAACGCTCTCAACACAATAACCGGGCTACAGCGATGAAACAGCTGAAGGCGCGTCTTTACGAAATGGAGATACGTAAGAAAGAAGAGGAGGCAGCTGCTTTTTCCGAAGACAAAAAAGAGATTGGCTGGGGGAGTCAAATCCGTTCCTACGTACTGCATCCTTATCGGATGGTAAAAGATCACCGCACTGGACACGAGGTTGGTAATACCGATGCAATCCTTGATGGTGACCTGGATGGTTTTATCGAAGCTTACCTTTTACAAGGTAAGTAGATCTTTTTAATATTTACGGCGTTTTTCTTCACGGAAAAGCGCCGTAAATGATTGACTTGCTGATTTATTTTGACTAAATTCTGCGGTTAATTATTCCACCCCCTCTGTAGAAGGAGCAGTCATGCAAGATGCTGAAATCCCTGTTGGTTTAACATTCGATGATGTTCTATTGGTTCCTGCGCACTCTCAGGTATTACCGAAAGAAGTTAATCTTTCAACTCAATTGACAAAAACGATCACTTTAAATATCCCATTGCTCTCTGCGGCAATGGATACCGTAACTGAATCACGTACGGCAATTGCTATGGCTCGTGAGGGTGGGCTGGGAATTATTCATAAAAATATGAGTTCGAAATCTCAGGCGATTGAGGTTGATCAGGTGAAAAAATCGGAAAGCGGAATGATTGTCGATCCGATCACCATGGATCCTGATCAGAAGATATTCGAAGCCTTGGAGGTGATGAAAAAGTATCGTATTTCCGGGGTTCCAGTGACCAAAAATGGCAAACTTGTCGGAATTATGACTAACCGGGATCTACGTTTCGAGACCAATCTAACACAGTCGATTGCCAACGTTATGACCAAAGACAATTTGGTCACAGTTCCTCCTGGAACAACTCTGGAAGAGGCTAAGTATCACCTCCATGAGCATCGGATTGAAAAACTTCTGGTTGTTGACAAAGACTATGTTCTCAAGGGTTTGATTACCATCAAGGATATTGAAAAAGTCAGAAAGTATCCTAACTCCTGCAAGGACGATCTTGGTCGTCTCCGGGTTGGTGCTGCCGTAGGTGTTGGTACTGATCTTGATGAACGCGCTGCTGCTCTGGTTGCTGCAGGTGTCGATTTGTTAGTTGTCGATACGGCACATGGACACAGTCAGGGAGTTATTGATACGATTGCTCAACTGCGTAACAACTATCCAAATGTCCAGCTGATGGCTGGTAATATTGCAACCGGCGCCGCAGCAAAGGCATTGATCGATGTTGGTGTTGATGCTGTTAAGGTGGGAATTGGTCCGGGCTCGATCTGTACAACTCGGGTGGTTGCCGGAGTAGGGATGCCTCAGATTTCAGCAATTCAGCATGTTGCTAAAGTGACACATGCCGCTGGTATTCCGTTGATAGCCGATGGTGGCATCAAATTCTCTGGAGATTTGCCCAAGGCGATAGTCGCCGGTGCTGATATCATCATGATTGGTTCATTGTTTGCTGGCACCGAAGAGTCACCCGGAGAAACTATCCTTTATCAGGGACGTACCTATAAATCTTATCGTGGTATGGGGAGTATGGGTGCGATGAAACAGGGGAGTAAGGATCGCTACTTTCAGAGTGACGAGCAGGACGTCAAGCTGGTTCCTGAAGGGATTGAAGGGCGGGTTCCATATCGTGGACCACTTTCCGATAATATCCATCAGTTAATCGGTGGTTTGCGGTCAGGTATGGGATATACCGGCTGCAGAACAATCAGGGAATTACAGCAGGATGGTGAATTTGTCCGTATCACCAATGCGGGGTTGCGTGAATCACATGTTCATGACGTGATCATTACTCAGGAAGCGCCTAATTACCGCATGGAACGGAGCGGCTGAAAATATGTCCAATATCCATAATGATAAAATTCTTATTCTTGATTTTGGCTCTCAGTATACTCAGCTGATTGCCCGGCGGGTTCGTGAATGTCATGTCTACTGTGAGTTGCATCCCTTTGATATGGCGCTGAGTGAAATCAGAGCGTTTCAGCCGACTGGGATCATTCTCTCTGGCGGGCCTAAATCGGTTTACGAGGATGGGGCTCCAGCGATTGTTGAAGAGCTGTTTGAGTTGGGGGTGCCGGTACTGGGGCTTTGCTACGGTATGCAGCTGATGAGCCGACACTTTGGTGGTGAAGTTATCCCAGCAGGGAAGCGGGAGTATGGACACGCTGAATTAATCAGTCAGGGAAACCCTGGCCCACTTTTTGATGGCTTCTTTAGTGAGGGAACAAGCTCGGTTTGGATGAGCCATGGTGATCACGTTGAAACGATGCCGCAAGGGTTTGAAGTTGTAGCAAAAACAGCTAATGCGCCAGTCTGTGCAATCCAGAATGTTTGCCGTAACCTGTATGGTGTCCAATTTCATCCAGAAGTCAACCATACCCCACAAGGTGAACTTCTGATTAATACATTTGTTCGTAAAGTCTGCGGTTGTAGTGGTCAGTGGACTCCAGGGCAGATCGTCGAAGATGCGATTATCCGAATTCGTGAAAAGGTTGGCAACGATCAGGTGATTCTGGGGCTTTCAGGCGGAGTCGATTCTTCCGTTGCTGCGGCTCTGATTCATCGAGCCATCGGTGAGCAACTTCACTGTGTTTTTGTAGATAATGGTTTGCTGAGACTTGATGAAGGGGATCAGGTCATGGCGACGTTCGCCAGTAATATGGGCGTCAAAGTGACTCGGGTCAATGCCCAACAGCGGTTTTATACCGCTCTCTCCGGAGTGCAGGATCCTGAACAGAAACGTAAAATTATTGGTAATTTGTTTGTCGATATTTTTGAAGAAGAATCGAAGCAGATTTCTCAGGCAAAGTGGTTGGCACAGGGAACTATATACCCTGATGTTATTGAGTCTGCCGGAGCTAAAACTGGTAAAGCACACAATATCAAGAGTCATCACAACGTCGGTGGATTGCCCGACTATATGACGTTAAAACTGCTGGAACCGTTAAGAGAGCTGTTCAAAGACGAAGTTCGGGCGATAGGTGAAGAACTCGGTTTACCGCACTCTATGGTCTGGCGACATCCATTTCCCGGCCCGGGGCTTGGAGTTCGTATTCTCGGTGAGGTGAAGGAAGGATATTGCGATATTTTACGTCGTGCCGATGCCATTTATATTGATGAACTCTACGAGAGTGGTCACTACCATAAAATTAGTCAAGCATTTGCAGTGTTTTTGCCAGTTAAGTCGGTTGGCGTCATGGGTGATGGTCGAACCTACGAATATGTTATTGCCTTACGAGCTGTTGAAACCAAAGATTTTATGACAGCAGGCTGGTATCCCATGCCCTACGAAGATTTGGCTCGTATCAGTAATCGGATCATCAATGAGGTAAAGGGTATAAATCGTGTTACCTACGATATATCGAGTAAGCCTCCGGCCACTATTGAGTGGGAGTAGATATCTTGGGCTAAGTTATTGAAAAATAACAAAAGCTAAGTTACACAAAAGTTTCACACAGCCAACAAGGTCATTGATTTTGTTGGCTGTTCTGTTTTAAAGTTACACAAAATGTTGCACAACACAGCAACTATTCAAATCTATAGTCACTTAGAGGTGTTTATGGGAATGAAGAAGACAGCATTTAACGATGATGAAATTGCAATTTATGACGAAGCTGTTGTGTATAAACGTGGCGACTATTGGCAAATGCGGATGTGGTTGCAGAACGAAAGGAAATACGCACGATTTAGCTTAAAGACGAAGAACAGAAGTACTGCAATTGATAAAGCCAAAAAGCACTATCATGATCTGATCTCGGAACAGTTGGCGGGCAAACGATACTTTTCGCTGACTACAAAACAGGGCGTCGAAATGTATATAGATGAACGTGCAAAGGACGTTGAGGCTGGCTTGATTGTAAAAGGGAGGTTAGGAACAATAAAGACACATTTGTCACATTGGCTAAACTTTATTGATCGTACTAAAAAGCTAAAAGAGCTAGAGCGGACAGACTGCGAAAAATATTTTCACGAGCGTACGAAAACAAAGAGAAAAATAAGTATAAGTCAGACTACGGTTATGAATGAACAAAGCACAATTAATGCGATGATGGCTTGGTTGTATAAAAGGGGTGAAACTCACATTGATGAATTCTTCTTTAAGAAGCTGCCGAAAATTGATAAAGGGCTAGAAGCGAACAGACGGCAGACATTTACGGATGAGGAAGTGCGCAAGATTTACGCTGTGTTAGAAGATTATGTCAGCGATGCAATGCAGGACTTAACGAATAAAAAAAATGTAAATAAAGCATTGGCAGGCTGCTATTTTGGCGTGGCTCTGAATACTGGATTGCGAGCAGGGGAACAACGACAGCTAAAATGGGATGCACTTTCAGATGCCGAGCATAGCAGTACAAGACGTAGAGGGAATGATTTTGATTTATTTAAAATTACTGTGCGTGGAGTGACGAGCAAGGTAAGAAAAACTAGAACGTTTATCATAAAAGATCGACGAAAGTATTTTACTAAGTTGCTTCATATTGCAATGCATAGGAAAAACATAAAAACTGAACGTTCTGCTCTGTCAGAACTTGATGATTTAGTGTTTAGCTGCGATGGCAAAACTATGCTGACAAAGCGTATGATAAGCTATCATTTTTATAAAGTTATTGAAAAGGCTGATATTAATATTGGGATGCGCGACATAGTGCCTTACAGTACACGTCATTATTTTATTACACAGCGTATCAACAGTGGCCTTGACTTACTGTCGGTTTCTGAGCTTGCTGGAACAAGTGCTGTGCAGATCGAGCGAACTTATTATCACACTAGTCAAGCAAGAATGTTAAGAAATGCGTTGCAGGAGTATGAAGTAAAAGATGGTGTTCTGGTTGTTTCTAATGCTGATTTATGAGTCAGTATAAAAAATAACGCTTCACGCTTTACGTTCGATAATGTTCTGCGTTTGAGCTATAAAGGAACAAGCGTTAAAAATCTTGAATCTTTCTGTGGTTGCGTGGTAAGCGAGCCATTGAGGCGTTATCGGCTAGAACCAGAAATGTAAGAGCTAAAGGATTTAATAATCATGAGCTTGGAGGGAACATGTTTGTAAATCAACATCCATACATATCAATATATTTGCTTGGCTCGTTATCTGTTGTTTTCCTTAGTTTTTTTAAAATAATCTTATTCTACGTTGTTGATTGGATAACCAAGGGGAATATTTTAAGTAAAAATCTCAAAAAACTGGAAAAAAAAGATACAAGAGCTTGGTACCAGAAAAGCTTAATATTTATTGGAGTATTGCTGCTGGAAGCAGCACTGTCGTGGATCAATGTAGTTGTTGTTCTTGTCCAGATACCATACACGCTTTTTAAAGTATTAAGAGATGTCTTTACGCAAACTCCAGAAGAAGTTAAAGCGCTTAGATTTCCTCTCAAGAACAACCCAATGTTATCAACTGAATCCGTATGGGCTTATGTGATTGCATTGAATGTGAAAATAGGTGCAGAAATACAAAATGCTGATCAAATAGTTTATTCACTCGAAGATATTTTAGAAAAAAGGCCAGACTTCAAATATCAAGAAGCTTTAGATAATTTAGAGAAGTTAAATGTAATAGACTCGAATGTTCTTGCTTCGGTCAAAAACTCATTTGTCCCAATGGATGATGCTGATGGTTACTACAACGAATTTGTTTTTGACCCTGCGAAAAATGAAGATGACTGGTATGCAGAAATGCGACTTGAGCCCAGTTTAAAGCAATATACGATTTATAGTCGTACTCCTGATTATCACGGCCAATACTACACTTTATACGAATATAAAATCGAAGATAGAGAAATATATATTAGGGTTAGTGAAAGTAAGACCGATTACCTGACAGAAATTACTTATGACATAAAAGACAATGTTGTTCTTGAGAGTGAAGTCAGGGATAGAATGTCTGAACAAAGCTTTATGTCATCTGATGATGAGATTGATGAAAAAATTAAAGAACTGAATGAAGAGATCGAGTGGCAGAAGATATTAACAAGGTTTAAGTACTTTATTATGCTTAGGCATAGAGATGTTTTTGATAGCTCATTCCTAGCAAAATATTATCAATCAGAACTTGAGCGTATAAACAATGGTTTTCTTTCACTTGAAAAAAATGTTGAAAATTTCGGAGGTTATATAGTTTTTGAGAGTGAAGAAGATATTTACAGCTATAATAAAATTAGCTGTGATGAAGATGTTTTAGAAGAAAACAGAGAGAATTTAAGAAGTATATATGAGAATATGGAAAACTATAATATTTCACGCTATGAATTCGAACACTTAAATGAAATCAAAAATGAATTAGAATCGTATATGGAAAAATTATGAATTATAGTGTTTAGCTATTATTCAGTTTTTGTAGCTGCTGCTGGGGCCTGTAAAGTATTTTGTGTAAATGGCCCGCCGGTCAGAGTAGTGGCATTCGCCCTTCAAACATAATCGAAAA
>JADGEB010000044.1 GCA_016744595.1 Desulfuromusa sp.
ACTAAAGCTATGGAGCACGGTATGCGTTCGGTCGAGGCCTATGTTAAAGGTCCTGGTAGCGGTCGTGAGTCAGCTTTGCGTGCACTTTCTTTGGCTGGTTTGACAGTTACTATGATAAAGGACGTAACACCGATCCCACATAACGGTTGTCGTCCGCCCAAGCGTCGTCGCGTTTAAGCATCGAGGAGGAAGAAGTTGTCTAGATACTCTGGTCCGGTCTGCCGTCAGTGCAGAAGAGAAAATTCAAAACTGTTTCTGAAAGGGGACAGATGTTATACCGATAAATGTGCTTTGGAGCGTCGTAACTATGCTCCAGGTCAGCATGGTCAACGACGTACTAAGGTTTCAGATTATGGTACCCAGTTGCGTGAAAAGCAAAAAATGAAGCGCACATACGGATTGCAGGAAAAGCAATTTAGACTCTATTTTGCCAAAGCTGACCGTATGAAAGGTGTTACTGGCGAGAACCTTCTCATGTTGTTAGAGCGTCGTCTTGATAGTGCTATTTATCGTCTAGGATTCTCTGTATCAAGAGCTCAAGCTAGAACCTTGGTTCGTCATGGACATTTTCAGGTTAATGGTCAAAAGGTCAATATTCCTTCATACTTAGTGCGTCCGAATGATATTGTTACCTTGCGCGAAAAAAGTCGTGAAGTTGCTTGTATCAATGAATCATTAGATAGTGTGATGCGTCGTGGCTTGCCTTCCTGGGTAGAGCTTGAACGTGACACATTCAAAGGGACGATAAAAACCTTACCTGTTCGTAGCGAGTTGACAACGCCAGAGTTCCAAGAGCAACTCATTGTTGAACTTTACTCTAAGTAATTGATAACCTCATCAGGGTTTCTTGAGAGGGAGAATTAATATATGTACAAAAACTGGAGAGATTTGATCAAGCCAACTCGATTGGAAGCAACGGAATTAACCGAAACCTATGGTAAATTTGTTGCAGAACCATTCGAGCGCGGGTTTGGAACAACTCTTGGTAATTCTTTGCGTCGCATTCTTCTGTCATCTCTTCAAGGAGCTGCGATTACCTCTGTTCGCATAAAGAATGTTCAGCATGAGTTCTCGAGTGTCGTAGGTGTTACTGAAGATGTTACTGATATCATCCTCAATTTAAAGGGTGTTAAGGTCAACTTGCATGGACACGATGGTCGTAATGTTCGAATTGTAAAAAAAGGTGCCGGAGTTATCAAGGCAGGGGACATTATTACTGATAATAATGTTGAGGTTTTAAATCCCGACCACCATATTGCGACTTGTGGTGATGAGACAGATCTTGAAGTCGACATGACAGTTGCTATGGGCAAGGGTTATGTATTTGCGGAAAAGAACCGTGATGATAATGCACCGGTAGGAACAATACCTATTGACGCAATCTTCTCTCCGATTTCTAAAGTTAATTACAATGTTTCAAATGCTCGAGTTGAGCAGATAACTGATTATGACAAGTTGACTCTTGAACTATATACTGATGGTAGTGTTAAACCTGAAGATGCAGTTGCTTATGCTGCCAAAATTTATAAAGAACAATTGCAGATCTTTATAAATTTTGATGAAGCTGATGAGCCTGTATTAGAAGAAGAAAGTAATGAAAAACAGAAAATTAATGAAAACCTCTACCGTTCGGTCGAAGAATTAGAGCTGTCAGTACGTAGCGCTAATTGTTTAAAAAATGCCCAGATTAATTTGATTGGTGAACTGGTGCAAAAGTCAGAAGCAGAGATGCTGAAAACTCAAAATTTCGGTCGTAAATCTTTGAACGAAATTAAAGATATTCTTGCTGAGATGGGTTTAGGTCTTGGTATCAAATTGGATAGCTTTCCAGATCCTGATTATTTGAAATTGATTCAAAAGGGTCATGACGACGAGTAGTCTCCCTTTGATTGGTTTTTAGAAAGGAACAATAGCAATGCGCCACAATAAATCTGGCAGACGTCTTGGTCGCAAGCCTGATCATCGTCAGCACATGATGAGAAATATGGTGACCTCTTTTTTCGAAAACGAGAAAATCACTACAACAGTTACTCGCGCGAAAGAACTGCGTAAACTTGTTGATAAAATGATAACATTGGGTAAGCGTGGCGATTTACACGCACGTCGACAGGCTCTTCAGGTGATTCGCGAGCAGAAGGTTGTCGCTAAGTTATTTGATATGATAGCTCCACGATACGCTGAACGCCCTGGAGGTTTCACTCGAATAATAAAAATTGAGAATCGCCAAGGTGATAACGCTCCAATGGCGATCATAGAATTAGTTGAAGAAGGGTTTGTGCCTGAAAAGAAAGAAGAGGCTGTGACTGAGGCCTCTGTGGAAGTAGAAGTTGCTCCCGAAGAAGAGACAGCTTAATATCTTTCAAAACTTGGTAATCTTTAAGGGCAAAGAATTTATTCTTTGCCCTTTTTTATTGTTGTGCTTTCTGTTCACGTTGACTCAGCTAAGTGCAGGGTGTTAGTTTTTGACCAACAATATCTTTAATATTAGGATGATACTCGGTATTTGTTATGCATGAACAAAAAATGCAGGTTCTTCAGGGGACTGTAAGTAAATTATTGCGCCGTGGTGCCACGACTAACCTAAAGAAAGCCTTAGGTAAAATCCATCCAGCCGATATTGCCCATCTATTTCGTTATTTTGACCTTCCTGCTCAGAAAGTTCTCCTTGAATTAACTCCTGATTTGGATCGTGCTGCTGATGTATTAGCAGAACTTGAACCTGAATCGTGGCCATTGCTTGCTGAGCTATTAGAGAAAGACTATTTAATTTCAATCGTACATGAAATGGCTGACGATGACAGTGCCGTTTTTATCAGAAGTTTACCAGAGGTATTAGCTGAAGAAATTCTGACAGAATTACATGATGATCAGTCTGAAGATGTCGAACATTTACTAGGATATGATGAAGAAACGGCCGGCAGTATCATGTCGACAGATGTTTTTTCTCTTGATCAGGACATTACCGTTAAAGAGGCAGTTGAGTCGCTTCAGGATTCTGAAGATTATGAAATGGTCTTCTATGTTTATGTCACAGATGAGCACAATCATCTTGTTGGTGTTTTGTCCTTGCGACAGCTGTTAACCGTCCCGGCCGGGACAAAGCTCAGCGATATCATGTCTTCAAACGTTATGCGTGTCCGAACAAATATGGATCAGGAAGAAGTTGCTGATCTTGTTGCTAAATATAATTTATTGGCTATTCCAGTTGTTGATGATCAGGGAAAGTTGCTAGGATTGATAACGGTTGATGATGTTATTGACGTCATGCGGGATGAAGCAACAGAAGATATCCTGCGTATGGCTGGTACTAGCGAAGATGAAATGTTGCTGGGATATAAATCACTCAAGATAGCTCGTTTGCGACTACCTTGGTTGCTCACAACTCTCTGTGGTGGTGTTGTGACTGGAACTTTGATGTGGTATTTCAAGGCAACTTTAGAGCAAGCGATCATGTTGATTTCTTTTATACCCGTTATTACTGGTATGGGAGGTAATGTAGGCAGTCAGACTTCAACAATTCTGGTACGTGGATTTGCTACTGGGAGGGTTGATTTTTCCATGTTGCAGAAAATCTTTTTGAAGGAATTACGCGTCGGTCTTATCATGGGGATGATTTGTGGCTTGGTAATTTCTATTGTAGCCGCCATTTGGCACCAAAATGTCTATTTTGGTATTGTCGTGGGTGTAGCAATGATTACGGCGATTACCCTAGCTGCTTGTCTGGGGGTTATTGTGACGGCTTTCTTTAAGAAAGTAGGGATAGATCCTGCGATTGCATCTAGCCCGATTGTTCAAACTGTTAACGATATTACAGGGATTCTGATCTATTTCAGTACTGCCACGTTATTTTTGCCCTACTTGATTTAGTCACTGTCCTTGTATTCTCTCTTGGGTCCATTCTTTTTTCTGAGTTGATAGAAAATCATGCAGCATCCTCCGCAACGTTGTGAAGCCTTGGTTCTTCACCATATTGGTTATGGAGAGTCGGATATGATTTTGACTCTCTTTACCGCTCAGTATGGCCTGCAGAAAGGTTTTGCTAAATCAGCCAGGAATAGTCGCAAGCGTTTTGGAGCTGTTCTTGAACCATTCACTAAAGCTATTTTTCAGTGGAAAAAGGGTCGAGGAGCGCTTTGGTTATTGCAGGATGCTGAGCTGATTACTTCACATCTCGGTTTGCGTACTGATTTTCAACGTTTGTCTCTCGCTAGCTATGGTGTTGAGTTGATCTGTTTATTGCTTGAGGAGGGTGAAGCTCAACAGATTATCTATGAAATGTTATGCAGTTTCCTCGAATATCTTGAGCGAGGTGGTAATGAATTGATTGCTCGGACATTGTTTGAACTGCGTTTGATCTATTTGCTTGGATATATGCCTCACCTGCTTCATTGCAGTGAATGTCTGAAGATCTTTGATGCTGAATTGATCCGTTTTGATGCTAACCGTGGAGGTAGCCTTTGCCTCGACTGTGCTGGTTCCGTGGGTATGCCTGTTGAACTTGGTACGATCGGGTCGCTAGCTCGTTCACTTAAAGTATCACATCGACAGTTTGAAGGTTTTTCCTTTGGTTCAATCACCCTTCAGCAATCAGGACAAATTCTCACTCAGGTTCTGCAGAATGTTTTACCGAGAGAGCCAAAATCACTTAAGTTTCTTTCCCCGCTTTGACCTTGCGAATCTTGACATCTACAGGGGTGAAAGCTAAACTCGCAATTCCATTTTGCACCTGTATGCACCGTTATATTAGGTGTGTTTTTTTAGGTGTGTTTTTTAGCTTTTTTTGGAGGTATTGTGACTTTTCAAAATTTGATTCTTTCATTACAGAACTATTGGGCTGAACAAGGTTGTATCATTCAGCAACCGTATGACATTGAAAAAGGTGCTGGTACTTTTAATCCCGCAACGTTTTTACGTGCACTCGGGCCAGAACCTTGGAATGTTGCTTATGTTGAGCCATCCCGCCGTCCCACAGATGGTCGCTACGGTGAAAATCCTAATCGTTTGCAGCACTACTACCAATTTCAGGTCATATTAAAACCATCACCACAAAATATCCAGGATCTCTATCTTGATTCACTTAAAAGTTTTGGGATTGATCCGTTAGCTCATGATATCAGATTTGTCGAGGATAACTGGGAGGGACCGACTCTAGGAGCATGGGGCCTTGGTTGGGAGGTCTGGCTGGACGGGATGGAAATCACCCAGTTTACCTATTTTCAGCAGTGCGGTGGTATTGATTTGAAGCCAATTTCTGGAGAGATAACTTACGGCTGTGAACGTATTGCCATGTATCTGCAGGGCGTTGATAACGTTTACGATCTGGAGTGGATTGACGGAATCAAGTATGGCGACATCCACCACCAGACTGAAGTTGAATTTTCTCACTACAATTTTGAGGAAGCTGACACCGGTATGTTATTTCAGCTTTTTAATATGTATGAGAAGGAATCTATTCAACTGGTGGGTAAAGATCTTGTTTTTCCAGCTTATGATTTCGTTTTGAAATGTTCGCACACTTTTAATTTGCTTGATGCACGTAACGCTATTTCAGTGACGGAACGTGCCGGTTACATTGGCCGGGTTCGCAATATGGCAAAAATGTGTGCTGAAGGCTATGTCAAGCAGCGTGAGAAGCTTGGATTTCCTCTGCTTAAAAAATGATGACCCGTTCGGCCAATGTTGCGGCTGACGTTCAAATTTGGAGAAAAACATGTCTGCAGAATTATTTCTTGAACTGGGTACGGAAGAAATTCCAGCCGGATTCATTCCGCAAGCTTTGAACGATATACAGAAAATACTCTGTAAGGAGCTGGAATTAGCTCGGATTGATTACGGTGAGATTCGTACTTTTGCAACTCCACGGCGGCTGACGATCTCAATTTTAGATGTAGCTCGTCTACAGCAACGCCAGGAGCTTGAATTGACCGGCCCACCAGCGCGCATTGCATTTGATGCTGATGGCAAACCAACCAAGGCAGCTGAAGGTTTTGCTCGAACTAATGGGGTCAGTGTAGATGAGTTGAAAACCATTGACACCGAAAAAGGGGAGTACCTGTTTCTCTCCAAAATTATTGAGGGTGGCAAGTCGGAGGATAAGCTGCCAGAAATACTACCAAGAGTGATCAGCAAAATTCCGTTCAAAAAATCGATGCGCTGGAAAGACCTAGATATCCGTTTTGTCAGGCCGATGCATTGGATTGTTGCTACTTTTGGAGGTGAGGTTGTCCCATTCTCCTTTGGTGATCTACAAAGTGGGAACTGCTCTCGTGGCCATCGCTTTATGGCACCAGAAGAATTTACAGTTAATGGTGCCGCAGACTATATCCTTAAAGCCGAACAGCAACATGTTATTCCACAAATTGAAAAGCGCCGCCAATTGATTGAAGAGCAGCTTGAAGTTCTGGCGCAACAATTGGGTGGCAAGATTAATCCTGATGACGATCTTCTCGAAGAGGTTTGCTTTCTGGTTGAAACTCCACAAGCGCTTGCTGGGACAATTGAAGAACACTTTTTGCAGTTACCACCGGAACTTTTGATCACCAGTATGCGAGAGCATCAGCGTTACTTCACTCTGGTTGATGAGCAGGGCAAATTGCTGCCCCATTTCATTACTGTTGCCAATACCTTAACGAAAGATCCTAAGGTTGTTGTTGCCGGGAATGAAAGGGTGCTTAAGGCTCGTTTGGCTGATGCCATGTTCTTCTGGAAAGAGGATCAAAAAAGCAAACTGGAAATGCGTTTAGAAGCACTGAAAAAAGTAGTCTATCAAGCTAAACTTGGAACCAGTTTTGAGAAGGTAGAACGTTTTACCGAACTAGCTGTTGGCTTAGCGCAACAATTTGCACCACAAGCCGTTACGATGACCAAGCGTGCAGCCACTCTTGCAAAATGTGACCTTGAAACAGGAATGGTTTATGAATTCCCTGAACTGCAAGGTGTTATGGGGCGTGAGTACGCGCTGCTGGAGGGAGAAGATCCACGGGTTGCAACGGCAATCTATGAGCATTATTTACCAGTTCAGGCAGGTGGTGAGCTTCCTAGTGACGATATCGGCGCTTTTGTCTCTTTGGCAGATAAAATTGATACTATTTGTGGCTGTTTTAGCGTTGGATTGATCCCAACCGGAACCGCTGACCCATATGCCTTACGGCGTAGCGCAATCGGTATTTTAGCGATTATCTTGGATCGTGGTTATGCTGTTTCAATCCCCGATTTAGTCTCCAAGAGTGTACACTTATTAGAAACTAAGCGACAACGTGATGCCGAAGACATTATTAATGATGTCATTAAATTTATTCGCTTGCGATTGGTCAATATGTTGTCCGGCCAAACTTATTCAGCTGATGTCATTGATGCGGTACTTAGCGCTTCGTTTGTCGAGCCGGTTGATGCACTTAAGCGGATCAAAGCATTATCTGCCTTGAAAATGCAGGATGATTTTGAACCCCTTGCGACCGCTTTCAAGAGAGTGGGTAATATTATTAAGGATGGTCTTGATCAGCCGGTTGATCAAACCCTGTTGGCAGATGATTGTGAAAAAAAACTTTTTGTGAATTTACAAGAGGTTCAAGATAAAGTTGCAGGCTTTATCTCTGAGGGGGATTATGTACGGACATTGGAGGCAATTTCCGGTTTGCGTCAACCGGTTGATTCTTTCTTTGATGGTGTGATGGTTATGGTAGATGATGACGCGATTAAAAATAATCGTCTGGCGTTGTTAACTAGCGTTTCTGATTTGTTTAAAGGGATTGCCGATTTTCGTCGGATTGCTTGATTAATTAAAGGCTGGATCATCTGTAAAAAGGAGTTTCATAATGTCTGAATTTGTTTATGCCTTTGGTGCTGGTAAAGCTGAGGGTGATGGGTCAATGAAGGAATTGCTGGGTGGCAAGGGAGCCAATCTTGCTGAAATGACTTCAATTGGACTACCGGTTCCTCCCGGGTTTACTCTGACGACTGAAGTTTGCAAAGCTTACTACTCAAACAATCAAGATTATCCTGATGGCTTGTATGACGAAGTTTCAAATGCTTTGAAATCCCTTGAAAAACAGATGGATAAAGGTTTTGGTGACAGTCTTAATCCACTGCTTGTTTCGGTTCGATCCGGTGCTCCTGCTTCAATGCCGGGGATGATGGATACCGTTCTCAACCTTGGTATGAATGATCAGACCATTCAGGGGGTTATCAGTCAAAGTAACGATCCACGCTTTGCCTATGACTCTTATCGACGGTTCATCCAGATGTACGCAACTGTTGTTAAGGGGATGAACGGAGAGATTTTTGCAAAAATTCTTGCACAGAAAAAAGATGATAGAGATATTGAGCTGGATACAGGGCTGTCAGCCGAAGATTTGAAGCAACTGGTTGATGAATTCAAAGTTAGTTACAAAAAGAACCAAGGTGAGGATTTTCCTGATGATCCGCAACAACAGCTTTGGGGGGCTATCGGAGCAGTATTTGGTTCCTGGATGACCCCTCGTGCTGTGACCTATCGCAAACTCCATGCTATCCCCAGCGATTGGGGCACCGCTGTTAATGTCCAGGGGATGGTTTTTGGTAACATGGGGGACGATTGTGCAACCGGTGTTGCTTTTACACGTGACCCGGCGACCGGAGAAAACTATTTCTATGGCGAGTATCTGGTGAATGCACAAGGAGAAGATGTGGTTGCTGGTATTCGGACTCCTCAACCAATCAATAAGGTCAAACACAAGGAAGGTGATCTTCCCTCAATGGAAGAGGTTCTGCCTGATAGTTATTTGCAGTTGGTAGAGATTCGTTCAATCCTTGAGAAGCACTATAAAGAGATGCAAGATATTGAGTTTACGATTGAAAAAGGCAAACTTTATATGTTGCAAACCAGAACCGGAAAACGAACCGCTCATGCTGCCATCCGGATTGCTGTCGATATGGTGGTGGAGGGGTTAATCACCGATAAGGAAGCTGTACTTCGGGTTGATCCAGAACAGCTCGATCAGTTATTACATCCATCTCTTGACCCCCATGCGGAAACGCAGGTTGTAGCAAAAGGGTTACCCGCCTCGCCTGGCGCGGCGAGTGGTCAGGTTGTTTTTAATGCCGATGAAGCTGAAGAACAGACCCGACTGAAGAAAAAAGTTATTTTGGTTCGAATGGAAACCAGCCCAGAAGATATTCATGGGATGCATGCAGCTCAGGGTATTTTAACCGCCCGGGGTGGCATGACATCGCATGCTGCGGTGGTTGCTCGTGGTATGGGGAAATGCTGTGTGTCAGGGTGTGGTGATATAAAGGTTGACTATGAAAAACAACAACTTAAGATAAAATCAGGATTGATAATCAAGCGTGGTGATAACATTACTCTAAATGGTTCCACGGGTGAAGTTATGCTTGGAATTGTGCCGAAAATACAACCGTCAGTCAGTGGTGATTTTGCTGTTTTTATGAGGATGGCAGATAAATACCGTCGCCTCAATGTGCGTACAAATGCCGATACTCCTCACGATTCCAAGGTCGCTCGGGATTTCGGTGCAGAAGGTATCGGTTTATGCCGGACTGAACATATGTTTTTTGAGGGAGATCGAATACAAGCAATGCGTGAGATGATTCTTGCGCATGATCTGGAAGGGCGAAAACGTGCCCTGTCAAAAATTCTATCGATGCAAAAAGGAGATTTCCTGGGGCTTTTCCGTGAAATGAAGGGGTTGCCGGTTACCATTCGTCTCCTTGACCCGCCTCTACATGAATTTTTGCCGCAGAATGATGACGATGTTTCTGAACTTGCCAATGCCGTTGGTGTTAGGTTCTCAGAGGTCAAAGAACATGTCGAAAATCTGCATGAGTTCAACCCGATGCTGGGGCATCGTGGTTGCCGTTTAGGGATCACCTACCCTGAAGTATATGATATGCAGGTTCAGGCAATCATGGAGGCAGCTTGTGAACTGGTCAAAGATGAAGGGTATACGATTGTACCAGAAATCATGATCCCTTTGATCAGCCACGTAAATGAACTAAAGATCTTGCGTGCTAACGCGGTCAAGATTGCAGATGAAGTTTGTGCGAGCTACGGGGTGAAAGTTGATTATTTAATCGGTACTATGATTGAGTTGCCCCGAGCGGCTCTGACGGCAGATGCTATTGCTAGTGAGGCAGAATTTTTCTCTTTTGGAACCAATGATTTGACACAGACTACATACGGATTGTCACGTGATGATGCTGGTCATTTTCTCCCTGATTATATCGAGAGGGGTGTCCTGAAAAAAGATCCTTTTGTTGCTTTGGATCAACGTGGAGTGGGTGAACTTGTCAAAATTGGCTTTGAGAGGGGACGTAGTGCCCGTTCTGACTTGAAAGTTGGGATTTGCGGTGAGCATGGTGGAGAGCCATCCAGTGTTATTTTTTGTCACAATATTGGCTTGGACTATGTCTCTTGTTCTCCGTACCGGGTACCGATAGCTCGTTTGGCTGCGGCACATGCCGCATTACTGAATTTATAATTTTCGTTAGAAACAAAAAAACCGCCGGATATTGGCGGTTTTTTTGTTTCTATTTTGTTCAAGATTACTTTTTTGTTGCTTGTTGATTGATGAATTCTATCAGCTGATTACTATCAATCGGTCGACTGTAATAATAGCCCTGCCCAATACATGAGCCTTGCTGTAACAAATATTCATGCTGCGCTTGTGTTTCTACTCCCTCCACAATAAAGTCGAGTTGTAAACCGTTAGATACGCTTATTATTGCTGGGATAATTGTGTCGTGCATATTTTCTGCTGTAATCTTTTGCAAGAAAGATTGATCCAGTTTTAACGTATTGAGGGGCAGGTGATCCAGGTAGCTGAGAGATGAGTACCCAGTGCCAAAATCATCAATAGCAATCTTAACTCCTGCACCGGTTAATTTCACAATATTTGATAGTGTTCTCTTTGTATTCTGAACCAGAATATTCTCTGTTATTTCAAGTTCAATCTCTTCTGGATTTATCTCATGATTATGTAGTGTTTCTAGGACCTCTTCGGCAAAATTATCCATTTCCAGCTGGATGGCAGAGATATTAATAGAAACTTGAATTTGTAGTCCTTGTTTATTCCATGTATGTATATCTTGGCAGACTTTTTTGAGGACAATCTCCCCAACATCATTGATTAGTGATGTCTCTTCAGCAACATCGATAAATTTTCCCGGTAGAATGAGTTTTTCTTCGGCTGACAGAATTCTAACTAATGCTTCAGCCGCATGGATTTCTCCTGAAGCTATATTGACCTGAGGCTGGTAGAAAACAACAAATTGTTCATTTTTGATTGAATCTCGGATCAGGTTTTCGACAAAAACCGTATTGCTGTTTTTGTTCTTAAGTTTATTGTTGTAGAGACAATATCTCTTTCTGGTCTTAGTTTTTGCACTGCATACTGCAATATCAGAGTTCTTGACTAAATCTTCTCTCGTTTCTCCATGTTCCGGGTAGACTGCAATTCCAATGCTGAGCGTAATATGAACTTCAAGTCCGTCCTGTATGAAGGGGAGGGCGGTCTCGGAAATAATTTTTTTTGCAACGACAATTGCATCATCGCTAGAGTTTATATCCGTTATGATTAAGATGAATTCATCACTTCCCAGACGGGCGAGAGTATCTTCCTCTCGGGTGCAATTTTTTAGTGTTTTAGCCAAGCTCTGTAGTATTTCATCACCAATGTTTTGACCGTAGGTATCGTTGATCAATTTAAAACGATTGATATCAATAAACAATAGAGCAAATTTTTCGTTACTTATATTTGAATGGGTAATCAACGACACTAGGTGTTCGTTTAATAATGTTCGGTTGGGTAGCCCCGTTAGTAGATCATGATTGTGTTGAAAACGGATAATTTCTTCTGCTTTTTTTCTTTCAGTAATGTCTCTGGCAACCCCATAGGTTCCGATAAAGCTTTGCTTTCGATTGTAATTTCGTCCCAACTTGTAGCCACCAGAGATCTTTTTTTCTATGTTGATCGCACGGACTTCGACATGCAGCAGTGATTCATTGTTTTTACACCGTAACCTTAATTCCTGACTTTTTGTATCTTTAGGAAACTGTTTATTGTTGAAAAAAAGGTCTGCTCTATCAACATCCTTATGGTGCACCACTTCTCTGTAGTGTTTCCCGATAATCTCTTTTCTGCTGTAGCCAAGCATTTTAATGGTATTTTTGTTGATAAAAACGAAATGACCATCTCGATCAAGCATGTATAGTAAGTCTGGAGAATTGTGCACGATAAAGCGGTGAAGGGCTTCCGATTCTTCTAGTTTTGCAAACATTTTCCGATTTTCACGCTCCAGATAAATCTTTTCCAGAACGTTGTTGATTGAAAAAAGCAGCTCATCTGCTGAATAAGGTTTGCGGATGAAGTCTTTGGCACCATTTTTCAGAACATGGATTGCTTTTCGTATTTCTGATTCTCCACTGACAACAATAACATTTGTATCAATATTATAGCTATTGATGAGATCAAGGACTTCTTCTCCATCCATACCAGGCATGTTGAGATCAAGGAGAACGAGTTCATACGTATTATTGTGCAGCTCTTCAATAGCAGAAAATCCACTGGAGACTGTACGTACATTAAATCCGTTAAGTTCCAGTATCCCCGTTATACTTTTTGCTACTGCCTGGTCATCATCAACGATCAGTATTTTTGCATCGGTCGTTGTTCGATCACCATTTTGGTATCTATTGAGCTGACCCAGATCCATCATCTCAGCTCAATCTCACTTTCTTCTTGTTTTCGGGGGATGAGGATTTTAAATTCGGTTCCTTGATCTTGGTTGGAATAGCAGGAAATGCTTCCTGAGATTTCCTGTACTAATGTGTGGACAATGGATAATCCTAGTCCGGAGTGGCCTTCTTTTGTGCTTGTTACTGGTTTGAATAGATTTTTTAAAATTTCAGAATCAATTCCTGGGCCATTATCTTGAATTGAAATTTCGATATATTGTTTGTCGTTTTGATAGAAGTTATCCCTGGTGCTGATTCTTATCGTGCCGTCATCTGGCATTGCTTCAACACCATTTTTGATGATGTTAATCATGATCTGCTTTAACTTATCTTTGGGGCAGCAGATTATGGGGATTTGCTGGTCTAGTAGCAAGGTTGATTTTATTCCCTTGGATTTATAGAGAGAACCATTAAATAGGGTATCTAGTTCTGTCAGCAGCCTGTTGGTATCAACCTGCTTGTATTTTGACTTGGTGGGAGTATCAGGATCCTTTGCTCGAAGCAGGATATTGCCGACCCTTTCTATCTCTTCACTGATGAAGCTGATTTCTTCTTGAGCAGAATGGTCATCGTCAATTTTTTTGCCAAGCATATAGAGATAATTGTTAATGATAGTCAGTGGGTTGCTGACTTCATGAGCCACCTTTTTGAAATCAACAATGGTCATGCCAGTAGATTGAGATTTTTCACGGCTTAGTGAAAAATACTTTGTGGCTATTTCACTACTGAGCAATTTTAATAATTCTGCTTTACTTTTAAGTGCTGGCCATTCCCGTTCACTTGTACCCAATGTAAGGACACCAATACCTGTACCATCGTGGTAGATGGGGAGAAAATAAGCTTCCTCAGCATCGAGGAGTCTGATAACCTGCTTATCCGCAATAGAGCAGCTTTCGGATAATGAAATAAAGCTGTTTTTTTCGTTGAATGCTTTGATGAGGAGGCTATTTCTGTCTCCAGTTTTAAATTCTATTTCATCCAGCTTGTTCATCTCCAAATCGTTGATTGCCGTGAGTGTTGTCTGCTGTTCATCAACTTTAAAGAAGAACAGTTGGTTTAGGTTGAAGAGTGCATTGAGATTGGTTCTGATCTCTTTGGTGAATTCAACGAGTTCGACTCTTTCACTTTTTCCAATCGTATTACTAAGGGCAATGTTTTTAACTTTTGAGGCCAGTTTTTCACTGTTATCTTCATGCTGAGTCGAATCGAATGACTCTTCCTCATTCTCATCCATATAAAATCGCCCGCTGAAGCCAAGGTCTAAAACCATTTGCTTGCTTTTTTCTTTTGCAATGGTGAGACAGTCCAGGATTGTATCTTCAGTCATGTCAAAAAGAAGCCCAGCTTTTTCTAAGTAAGTACTGTTGTCACGGGCACTATTTTTTGAACTGAGGGGGCTGGCAATAGAGATAATTTTTAATAAGGTCGGAGAACTGAGCAGTTCATCTGCTGGTGCATGTTGAAATTGGATGGCATCAGCAATAAAAGAATCAAGCTCCCAACTTTCAACTAGTGCTGCACCTAATTCACAGTGATCAACCTGTAATTGTTCTTGTTCAAGAACCGAAAACTTTTCTGTTTCACTATAATAACGGTCTAGAATTGGGAGGTAACTACTTTCACGGTTTATTAATAGAAGGAGCATGCCGACTTGATGGAGTAGGCCGGCAAGGAATACCTCTCCCGGCTTTTTATACCCAATCAGCTTGGCGATTCTTTCTGCCAGGTTGGCACAAACCAGCGCGCGTAACCAGATAAATTGGACATGTCGGCTGAAATCTTTAGTGAAGTTGGCAAAGAATTGTTGTATGGCACAGGTGGTGACAATATTTTTGACGTTAACCATTCCCAAGACGATCAACATTCTACGGATGTCGGTTATTTCATTCCACTGCCTGTAGGCCGGGGAATTTGCGACCTGTAAAATTTTTGTAGTTAAACTGACATCCTTTTTTATTGCAGTTGAGAAAGATTCAAAATTGGTGTTGTCGTCATGACACAGATCCAACAACTCAACCAGTAGACTCGGTTCAGAAGGGAGGTTGTCAACAGAATAACTTTTATCTTTTAGATAGATACACTGCATACCTATCGTAATCCTTTCTTTGGCCCCCACCTAATAATAGAATGCTGAAAACTCATTAGTTTTTATATATTGTGAATAAGTTTCTAGATTTTTGAGAGTTTACTCTAAAACCAGCATAAAAAAAATAATTTTAATTATTTTCTTCACTTAAATGGGCAGTGTCTGTTTGTTGCTTGAAATCATCCTCTGTTTCGGAGAAAAGCTGACAAAAAACATTCACATTTTTTGGGTCAAGTCGCCCAGATTTCCCGGCTATTCCAGCGGTGAGCTTCCCCATTTCCAGGTACAGTTGCAACAGTTCCGGAGCGTCTTTTTTTAGTATTTGAATGTGGTCTGTTATGGTTCCAATATCGCCCCGTACGATGGGACCGGTTAGCCCCTGTTCAAGGCCAAGGTCTTTAACATTATTTAAGGATGCTTGCACTAGTGGAAGTAACAGTGGGATTGCCTGATCCGGTTCGATTCCACAGCTAATCAGTAGGTCACGAGCAGAGGCTAATAGGGTAACAAGGTAATTTGATGCGATGCAGGCTGCTGCATGGTAGAGCGGTTTTTTATCGCTATCAAGGACAAAAGAATGTCCACCTATCGCTTTAACCAGCTCCTGCCCTACTGCTAAAGCCTGTGAATTGTTGCTCTCCAGAGTGCAAGGGCATTGATTCAAGTTGTCAAATGCTTTCTGACGGTCAGCAAATGGTAGTAGTGGATGAATTGATAGCAGGGAGGCTGGTGAAGAGTTGTGCCGCATGATTTCTGCCGTGTGCAGACCACTGAAATGGATCAGGGTTGTCTTTTCTGAAAGATGGCTAACTGCCTGGAGGTTCAGTGCGGACTTTTGAATATTGTCGTCAGGAACAGTCAGTAGGATTATGTCTGCAGTGGCGGCATCTTCAATCTGATCTGAAGCTAGGTCTGTTGAACAGCCAATGTATGAACAAGCTTCAGCGGCCCTCTGTTTCTGGCGGCTGATAATAGTTGTAATTGGATATCCCGCAGCAAGAAGGCGTTTCGTTATGGCACAGCCAACTCGACCTGGCCCAATTAAGGCGAAACGTTGCTTCACGCGACCGAAACCCGGAGTGACCCAACTTGCTCTATTGTTCCTTCAAGATGATCGCCTGATTCGATTCTGCTAACTCCAGCGGGTGTGCCCGTCAGGATGATATCTCCTGTTTCCAAAGTGTAAAAGTTGGAAATTTCAGCAATGATTTTTTCTACAGAGCGCATCATTTGATTCGTGTTTCCCTGCTGCCGAATTTTGCCATTAACCTTTAGGTGCAGCTGAAGATTGTTAGGGTCGGAAATCTTTTCAGCTGGAATAAAACTAGATATAGGGCAAGAGGTATCAAAACCTTTAGCAATTTCCCAAGGGAGACCTCTGTTTTTCTGTTCACTCTGGATGTCACGCAGGGTTAAATCAAGAGCTACACCATATCCAGCTAAGTATGAAAGGGCGTTTTTTCCCTGGATTTGTTTGCCCGATTTCCCCACCAGTAAAGCCAACTCCAGTTCATGGTGACAGTCATCAGAATATGCGGGAATCTCGATAGTACCGCCATCGGGCAACAGGCTACTGGATGGTTTACAGAAAATAACGGCACGGTCAGGTATCTTGCTGCCAAGCTCACGGATATGATCTAAATAGTTTTGACCCAAGCAAACAATCTTACCAACAGAGTAGAGTTCTTTAGTGCTATTTACCTGAACTTGATGCATTTTTATCTCCCTTACAGGTTTATTGCGAGAATGGGTACTGCCATCATCATGAAGCCTAGAAAGATACCGGGTTTTCGTGCTTAAACGCAAGGTTTGTCATCACTGGTTTGGTGTTTTTCCCTGTGATAGTATAAGTGAATTACAGAGTAAGGAATGTTTGATAAGGAGTTTTGATGTATCATTTCAATTATGAAGAACCTGTATTTAGACCTCCCTCTGAAGCGCGGTCATTGATTCTACAGATCACTATTGGTTGCAGTCAGAATCAATGTCGGTTTTGTGGTATGTATAAAATGAAACAGTTTCGGAATCGAAGCGTAGCAGAAATTGCTGCAGAAATTGATGCTGTGCCGGAGAGCCACCGGAATCAGTATCAGCGGATTTTTCTTGCCGATGGTGATGCGCTCGTTTACCCACAGCAAAAACTGATCGAGATTCTTGATCTCCTAAATACGAAATTTCCTCATCTGACCCGCGTTGGAATTTATGCCTCACCTAAAAGTTTAACGACCAAGAATGTTGCGGACTTGCAGCAACTTAAACGAAGGAAGCTGCGCATCCTCTACTTTGGTCTTGAGAGTGGGGATGGATTGACGCTGAAATCGGTCAGCAAAGGCTACAGCCCAGAGCAGATGCTAGAACTTTGTCGAAAGGCACAGACTGCTGGAATGAAATTATCGGTGACCGCAATTCTCGGTCTGGCAGGGCAGACCCGCACTCGTGAGCATGCTCTTGCAACCGCTGAGTGGATCAATCAGCTCTCCCCTGAATATTTTTCTTTATTGACAATGTTTCGGCGTCACAATGATTCTTATTTTGAACAGATTAAACCCCTGAAGAACGGTGAAATTATTGAGGAAGCATTAATGATTGTGCAACATTTACGGCCGCAAAAGACAATTTTACGTTCAAACCACGTGTCGAACATTCTGAACTTGGCAGGGAGCTACCCAAAAGACCGGGAGAAGATGATTGCCCAGACTGAGGCTGCCCTAGCTGAGGCATACAGCCATCCTGAGTGGTTTACTCAGGTGCCGGACTACGGCGAGGCATATTTTTGATAATGCTAAGAGGAATTTCGAACTGGGGACAGATATCAAGTGTTTGTCCCCAGCTCTGGAATATGGGCGATAGATAGGTATTAAGTTTCTATTTGCGCTGAAATGTATCTTCCGCAAATGAGTAGTTGAAGTTCATGTGATCGGTGTAGGTGTCCTCCAGAATTGCAACCACATCTTCGGTAAATACCAACTCTTCATCCGTTGGGATAACAAAAACTTTAATCGGGGAATCTGAAGTGGTGATGGTTGTTTCCACTTTCCGAGTCATGGTGTTGCGGTTCTTTTCTTTGTCAAGCTTGATGCCGATATGTTCAAGGCCTTCGAGAGCCTTTTCACGAATTAACCAGCCCATTTCACCTACCCCGGCAGTAAAAATGACAGCATCCAGTCGACCAAGTACTGCGCAATAGGAGCCGATATATTTTTTCAGTCGGTAACCTTCAATCTCTAGAGCCAAGTTACAGCGGTCATTGCCAGCCTCAGCAGCTTCGATGACATCTCGGCGGTCAGTGAACTCACCAGTAATGCCGTAGATTCCCGACTTTTTATTCAGGATGCTGTCTATCTCTTTAGGTGAAAGATTCTCGCGTTCCATAATGAATGCGGGAATCGCTGGGTCAATATCTCCACATCGAGTTCCCATGACCGCACCTTCAAGCGGAGTAAGCCCCATTGAGGTATCGACCGAAACACCATTCTTGATTGCTGCGTGAGAGACGCCGTTACCGATATGCATGGTGACAAGGTTGCAGTCCGCTGGCTTCTTGCCAAGTAATACTGCGGCACGTTTGGAAACATAGAGGTGACTTGTACCATGAAAACCATAGCGACGAACCCCATGATCTGTATACCATTCATGTGGAACCGGGTAGGTGTAGGCTGCCTCCGGAATAGTCTGGTGAAATGCGGTATCGAAAATAGCAATATGAGGAACGTCCGGGAGGTTGGCTTGAGCCGCTTCAATGCCAGAAATATTTGGCGGATTGTGCAGTGGTGCTAAGTGTTGTACTTCTTTAATTGCATCAAGAACTGTATCGTCAATAAGGATAGAGCAGGCGAACTTTTCACCTCCATGCACCACCCGATGACCAACAGCCGAAATTTGACTCATATCTTCAACAACCCCGTAGGTTTTGTCGGTGAGAATTTTAACAATCAGATGGACGGCTGTTTTGTGATCGGGGCACTCATACTCTTCTCGGTAGGTTTCTCGTCCGGGAACTTCGTGGATAATGTAGGAATCACCAATGGTGACTCGCTCTACCATCCCTTTGGCAATAACTTCTTTTTTTGCCCAATCAAAAAGCTGATACTTTACCGAGGAACTCCCACAATTCAGTGCTAGTATGTCCATATTAATATCTCCTTGAGTCTGTGCGTAATGTGTTTTGGGTTGGGATGGAATCTGGTCGCGCAGGCTATAAGCCCTTTTGGGACAAGGGGTTATTTTTTAAAATCTGTTTGACAGGCTAGCTTAAATGGCAGTTTTTTGGCAAGGCTTTTTCTGCTCTGGACAGCGGGTTGAATATCTGATAAAAGACACTTAAACGCACCCGATAGTCGGGTGAAAATATCACACATTTTAGGAGGAAAAACCATGGCTCATGTAATTTCTGACGAGTGTATTGCTTGTGGTGCTTGTCTGCCCACCTGTCCTGTTGATGCAATTGAAGAAGGTGATATCTACACTATCGATGCTGATTCATGTACCGATTGTGGTGCTTGTGTTGACTCTTGTCCTGTAGATGCGATCTCTGCTGACTAATCATCATTTAAGTAGCGACAAAATTAAGACGGTAACTGTCTCGGATGGTTGCCGTTTTTTTTTATACCTTTTTTTGGGGGGGAGAATGACAGAGGTGTTTTGGTGTTTTTAAGGGATAATCGGGGTGTTTAGTTCGTGGCGGATTGAGAAGATGTGACTTTGACGCTGAACTCGGAGAGGTTTTTGGGGAGATCTTTAAATACGATATCGAAAGGAATAGATTGCTTGCTGTCGATTTTCATATTGCTGAGTTCATTACCAAACTGGTTTCCCATGATTTTCTCCAGCTCTAAAAAGGATAGTGAGGAAAGTTTTTGGTCGTCGATAGGGTTGCCACAAAAAACAGTTTTTTGTAACAATGGCTTCCCGTTCTGGTCAAAAATAACACCCTTGACCTGTATTGCCGCCCGGGGTTCGGTAAAGTTATTAATTGCTTCACCC
Organism: Desulfuromusa sp.; assembly: GCA_016744595.1. Taxonomy (GTDB): domain Bacteria; phylum Desulfobacterota; class Desulfuromonadia; order Desulfuromonadales; family Geopsychrobacteraceae; genus Desulfuromusa. The sequence goes on from JADGEB010000044.1 coordinate 19,800, forward strand.
CGGATCAGAAAGAGCTCACCGTCTTGCTCATTCTGAATAAATTTACCTTCCAAGTCACTTAGGGTGATCTGGCCGGTTTGCACCGGCTGATCAACTTGCTGTCCAAAGATCTGTTGAATCGTCTGGTTCAACTGATCCGTGCCATTCATATAAACGAATACACCACCAACAATCAGAATTCCTAGAATCAGCAACAGCAGAATGCGGATCAGGCTGGAAACCGAGCCACCTTTTTTTTCTGGAGCAGGCTGTGTTGGTGTGTCCACAACAGAGGTAGCTTGGCTAACAGATTCTTTCTTGACAGCAGATTCAGAAATTTTTGCATCAGCATCTTCTGCTGCAAGAATTTTTTCAATGGGGCTGTCAGTTTCCCCGGTGGTTTCTGTGAAAGTGAAATTGTTTTCAGTCGCAGAGGAGGAAGGTGCTGCTATGTCTTGATTGGCATCAAGGGGACTTTCATCTTCAGGCTCTTTCTGTGCTCCAAAGGTAAATGTTTCCTCTTCAGTTGCACTGGAATCAAGCTCCTGAAACTTATCGTAACTGAAATTCGACCCCCCAGAAACTGTTTCAGCGAAATTCTCATCAGGGGTAACATGCTGTTCCATTGAATCAGGGGTTGGAACTTCTTGAGAAGCTTCCACCGCTTTGACTATGGGCGATTCTTGATCAAGTGGTTTTTCAGTTAGAAAGACATGCTTACAGCGAGCGCAACGTACCTTTGCCCTCCCCTCAGGAATTCGATCAGAATCAACTTTAAATTTGGTTGAACATTCAGGACAAACAATGATCATCAGGCGTTCTCCTTTTTCGAGGTTAACTCAGGTGGTAAACTCTCTCTTTGTGGATGTGTCTGGATCCATTGAAGTAACGTACTTATAGTCAAATTGCTGTTATTTTGATTGATCGAGATCAGGACTCATCGACCAAATAAATATCTGGCAAATTCCGGTATTTTTCGTCGTGATCAAGACCATAGCCGATAATAAAGCCATCTTCCATGCTGATGCCAATATAATCAGCTTCTATCTCAACTTCTCGACGTGCTCTTTTGTCAATCAAAGTGCAGATTTTCAGAGAGCGGGGTTCCTGAATGAGCAATTTATTGTAGAGACATTCTAGAGTATAGCCACTATCAACAATATCTTCGACGACAATAACATGACGATCACGAATCGGCATTTCAAGTTCTTTACGGAACTCAATAATTCCTGAAGTCTGGGTGCCCGACCCATAACTGGCTAATCGGACAAAATCAATTACCGATGGGCTCTCAATTTCGCGAATCAGGTCGGCAATAAACAAAAAGGAGCCTTTCAAGACTCCAACCAGCATAATTTCTTGATTACCATAGTCCTGGCTAATTTCTTGCCCAAGACGTTTGATTTCTGTCGCTATTCTTTCACGAGAAAAAAGAATTTTGCGGTTTTGTTCCGCCATTTGTTTGTAACTCCCTCGGTTCAGTAGTTAGACAGCAACCTATAGCAGGAAAAAAGCAGTTCTGTCAATTGCAACTGATGGTCTAACATGTGTTTTGGTGAGAGAAAATATGCTATGATTCAGCGTCGTTAGAAAATCAACTGAAATGAAGAAGGATCCCCTATGCGTAGCTATCTGGTGTTATTCCTCCTGTTGTTTTTTTCAAGTTCTGCTTTTGCTGTGCCAGCATTGGTTGTAGAGCGTTTGAACCACGATTTTGGTGAGATTGTACAAGGGGCAGAGATCACTCATACCTTTCGATTTCATAACGCTGGGGATCAGGTGTTGGAAGTCGGTCAGTTGCGTAGCTCCTGTGGTTGTACTGCAGCACTTTTGACAACTCGAAGGCTGGCACCAGGGTCAATGGGGGAGTTGAAGTTGAACTTTAATTCTCATGGCTTCCGAGGCGCAGTGCAAAAGACGGTTACTTTTGAAACGAACGATCCAAAGCATAGCACCGTAACCTTTAGCCTGCGAGGGAGAGTTAAGGCCGAGTTGTTTCTCAATCCACAACGTGTCAATTGGGGAACGGTCAAGAAAAATGCTCCATTATCAGCAGAACTTGAAATTATCAACGATTCAACTCAAACGATTACCTTACAAGTTCCAGAAGTAACCAGTGCCGGGATTGAGTCAGAGCTATCTTCCTTAATAATAGCGCCGGGTAAACGTACACAGCTGAAAATTTCAGCAGAATTTCCGGTAAATAAAAAAAGACTAGCTGGATATATTATAATAAATAGTGACTTTCCTGGCCTTCCCCAGCTGAAAATACCAATTTCTGCTCGGTTATCGCAAAGATAAGGAAGCCTCTTACTAGTCACCGTCTAAGTTGCGCTGGATTTTACGCCCTAAATATAGTCCGATGGATGCACCGAGGGTGCTCGCAAGATAAGATCCCATGAGGCCTCCAAAAGATCCACAGCGCCAACCGATTGCTCCACCAACTGAGATGGCAGCCAGCAGTATTATCGACCTCAGTGACATTTACTCTCCTGTGCGTTTATAGTCTCTATTGTTGTTAGTTGAATTATTATGTATGAATTACCACAATAATTCTAGACACGACCACCTTTGGTGAAATGATGACAGCCTTTCCATTGCTAACAGGCTTCAAGCTATCGTCCGTGACAACCGACTTTCAGATATTGTTCTGTTGTCAGTACTAACCCGCTGAAGAAAGCACGACTATTCCAGGAGTAACTGCTACATGGAAATAATCGTTTGTGAGAATTGTTCAAAGAAGCATTTAAAAAATTCTTTGAAAAGAAGTTGTGGTAACTGCTTTGCGTGTACCGGCTGCGAAGTATATCAATGTCCAAACTGCCGAAAGAAGATTATCATTACCCCGATGCGCGATTTCAACATCCAATAGGCGATATCATTGCTGCCATGAATATTGGCAGGTATTTACAGGCTTCCATCAAGAAATACTGTTGCAATAACAAGGGGTATAGCGTATATAGTACAGCCCATGCGCCCGTGGCTCAGCTGGATAGAGCGCTGCCCTCCGGAGGCAGAGGTCACAGGTTCGAATCCTGTCGGGCGTGCCAATAAAATCAAAGGGTTAGCGAGTTTTCGCTAACCCTTTTTTAGTTCTGTGACGTTTTTGTGACGATCCTGTGACAGTCAATTTTCTATTTTGACCTTTGGACGCCGGAAATCGGACTTTTTACGAGTCCAGAGGTCGTCACTAAAGTGACCTTTGGACTAATTGTTAGAACGAAGTTCAATTATTTCTTTCGCTTGCAAAAATTACAAACTGTGCCAAGTTGCAATATGTCATTTTTTGAGTTTTTAGAAGGCTTGAACATGACCTCTGGCTTCCCATGGCGATTCAAACATATTTTGTTCGAGAAACCACCAGTCGCAAATAAATAGATATTAACGTTTGTATCTCCATGTCACTGAGACCTAGCCTTGATCTTAAAGCCTCGGGCTGCAACCAGTCGTGATCTATCTTACCAAAAGAAACTTTTCTGGAAAACTCGTCGTACTCCGTTTCTGTTGATTCCCAATAGAATAAAGGTAAATTTTTAAATTCATTCGGCGTAAGTTCCAATACACCTCCACCATATTTTCTACCCATTAATTCTGCATAGATAAATGTGATTACAGTATAAAAAGATCTCACAAAACTCTTCATATCGGTGTTCTTTTTAGTATCAATTTTATAAGCAGTGTCTGTCACATAAACATTTGATAGATTTCTAATTACTTTAGGAATAAGGTGAATGCGCTTGAAAAAGAACGCTTCTGCAGGTTTCCCGATATTTGGGATATGGTACCATTCACTCCTCAACGAGCACTTGTATCTATTGTGTATATTCAAGCTCTTTCCATAGTTTAAATATTCATCTAATTTTTTGTTTTCCCTAGATTTGTTTGATAGATCTAATAAAAATGCTGGTTTTGATGACTCAGTAATTTTTTTAAAATCATCATGTGTAAAATCAACTCCCTGCTTTACAAAAGAACTATTTCGAAGAACTGGCAAGGCATAAGACCTGCCGCCTTTACTCCAGATTTCCTTTTTAGATAAGATAAAGAACTTGTTAGCCCCTGTAACAATTCCTGCTCTCACATCTACATAGTCTGATATGCGAGGCAGTTTCTCATTGATTGAATTAAGAAGGTGAATTTCTGATTGCCTCAGGTTGTAATGCGTCCACTTTGACTGATTGATCATCAAACCGTTTGACGAAATTTGCTTGACACTACAGTCATCAAAATCCAACACCTCATAAAAAAAAGTCCCGGAGTTAGCACTTTCTTTGTAAGCGAATAAAACTATAATTTCTTGCCCTATTCCGGGGAAATCCTCGGCATCAAGGGTAAATATTTCCAGCCTTGAAAATTCTTTCTCTAAAAAAAGACGGATTTCCTCAGCGTATTTCACCTGAAGTAAGTCCGCTGGCAACACTAGTGCCATAACACCATCGTCATTAAGCTTTTGTGTGCACGAAACAACAAAAGAAGTCCATATGTTGTTAATTTTATTACCTGACAGGCCAGCCCCTTTATGATGCTCTTCGCAACGAGCAATAACATCATAGGGTAATGATTTTTTTTTGATGTATGGAGGGTTTCCAACAATGAAGGAGTATTTAATTTTTAGATCATTATCAATTGAGAGAAAATCTTTGTTGCTCGAGTGGATATGATTAAACACATTTGATGATTGAGCTTTTTTCTCTGCTTTGGATAGATCTTCTGCATTGATGTCAAAGAGTGTTAAATCAGTTCCTTGAAGGTTGTGGGCACTATTATACAGCGCTTCAACGAATACACCGTCACCGACACTTGGTTCAAGAATCGAGGTAACCTTTTCTTTGATTCTTCCATCAAGGTAGCGGACTATGAAATTAGCCAACTTAATGGGGGTATAGTATGATCCAGTTGTTTTTTTCATTTTAAATGGACGTTCTGAAAAGCTTGGTATGTTGATCTACTGTACTTTGGATGAGGGTGTAAAAAACTTTGTGTAAATGGTCTCAGTCGGTTACAACCCGTAACCACTGGAGGTACTGATGACCATAC
>JADGEB010000045.1 GCA_016744595.1 Desulfuromusa sp.
CTATTGGTCTGTGCGGTTCATATCTGACTTAACAGTAAAATAATCTACACAAACTGGATCTGATACGGCGGGACGTTAGCATGCATACAATACCAAATCAACCCTTTAGATTGTTTTTTTACATATTTATTCATATCGACATTAGAATAGCCGATTACTAGAACTCCAAACCCCTTTAAAACAATAAAACAAATCAATCAAAAGCTATCACATGGCTCCCTGAGAAACCTTCTGAAATAAAATTATGTGCGGCATCTTCAGCTTGTTCCAGGGAGTTAAAACTTCCAACTCTTACTCGATATACATGCCGACCACTCGCCATTACTGTTGAGACAACAGCCTTGCCGTAATCGGAACGCATTTTTTCAGCGAGACGGTAAGCATTAGTAGAGGTTGAAAACGCGCCTACCTGTACAGCATAGCTGCCGGAAGAATAAACTTTTGATGGGCTATAAGTAACTGCATGATCCAGATCACCCTTTCTGTAGCCAAGGGCTTGAATCTGTACTTTTGCGGTACCAGAATCAACAATTCCTAATTTTTGAGCTGCACCGTAGGAAAGATCGATGATACGCCCAGCGACAAATGGGCCTCGATCATTGACCCGCACAACAATATGCCGGTCATTTCCCAAATGGGTCACTTTGACAAAAACACCCATCGGCAGGGTTTTATGTGCGGCACTCATACCGTACATATCATAAACTTCACCGTTACTGGTTTTACGACCATGGAATTTACGTCCATACCAGCTAGCAACACCACGTTGCTGAAATCCTCGATGATCACGCATGGGCTGATAACGCTGACCATCAACCTCGTAAGGCTTTTGCCACCCTGCCAACTCACGAGTTTCCGGGGTATCAATCACTCTTGTAGTATGTCCACTACAACTTGTCAGTAACAGAACAACTATAAGATAAAGAGGTGGATAAATAATCGAAACAGCAAAGTTATAGTTCAATTATTTTGGCTCTTCAAACTCTGATATTGCCCGGAAACGCTGATAACGCTGCTCAATCAGACCCTCAGGGGAATATTCTTCCAACTCAGTCAAATGTTTCAATAGATATTCTTTGAGAGTTGTTGCAGCCAGATCATGATCTTGATGAACTCCACCGAGCGGTTCGGGGATGACCTCATCAATAACGGTTCCCAGACTATCAACATCCTGCGCCGTTAATTTCAGAGCCTCCGCCGCCTGTGCCCCTTTGGCTCCATCACTCCAGAGAATAGCAGCACAACCTTCCGGTGAGATAACGGCATAGACCGAGTACTGCATCATCAGCACTCGATTACCAACCGCAATGGCTAATGCACCACCTGAGCCACCTTCACCTGTGATAGTCACAATCACTGGAACCCGCAGCATTGCCATTTCACGTAAATTCCGGGCTATCGCTTCAGCCTGACCACGCTCTTCTGCACCGATACCGGGAAATGCTCCAGGGGTATCGACAAAAGTAAAAATAGGCAAACCAAACTGATCGGCCATCTGCATAACCCGCAAGGCCTTACGATAACCTTCGGGGTTTGGCATACCAAAATTTCGATGAACTTTTTGCTTGGTGTTACGCCCTTTTTGGTGGCCGATAACACAGCAAGGTTTCCCATCTATTCTGGCAAACCCACAAACCAAAGCGGGATCATCACGATAATTTCGATCACCATGAACCTCAGACCAGTCGGTAAAAATACGATCAATATAATCAAGAGTATAAGGACGTTTGGCATGTCGGGCTAATTGGGTTCTCTGCCAACGTGTCAAATTAGAGTAAACCTCTTTTTTCAGCTTATCGGCTTTCCTCTCAAGCTTTTTTATTTCACTGGAAAAGTCGACATTATCAGTCGAATACTCACGCAGTTCACCGATTTTTGTTTCAAGATCTGCAATCGGCTGTTCAAAATCAAGATATTGATTCATTTGTATGTCTCCCTGCCCGACAACGGACATTGGTCAATATATATTCTCAGTTAATTCTTAAAAGAGTCCCACAATAAATCTTCGGAGTAGAGAGGTCAAGTATGATGGTTGCTTGATCAATTGTTACTCAAAATTCATCACGTTATAACCAAACAATGCCTCTGCATCAGCCATAGCCGTATCAGTCGCTGCCATTCTTAATTGATTAGGAAGGGTAATAGTTGTTTCACTGCGGTTTGGTATAACAATGTGTAGCTGTACATCACAATTACCTCGATAACGCTGTACAATCCCTTTAAGTTGCCGCATCTGTATCTCATCCAAGCCTGGGGTTGTCAATCGAATATGGATCCGCTTGGCCATTGTCTTTTTAACATCGCTCAACAAAGCAACTTCTGTTGCAAGTATTTTGCAGGCTTCTTCCCCGACATCGAGCTCCCCACTAACCAACAATGGATCTTCTCCCTTCAACAACTCCATTGCTGCAGTGTAAACTTCAGGAAATACAATAATTTCAACCGAGCCACTCAGATCTTCCAAGGTAACAAAAGCCATCCGGTCACCTTTTTTGGTGATCAACTCTTTAATTCCCGATACAATTCCACACACTCGTACTTGCTCTTTATCTGTGCGTTCTGGCAACCCCGCAGCTTCACACGTTGCAAAGCGCTTGATAGAATCACTGTAGCGTGCAAGCGGGTGTCCGGTGACATAAAAACCAAGCGCCTCTTTTTCATAGCTCAACAGAGTTTTCTCATCCCATTCAGCAACATCGGGAAGATCGCCATAACTAGTGCCACCGACAGAAAGAATTTCTTTACTGCCAAATAAAGAATCCTGCCCTGACTCCTGCTCTTTTTGCAACCGTTGACCAATTTCCATTGAATCTTCAAAACCAGCATAAAACTGAGCTCGCTTGCCACCCAAACTATCAAATGCACCACATTTGATCAGCGCTTCAACAACCTTTTTATTGACTTTACGTAGATCAACCCGCTCACAAAAATCCTGCATTGTGTTAAACGGTTTATCTTTGCGAACCAGTTGAATTGAATCAAGAGCGGCAGAACCAACTCCTTTGACAGCCCCAAGACCAAAGCGCATAACATCTTCCGCAACGGTAAAAGAACGCGCAGAAGCATTGATATCTGGAGGCAAAACTTCTACCCCCATGGCTCGCACTTCGCCAATATTTTTAATCACCTTATCGGTGTTTTCCATATCCTCGGTCAATAGTGCAGCCATAAATTCAACCGGATAATGTGCCTTAAGATAGGCCGTCTGATAAGCAATCAAGGCATAGGCAGCCGAGTGTGACTTATTGAAACCATATGCAGCAAATTTTTCCATCAGATCAAAAACGGCTTCTGCTTTTTTCAGATTCAATTTATTTTCAGCTGCCCCAGCAAGAAAAATCTTCTTCTGCTTTGCCATCTCCTCAGGTTTCTTCTTTCCCATTGCCCGACGTAATAAATCGGCAGCCCCCAAGCTGTACTTTGCCAAAACCTGGGAAATCAGCATGACCTGTTCCTGATATACAATAACTCCGTATGTATCTTTAAGAATTGGTTCAAGTTGTGAGAAATCATACCTGAACTGTTCGGTTCCATGCTTTCTCTTGATAAAGGAATCAACCATCCCAGAGCCCAACGGGCCGGGACGATACAAAGCCACCATCGCGATTAAATCTTCAAAACAGTTAGGTTTCAACTTAACCAGATATTCTTTCATTCCACTCGATTCGAGCTGAAATACCCCGGTAGTTTCGCCACGGGAGAGCAATTCAAAGGTCTTCTTGTCGTCATCAGGAATTAATTGCAGATCAAACTCGGCATCTTTTCCCACAAGAATCAGGCGGACAGCATTTTCGATCACTGTCAAGGTTTTCAGCCCAAGGAAATCAAACTTTACCAGACCAATCTCCTCAACGTACTTCATCGGGTACTGAGTAACTTGTCCCCCAGACTTTGGGTCAACATACAGCGGTAGATACTCAGAAAGCGCCTTGGGCGTCACCACAACTCCGGCGGCATGAGTTGAAGCATGGCGAGTCAAACCTTCCAAAGCCAATGAAATGTTCACCAATTCTTTTATCTTTGGATCTTTACTGATTAAAGTTCTTAGTTGCGGCTCCTGATCAATCGCCTGTTTCAAAGTGATCCCAATAATATTTGGAACCAGTTTGGCAAGTTTATCAACTTCTCCATAGGGGATATTCAATGCGCGACCGACGTCACGAAGCACACCTTTAGCCAACATACTGCCAAAAGTAATGATCTGTGCGACATTCTCGGATCCATATTTTTCCCGGACATACTCAATGACCCGTTCACGACCATAAATACAGAAATCAACATCAATATCAGGCATTGATATTCGCTCTGGATTCAGGAACCGCTCAAACAGTAAGTTATAGGGAATTGGGTCAATATCGGTAATTCCGGTGACATAGGCAACCAAGCTTCCTGCAGCTGATCCACGCCCTGGCCCAACCGGGATATCATGATCTTTTCCCCAGTTAATAAAGTCAGCAACGATCAAGAAATATCCGGGGAACCCCATTTGCTTAATACAGGTTAGTTCTTCGTCCAATCGATCCTGATAAACTTGGAGATCTTCTTCACTTAAATCGCGTCGTTTGCGAATATCGTTCAGACGCGTTTCCAATCCAGCTCGACTTTGCTCTTCAAGAACATCATCAAGTGTTTGCTCTGCTGGTTTTTCATATTGTGGAAAATGGTAGGTATCAAAATCGAGAATCAGGTTACAGCGTTCGGCAATCTGAATAGTGTTGGCAATTGCCTCTGGTTGATCAGGAAATAACTGAGCCATCTCTTGCGGCGACTTGACATAAAACTCATCATTGGGAAACCGCATCCGATTTGGATCATCCATTGTTTTACCAGTCTGGATGCAGAGCAGGATTTCATGAGCGAAGGAATCTTCACGGGACAAGTAGTGACAATCATTGGTTGCAACTAGGGGCAAATCCAACTCTTTAGCAATCGACATAAGGCCAGAGTTTGCCTTGGCTTGCTCTGGTAAAAAATTTTCCTGCAATTCAAGATAAAAGCGCTGATCATCGAAGATTTGTGCCATTTGACCAGCACGTTCCAACGCCTCTTCAGGTTGATTGAGATTAATCAGCGTTGGCAACTCCCCACCCAGACAGGCAGAAAGAGCGATCAACCCCTCATTATGCTGAGCCAGCAAGTCCCAATCAATCCGAGGTTTGTAATAGAAACCCTCACGGTATGCAGCAGAAACCATATGGCAGATATTCTTATATCCGACATAATTCATACAGAGCAGCACCAGATGATAGGATGCTTCAGATGACCCTCGTGCATTCCCCTTAGTGAAACGGGATCCGGGTGCAACGTAGACTTCACAACCAATAATCGGCTTGATTCCGGCACTCATCGCCTTACTGTAAAACTCGACAGCACCAAACATATTGCCATGGTCAGTTACAGCAATAGCCGGCATTTTAAAATCTTTAGCTCGAGAGACTAATTCATCAAGTTTGATCGCCCCGTCAAGGAGACTGTATTGACTATGCAGATGGAGATGAACGAAATTAGAGTGTTCCATAAAAGGTATACTTTATCTGAAGGGGGTCGACACGCAAACAATCAGGGAACATTGCCAGCTAGGGTTTTTCGCTACTGAACAATATGGCCGCAACAAGAACAAACCAATTTTTATTAATCACGAAACAGTAGCATCGCCTGAGTTCGTGGGTCAATAATCTTCAAGTAGAATCATCCCTTTCCCTAAGACACAATTTACGCTATTTTCCTACAATGCTTTTAAGTAATTTGATGATTATAACCCAACTAGAGCAGGAAAACTGATGCGTATTGAATCTGATCTAAAATTAGGCTTTAAAGATGTCCTCATTCGCCCAAAGCGATCCACCTTAAGAAGTCGCTCCCAAGTCAATCTGCAACAAAGCTTTACCTTTTTACACAGCCGGAGAAAGTGGGTTGGTACTCCGCTTATAGCGGCCAATATGGACACCGTTGGAACTTTTGAACTTGCAAATGTTCTTGCTGATTTTGGCTTAATGACAGCAATTCATAAGCACTATACTCTTCAAGATTGGAATAACTTTCTAACCACTCAGGACGATACCATTTATCAACGTATCATGGTCAGTACTGGCACCGCTGAAGCAGACTTCAGCCATCTTAAAAACATCCTTTTACAGCATACAAAACTTGAGTTTATTTGTATTGACGTCGCCAATGGCTATGCCGAATCATTTGTAGAATTTGTCAAATTATGTCGGGATGAATTTCCCGACAAAACAATTGTTGCCGGAAATGTAGTCACTGGAGAAATGGTTGAGGAGCTGCTACTCTCAGGAGCAGATATTGTTAAAGTTGGTATTGGCCCCGGTTCGGTCTGTACGACCCGAGTAAAAACCGGAGTTGGCTACCCGCAACTTTCAGCCGTCATTGAATGTGCCGATGCTGCTCACGGATTAGGTGGTCGCATCATTTCTGATGGTGGATGTGTCAGTGCCGGAGATGTCGCCAAGGCTTTTGGCGGCGGGGCAGATTTTGTCATGTTGGGTGGGATGTTTGCCGGACACGACGAAAGTGGTGGTCAATTAATTGAACGTGATGGCCAACAGTTTAAGCAGTTTTATGGCATGAGTTCAGAGACAGCGATGGAACAGCATGCCGGTGGTGTGGCTGAGTACCGTGCTTCAGAAGGCAAAACAGTGGAGGTTCCTTATCGAGGAGCAGTGGCAGATACGGTGAAAGACATTCTCGGAGGAGTCCGCTCCAGTTGCACTTATGTAGGAGCTTCTGCACTCAAAGAGCTAACCAAACGGACAACATTCATTCGCGTTCAAGAACAGGAAAATAGAACGTTCTCTTAATAGTCCTCCACAGAACAGTAGAGTATTTAGAGTCAATTGATGCAAAATCAAGAAAGAGGAAAATAGATATGGCCAAATGCAGTCGCATTGAATATCAACTCCACCCACTGCGAGAAGCTCTCTATAACGAACTGCATATACGACCCTTTCACCCTCTGGAGTCTCCGCAGCAAATCACCCATTTATCAGCTTGTTGCGTTGATCCAAAAGAGCTGGAGAAATCTTACGATCTCCTATGTGATCTCTGTAAACGCTATGCCGTCAACGCTCCACAGCCTGACACCGTGACCTTTCATCAAGACTTTGGTGATTTCATCATCAACTGGGAGAGGCATGTAGAGTTTTACTCACTAACCATCATGCAACCTACACTGATAAAAGGTGAGCCATTTCAGCACACGGCAATCGACTTGTTACCAGCAGATTGGCTGAGACAACTCCCAGGGCAAATGATAGCAGCATTTCATATCATCATTGACAACCATAAACTTGAATATGATGCTAACTCTCTCACCCGTAATTTTGAAGGGCACCAACTGATGCTAAGTAGTGCCTATTCTGGAAAGGGAGAAATATATACCGCTTTCAAGCTACATGGCGATGGCTATGGCCGGATTATTATTTGCGATAAAGGCATGAGTCATTTACAAACCGGACGCTTGACCCGGCGACTTATGGATATGGAAACTTATCGCCTACTTTCTCTGCTCTCCCTGCCTATTGCCAAACGAATTGCTCCACAATTGCTCGATATGGACAAACAACTGGCCGAAATTCTAACAGTTGTTACAAAACTTGATACGACCGACAGCGAACGTCAACTGTTGGAAAAACTGACCAAAATTGAAGCACGGCTAGAAACCTATCGGGCTGAAACAACTCACCGTTTCTCAGCAACCCGCGCCTATCATCAATTGGTTAAAGATCGCCTGGAACGGATCAATGAAGAGAAAATAGATGAGCATCTTTCAATCGGGGAATTTGTTAACCGACGACTTAACCCCGCTTTGCGAACCTGTGAATCGATGCAAAAATGGATGGAAGATCTGTCCAAGCGAATTGAGCGTGCCAGTGACTTGATGAGAACAAGGGTCAACCTGAACCTTCAAGAACAGAACCGCTCTCAGCTGACAGCAATGAATCGTCGTAGCAAGTTACAATTCCGTCTACAAGAGACCGTAGAAGGGCTATCCATTGCAGCTATCAGCTATTATTCCATTGGTCTACTCAGTTACCTGTTTCAGGGACTCCCCCTCAAGCAGTGGGGTTTGAATAAAAACGCCCTGCTAGCCGGCTCTATACCCATTGTATTATTAACAATCTGGTATATAACTCGTCGAATTAAACACGGATTGATTCACGATCAGGACTCTGACAAAACAGCAGAAAGTTGACCAAGAAAGGCTGCATCAATTCAGAATGCAGCCTTTCTTGGTTTTAGCAATATAAAGGGTCGATTTGCCCCTCTCAAAAGTCGGGAAGTACCGGTGGTGTTTGATCAAATATTGTTGTAAATCCCCAAGTAATATCCCCGCCTAATGGATTGCCAAGGGTATCAGCCAAAACCTCTTTTACGGTGACCTGATAACTGCTAAATGGCAGCAGCAACTGATCGGGAGTGAAAGTTAGGCGGACATGCTCGGTATCATAGTCCAAGCTCCCAGAAACAAAACCACTCGGCCCTGTTAGCTCAACAATACCATTGGTAAGCAAAGTTCCATCGAGCGGCTCATCAAATAATACTGATACAACTGCATCAATTGAAGCGGTATCATTTATAGGAGGATATTGGCTCTGTATCTGTGGTGGCCGCATATCCCAAGTTTCAAAGTTTTGTTCCACCCGTTGAGCGTATAAAATTAGTAGATTTGCATCCAGCCCATCGGCATCAATCTCAGCGATGACAACATCAGTCAGAGTAGCAACATCAAACTCTAAACCCTGATTTCGTTCGTCATCAAGAGCCTGTTCTATCAACGGAGCCTGCCAGGCAATCTGATCGGCGATCATATATGCCACTAATAACTGCTCATCGGTTGCGATCTGTCCACCTAAATTCTGAGCAATACTAGCCCGCAAACGACCCATAATATTGGCAACAACTTGTGCGACCCTGTGGGTACGGTTGAATTCTGCGGCAACAGTTTCATCCACATTACCAGGCACCATATAGTCAGTAAAAAGGGAAATTGAATCGGCAACAGAAAACTGAGAGCGAACGGCTATTTCAATCTGTTGTTCAGAAAGAGATGGATTTTTGTCGCGTGCTAACCTGACCAGAGTCGTCAAAGGAGAAATGAATTCCCAGTGCCCCGGCAACGACTCAAGCAAGTAACCACTAACAACTGATGTTCCGGTATCTTCATCAATTGTCTGTCCGGCAATCACCTGGGCAATAACAGGGTAAATCTCTCCTTCTCCAGGGTTAACTTCCAGACTATAAACCCCGCCAGTCGTTGATAATGCCATTGGCTCACCATTGTCATAAACCCTATTGTTGTTCCGATCGAGAAAGACTTGTGCTCCGCTCAGATAACCATCAGCAACTGTTCCTGTTAATGTTGTCACCGTAGCAGAACTGCCATCGTCTGCAGTCCTACTGGTTCCGCTTGAATCTCCTCCGCCACCGCTCCCACAAGCAGAGAGCAAGGACAACAAAGCGAAAAGAGCTATATTTATTGTAAGGAATCTTTTCATAATTATCCTCCTGTTACTGCAAAGGCTTTGGAACTATCAACGATATTTCCTGAGCAGTCGGATTTACGTAGATCCAATAACCAACCCATGGAACCATAACTGCGGAATTAGTTCCTGCGGCACTGGCAAACTCATTACCGTTCCCCCAATCAGTTCCAAGATAGGAATAAAGAGCATCGACAACCAAATTATTAGTTACGGCAACCGACCAAGAAACAGGAACAGCATCTCCTAATCGAACCTGAACATCCATCAACGGAGAATTTCCACCGTACGGATTGCTGATCAGATTCCATCCTGACTCCACCTGAAACTCGTGAGTATTATCGGTAATTTCACCATAGATACTGAGATCAACCAAGGTCGAGCTTGAACCACGTTTCAAGACATATCCTTCACCTGATGCAACAGGTGCCCCTGAATTCACCAAAGTAAACTGACCACCGAGACCAGATTCTGGTACCCAGCGATACACCTGATCATCATTGAACGTTTCAATCTCATCCAAGCCGTAAGCGTCAATTCTAGCGGCAACACCCACAACATTTTTACCATTTAGAAGTTCTACGGCAGGGCCAGCCAAATTCCCACTTTGCGGATAACGCCACATTTGATTGCCTGACAAATCTTCCGTACTGAAGTAGAATCGATGTGAAAAAGAGGCTCCCAAGCGAGTTGTAAAAACATAGTCAGCACCACTCGAAAGCACACCGTCACTCATTTGCATCTCATATTTATAATCATCCAAGAACAAGAAAACTTTACGCTGATCTGCAGCTGAAGAATCGCGCAGGACAACCCGGAAAAGGTAATCTAGATCCTGTTTCGGCTTGCTATCAACCAAGTTGGTACTGTCATCGCCACCATCAACCCGTTCAACACCTATGAGGCCAACTGCCGTCGGATCATGGCTGAGTCCAGTAGGGATCGGGGTAAAGATCGCAGCAATACTGTGATGTCCACTAATATTCTCAAATTCATAATTGGCAACCAAACCAACCGAAACATTATCTACCAATAGGTCATTGATATAATACCCAGCCATTGGAGTCAGTTGATAACTCTGCGCCCCACCATAGAGCACGGATGTTTCTCCTTCTGGTGTAAGATATCCTCCTGCACCTGCAGTTGCTGTGACAATCCAGCCAGATTGGGTGCTGTCAAGAGGGAAACCATCTCGTACATCAGCGATGCCGTCATTATCATCATCGAGGTCACTGTTGTTACCAATTTGGTCACCATCAGTATCCTCCCATTCAGTGTTATCATCCGGGAAAGCATCCAAATGATCAAGAATACCATCACCATCCGAATCTTGATAAACGTAAGCGATAACATCAATAGAGAATGGTGATAAAGAGCTACTGTCACTACTATCAGTAACACTGATAATAATAGCGTCACTGCTACCCACCTGTTCTTCCGTTGGCATGCCACTCAGTTCGCCTGTAACCGAGTTAAAATCCGCCCAGTTCGGCTTATTAACAATGGAAAAAGTCATGTTATCACCATCAGGGTCACTGGCGACCGGTGTAAAAGAATAATGTGTTGTTGCCATGGCAGAACTGCCAGGAATTCCACCAATAACAGGAGTACGGTTACTGTTTGTGACCGTTATTTCTACTGTTTCGAAATCGCTGAAAATTCCGTCGGTCACGGTGATCGTTACTGTAAAACTACCTGCTTGAGTATAATCAGGAGTCCAGCTGAAACGCTGCTGTTCAGTGTCGAATGATGACCCATCAGGGAGCCCGGAAGCGCTATAAGTTAAACTATCACCATTTACATCACTGGCCGAAACAACAAAAGACAGTTGTGAGTCTTCCGCAATTGACTTGGCACCTATAACATCTAGAACCGGGGCTTCATTGCCATTGCTAACAGTAAATGTAACAGTTTCTGAGTCACTAAGAGATCCATCAGTCGCTGTGAATGTGACATCATAGCTACCCGACTGAGTACTGCTGGGAATCCAGCTAAGAGAACGGGTCGAAGGGATAAAAACAGATCCCAGTGGCAGATCTACTGCGCCAAATGTAATCGGGTTACTGTCTGGATCAGTCGCATTAATAACCAAGTTATAAGCGTCACCCTCAGTTAGGCTCTGTGCTCCTACAAAGTCCAGCACAGGTGCACGATTAACGTTGGTGACATTAATTGTGACTGTTTCTGAATCATCCGCTACGCCGTCACTGACATTGAAAGTAACCGGATAAACACGGGTATTCTCTGATATTTGGAATTCAGGAGTCCAACCAAAAAGCCGCGTAATAGAGTTGAAAGTCGCACCGTCGGGTAACCCTTCGGCACTGTAACTAAGAGCATCATCATCTGGGTCACTAGCAGTGATAGTAAAAGTCAACTGTGAACCTTCGCCAATTGTCTGAGTGCCAATTGGATTCAACACCGGCAGTCGGTTTACCTCCGCAACAGTAATAAGAATCGTTTCCGAATCATTATCACTTCCATCAGTTACGGTGAACGTCACAGAATAACTACCGGATTGATTAAGTGCAGGGATCCAACTAAAGACACCAGTGACTGTGTTGAAGCCAGCACCCGACGGCAAGTTACTTGCGGCATAAGTCAGACCATCACCATCTTCATCAGTCGCTGAAACGGTAAAGTTCAGAGTTGCCCCTTCGAGAATCGATTTATTCCCAACCGAAGCCAGTACCGGGGGATTATTACCACTGCTGACCGGTGGACTATGTACAGTATTTGAATAGGTACTTTCATTGCCAGATTCATCATAGGCAGTCACTGCAAAATAATGATCTACATCATCAGCTAATCCATGAATAACATAAGTCAAAATATTTCCAACACGGACGGGAGAGTCTCCTTCTGTTGCCCCCTCTCCTTCAAGGGAACCTGACGACGTAGTGTCATAATGAACATTGTACCCTGACACCTCACTTGGACTGGCGTCCCAGGAAAGCGTCACCGTTTTTCCCCAAGCACTGACAGAAAAAGTAAGAACAGCAAAAATCAGTAGGATTGTTTTTACATTCATCATTTTTTTCATTTCTTCCCCCGATTCCCTTTCATGAAGTGACTGGAAAAAAAATGCGCTCATCTACGTTACCGAAGATGAGCGCACTATAGACTAGCCCACGATATAGAGAGCCAATACGCTACATTCCCTTCGGTAACCCGGCTATCCTGAAAATCAGGACCCGTAGCTTTGCGCCACCAGATCTCTCTGGATTTGCCCTTTCGGAGACAATTTATTGTCTTATTCTACAGTACTTTATTTGTACTGTAATTCTGATTACTTTGTGATCGTATAAATTTTATCAAAATCAAAAAAAACGCTCACCTCGTTGCCGAAGTGAGCGTTTCTCAAGTCATATTTTTAAAAGGCTTGAAGAAGTCCGCTAAATCTTCTTCGGCAACCCGGCCATCCTGCAAAAGAGGATCCGTGGCTTTGCGTCACCGGATTACTCCGGCTTTGCCCTTTCGGTAGATAGCTGTTCGCTAAATATATCTATGCTAAGATAGTATCCAAACTAAATAAAATAATCAAGCATAAAATGAAAGCGGGCTCATCTTCTAGCTCCCCAGAACATTAATGCCTGCGACTTCAAGCATACTCACTAACTTTATCAGAGGCAGACCAATAAGTGCATTGTAGTCTTCCCCTTCCATTTTTTCCATCAATGCAATTCCAAGCCCCTCTACCTTAAAAGACCCGGCACAATCAAATGTTTTTTCCCGTTGTAAATAGTTGTGAATCTGATCGTCACTCAACTTTCTGAAGCTAACAAAAAAAGTTGCATAATCTGTCTGTACCGTACCAGTACGACTATCAAACAATACTAATCCAGTATAAAAACAGTGGGTTCTACCAGCCATCTGTTTCAATTGTTGAAACGCCGCTTGAAGATTTCCAGCTTTCCCGACCGGGCGCCTGCGTTGATCAACAAATATTTGATCAGAACCAATAATCAGTGCGTCGGGGTAACATTCAGCAAGGCTCTGGGCTTTTCCAAGGGCAAGATGACGCACCAACAATTCTGGAGCCACACTGGGATCTATTTTTTCAACAAAATTCGGTGCGACAGCAATAAAAGGGAAATCTAACTGCCGCAAAAGTTGCTGTCGGTATGGACTGCTTGAAGCCAGAACAATCTTTCTCATCAAATCTTCCTTTTTATCAGAGCCACAATTCATTTAAGCTGAAAAATTAACCCTTCACGCAAGCCTGCAGTGAACTTCTCACGTAGTGACTCTGGCGACACAACCTTTACATAGGGAATAAAAGAATAGAGCCATGCGAGGATTTCCTTTTCACCACTAGCGCTAAAACGTAGCATCAAGGAACCATCAATCTTTTCTTCAATTTGTTGCTCCGGATGCCAGATTCGTTCCCGCACCAGATGAGCAACTTCCTCTTCAAATAACAATTCCAATTGCTGAGATTCACCCTCAGAGATTAAGCCGAAAGCACTACCCGTAAGCATTTCAACCCGATAATTGTCTGGGACTTCAAAACGCTCATCCTGCAATTCAACCATTTCAATCCGCTCTACAGCAAAAAGTCTCAGTGCTTTACGTTTGTGCGCATAGCCACCGATATAGAGTCCATTTTTGAAGAACAACAGGGTATATGGATCGATCAGGTAAAGCTCCTGACGTCTTTTCGCCGGTCGGTAATGGATCAAACACTGCTGCTGCATCAATAAAGCCTGACGCAAATGTTGCAATAGTTGATGTTTCTCTGAATAGTCTTTAAAACCAAGTAACCTTGGAGATGAGACTTCAGCAATCCGTTCCAAATGAGCAACACTGCGCGGTGGTAAATTAGAATGGATTCGGGTAAAAATTGCTTCAAGATCATCCTGAAATGGGGTTCCCTGCAAAAACTCCAACTGTCCACGGCACAGATAAAGGGTCACCAATTCTTCAAGAGAAAAAGTGATCGGCGGCATTTTGCTATAACCAGAAACAAAACTGTAAAGCATGTAACCATCAGGTTGACGTTCGCTGACCAAAGGATAACCAGCGTCCAGAATCGCCTGTAAATCACGATAAATTGTTCGGCGGGTAACCTGGCATTCTTCTACCAGTTCATCCACCGTAGCACCGTAGCGTGCTTCCAAAATCCGGATTAAGTCATGAAGGCGAGATGCCTGACTATATTTTTTTGCTAGTCGTCCAGATTTACGCTTTACTCTCATCATATTTTGATCCAGCAAAATGGCTTGAAAACGTCCACCCAATGAGGCTAGTATGCTTTCATCTAAGGTTCAGCTATAAAAACCGAATAGAAATATTCATCGATATTATTAGTACACCATTTTTTTGAAATCTTTATTGAAATAATTAGTAACAGACACTTTTTTAGCATAGCATGGCTGTTTTGAGAAAATCACAGACAATCAGAGAGTTTCTCTACTCAGTATCGGGTTAATTATTTTGCAATCATTCAGTCAAAACGAAACTATCATCGTCCTAGATTTTGAAACTACTGGTCTCTCCCCAGACAACGGAGACCGGGTCATTGAGATAGGAGCAGTATTACTCCGTGACCAGAAGATTATTGACCAATTTCAAAGTCTTATCAATCCTGGCTTTCTAATCTCACGTGAGATAGAAACCATCACAGGAATTACAAATACCGTGCTCAGCGAAGCACCTTCAGCTTCAGAAGCAATGGAAGAATTTGTAAGATTTATTGACTCTCACCCGTTGGTCGCACACAATGCTTCATTCGATCAAAAATTTTTAGAAACTGAACTAGGTCATTATGGCAAAAAGCGCCCATTGAATTTTGGCTGTACTCTGCAAGTTGCCCGCAGACTTTACCCGGATGCTATCAACCACAAACTAGAAACTTTGGTACGATATAAAGGAATACCGATAAATAGTCGATTCCATCGAGCTTTGGCGGATGCAGAAATGACAGCATTGCTCTGGATTAAGATCATAGAAGATTTAAAACTCCAATACGGATTTGATCATATCTCTTTTGATTTGATGAAAAAAATCGGCAAAATGAATAAGGAAAAAACAAAAGAGCTTCTGCAAAAAGAAGCCGAAGAGTCACGAACAAATCAAATTGACACGACCGGAAATCTCTTCGGCTAAACATAAAAGGATCTGTAAGTGAAAATCAGTATTGAATATTGTAATCAATGAGGCTACCGCTCTCGTGCTGCCAGTTTAGCAGACAAGATAGAAAAACAATTTCCGGTAAAAGTAGAATTGGTTTCTTCAAGTGGCGGTGTTTTTGAAGTTATCGTTGACAAGACGTTACTGTATTCAAAAAAAGCAACCGGTGAATTCCCTGATGAATCGAAACTTATGGGTATACTAAACGAAGAGTAGCAGCCAGTTCATTGATTGACCGACAGATTACTATTCATTAACAAACTGATTCACAGCCAACTGCCAGAAAGCTTTTACCGGGGCTTTTTGAAGATTTCTTTTACTGGAACATAAACCGACGATGTAAGGTTCCAGCTCTGGCATCTGATCAAGGATAACCACTTCATCCCGAAAAGGGCTACGTTCTAGAACCAGTTGCGGAACGATTCCAACTCCACAACCAAGATGCACCATGGGAATGATCGCTTCATTACCAGAAACCTCGGAGCTAATTTTTGGCACAATACGATTCCTCTTCAGCCATTTATCCAGTCTCCGTCTGGACAGTCCAGCCTGTGGAAGCACCAAGGGAATTTGGGCCAAATCTAGTTGCCCATTTTTGATTTGATCTGTCGAAGCGACAAACTGCTTTCCAGCAATAAAAATCAACTGTGTTGTCAGAATCGGCAGGAATTCAACCGCCGCACTGCGTCGATCCGGCAAAGCAGCGACAGCAATGTCGATCTCACCTGATTCTATCTGCAATACAGCTTTTTCTGCCGCACCTGTACGCAGCTCCAATTGGATATCTGGGTACGTTTTTCGATAGGCTTCCAAAAGATCTGGAAGTAAACTGTAAACGGCAGTAATTGACGCATAAAGAGAGAGATTCCCGGTCAACTGCAGATTACCGGCCAGAGATCTTTGAAAGCGTTGAAAATCGACAACTGCTTGACGTGCGTAGACACAAAACTGTTCGCCAGCTGGTGCCAACTGAACTGTGCGATTATCCCTCACAAACAAAGTTTGCCCTAGTTGTTCCTCAAGTCTCTGAATCGTTCGCGTTAAAGCAGCAGGGCTTAAGTTACAGGCTTGGCTGGCACGTCCAAAATGGAGTAGTTCAGCCGTAGTCAAAAATATTTCAAGTTCACGAGTATCCACAATGACTCCCAATCATTTCTGTTTTCGCAACACAATATACACAATAAATCAATTTACGCAACACACAGTGTAGGCTACAGTGCTGAAAAATTATAAATAGTTGATTTACTGTATAAAAATCCACACACATAAGGAGAAAAACTATGGGTCAGAACTATTTCAATTCGCTGTCATTCAGCCGTCAGTTACAGGAACTTGGAACCTGTTATTTCATGGACAGTAGCGAATTTAACGGTGTTGAATACCTCAAAGGTAAAAAAATTGTTGTCGTTGGCTGTGGCGCCCAAGGCTTGAATCAAGGGCTGAACATGCGTGATAGTGGTCTGGACGTGTCCTACGCCCTGCGTCAGATTGAGATTGATGAAAAACATATATCATGGCAGAACGCCACCGAAAACAACTTTGACTTCGATACCATTGAAAACATGGTTCCAAAGGGTGATTTGGTTCTGAATCTGACCCCGGACAAATATCATTCCCCGGTGGTTAACCACATTATGCCTTTGATGAAAAAAGGGGCATGTCTCTCTTATTCTCACGGGTTCAATATCGTTGAAGAAGGGATGCAAATTCGTGAAGACCTGACCGTTATCATGGTTGCACCCAAATCCCCCGGTTCTGAAGTACGTGCCGAGTTTTTACGTGGATTCGGGGTACCGACTCTGATCGCCATCCACGGTGAAAATGACCCCAATGGTGATGGATTGGATATTGCTAAAGCCTACTGCTGTGGTACTGGCGGTGACAAAGCTGGTGTGCTTATGTCTTCATTTGTGGCTGAAGTTAAGTCAGACCTGATGGGTGAGCAAACTATTCTCTGCGGTGTCCTGCAGACCGGTTCAATTCTCTTCTACAATAAGATGGTAGCTTCTGGTATTGAATCCGGGTACGCAGCAAAGTTGATTCAGCATGGCTGGGAAACGGTAACAGAAGCCCTCAAACACGGTGGTGTCACCAACATGATGGATCGTCTTTCCAACCCAGCCAAACTGCGTGCTTTCGATTTGGCTGAAGAGCTAAAGGAGATCATGGGACCATTGTTTCAGAAACATATGGATGATGTCTTATCTGGCCATTTCTCCCAGACCATGATGACCGACTGGGCTAATAATGATGCTGATTTGTTGCGCTGGCGGGAAGAAACCAACAATGAGCCATTTGAAAAAGCCGAAGCTCAATCTGCAGACATCCCCGAGCAGGAATACTTTGATCACGGAATATTGATGATCGCAATGGTAAAAGCTGGTGTAGAAATGGCCTTTGATACCATGGTAGCTGCCGGAATTAAGGAAGAATCGGCATACTACGAGTCATTGCACGAGACACCCCTGATCGCCAACGTAATCGCCAAGAAAAAACTTTATGAAATGAACAAGGTCATTTCTGATACCGCTGAGTATGGCTGCTACCTGTTTGCTCATGACTGCGTCCCTCTTTTGCAGGACTTCATGAATAAGGTGGACACTGATGTCATCGGTAAAGGCCTAAACTTGAAAGATAACGGTGTTGACAACCAACTTCTGGTAGCCGTCAACGCTGAAATTCGCAACACACTGGTTGAAGAAGTCGGTGAAGTTCTACGGGAAGCGATGGAAGGAATGGAAGCAATCGTTTAAAGGTTTCCCACGCTTGGTTGCTTATTCAAGTAGAAAGTGATACTGTTAACTCACATCAAAAATTGCGAAAAGGAGGAAACATGAACGTTTCTGAGCCACCGCAGTATGAGTTTGATAGTCGTCAGCAACTTTAAAGGTAAGTCACCTATAAATTAATTAGATATGGATAAAAAAGCCCCGGTGCAAACCGGGGCTTTTTTACTATGATCAAACCTTCAGGATATACATGTATGGCAATCGGCAGCAAAAAAATGACCGATGAGAAACGCAGTCAACTTGTCGCTGATATGCGTAGCGAAGAAAACCAGCGCCAGCTGGGTTATCGAGAACAGGCTCTGAAACTATTTCCCCACATCTGCGGACGTTGTAGTCGTGAATTTGAGGGACAAAAAATCCGCGAACTGACCGTTCACCACATTGACCACAATCATGACAACAATCCGTCTGACGGCAGCAATTGGGAACTCCTCTGTGTCTACTGCCATGACCATGAACACACTCGGGGGATTCAGGAAGAACGTTTAGATGGCGCTTCCAATAGTCAGAAGCAGCAGGATTCTCTCTCTCACTCCCCCTTCGCAGCTTTGGCAAAACGCTTAGGACAAACAGACTAATCTATTTCAACTCAATGCGAGCATTCTAAAAACAGATAAATTCTGGACCGACCTTTTATCTCCAGATCAGCACCTACCAGTAATAAATATTCCAACCTAAAACATGGCAAAACATCAATTAATTCAGAGAGAAACAACATCTGAAAAATGGTTGCTTAACGTTGCTACAATGAGAACAAAGAAAAATTAAAAACCTTGACTTTCCTTAATATAAACTTATTATTAGTCACAAATCTATAACCTTGTTTTATTTCTATGGAAATATGCTGATCTCAATTAATCGCTAGACACAAGGAACCTTTATGCCTTTCTTTCGCAGCATCTACACCGGCCTAGAACAAAGTATTTTCAAAACACTAACACGCAAGCTGATCGGCAATATTTCATTTCTTTTTTTATTACAATTACTATTGTTTACGAGTATCTACCTCAATATTGATGCTGCTCGTAATATTCTCACCTCAGGTAACACCCCACAACTTGACCAACTCAGCGATATCGTAGATCGTGCCGCTTGGCAAGCAATCACGCTATTCTTAATAGCCACATTCGCAACAATTGGATCTCTTCTTTTTTTGCGTTATCTGTTTGTCAGACCAGTTATTAAACTGACCAAGCAACTTGATGACCTGAATAGTGGAGATATGGATCTGACCAACCGCCTACAATCATCATCTCACGATGAATTTCAAGATCTTGCAAATAACTATAACTGCTTCCTTGACCAGCTTCGAGGGACAGTACACAGCCTGCGCAAAATGGGAATCAACGTAGCGGTTGGTTCAACAACCGTAGTGAATCAAGTAAAAGAGGCATCAAGTAAAGCAATTAGCCAGGGGGAACTTTCCGCTATTGTCTTTGGCAATAGTGCTGAAGCAACTCAAACTCTGGGAAATATTTCTGATAATGCTCAACACATTGCAGCATCAAACTCCGAAAGCCTTAATTCTGCCAGAGAATCTCTAGTCGAACTACAATCAGTCAACAAAAGTATGGAAGAGATGCTGGTGCAAATTCAACAACATGACCACACCATAAAAATCATGGGTGACAAATCTAGAGACATCCGCAAGATCATTTCAACGATTCAGGGGATCTCCTTTCAAACCGGACTTTTATCACTTAATGCCGCAGTAGAAGCCGCTCGCGCAGGTGAAGCAGGGAAAGGTTTTTCCGTTGTTGCCAGTGAAGTAAAAAAATTATCTGAAGAAGCAAATAAAGCCAGCGAACAAATTGCTGACCAAATCACCGACATGCTAAGCAGCATTGATCATGCTCTTGCTGAAGCAAATAAAATCAATCAAGCTGCTGAACACACGATGAATGTCTCACAAACAGCTTGCGAAAATTACGGCGGACTCATCAAAGAATTTGATGATAATCACGGCTTACTAACTCAAATTACAGCATCAGTCGAAGAAATTTCAGCTACAAATACGGAAACTCACGGACAAGTCTCTAACATTCGCGATCTAAGCACTGTCGTTGGAGAACGCACCACCAGTTCAGAACAGATTGCCGTCAATTTGCAGACAACAAGCGAATCACTACAGCAACTGGTCGCCAAGTTTATTACCGGAGAAGGGGCCTTTGAGCAAATTCTTGATTCAGGTCGCACCTTCCGTGACAAGATAGTGGAGGATATGGGTAAGATGTCCCAACAAGGTGTCAATGTTTTTGATACCAACTATCAGGAAATCCCAAACACCACACCGACTAAGTATTCAACCTGCTATGATCAGCTGTTTACACAACACTTACAACCAATCTACGATCAAACACTCAGTCAGATACCTTCAGGAATTTTTGCAATTTGTGTTGACGTAAATGGTTATGGTCCAACTCACAACAGTATTTTTTCTAACCCTCTGACAGGAGATCCCGAGAAAGATGTCTCTGGCAGTCGTGATAAACGGATCTTTAATGACCCCACAGGTTATCGTAGTGCACAAAATACAGAGAATTTCCTGCTGCAAACCTATATGCGTGATACTGGTGAAATTCTCAGTGATCTTTCCCTGCCAATTCATATTAATGGACGACACTGGGGAGCGATCCGACTGGGGTTCAATCCACAGGTACTGCTAGATTAGCCATAAACTAGAAAAGTCCGTCTAAAATTTCAGACGGACTTTTATTTTGAGACCACTCCAATTCAACGATAACTTCTTCACTTCGTATTTCTGCCGTAAATCACCCCGGGACTGAAGCTTATTTGGGATACTTTGCATCCAGCTCAGATTGTATCAGTTGGTACAGTTGTTTATAGCCAAAGCTTTGGAGTGGTTTGCCGTTGACAAAATAACCAGGGGTTTTTTGTACATTCAACGTTTTTACATCGGCCATGTCTTGTTCAATGATTTCTGCAATAGCAGGGCTATGCATATCTTTTTTGATTTGCTCGATGTCAATACCTGCTTCGGGAAGAATTCCCCATAATTTTTCCGGTTGCCAGTTGCCGTGGCTGGCCCAGATATGCTGCGATTTAAACATGACATCCAAGGTTTCCCAATATTTTCCCTGCATTCTGGCCGCTTCAAGAATTTTGACAAAATCATCGGCACCTTGATGGAAAGGTGCGTAACGAAGAACAAGTTTGATTTTGCCGGGATTGGCAGCCATGACTTTCTTAATAAAAGGTGCAAAGGCGGCACAGGTTTCACACGCTGGATCCATAAACTCAACCAAAAAGACTTTTGCATCATCGCTGCCAAGCGTTTGCGAATGATCCCTGATAAAGAGTTCAGCGTTTTTTTGCGCCATAAAACCGTACTTCTCAGACTGCTGCTCTTTGTAGTAGTTGCTGCCGACGACAAATGCAAAAGCGAGTATCAGACAGGTGACTCCTATGAGTATATATTTCATTTATATGTTCTCCTTTTCAGGATGATTAAAAGGGTAACTAGTGCTGCGAAGGCAAAGAAAGAAAGCATTGGAATTGATATAAAACCGAAAAGTTCTATATATTTTTCTGTACATGAAACGCCCTTCGAGCAGGGCTGGAGAGTCTCCGGTATAATTCCGGCATAAAGCAAGGTGTGGTAAAAAGCGATCACACCACCCACTATAGCTAGGGGCAGAGCATACTTAATAACATTTTTGTCAAAAGCGGGTAAAAGGCCAGCAGCAAAAATAAAGATTAATGGAAACAAGCAGATCCGCTGATACCAACAAAGGACACAAGGTTCGTACTCTAAAACGTAACTGAAAAAGACACTTATCGTGGTTGACACACTGACCAATAGCCAGCAGAGGAAGAGTATCGTCCAGTTGGTTTTGGTCGTTTGTTCAGTTTGAGACATTATATAGTCCTCCAAAATTGGGAGCAGACATGTTGAAATTATCCTCGTACGGGCACCCACTGGTAGAAAAACATGGTAATTGGCCCCAACAGGCTAAACATCAACATAATTCCGACAGCAATCAGCATAAAGCCGGTACCGATTTCTATCAGCCTTATGTACTTTTTGAACCGCTTGAAAGCAGATAAAAATTGGTGGAAGAGAAGCCCCGAAAGCAAAAAAGGAAGACCAAGCCCCAAAGAATAGAAAGCCAATAAACCGACCCCCTCCCCAACTTGTCCGGAAGAGGCTGCGACCATCAAAATCGACGCGAGAATGGGACCGATACACGGAGTCCAACCAGCAGCAAAAGCAATCCCAACGATGAAAGTACCGATAAAGCCGCTTGGCTTTTTATGCAGCTGCACCCTTTTCTCACCGAGCAGAGTACGAAAAGAGAACAAACCGATCATATGGAAACCAAACAACAGAATCAAAAATCCGCCGATTTTCGCTACCCACTCCAGCCC
>JADGEB010000046.1 GCA_016744595.1 Desulfuromusa sp.
GCTTCTTCAAGTTGTCCTTCTTCTTCGTCACGGACTCCAGAAGCAACGAAAGAAGTTTCAATAACTCTTAAGACAAGTTCAATAATAAATATGAACAATAAATATGAAGGGTTTTCGTTTGATGTTCCAAAAAATGAGAACGGTGAAAGTTTCAAATTTGAAACTAACCAAATAAATGAGAACATCATTAAAACACTAAAAAGCACTAAGCCATGGCTGACGTTATCTGCCATTACGTGCCTTCTCATTTTCTTGGGCTCTATGGCGATAAGTGTGTTTGACTACTATTTCAAAGCAAGAGAACCATTTGTAATTCCAGCAGAAATCGTAAGTTATTCCATAATATTAAGTGTCATATTTTCATTATTCTATGCAATTCCATCAATCTGCTTACTCAGATACTCGTCGTCCATAAAAAAAGTAATCAACAGTCGAGAAATTGGTGATCTTGAAATTGCATTAAAAAGACAAAAATCACTTTGGCTCACTGTCGGTATTTTGATCCTCCTTCCATTTGCAATCACAATGATCGGTATTGCTGTAATGTTTGTAATGGCGAGCAAAGGAATGATCTAAAAGAGCCTAATAATAAAATCAATGCGGCCGGAAAATACGTCTGTTTTAAATCCGAATAGTTCGGTGGTTCACTCAATGCTACATCGCCGCCGGTTATCAAAACGATAGGTGAGGCCGCTCCGCACTTCGTCCTATCGGAGCTCGTCTCAACCGCCCGGCTCCGTTATGAGCCTAGTCGATTTACGTGATTATGTGAGTATAATATGCAGATACTTAAATATGAGAAAGTTTTATCAGAATTCATACCATGGTCAAGTGCCTACTTATCTGTAGCTCAGAAGTTGATTCAATTTATTCAAACGGAAGGTGTTGAAGTGATACATATTGGCTCAACGTCGGCCATGATTGGTGGAAAAGGAATTATTGATTTATCGGCACTGTATAATGTAGGTCAATTTGAATTCACTATCGAGATGCTTAAATTTCTGGGATTCCAAGATCAGATTAGTGAAACTCCTTTTCCTCCTGAGCGCCCACGAAAAGATGGTGCGGTTATCGTTGATGGGGAAAAGTATCTAACTCATATACATGTCATTGAAAGAGGTTCAGTCGAACACCATAAACAGATTAAGTATAAGGAGCACATGCTGGCTAATCCATCTTTGCGGGCTGAGTATGAATTATCTAAAAAAGCTATCTTAGCCAAAGGAATAACGGATCAAGAAGCATACGGAAAACTCAAATCTCCATTTGTAAAGTCAGTATTAAGCGGCTTATAACAAACTGCTCAAGTGGATTACCAGGCGCTTGGCATTTACCACTTTATGGTCTGTACCCCGACTTTACTTATATTTAATAGGGTTAAAAACAAGTGCTGCCGTTGCTGAATATTTTTCAAGTTATATGGCAGATAATATGTTTCAAATTTTTGTCAATTACTCTTCATTCTCTGTATATATGGCAATTTCATACGCCATTACCAACAGGCTACGGAATAGGCTCAACAAACTAATGCCAAAACTCTTTCTCTTTTCCGACCTGCTTATTCCTCCCGAATCATGCGATCCAATCACATAACTTATCAATGGAAGTTAAAGTCTGCTCGCAGTAGCACCTCAAAAAATTTTCTCCCAAGGGCTCATCTCCGGTCAACTGCTCGATTGCAGCCAGAACTTTTGCCCCGTCAAAATTAACGAAGGCAAGTCGAGCGGTTAGCTCATTTTTGGGGCGTCCAAAGTTACTGCCGGGTAAAATTGCAACCCCTGTTTCTTCAAGCAGACGTTGGCAGAAGATGTCACCACTAACAATCCCTCTTTTCTCAAGCTTTTCACGCAGCGGCTCAAAATCAGGCAACATGTAGAAGGCTCCATCCGGTTTTGCGACATCGATTCCCGCATCGGTCATGCGTGTCCAGATCCATTCGGCCAGGGCTTTGAGAATCCGGCGTGAATGCGACAGATAACGTTCAATCTCTGCGCTTCCTTCAAAAGCTTTGACCGCAGCATACTGGATCGGTGCACTAGTTGAGGTGAAGGTTTCACTGGCAACCACCGCCATTGCCTCCATCAGCCACTTCAGTTCGGGCGGAAAAGCAAAGGTTCCAAGCCGCCAACCACCAGCACCTGCCCACTTGCTCAGTCCGCTGGCGATGATCGTTCCTTCAGGGTAATAACGGGCAATTGACTGATGACGTCCCTCAAAGCTTAATTCACCATAGATCTCATCCGACAACAGGATGATCTTATACTTCCTGGCGACCTTGGCCAGTTCCTTAAGCTGTTCGGGAGAATAGGAACAGCCGGTCGGATTATTGGGATAGTTCAGAATGACAACCCGTGGCCTGCTCGGATCGCTACAGCAAAGATTCTCAAGCTCCTGCGGAGTTAGCAGCCAGCGGTTTTTTTCTTCCGTTTCCAACCAGTGAACATGACGCCCGACAATATGAGCCTGAGGTGCGTATGAGACCCAACTCGGCGTTGGAATGACCAGGTCACCATAATAGACAAGCTGAAGAATAAACATCAGCTCCTTGGAACCAGGACCGATCAGAACATTTCCACCCGAAATTGGCAGATCCTGAGTCCTACGATAATAACCGGCAACAGCATCACATAGCGCCGGAAGACCGCGCACAGGAAGATAATCCTTTTGATGGGCGTTGTTTTGCAACTCACGCACGACGGGCTTGGGAACCGGGAAAGGCGATTGTCCCAATCCCAACTTATATACTTGTTTACCTTCATTTATCAGTCGGTTGCTTGCCTCATTAATTCCCAATGTCGCTGAAACTGGTAATCCTCTGACATTGAGGTTGAGGTGAACTTCATGTTGTCCATTGTTCATGTTTGAACGCTCCAGTATTGTCTCAAATTAGCCATATGTCGAATGTCGACATTATATAATAAGTCTAAAAAAAACAATCCCCCTTTAATAGGTCGTAGCGTAAATCTGGAGGATTGTCTCCGTGCTGGATAGTGTAAACTGAGCTCGTCTCGTCTGTATCATCCAGAAATATGGAACTTCAGAAAATACTTATCATGTTTTCGGCTAAAGTATCATTTCGTGTGGATACCAAAGTTTAAATTGGAAATATATGAGAAAGAAAGAAACCCATGGAAGTCAGTTAAGGCTCTTCTCAAACTCCGTTGCTTAAGGCCGAGTTTTTTATCAGAGTTGATTGCGGGAATGATTGCAGGAATAAGTAGGGATTCCTCTCCCTACTTAACAGAGTCGGTCGCACATTCACCTCGCTGGTTTCTTCGTTATCTCCAAGTTCAGTTGAGCGGGAAAAAAGTTCACAAATCTTTTACTTCTCAGCTTTGTTGATTAGTCCAACAAAGCAACAATTTTGCTTGCAATCCCGGTATAACTGGCCGGTGTCATGTCGAGAAGACGTTGCTTATCTGCTG
The DNA here is from genome assembly GCA_016744595.1 of Desulfuromusa sp. Lineage (GTDB taxonomy): Bacteria > Desulfobacterota > Desulfuromonadia > Desulfuromonadales > Geopsychrobacteraceae > Desulfuromusa. The sequence goes on from JADGEB010000046.1 coordinate 3,426, forward strand.
GTTTTAAATCCAACCCTTCAACAAAATTACGGATGGTGTTCTGGTCAATTGTTTGTCCACGAGTCAGCTCTTTGAGTTTTTCATATGGTTTTTCAATCCCCGCTTTCCGCATCACTGTCTGAATTGGTTCCGCCATAATTTCCCACGCATTATCAAGGTCTTTAGCAAGGTTTTGTTCATTCAACTTTAACTTACTCAAGCCCTTAATAGTTGATTTGTAGGCAATCATGCTGTAGCCAAAGCCAACTCCCATATTGCGGAGAACGGTAGAATCTGTCAGGTCACGTTGTAGTCGAGAAATTGGAAGTTTGGTAGCCAGGTGGTGATAGATGGCGTTTGCCAGTCCGCAGTTACCTTCGGAGTTTTCAAAGTCGATGGGGTTAACTTTGTGCGGCATGGTTGATGAGCCGATTTCACCTTTGATTGTTTTCTGACCAAAATAACCCATGGAGATGTAAGTCCAGATATCGCGATTGAAATCGACCAAGATCGTGTTCCAGCGAGCCATAACATCAAACAATTCAGCCATATAGTCATGTGGTTCAATCTGGGTGGTAAACAGGTTCTGTTTTAGATTTAATTCTGTCTCAATGACTTTTTTACTCAAATTAATCCAATCAACATCGGGGTAGGCAGAAATATGAGCATTGAAATGGCCAACAGCGCCATTTAATTTTCCAAGTAGCTCGATAGCGGTAATCTTCCCACTTTGTTTTTGCAGGCGTTGTGCAAAAACCGCCAGTTCTTTACCAATAGTAGTAGGTGAGGCGGTTTGTCCATGGGTGCGAGCCAGCATTGGGACACTTTGGAATTCTTTGGCAAGTTTGCTCAACTCAGAAACGATTTTCTGTTGTTGTGGAACCAGTACTGTTAACCCATCTTTCAACATCAATGCATGCGACAGGTTGTTGATATCTTCTGATGTGCAGGCGAAGTGGATAAATTCTGAAATGTCTTCGAGTGATGTGTCGGCGATCTGTTCTTTCAGATAATATTCAACAGCTTTGACATCATGGTTTGTCACTGCTTCAATCTGCTTGATTTTTTCAGCTTCAGTTGGGGTGAAATCTATAATAATTTGCCGCAATAGCAGTTCTTCTGCTTTGCTCAAGGTTCGACATTCAGGGATTTCCGGTTCTGTACAGAGGGCGATCAGCCAGACGATTTCAACTTTGACTCGATTCTTGAGCAGGGCATATTCAGAAAAACATTCGGTCAGTTCAGTGACCTTCGAGGCATAACGGCCATCAATCGGGCTGATTGCAGTAATCATTTATTTGCTCCTTTAGAGTGTTAGAAACGGCACTATAGCTGTGGCAGAATGTCCTCGCAACTGTTTATCCTGTTTATTGTTTAAAAAAAGAACCAAATAACTCATATCAGATTCCCTTGTTTTCACTGCTAAAGGATATTAACATATCGAAACTATTTTAAGCTGTCTTCAGCCTTTGTCTGTGTAGGATTCTATGAAAACTTTTTCCGCAGAACTTGCCTATTTTTTGCGTGGTCGAGCCAAGCAGAACCTCAAAATATTGTGGTATTACAGCTTTTTTCTGCTGCTGCTGGTTCTGGTTTATGCAGCTGTATTTCGCTATTTGATGCTTCATCTCGAAGGGCGGGAGTACTCCATTATCGCCGGGCTTTACTGGGCGATAACTGTCATGACCACACTTGGATTTGGGGATATCACCTTCCATACAGATCTTGGCTACATATTCGCTGCCTTGGTGACAATTTCAGGGGTCGTGTTTCTCCTTATCATTTTACCATTTGGTTTAGTCAGCTTATTCTTGGCTCCTTGGATTGAGCAAAGATTGCGTTATCGTCCCAGCTTCAGTTTGCCAGTTGGCACTTCCGATCATGTTTTGATCTTCGGTATTAATCCAACTGCTCGTGCGTTGATTCACAATCTTGAAAGCCTTGCGATTCCATTTGTCGTTATCACTGAGGATTATCAGGAATCATTACGTCTTGAAGAAGAAGAGGGAATTAAGGTTGCTTGCGGGTCGTTAAGTGACAAAAAACTTCTGGAAAGAATTCAAGTTGCTTCTGCGCGCTATATCTTTATAAATCTCAGTGATACACAAAATGTCAGCCTTTGTTTAACCATTCGTGCCATGTGCAAAACCCCGATCTCTGTTATTGCTAGCGATTCTGAGCATCTAGAACTTATGCACCTGGCTGGAGCTAACAAAGTGGTGCCGTTGTCCAGAATCATCGGGCGTTATCTGGGGATTCGTGCGACGACGCAAGGGGCGATGGCTCATATTATTGATTCCTTTGGTCTTTTGAAAATTGCGGAAATTCCGGTTAATTGTACGCCTTTTGCGGGACAGACTCTGGAGCAGGCTAAAATTCGTCAACAGACCGGTCTGGCGGTGGTCGGTATTTTGGAACGTGGAGTATTCTCTGTACCGTCAAAGGATACAGTTCTTGCTCCATCATCTTTAGTTGTCCTGGCAGGAACTCATGAGCAGTTGACACAGTTGGAACAGTTGACTGGGGAGCAAGCTGAAGATGAGCTGGTTTTTATCCTTGGACATGGCAAAATAGGTTGCGCCGCAGCTAATTTCCTTGATCATATATCAGTTCCTTTTTTGTTGGTTGATCAAGTTGAGAACCAGAGTTGTGACAAACATATACCGGTTATCGCTGATGCTACCAATTGCCAATTGTTACGTAAATCAGGTATTGAACAGGCCAGGGGGGTGATTGTTACGACCAACGATGATAGTACGAATGTCTTTTTGACTTTAAGCAGTCGTCACGCTAACCCTGACATCCGGATCGTTGCTCGTGCGAACACTGAAGAAAATGTCGAGCAACTTTATGCTGCTGGAGCCGATTTCGTTGTGTCTAATGCCTCTGTCGGAGCAAATATTTTAACCAATATCCTGGAATCGAAAGAGTCAATTTTTTTGACCGAAGGTTTGACAATCTTCCGTCGCCCTCTGCCTGAAATTATGGTTGGAAAAACGATTGAAGAATCGCGAATCAGGCTGTTGACTGGTTGCTCGGTTGTCGCCCTTGAAATATCGGGAACAAATCCACTTCCTTCGCCGCCTCCAGATATGCTGCTGGAGGTTGGAATGAAGTTGGTTTTGATCGGTAATACGCAACAGGAAGAAAAATTTATCCATCAATTTGGTAATAAACGACAGGTGAAATCATGATTTCTGATAAAAAGAAGATTTCTTTAGTCCTTGGTAGTGGTGGTGCACGTGGCTTAGCTCATATCGGTGTTATTCAGGTGTTGGAAGAGCAAGGATATGAGATCAGTTCTATCTCCGGATCGTCTATGGGGGCGCTGATCGGCGGGATTTATGCGGCCGGAAAGTTGGATATTTTCTCTGAGTGGGTTTGTGCTCTTGACCGTATGGCGGTATTACGCTTGCTCGATGTTTCTTTCAGTGGCACAGCAATTTTTAAAGGTGAACGGATTATCAATACTTTACGTGATCTGATTGGTTCGCAGAATATTGAAGACCTTCCGATCTCTTTTACTGCCGTTGCGACTGATTTGGAGGAGAGTAAGGAAGTCTGGCTCTCGAGTGGGCCACTGTGTGACGCTATCCGTGCCTCAATTGCCTTCCCAACGATATTTTCCGCTTTTCCCTATAAAGGAAAAACATTGGTTGATGGTGGCTTGTTGAATCCTGTCCCTATCGCACCGACTTTGCGAGATTTGACCGATATGACAATTGCTGTCAGCTTGAGTGGCAATGCGAAGGTTGTTCTAGAAGACTTGCCGACAGTTGAGAACAACCCAGAGCAACGCAATAAATATCATCAGAAAGTAATTGATTTTATTGATGGATTACAACGTAAAGAGAATGGTAAGGAAGAAGACGCCGGTTTTTTTGACATCATTTCAAAGAGTATTGATGTCATGCAGTCAACTATTGCCAATTTTAAGCTGGCCGCCTACAAACCTGATATTTTGATCGAAATTCCGAAAGATGTCTGTAGCATTTATGAGTTCGAACGAGCCAATGAGTTGATAGAGGTTGGTCGTCGTGAAGCGACTGCTCGACTGTATGAATTTGACCGGTCTTCTTAAATACCGGGACAGTGAATTGACTCGAACTAACTCCCACACGGAGCCGGGCTGGGTCAAGCTAACAGCTGATTGGCCAACTTTAACAGCATTGGGTTGATAGGCCGAATTCCAGATGATGTTGCTTGTTCTAAATCAGTCAAGAGAATTGCGGTACCTTGTAGCCCAACCATCTTTCCGCTATTGCCTGAGACAAGGTTTTCGACGGCTGCTTGTCCAAACCGTGCTCCAAGTAAACGGTCAAAGACTGAAGGTGATCCGCCGCGCTGATAATGGCCAAGAACAATGACTCTGGTTTCGAAACCAATTCGATCCTTGATCTGGTTAGCGATGTCCTCGGCTTTTCCCGCTCCTTCTGCAACCATGATAATTGAATTGCTGCGACCTTCCTGATAGCGTCTACGTAAATCTGTGCAGATCTGTGCAAGGTCGTAAGGCTCTTCTGGAATCAGACTGTATTCAGCTCCGGCGGCAATTGCTGATGCAACCGCCAGGTAGCCGCAGCTGCGACCCATGGTTTCGACAACAAAGGCACGATCGTGTGATGATGCTGTATCTTTTAAATTGTCTACAGCACGGACAATATTGTTCAATGCTGTGTCAACGCCAAGTGAAAAATCCGTAAAAGGGATATCGTTATCAATGGATGCGGGAATGCCGATCACCGGGATCCCTTGCTGGTGGATTGCATATCCTCCTTTGAGAGAGCCATCTCCCCCAATGACAATGAGACCCTCTATCCCCATACCTTTCAAATTTTCGCTGGCCAGACGTAACCCCGATTCGGTACGCATCTCTTTACATCGAGCACTTTGCAAGAATGTTCCGCCTCGTTGCAAAATGTTGCTTACTGATCTGGTGTCCATCGTTTCATAGAGCCTGTCAATTAACCCTTGAAAGCCTTTTTGAACGCCGATAACTTCCAAACCTGATGCCAGCCCAGCACGCACAACAGCACGAAGTGTGGCATTCATTCCTGAACAGTCGCCACCACTGGTTAATACTGCAATTCGTTTCATAACAAAAAACCTTCTCCAAAACAGGTGAAATATCTCAGCTCGGGTAGATTCATGATGAGATAATGGGATATTATAACTGAATATATAAAATTAATCATTTTTTAGAGGAATCCAAATGCAGAGTATTCATATCATAATTTTATCTATCCTTCTTCTTCTTGTTCCAGGGGGCGTTTTTTCTCAGACGTTAGTTGATAAAGTCCAGGAACATCACCTTGATAACGGAGCGACTGTGCTCTTGGTAGAGCGTCATGATTCTCCTACTGTTGCGGCCTATATCAGCTTCAAGGTTGGAGGGGCAAATGAATCCAGTCAAGAACGTGGTGTCGCTCACTTGTTGGAACACATGTTGTTTAAAGGAACCAAAACCCTCGGAACAAAAGATTATAAAGCTGAAAAAAAACTGCTGCAAAAAATTAAAACAGTTGGTCAGCAGATCGATGTCAAAAAAAATCATTCAGATACTGACCTGCAGCAACTACAGCAACTTCGTGATCAGCTTGTTGCTTTGCAAACAGAGCATCGTGATTTGGTGGTTAAGGATGAGTTTTCTAAAATTTATGCAGAAAATGGTGGGGTTGGCTACAATGCCTACACGGGGAAAGATTCGACTACATATCTGATAAATCTACCTGCTAATAAATTGGAACTCTGGGCAGCGATAGAATCTGATCGATTACAGAATGCGGTTTTTCGTGAATTTTATACCGAGAGGGATGTGGTTCATGAAGAAAGGAAGCGTTCCTATGAAAGCAGCCCCCACGGTATGATGTACGAAACGTTACTGGCTACGGCATACAGGGTTCACCCTTACGGGGATCCAGTAATAGGTTGGAATTCTGATATTGAAAATCTTGATCCGGACCAGATTCGTGAGTTTTTTGACAAATATTATACTCCTGTCAATATGGTTATCACTCTGGTAGGTGATTTTGACAGTGAGACCACGTTGCAGATGGTCGATCGTTATTTTGGAAAGTTGAACCCTGGTGTGCCGGTTCCGACCGTTGTCGACAAGGAGCCAGAGCAGAATGGGGAACGTCGAGCTTATATCAATTTTGCTGCTGAGCAACAGTTGATGATCGCATATCACAAACCAACCATGCCACACCGAGATGATTATGTTTTTGATATTCTTATCCAGATTTTAAGTGAGGGAAGAACGTCAAGGCTCTATCAGTCACTGGTTGTTGACAAAAAATTAGTTACAGACGTTAATGTTTTTGGTGCTCCGGGTTCACGCTATGACAACCTGATGGTTCTTAGTCTGACGCCACGTTACAGTTGTTCTTGTACTGATGTAGAAGATGCGGTTTATGAAGAATTAGAACGTTTAAAAACCGAGCCACTCAGTATTGCCGAACTCACTAAAGTACGTAAGCAGATCATGACCTCAATTTTGCGTGGTTTAAAAGGGAACAGCGGCTTGGCTAGGATGTTGACTTCTTATGAGACACTTGGAGATTGGCATTACCTGGTCGATTATGAAAAAAATCTTGATTTGATTACAGCTGAAGATGTCATGGTTGTTGCACAACGTTACCTACATTCTGACAATAGAACGGTTGTGACTTTGCTCCGTGGAGAACAGAAATAATGCGATATTTTTTCTATTTGGTGGCTGTTCTTCTCTTTTCCGGTTGTGGCCATACTTTTCTCAATCAACAAGTTCGTCCGGATCGATTGAGTTATCCGCCGTTAGAATTCAGCTTTCCTGAGGTTGCTCAACAGCAACTTGACAATGGAATAAGACTTTATCTGAAAGAAGATCATGAATTGCCACTTGTTGAAATAACTCTGTTGGTTGAGGGTGGTAGTATTTATGACCCTCTGGATAAAACCGGCTTGTCACAATTTTTTGCCAAGTCATTGTCAACAGGTGGTACTAAGAATTTGTCGCCGGGACAATTGGAGGCTGAACTGGAGGCAATGGCAGCAATTTTAACAGTTTCCAGCTCTTCGTATGGTTATGAAATTGACCTCTCTTTAAGTCAAAAAGATCTTGAACGTGGAATAACTATTCTTGTGGATCTTTTGCAGCACCCTCGTTTTGATGTTGAACGGATGGAACTGGTGAGATCGCAGATGTTGGAAAGCATCCATCGAAAAAATGATGATCCAGGTTCAATCGCCGGACGTTTGCTGGCTGGTGCTGTTTACCCTGAACATCCATTTGGAGCCTACCCGACTGCGGAGGTTGTTTCTACTTTTAGCCGTAACGACCTGCGTGAGTTACATCAGCACTACTTCCAACCACAAAATTTCTGGTTGGCCGTCTCAGGGGATATTAAACAGAGTGAGTTGGTTGCACTGCTCAAAGAAAAACTAGGAGATTGGCATTCCTCAGAAAATATGATCCGCGAACTGCCGTTGTTGCCAGCTGCACCAGAAGGACGAATTTTATTAGCTGATAAAAAGATTCCTCAGACAACTATTCTGATGGGACACCCAGGGATTGACAAAAATAATCCAGATGTATCAGCCTTGAGAGTTGCAAACTATATTCTCGGTGGTGGGGGGTTTAATTCACGGATGATGAGGGAGGTACGTTCAAATCGTGGGCTTGCTTATTCTGTCTATTCCTATTTTAAAGTCGGTCGACAACTAGAGGAAATGTTTATTGCTGGCAGTGAAACAAAATGTGAATCAACCGTTGAAGTTGTCGCTTTGATGCAACAATTGATTCAGCAAATGCGTGATGAACCAGTTTCGATTGCTGAGCTTGACTTGGCCAAGAAAAGTTTGATTAACTCATTTGTTTTTGCGTTCTCTGATAGTCACTCAGTTGTCAGTCGGAAAGTTCGACTCAATTTCTATAATTATCCAGATAACTATTTGGAAACCTATCAGCAAAAGATAGATTCTGTAACGGTCGCTGATGTTCAAAGGGTTGCCCGCCAATATTTGCACCCAGATAATTTACAAATTGTGCTGGTTGGCAACAGTCAGCTATATATTGATTCTCTTGAAACACTTGGATTGCCGGTTGAAAATATTAAATTGGAACAGCCTCAATAGGCGAACAGGGTAATTATGGCAAAAAACAAAATATCACAGCTAAAACTCAGCGAGAAAATAAAACACCTGTTGTGGGAACAGAATTCAGCCGACTTATCATTGATGCAACGAATTTTATTGCGTCAGGTTCAGACTGTAGCTTTGGTTTTAAGAGATTTCTCAATTAATCAGTGTCTTCTCCGTGCGGCAGCTTTAACTTATTATACGATGTTGTCACTGGTTCCATTGCTGGCTTTGACATTTGCTCTGCTGAAGGCATTCGGGGTGCAGAATCTGCTTCAGCCACTGATTATCGAAAAGTTGAATGTTGGTGATGGTCAGGCTGCTGACGTTATTCTTGGATATATCAACAACACTCAGGTGACACAACTGGGAGCTGTTGGTCTGGTATTTTTGATTATTGCTGTTGTTTCTTTGCTGACTAACGTTGAAAAAACGTTCAACCACATCTGGGGCGTTCAGGATGTTCGCCCGTTATTACGCCGGTTTGCCGATTACCTGTCGGTTCTTTTGGCAGGGCCGGTTCTTATTATCAGTGCCATTTCCATGACATCAACGCTTGCCAGTAACAGTCTGGTTCAGAAACTGATTGAAATGCAAATGGTAGGTACTCTCATTCTACTTTTGTTTAAAGTTGCTCCATTTTTCTTTATGTGGCTGGCGTTTACTGGACTTTACGTTTTTATGTCTAATATTAAAGTGGAGTTGCGGGCGGCTTTTATTGGTGGGGTTGTTGGTGGAACATTATGGCAGTTTGCTCAGGTTGGTTATGTCCATTTTCAAGTTGGGGTTGGACGCTATAATGCTATCTATGGAACCATGGCAGCTTTGCCGATTTTTATGGTTTGGCTTTATCTTTCTTGGGTCATTGTACTGTTCGGTCTGGGAGTTTGCTATGCGAAACAGAATTTGCGTACCAGTGGGCGTGATTTACGTGGGTCAGAGGTTAGCCGTAACAGTTTCGAACAAGTCGCTTTGGCGCTGCTGGTTACGCTAGCGGATCGTTTTGCTAAAGGGGAAAAACCATTAAGCAACGAACAACTGGCCAAATTTCTATTTATACCACCACGACTCTGTCGCAGTATTCTCGGGCTTTTATTGAAAATAGGATTTGTCTCAGAACTCTGTACCCTTGCTGGTCGTTGTCAATATCAGCTTGGCCGTTCCGCTGAAGACCTGAGCCTCGCTGAAATTCTGAAAAAGATGGGTGACTTTGGTGAAGAGGCTCTCTATCTTCACCCACATTCACAAACTTTGATCGCTTTAGAAACCTGTCGTAGTGTGGAAGAACTGGTGGGCGATGGTCTCAACGGGACAACTCTGAAAGATCTGGTTATTCGCTGTCAAGAACAGGATGGTTCGGGGGCGATAAAGAAGTAAATAGCTCAATCATTCAAACTTTTTAGCGTGATTTCTCCATCCAGCATCTCTGCATAGGAAAACTGGTTGATCCAGTCACCCAAAGCAATAATTCTCACATCACGATGCTCTATATCGAGTGGATGATGGAAATGTCCACAAATAATAATATCGCTGTGACTCGTTTCTGAAAATGGTATTAAATAGGGGGCGGGATTTTGATGACATTTTTCTGGGTTGTTTTTGGAACTCTTATTACTTAACCAGAGTGCAAATGACCAGACCAGGTCAGGATGAATAATCTGAGATAGAATTTTAATGGGCCAGCTCCGCCAGAATGCACGCAGGCGCTGATAGTTTCGATCTGGGTTAAGAAGGTCACCATGACTTATCAAGATTTTTTTGCCATCCCAGTCGATCAATTGTTGATTAGGAATGACAGTACAATTGAGTGTTTCAGTAAAGTAGGTGCCAAGATGGAAGTCGTGGTTTCCCTCAACGAAAAACAATTGTGTTCCTGATTCAGAAAGTTGGCGTAATTTCTCTAGTAATGGAATGTAAGCAGTAAATACCAGATGTTTGTATCCCAGCCAGAACTCAAATATATCACCAAGTAAAAAAAGGGCGTCAAGATCCTTTTGCTGGTTGAGAAAGTCGAGTAAAAACTGATAGTTTTTATCTTCTGGCTGGCGCAAATGGGCATCTGATAGAAAAAGAGCTTTCATGATCGCGACTATAAAGAGCTGCAAGATTGTTGTCAATTTAATCGGTTTTTTTCTTAGCAACTATATTCAAATATTTAAGTAAAGGAGTTATTGATGTCTATAGAAGATTTATTAGATAAGGGTCTGCAGGCTCAGGAGCAGGGAGATCTAAAATCAGCACAGCAGTGTTTCCAGCAAGTTCTGGATCAACAGGAATCTGCTGATGTCTGGCTGTTGTTAGCGGAGGCGCAGATTGAAAATGGATCTTTTTCTAAAGCACATAGGAGCCTCACTTCTGGGTTGAAATTGGAACCCAATAATATTGATTTATTGTTTTCCCTGGGCGATCTCTACCTGGAAGAAGAAAATAATAGTAAGGCAATTGCAACCTACCAGCAGATTATCAGTCTGGATTCGGAAGATGTGGATGCTTGGGTTAGTGAAGCGGTAGCACAGATGAACAGTAAAGATCTGGTGGGTGCAGAGCAGACCTGTCGACGAGCGCTTGAAATCGATCCAGAATCGGCATTCGCACATAATGCTCTTGGAGATATCTGTGTCGCTAAAAATAATATCGAGGATGCTGTGCAATCCTTTCAGCGCGCAATAAATTTTGATTCATCTGATCCTCAACCTCATTTGAGCCTTGCTGAGCTCTATTATGATGCTGACAAGTTGGATCTGGCAGAAGAATATTGTCAAAGTGGTCTGGAACTGGATGCTGGTTTGCCACTGGGCTATCTGACCCTTGGTTATATCTGTCTGGATCAGGATCGTACTCAGGAATCAATTGACAATTTTCAACAGTTTTTACGGTTGGAAAAAAGTCTTTCAGCAAAAAATATTTGTGATGAGGTTGCTGCTGTCATAGATGGTCTGAAATGATCGCGTCGCAAATATTTTGATTTGTATGTATGTCTAATAGTGCTGGGTAGGAATCAAGGTGAATCTACGTATTGAAACACGTAATGCTTTCTATATTTTTTTGGGGGCAACCGCACTTGCCTTAGGAATTGTGTTGTTTCTGGCTCCCAATAAAATTGCTACGGGTGGAACTCCCGGAATGGCGATTTTACTTAGTTATCTGATTAGTTTTCCGATTGGTAGCTTGATGTTTCTGATCAATCTACCGTTATTGCTAGTAAGTGGAAAACTGTTAGGAAAAGTCTTTGCGATCCGTTCTGTTATTGCCATATTACTGACTTCACTAATGATAGATCTGTTTAGTGAAATTCTGTACTTGCAGGCACTGAGTCACAACACATTGTTGGCAACCTTGTACGGTGGTATTACTGTTGGAGTGGGTGTTGGTTTGATCTTGCGTGGTAATGCTTCTGCTGGAGGCACCACGATTATTGCTCGATTGGTGGCTGCACGCAGTCACTACAAGCCGGGGCAGGTGATACTAGCATTTGATATTTTCATTATTGTTGCCTCGGGGGTTGTGTTCCAGGATATTGAATGTGCGCTTTGGAGTATGATCAGTATTTATGCAACAGCTAAATGTATAGATATGATTCTGACTGGAACCCTGTCGGAGAAGGTTGTCCATATTGCAAGCAGCAAAGCCGATTTGCTCAGTCAGAAGATCATAGAACAACTTGGGCAACAGGGAACTATTTTGACCGGAACCGGGCTGCATAAAAATGAAGAGAAAACCTTGATTTTTGTTACCGTTGAAGCACGTCAAATTGCTCTGTTGCGTGACATTATTCGCAATAATGACCCTGATGCTTTTATGGTTGTTATGGATGCAGCCGAAATGCTTGGGCGTGGACACGGAGTGTAATATTAACCATTATGGGAATAGCAGCTGACATTATTATTATAATCGTTGCCGCACTGCTTGGTGGTTTGCTTGCACAAAAAATGCGTCAACCATTATTACTCGGTTATATCCTTGTTGGAGTTATTATTGGGCCTTTTTCTGTAGGGTTTGTCTCTGATCCTCACGAAGTTGAAAAACTTGCAGAAATTGGTGTTGCCCTGTTGCTGTTTGCTTTGGGGCTTGAATTTTCACTTAAGGATTTAAAGCCGGTCAAATATGTAGCGTTGATTGGTGGCCCAATTCAAATTTTATTAACCATTGGTTATGGTTACCTGATTGGTTGTTGGCTGGGGTGGGAGAGTGGACCCTCTCTCTGGCTTGGTGGTCTAATCTCCCTTTCTAGTACTATGGTTATTCTGAAAACCTTGATGGCTCAAGGGATGATAGGTACTTTGTCGAGCCGGGTGATGGTGGGTATCTTGATCGTTCAGGATCTGGCTGTTGTCTTGTTATTGATTCTTTTGCCACAACTCTCCAATCCCGCTGCAGGCATGCCAATCATAGGCTTCGCTCTGCTTAAATCAATTGCTTTTATAACGGTTATGCTTCTACTTGGGACGCGCTTATTGCCACGCTTGTTGGCAATTATTGCCCGCTGGAATTCCCGGGAGTTGTTTCTCCTGGCAATCATTACAATTGGATTGGGAATCGGATATGCAACTTATCTACTTGAGCTCTCTTTTGCTTTCGGTGCATTTGTTGCTGGTATGGTGTTGAGTGAATCTGATTACGGTCATCAGGCCTTGAGTGACATCATTCCTTTACGGGATCTCTTCGGTCTTCTTTTCTTTACGTCGGTAGGCATGCTTCTCGATCCTGTTTTTTTATTTGAAAACTGGTCAGGAGTCCTGCAGCTGGTGTTGTTAGTTGCCATCGGCAAGAGCTTGATTATGGCTGGGATTGTTCGTAGCTTTGGCTATGGCAATGTTATTCCTCTGGCGGTTGGGTTGGGGATGTTCCAGATTGGTGAGTTTTCCTTTGTCTTGGGTCGGGTTGGAATCGAAGGTGGTTTTTTGAGCCTTGAGCAATATTCCTATGTTTTATCAGCCACAATTATCAGTATGTTGATCACCCCTCTGGCTTCATCCTTCACGGCACCACTCTATGGCTTGAAAAAGCGTTTTTTTGCGAAAGAACTTTTGGAAACAGTTAATATTCCGCAGGAGGGATTGCACGAACATATTGTCATTGCTGGTGGGGGGCGGATTGGTCAGCACGTAGCATATATTCTGGCACAGCTGAAAGTTCCATTTGTTGTTATCGAACTTGGACATCGTACCATTGAAGAGTGTAAGCAACATGGTTACCCTGCGATCTATGGTGATGCAGCCCAACCAGTTGTTCTCGAAGCGGCTAACCTAGCTGAGGCCAGACAGATACTGATCACTATTCCTCATATCACGACAACTGAAGCTATCGTCAATTTTGTCCATCACCATCATCCCGATTTACACATTGTGGTTCGTTCGGTTGGTGCTGAGCAGATGGAATCGCTCTACAAAGATGGTGTGAATATGGTAATTCGCCCGGAGTTAGAAGCGGGGTTGGAAATTGCGCGGCAAGTTTTGTTGAACTTAAATATTCCGGTACCCGTTATTCAGAAATTTACTGATGCCGCTCGTCAAGATCATTATCAGCAACTCACTGACGATTCGGCTGGTTTGGACAATATCCGTTTACTGCAGAAGGCACAAGATTCTCTTGAATTGGATTGGGAAGAACTAGGTGAAGAAAGTCCTTCTGTTGGTCGTAGCCTTCGCCAGCTTGACATTCGTCAGAGTACAGGTGCTTCCGTCGTTGGGGTGCTACGAGACGGAACCTTTATTGCCAATCCCTCTGCTGATCTGATTTTTCAAGTAGGTGACATGATTGCTTCTATTGGTAGTCCCAAGCAGTGTTATTGGCCACAAGAGTCGCCGCATAAATAGTAAACAAAAAGGCTGCCAATATAGTTTGGCAGCCTTTTTGTTAATAATCGAATCTTTACTGTCTGTTTATTTACCGGCAGCAGCTCGTTTTGCAGCTTTAAGCGGATTAACTCTGACATCATCAGTCTTCAAATCAACCTTTTTATGGGTTGCAAAGTTACATAATCCATTGGACCATTTTGCTGCGGGGTTCGGGTAAGCAGTACAAACATCACCGATGGTTCCTTTGGCAATTCTGTCGCAACCCTGACATTCTTCTACAACAACTTGGCAACTACCGTTTGGGGCAGTACAACCAGACTTTTTCCAAAAACTACACTCGGTACCGGCGAGAACCGTTTGGCACAGCATATCGTTATTCCTCCTAGATTTATTCTTTGGTTCAAAATCAGAACACGTATTAATAGCGAATTTCAAAAACTGAGTCAACGCTTTTTTGTAACCATTTTCAAGTTACAAAACTATTTTTGTTGATATTAAGAATTATAATAGCAACTAGAATAATCATCGCGATAATGTACATCGGAATTGTGAAGCTCCCTGTCTGGTCATAGAAATATCCTGCAAGTAGGGGCGCTACTGCGCCGGGGATGTTGGCAGAGAACAACCACCCGTAAATGGAACCAACCTTGTCCGCTCCCCAGATTCTGGCAACAGAGCCAGCGTAAACAACCAGAATACCACCATAGTTAAAGCCTGCTATCGCGGCGAAAATCTGCAGCCCGGTAGAAGATGTCAGGATTAAGGGAGAGGTAAACAGGAGTAGTGCTTGTGATAGGAGATTGAGTTGAATGATGATGCGACTGTCGAAACGGTCAAAGATGCTTCCCCAGATAATTCTGCCGATGGCATTGGCAATGGCAAAAAATGAGACGGCTCTGACGCCGGTCATCAGTGTGGCTGATGTATAGAGCTCTTTGATGTTTGCACTGATAGCAAAACCTGCTGCCAGACCGGAGAACATTGCGAAATAGAGGATAATGAAACGTTTGTCGGTAAGGATCTTACGTAAATCAAGTTTGAACATGTCTGTTTTTGCAAAGTCGGGTGGGTTTTGCATGAAAAACCCCGAAAAAACGATCAAAATCATAAATACCAGCCCGAAGTAGCCGAATAAGGCAAATGGGGTGAAATCGAGTTTGAGCAGGTATCCCGCGATGCTACTGACAAGTGCAGCCCCTCCACCAAAACCAGCAACAGCAACACCAGTGACCAGCCCTTTGTTGTTGGGGAACCATTTCATACAGGTCGAGATGGGGACAATGTACGCGATTCCTGCTCCAACGCCTGCAATAACACCGTTTCCCAAGATGGTGTAGGTGAAATTACCTATTCCTAATGAAGAGATCATCCAGCCACTGCCAAATAAAATTCCTCCACTGATAGCTGCGACCTTTGGGCCAAATCTGTCTACCAATGTTCCAGAAAAGATCATTGTCAGGGGAAAAATGAAATAGAAGACCGAAAAAGGAACCTGTGCTTGAGCTTGAGAAATATCAGTAATCGTTTTGATGTGCTGCACGTAGACAGACCAAGAATAGGTTGCACCTAAACAGAGTTGCATCAACAGGGCAGCAAGGATAACCATTATACGCATATATTCTTCTCCTATTAGTTCGGCTCAATCAAGGTATGTGGATCTTTATATATTGTCAACGATCTGTTTTTGTTGCTATATGAGGTAATGCTTTGAGCGAGGTTTAATTGAGCGGATGGTGAGGTTGTAATGAGTAAGGGCGATGTAATCATTCCGGTTGATTCAAAAGACTGGGAAGATATTTGTGAACACTGTGGTCGGTGTTGTTATGAAAAATATGACTACCGCGGCAAGATATTTTATACCGATAAACCGTGTGATTTTTTGGATACAGAGTCAAATCTTTGCAAGATATACAACCACCGTTCAGAGTTGCACCCTGACTGTGCCCGTTTGACCCCTGAACTGGTTCAAGCAGGCATTTTACCAGAGGATTGCCCTTATGTGAAAAATCTGGATAAATATCTTGTGCCCAAATTGTAGTTTAACGGAGCGCGAAGCGGTCTATCCTAACAGGTTGCTAGGTGGTGGCAGATTTTTTTCTTGCAGAAGTATTTTATTTGTTCTCTAATTGTTTCAAATGAAAATGGTATGGGAGGTCAGGAAGACGGTGTGAATCCGTCACGGACCCGCCACTGTAACCGGAATTTATTTCCGGAAGTCAGAGACTGATCCCCGTTAAACCAAGACTGTCTGCACTCCGCGGAATGAGAACTCAGACAGACACATCCAAGGATAATAAACGCTATCCCGGAGCCTTGAAAATACAGGTTCCGGGATTTTTTTATGGGGTCAAGTCATGACATTGGTTGATACAACGATGCGAAATAATCTGATTTATATCAGTGGTGGATGTCGTAGTGGTAAAAGTGATTACGCACAAAAGCTTGCTGAATGCCTGCCCGGTAGACGAGCTTATCTTGCGACCTGTCCGTTGATTGATGGGGAGATGGAGCAGCGTATTGCGTTGCACCAGCAGCAGAGAATCAATCGGCACTGGGAGACCATTGAAGCACCACTTGATTTGGCCGGTGCGGTTGATCAGGCGAAAGATTTTGATGTTCTTCTCATCGATTGTCTGACTTTGTGGATTAACAATCTTTTCTACGAAGCTGAGAAAACCGGGAATCTCCCTACCGAACAGCTGATCAGTGAGCAATGTGCGGAGCTGGTCAATGTTTGTCGTAAAAGAAACCAGACCATTATTTTTGTCAGTAATGAACTCGGAATGGGACTGGTACCTGCAGATTCTGTATCGAGGCGCTACCGGGATTGTATCGGACGTTGCAATCAGACCATCGCAAAACATGCTGACAGGGCAATTTTTATGGTCTCTGGCATTCCACTCACTTTAAAGGGGAATAAAGGTCAAAATGGATTTACTGAAAAAAACAATAGACTCGATTGAAGGGCAAAATGAAACCTCTCGGACGCAGGCAAATGAGCGCCTGGATCAGTTGATTATGCCGCATTGGGCTTTGGGTCGACTGATGGATCTGGCCTTGGATCTGGCTGGAATTTGTAGCTCAGTAAGCCCCAGTGTTGCGCGTAAAACCATTGTTGTTATGGCAGGAGATCATGGGATAACTGATTCTGGAGTCAGCCTTTTTCCGCAAGAAGTTACCGTTGAAATGGTGCGTGGCTTTGTTAACGGTGTTGCCGGAATCAATGTCCTCGCAAAGCAAGCAGGTGCTGACGTAAAGGTCGTTGATATGGGGGTAGCTGGAGACCTCTCTGCTCTAGTTGCTGCTGGAAATATCCTTGACCGGAAGATTGCACGTGGAACTGCCAATTTTGCTATAGGTTCGGCTATGAGTCGAGAGCGGGCTGTGCGTGCTCTTGAGGCAGGTATCAGCATTGCACAGGAGCTTACCGATTCAACTGATTTGTTTGGTACTGGTGATATGGGAATTGGTAACACTTCTTCAAGTAGTGCCCTGGTTGCGACCCTTTGTCAGCTACCGATAGCAGAGGTTGTTGGTAGGGGAACTGGATTGGATGATGCACAGCTTGAGCAAAAAATTAGGATTCTTGAACAGGCGCTGGTTCTCAATAACCCTGATCCTGCCGATCCAATTGATGTCTTAAGTAAAGTGGGTGGTTTTGAAATTGCTGGTATTGCTGGTCTGGTTCTCGGAGCCGCAGCATTAAAAAAACCGATTGTTATTGACGGTTTTATTTCAACCGCAGGAGCCCTGCTTGCTGGACGATTAGCTCCTGACAGTAAGGAATATATGATTGCTGCTCACCGCAGTGTAGAGAAAGGGCAGGTTGCCGCACTGGCCGATCTGGGAAAAGAGCCTCTTCTTGACTTGCAGTTTCGTCTCGGTGAGGGGACAGGAGCTGCGGTGGCCATGAATCTGGTTGAAGGTGCTGTTGCTATATTAACTGAGATGGCGACATTCAGTGAAGCTGCTGTTTCTGCGGCGAAATAGTTAGTCACCAGAAATGAAGAATTATGTAGCGGCAGGTGGGGTTGCACCCCTGCTACCTTAACCCGTATTCCGGGGACACGTAACGAGTACATGTCCCCAGAATACTAACCGAAGGTTGTTGGAATGACCCTGAAACCCTTTTTTTCTGCTTTGCGATTTCTTACGATTCTACCGGTTCCAGAACGTTGGTGCGGTGATGAAGCCAGCTTCCTCAAGAGCCCTGACTGGTACCCTCTGGTGGGTTTGCTGATTGGTCTGTTGATGGTGGTTGTCGATCTTTTTCTGTGCTGGTTGTTGCCTGTTTCGGTTGCCAGTGTGTTGTTGCTGTTAGCAATGGTCGCAATTTCAGGTGCGTTGCATCTGGATGGTTTGGCCGATAGTGCTGATGCATTTTATAGCAGCCGTGGACGGGAGCAGATGCTGGAAATTATGAAGGATAGTTGTTCTGGCCCTATGGGAGTTACGGCGATTGTCCTGATTCTGTTGCTCAAATTGATGTTACTTATCGCATTGCCACTCACTTGGCGCTGGCAGGTTGTTTTGTTGATGCCTGTTGCCGGACGTTGTGTCCTGCCAGTTACTAGTAGTTGGCTCTCTTATGTGCGATCAACCGGGACGGCGGCTTTTACCAAGAGTCGATTCTCTTGGGTGCGTTTGGGTATTGCATTGGCTGTCTTGCTAATTTTGCCTCTTGTTCTGTTGGGTTGGATGGCAGGGGCACTGGTTACTGTTGTTGTGTGTCTTTGTGGTTGGATGTTGGGTGGTTACAGTTATCGTAAAATAGGTGGTTTTACTGGTGATACTCTGGGTGCGACCTGTGAGCTGGTTGAATTGATACCACTTTTCTGTGTCGTCATTCTTTCTCATCAAGGGATAATGTTTTGAATCTGATGCAAAAACATGGTGGGAATTTGCGCTTGGCAAGTGAAGCGAGTGGCTTGCCGCAGAGTGAGTTGATCGATTTTTCTGCCAATATCAATCCTCTTGGGTTTCCACAGTGGTTGCGGCCACTTGTCAGCGCTCAGGTCAGTGCTCTGGTGCATTACCCCGATCCAGAAGCGGGAGAGCTGGTTGCTGCACTGGCTGCACATCATCAGGTTAACCCAGATC
>JADGEB010000047.1 GCA_016744595.1 Desulfuromusa sp.
GCCTGGAATTCTGTCGTCGAAGGGTTCGAATCTGATCAGAGTGGTTTGACCGGGGCGGTTTTAAAAGATATCAAAACCGGTGAAACGCGCTCGATTGAGATCCAGGGCATGTTTGTTGCCGTTGGCGTTACTCCAACCACCGAATTTATCCGTGACCTGGTTGATGTTACTGATGACGGCTCCATTAAGGCTGGGGAGGATACTCTTACCTCTGTACCAGGAATTTTCTCCGCTGGAGATAATCGCACGACAATTCTTCGGCAGGTTTCCACAGCTGTTGGTGACGGTGCCGTTGCTGCGCTTATGGCAGAAAAGTACATTACTGAATTGGATTATTAAATGTTATGATTATTTCCAGTTCCTTCTCTAATTGAAGGAACTGGAAATCTAGATAGTGGGGGGGGGACAAATGCTGGCTAAAGTTATGTCCGGGGCGTTGATTGGTATCGACGCATACTCGGTTGAAGTAGAAGTCGATATTGCGCAAGGATTACCACAATTTTCTACCGTTGGTCTTCCTGAAGGAGCCGTAAAAGAAAGTAAAGATCGGGTTAAGTCAGCCATTAAAAACTCTGGCTATGATTTTCCCGCCCGCCGCATCACCATTAATCTGGCTCCTGCTGATATCCGCAAAGAGGGAGCCGCTTTTGATCTTCCTATTGCCATCGGCCTTTTGGCCGCAACCGGTGTTGTTAACCCAGACAACCTCAAAAAATATATTCTGCTAGGAGAACTTTCTCTCGACGGGAAGATCAAACCGATTCGAGGTGTTCTTCCCGTCGCTTTTGCTGCCCGGGAATGGGGAGATCTCTCGCTGTTGGTGCCACCCGACAACGCTGAAGAGGGAGCCATTGTTGCCGGCCCGGACATTTACGCTGTTCGTGATCTGGGAGAAGCCGTTGCCTTAATTAATGGTGAGCAGCAATTTAGCCCTTACCTGGCGACAGAGGATAAGTCGATTCCGAGCCCTTCTGTAGAAGGTGATAACTTTGCCGAAGTGCGGGGGCAGGAACATGTTAAACGTGCACTTGAAGTCGCAGCTGCTGGATCACACAATATCTTGATGACCGGCCCACCAGGCAGCGGGAAAACTATGCTGGCGCGACGGCTCCCAACCATTCTCCCCGACTTTTCCTTTGAAGAAGCTCTTGAAACGACAAAAATCCACTCTGTTGCCGGGTTACTCGCTCGCAAGAATGCTTTGGTTCGACAACGACCTTTCAGATCCCCCCATCACACCATCTCAGATGCGGGATTGATCGGTGGTGGCAGCTATCCACGTCCCGGAGAAGTTTCTCTCGCACATCGTGGGATTCTGTTTCTCGATGAATTTCCTGAGTTCAAAAAGAATGTCCTTGAAATGTTGCGTCAACCCCTTGAAGATGGACAAGTCAGTATCAGTCGAGCCGCTTTAAGCTTAACCTACCCAGCCAATTTTATGCTGGTCGCTGCTATGAATCCCTGTCCTTGTGGCTTTCTCGGTGATCCCCAACACGATTGCACCTGCACTCCACCAATGCTACAACGCTACCGTAATCGCCTCTCTGGCCCGTTACTTGATCGGATTGACTTGCACGTCGAAGTCCCCAGAGTTCCGCACAAAGACTTGACCGATCAAAGCCCTACCGAAAGCAGTACAGTCATTCGTGAGCGGGTTAATCGAGCACGAAGAGTTCAATATACACGCCTTGCTCCCTTTGGACTCCATGCGAATAGTCAGATGCAAGCCCGCCATATCCGTCGTTTCTGTACATTAGATGAAAAAGGGGATGCGTTGCTAGAGCAGGTTACCGACAAACTTGGCCTTTCGGCTCGCAGTTTCACCCGTATCCTCAAACTTGCGAGAACCATTGCTGATCTGGCAGGGGCTGAACAGATTGAAACGCTACATCTAAGTGAAGCGATTCAGTACCGGGGGCAGGATCGGAAAATGTCTTGATGGCAAGTCACAGATTCTGAAGTGCAGAAAGTGAAGAGGAAACATGGTAATCACTCCAGAGAATGACATGGCTTACCTTTTCAAGCAGGTATTTTCAGAACCACTCAAACTGTTTCTTCTGCGAGTTGAATCCACACCATTCTTTTTCTCTGTTTTTGTTATTTTTTTGCTATAATTTGTACTTGCTTGGAGACCTCAGAGGCCCTCCCTGTTTCGATTTATTATCTACACGGAGGTATATTAAAAATGAGTGAACCGTTTTCAAAGCTATTAAGAGGCACCATCCTGCCATCACTGAGATCTTTAAAGCCGTATCGACTGGCCATATCTCTTTGCCTTTTTATATCTTTTGTTATGGCAGGTTGCTCCAGTCTTCATGTCGATATTTCTCCAGCTGTAGATTGGAATCATGTCAGAGAGATAGGCTTTCAAAGCCCACTTCAAGATCCCTGGCAATTAACTCAGTCGATCCGATCTGAGCTAAAAGATATGGGTTTTCTGGTTGAAGAAACTCCTGCCGATCCTGATCTGTTATTCAGCTACTTTACTCAGGACAGTCCAGATCTGACAGATGAAGGCGAAGTTCTTATACGGTTAAAAAGTCTTCACATTCAATTTATTGACCCTGCAACAAAAGCTCTCGTAACTGCTGTTGATTATTTTTACCCTGAGATCCCGAATTCATCTCCTCCTGAGATGGGAGTCAAGGAGGTGTTCTCAGGACTTCAACAACAGATTCACAAAGAAATCAGTTCTCAATCTGCGGTGCCTGCAAGGAAGCCCAGCCAAACGGCTCCGACAGGATCAGTTGTTGTCGACCCGCCAACACAGATTGAGAAATCACAAACCGAGCGGCTAAGGTCAAACGTTGCTCCAACCACTATTGAACCTGAAGAAAAACCAACCAATAATGACCCGTCAGAGCTCAGCAAGACTGTAGCACCCCCTCAGGAAACAGCGACAACCGTGCTCAAAAAACCTGACAGCAAATCTTTACAAGCCATTCAGCAAATCCATTCCCCCTGGGTTCCAAGATTTAAGTCTTGGGGCTTTGAGAACTGGGAGCAGGACCCTATGGATGACTATTGACTGGGCGAAGACCAGCATTACATTCATTCGATGGATTTATTTTTTGACGGGATCAAGCTGTTGTAGCTCCTTGCAGATATTTTCAAACTCTTCCTTTGTTAACTCGACTGGAGGCATCTGTACATAAAGACTAATTTTACGTGGGTTTTTAAGCCATTTCTCCAAGTTTTCAGTCGACCAGCGTTGTTTATCTTCACCGAAGTTCAATAAATAAAATTCAGAAAAGATTCCGGAAAGATTGGGACCGATGAGTCCGCTTCCCAGACCACCAAAGCGTGCCGTTAAAGCACGATGGCAACTTCCGCAATGTTTCTCAAATTGGAATTCGCGGGTTATCTCTTCCCCTTCAAAATGGACAACTTCAGGCAATTCCTCGGCAGGCACTTTAAATTGTTTTCCACCTAAGAGAATCGCATTGATCAGTTCAACTCTTTGTTGCTGGATGAAGTGGAATTCTGGCATGAATAAAACTGGGAATTGAATGGATTCTTCAAGATCTTCCGGGTTTTTCTCTAACTGTGAAAAATCAAGATTGGCAGCCAGTCGATTACCTTTGCCTTCGCTGGTATGGCATCTACGGCAGGCATAGTCATCTAGTCGTTGCTTGCCCTGTTTTGTTGTTGGATCGTCGGCAATAGTAAAAGAGGAGAAGCGTGCGGTAATCAATCTATTATGGGCAATGTTAAAACGAGCAGTGCCGGCAAAACCACGATGACAAGCGACACAAGTACCCAGCTCTGGATAGTGAGCAGGGTGGCACTCCAAACAGTGGTTCTTACCCGCCAACGGCTCTGCTGAACACAGATTCGCCGTCAATAACAGAGCTAAAAGCCAAATACGAATGACCAATTTTCACCCCGAAAATACATCGCAACCACAGTCAAGAAAAGAATTCCCAAAAAACTGGTCAAAACAAGAACGTTGACGACCTTTTGCTCTTTGCCTAACCAACTAGCCTGATCGGCGACGGGACTGATGGGTAACCAGGGCAGAAACATAAAAACAAGTCCTAGCCCGAGGATTAAATAAACCATCAAACTTGTATAACTGACCAGCTCCTGGGTCCACATCAGAAACCAGGCCGACTTAGACGGGTTAGGAACGTGACTGATGTCTGCAGGACCCTGCAGTGGCGCAGAAATAAAAAACGCCAGAACCAGCAACACAACAATCATTGCCACAAAAGAGAGTTTGACGATGCGAAAAAAATGTGGAGAAGACTTGACGTAGTCGCTCATAGATAGGGCAAGACTCCTTTTTGCTTACGAATCTGGTAAAAATGCAACATGCATAGAATCATCATACTCAAAGGAATGAGGGCAATATGCAACACATAAAAGCGTACCAGTGACATCGGTTGCCCAATATCATCCGGGACTAGGAAACTACGGAAAAATTCACCAAAAGGAAGGGTTCCCAGAAGATTCATGCCGGTTTGAGTTGCCCACAGAGCTAACTGGTCCATCGGCAACAAATAACCGGTATACCCTTCAAAAAGTGCCAAGCATAATAAACCGAAGCCGATAAGCCAATTAAGTTCGCGAGGTTTCCGATATGCCCCGGTCAGCAGAACCCGCAGGGTGTGCAAAAAGAGAAGAATAAGGAAAAAGTTTGAGGCCAGCCGGTGAAGATTGCGGATATACCAGCCCCCTGAAACTGAATTTTCAATATAGAGGATTGACTTAAAGGCTCCTTCGGTAGATGGCTGATAATGAAATAGCAACAATGCACCCGACAGAATCAATACCAGAAAAGAAGTAAATGCCAGACCACCCAGACAGAAGGTGTAGGTCAGGTGCAGATTGCGGCGTAAGACAACACGGGGGAAAAGGTGCTTGACGAACTCTTTGACAAAATCGTCATCTCGCTTCATACCAACACCACCAATTTTTCTCCCTGTTCTGCAACTTCCAAACGCTCCAGAGGTTTATCAGACGGCCCCTTCATCACGTTTCCTTTGCGGTCAAAAATACTGCCGTGACAAGGGCAAATAAGATTTTCTGCCGTGACATTCACCGTACAACCCAGATGTGTACAAATTAAGCTCAAAGCGTAAACATCTTCTTCACTGCGAATAACGACAACCCTTGAACGCTTGAAGACCAAAGCTCCACGCAGGGGAATATCGCTCTTTTTAACTTCAAGCAGAGCTTTTTTGCGATTGGAAGTAGATGGCACTAGAAAACGCCATACCAACCCTCCAAAAATACCGATAAAAGCTATTCCTTTAAGGAACTTTCGTCGTGACCGAGTAAGTTTTTCCATCGTTTTATATAAGCTTTCGTATAAGGCGCATCTTTTTTCTTAATCTGTAAAAATTGCTGCGGGCTGATAAATGAACCATGACGGATCGTTTGGCCCTGCTGGTTCCAAAAAGACATTAATCCCAAACCATCCAGGTCGATTCGATAAAGCCTGTCTTCTGGATCTTCAAGCAGGTAACGACGACGATCATCGTGGCAATTATCGCACATTACTGTTCCAGTACGGATCGTATGCGGGAAAAAAGCCTTCCACTCGGCACCCAAAAGACGGTTTTCAATCTTGGGTGGAGACTCCCCACGCAGATCAGAATAGTAGGTAATAAATTGTGGCCGAATAGGGCTGTAGCGTTGCTGACTATTCAGCCCCAAAGGTGGTACATCCTGTTTTCTCAAATAGGCTCTGACCAGATATTCACCTTCTAGCGATGGGGTTTTAAATGCTTCTTCTGCCGCCCGGTTATTTTCACCAAGGCGCAAGTAAAAACTGCCATATTCCTGCGGTGCCCAAGCCGAATGACAAGCATAGCATTCCATCTTATCCATATGTGCAGCGATACTGTGCTCGATAACAGCGGGATCAGGCTGGTGACATTCCTCGCAAGTTTGAGCCGCTTTTTTCCCGGCAATCAGACTTTGCATTGAATGGCAATCTTTACATTCCATGCCCAGCTCGGCGTGTATGTCCGGGCGCATCTTGAGCGTTTTCTCGCCCAGGTGTTCAGAGCCACGCTGATAACGGGGATGGTCTTCACGTGGAGCCCACCCCAAATATTCTCGACCAACAAAATAGCCTTTATGACAAGAAAGGCATTCTTCCTGAGTTGCACTCTTGATTTTGTGTCCGTTCCCACCATGACAGTCGAGACAATCAGAAACATGGCAACTGCTGCAGTTATTGGCATAAAAATCACTGTCAATCGAGCCGAAAGTTTGCTTCACAAACTGTTTCTCTGCCCGACGCGTGGTCATAGCTTGATCAAAAATTTGATCATAACCTTGATGACAGCCGGTACAACCACTGGCCCGCACTCCAAGTGACGAAGGCTGCGGCGTCAAAGATGCATCACCACCATGGCAATCGCTACAGATCAGTTTGGCGTGAACACCCTCAAGCTGTATCGATGCTGAGGCTGTTGCAGCAATCACAGAGCTTTCACTGCAGAGCAGAATCAGAACGCTGAAGACAATTGTCCAAAACATTATAATCGAGTTCTTTCTGATAAATGGGATCTTTAGGATCATCATGACAAACCAAACACAAATTAACTGCTATGATTTTCTTTATTTCAGCAGTCATAAATGGCCGTGAATTTTCACGCGTGATCGCTGAAAAGGCCTTTACTTCACCATCATTCATGGTGATAAAACCATCCAATGGTTTCTCTTCTGATTTTTCACAGATTAAGGTCGATTCAATATTATCACCCTCAACAACGTGCTGTCCAAAACCGAGAAAAGCTGGGTTAGCATGACACTCACCACAACCGATTGCTTTTGTCCCAGTATTGTGGCCAAAAAAAGGTGCAAAGCGTAATTGCTGTCTCCCTTTAAAGAGGGTTATGTATTCATCCAGAACTTTTTCTCCCTGGGGATCGATCACACTGACAAAGGTCTGACAGCCGGGGGTTACCGGAGAAATTTTCTCACGCTGATTAAGTGCCAGTGGAAAAGGATAAATCATGCGGTAGTCTTCTGTTTCAGTAAATTTTCCTGGTGTTTTTTTCCCTTTGATATAGTCGTTAGCGAGTTCTCGCTGATCATATTCAGTATGACATCCATAGCACTGAACAACGGTTCGTGAATGACAAGAATAACATTCCATCCTCTCATGCCCGACGATGGAGTGCTCAGGGGTTCCCGTAATCACCTTACTTTCATGTAATTTCCCACTCCGCTTACCTTGAACCCAGATCTTTTCATCCTCAAGGAACACATTTGAGTATTTACGATTTTTGGTGGTCAACACCATGCTATCACCCTGTTGCATTCGCCTTTTATAATGTGCAGATTCGCGTAATACTTCATCGTTTTCCCGGTTAATCTGCTCAGTTCGTGGCGGACTCAAAACACTCCCATGGCAATCTTCACAGCTGATTTCTGTTTGTTGATACATATTTTCATAGGCATAGCCATCACCCATGATGTCGCGTGAAGTGTGACAGTCAATACATTCCAACCCCTTTTCATGATGGATATCAGGCTGAATCCGGGTCACATTTCTGACCCCACTGATAATATCAGGGCCTGGCTCACCATTCCGGGTTGGAACAAGACTGTTGTTGCCATCGTTGCGACCTTCATAAGAGAGGGCAATCCGGCCACTGCGATTATGACAACGGACACAGACTTTATTATCCGGTAATTTTTCCATCTTGTGACTTGCTGAATGTGGCCATTTCCCTTTAACGGTTAGGTCATCACCTTGATAAGTCGCATTATCATTATAAGGAAAGTGACAGGCACCACAACCGGATGCATGGCTCCCCCTCCAGACCTGATTTGAATCAACACCGATATGACATAAAGAACATGTTTTACGGTAAAGTTCGCCAGCCAGATTGTCGAGTTCCGCGACTGATTTCAGTTCCAATAACTCACCTGTTGCGGTTGGAATCTTTTCCTGACGTGTCGCATAGAGAGTGCCGTCTTCACCTTCCCAAGTTGCCTGAGTATTTTTAATCATGCCGGTATTGGTGTACATCAGGTTGGCTCTGACTCGATCCAGTTGGTAGGGGTGGCATTTGCCACAGGTCTTATCCCAGTATTTCGGGTCAGCAGGATTTTTTGGCCCATACATGCTTTGATGCGATGCCTTCTCATTGGGCTCCTCAGGATCTCCATTATGGCAAGAAATACATTCCTGGTGATTTTCTGAAACCAGTTCCAATCCTTGATGGCAATCCGCACAGGTTGATCCATCTCCGGTCACTTGGCTGCACCCGGTCACGGTAGTTAACAGGCAAAACAGGAGTAAATATAGACGTATGATTATTTTCATAGGCAACTTAATATGCTCTTTTCAAGGATATTTAGTTGAAGTTTAACATGGATGAATTTGGGAACAAAAAAAATACGGCTGCCGATCCAGATTGTTTTTGCTCCTGGGTCGACAGCCGGTTCAGCGGTGTTATGTAAATATGATTTTATTCGCTTACTGTGATTGTTTGCGTGTACTCCTGCCAGATAAACGGATCACTTTGTTTGTTGCCATACGGCAGGTACCAAAGTTTAACGTTAAGTTCAAGAGTGTTGTCCATCAATTTACGCTCAATAACACGATCGTTATCATCTGTGACGTCTTCAGTGTAAAATGGTATTTCAAAATGTTCTTCAACCGTTTTCCCAGGTGGAAGTCCGGTATCATTGATAATGCCACTCTTCTCGTAAGGACCACGGCCCATTTCATCGCCACGACCCATTTTTTGTGGCATCGGCATGTAAATTTTTTCCTGGCTGAACACTTCATCACCTTCGCTATCAACTGCACTTACCGACAGAACCAGTCGGTTAGGAGTCGGTCAGCCGTCAGGAATGGCATGGCCAGTCCGGTTGGTCATCTTGACCTTGACGATCGCCTTGGGTGTTACCAGCCTTCCATCACGCCATTTGGCTCCGTAAGCTTCAACCTCAAAATCAACGGCAGCATCAGACATAACCTTTGAACGGTAGCTTTGCATGTCATGACCAAGACCACTTTTTTCCATGTGGCATTCTTGGCAGGTTTCGGTACCACCCTCAGCAGTATAAGCCCAAAGATAACTACCATAAGCTGTTGCGCATTGTGTCGGGTTGTCCAACTCGAAGTTAGGTCCAAGTCCGTGACACTGACCGCAGAAGATCGATTCGCTCATGATCGGGCTGACCTTGGTATGCGGATAAGCTTCATCCTCATGTTCACCATCACTTGAACCATAGACGGTTCCATCCTGAGGATATCCATCAGTCCATTTGTGAGTGATTGCCATGCGGTTATGACAAACCAAGCAGTTGATATTGAGACTCAATAATGTGTCCTTCATATCATCAAATTTTTCTTCATCATCATTTCTGTATGCATCCATCAGTGCATAGATATCAGCGATGAATTCTTTGGCAACTGCATCAGTCGCGTCCGCCAATTGTGGCAGGTGACATTTAGCACAACCCATTAGATGTTCAACTTCAACATCTTCAGGACTTTCTGCACCGGAATAAGCCCAGGAAAGAACCCCATTTTCCAATGCAGTTTTCATGGTTGCAGCTGTCCGACCTGTGCCATAGACAGAACGTGCATGTGCAGAGTTGGCCCACTCATCATGAGTATCTTCGTGGCAGTCGATACATCCGGTTGAATCATACATAGCGACCAGTTCTGCAATCGTTGTGGCCTTGCCCTTTTTAGCGACTATTGTCCCATCTTTACCCACACCTGCAGCAAAGGCGGACGTCGCAATCAGGACAAAGGCAGCTATACAGGCCAAAAATGCCATCAGCGTGTTCTTTGTCTTTTTCATATATTAATCCTCGATGCTCTCAAAATGAATAACCCCGCCGCAAGCAGCGGGGTCTCTGATATTCCCAGTTTAAAATTGGCTACCAAACAGTAGTCAAACTGTACAAGTTAACAGCCTTGCAGCATGCTTCCGCCACTCTTTTTAGGGGCTTTTTTTGATTTATCAGCTTCAATTTCTACCTTGGTTCCCACTTTAAGTTTTGCAGCTTTACCTTTAGTAATTTCAATTGTTACCATTTTGCCTTTGACCTTGGTGACTTTACCTTTAAAATCAGCAGCAAAAGAAATTCCGGACAGACTGACGAACAATGCCAGCGCGGCTATCAGAGCGATTGTTTTTTTCATAATATTTCCCTTTCAATTGTTAAGAAAAAAAGACCCCCCCAGGGGAGAGAGTTCCTGGGAGGGTCGGGTATACACCAAGTGTGCTTAGAAAATGACTTGAACTTGAGCAATAAAAGTATCTGTGTCTTCAGCTGTTGCATCTTGATCATAGTCAAGAGCAGTATACTCAACCGTCACCTTTAGATTTTGACCACGTACATAGTAGTTGAAGCCTCCTGAGTACAGGGAGACTTCCTGATCATAGGTGTCATCGAGCTTGGCAAATGACCAGCCTTCTGTCCGGGCAAATAATTGTAATGGCATGTTAGGAAATAGATAACCAACTTTGACATAGCCACCATTCTTTTCACCGGTAAAACCAGTAACATCAGTGTCCGGGGAGCCGTTTTTATAGGCATCCTCCAGATCATACTCAACATAAGCGCCGGAAAGTGTAAAAGTTCCGATATCTTCAATTGGATACTCGGCAAACGCATCTACAGTCCATGCACTATAGTCAACTTCTTCTGCACCACCATAGGCCACTGCTGCTTCAGTTTGATAAGCAGCACCAAAGGTCAAAACTTTTTTCTTGCCCATATAGGTTCCCTTGTAACCATACCCTTTTTCAGGATCAAGAAGGGAGATATGGACACGTCCTGAGAAACGTGGATTGGATTCGGGGGAAGAAGCAGAATCATTGCGGCCATTCATAGCATCAATACGATACTGGAATTTGTTGTCGAACAGGTTACCCCAAAGAGCAACGCCTTTGTCGCGAGTGGAGACGAAAGGTGCACGAATCAGGGTAGAGCGATCCAAGGTTAATGGTGCTTCGCAGGCTTCAAGGTTCTCACGGGTCAAATTATACTTGAATTTACCAACCCAGAGATTAAAACTGTCGTTCAGCTTAAACCGAAGTACGGCATCTAATATCTGCATATCGCCATCAGATCCATCGGATACGCCAAATGGTGTGATATTTCTATCTTCGGTATACTCGGTCTGTACATATAAGCCAAAATTTTCTCCATAAGCACCCATTAAAGCCAAACGGTTACGTCTGAAGTTGAATTCTGTGGCACTGTCATCACCATCCGAACCGGCACCAGTGTCACGATTAACAAACTGAAACTGACCTTTGTATTCTAATTTGAGCAGCCCCTGGTCATCATCCCCAAACGTCCAGGTAGGGCCAGCGAAAGCAGAACTTGCCACTAGGCAGAATGCTACGGCAAAGGTGCACAGCAAAGCTGCTTTTTTATATACCATCATAATTAATCTCCTTTATTTGTTCATTTCTATCCAGCGAGCCAACAAGCCAGATTGCTCACAAGGTTTCTTAGCAACCACTTGGATCGCTGCTACCGGATGACGGTGCACCACTAGTGCCACTGTTGCTAGTTCCGTCAAATCGATTCAAATAAGCAGCATCTTCAGTTTCAATCTGGTTAGCATCTGGATCATCATTTGATTGGTAGAGAAAGTTTAGCTGTGCATTGACGCTATCAGCATCACCACCTGAAATATCATTTGATCTGCCGAGGTAGTTAACGTTCCAGGCATCGCCAATCGTTGTATCTCCGCCAGCGGGATCACCACGATAGAGGTCCCATTGAGACTTGGAACCGTCATATACGGCGACATCCCAGCCAAGAAGAGCATCCATAGCGAAGAAAATCGGGGTACAACTCATTCCTGAGACACAATGAGTGATTGAAGGAAGACCTGGAACAAATTCACCTAGAGTTAAGTCATCAGCAGGACCGTCAGCATCAAGTAATACGGCTTCTGCTGCTTCACTATCAATGAAGTATCCACCTGTAACTGCACCACCTTGAGCAAAATCAGCCCAGTTTCGACCAATCGCATTGGTGATAACGCGGTCTCCGGTGGTTTGTTGCACGATGTTGTAAAGAGGACCCTCGGCAGCAGCAATACTTGCATTATTAGCATCAACTACCTGGATCAACTCTCCAATTGAGTAGCGCAAGTCATCATAGAGATCATCGTTATCTGTAACACAAAATGTCGAAGCAATTTCAGGAGTTGTCTCTGTTGTTAGTGCATAAGCAGCATCTGTCCAGCCGTTATTTCCACCGTTAAGAACTTTGATTTTATCTTTAGGGAAGCCCCAGTAGCGCAGAGTAAAATAGGCGCGGGTTGGGTTATAAATTCTAGAAGTACTTGCATAGGAGATGACAATCGTGGTTTCGCTGTCGATACCGGTTCTTGCAAGCATCGCATCCATCGTAGGGCCATCAGGAACCATAACTTTAACATCATAAGCAAGGCCTTCTAACCGGCCTGACTGAGTGAAGCTATCCCACAAAAAAGCACCTGGAATATGTTCAGCATCGTACTCTGCCTGAGATCCAGTCTGTAAAATCACAACGTTTTCAAAACCACCATCATTAACCAGCCCAGCATCCACCCAACCTTTTAGTGTCTCAGCATCAATAAGTGGGGTAGCTGTTTGTGTGACTGTTGGCGAATCAAAACTACTACCGCCACCACTACCACAACCCCACAACAGAAATGCTACAGCTATGACAAGCAATAGCTGTAGATTCAGTTTCCATGAACTCTTCATGACCTCTTGAAACATAATGCCTCCTTTGGCGGTTACAGGTTTCTACCTGCTTGTTAGGTTTTGTATCTAAGACAGCGACCTCCCCAGAGAAAGAGTGATCATTCTTTCTTTGTGAAATCGATATCAAGTTACAGAAATTTAAGATAGAGATCAAGCAATAATTTGATATAAAGTAAAATTTATTAGTGAGGGAATAATCTTTAAATATTAGATGTTTATGTGATAGCTATATTCAATATATCTAGATATCTATAGAGTCGGATAGGTGCATTTTTTGTAAAACGGGTCATGATTTTGAGTCCCGTCGATTTGTCAGATTTTAAATCAGGGTTGATATTGATAGAGCAAGAATGGGATTGGGAAATTAGGTTGTCAGGATATTATTCAGCCACAATGCCTGCCCATGCATTTTTAATGAGTTCGTCGGAAATTTCTTGAAGTGGTTGTTCAAGAACTCCCTGCAGGCGCAGTTCAACAGCACGAATAATAACCCCGGTGTATGAAACAGCAGCAACCAGATCGCTACCGGACTTGATCTCCCCGGAAGCAATGCCATCATTAATAATCATCTGCACCTCTTTGAAGGCATCACTGGAGCATAAAGGGAGGAGGAGGTCTGAACGAATTTCTTTGCGAACTGATAACATGTATTCCATCATTTCTGAATCTTCTTCGGTGATTTCGAATGCCAGTTCAGAGAAAGCTCTTAATTTACCCTGAATACTTTCTTTCCCGGATAAGCGTTCAGAAAACAGACCCATAAATCGCCGAAGGGTTACCTCATAAACAGTTTCAGCCAATTTTTCTTTATTGCCAAAGTGGAGATAAATTGCACCAACACTCACCCCTGATTCTTTCACAATTTCTGGAATTGCAACACCACGATAGCCTTTTTTGACGAACAATTTGCGAGCTGCTCGAATCACTTGATCTATTTTTTCTTGAGGATTTATTTTGCGTTTTTCCATTGATTGGGTTCCTTTTATACAAAAATAGTTCAGCAGTAGATTTAATCTGCTAAGTGATTTATCGTCTTACAGCAAGAAAGAATGAACACTCGCTCTTTTCTGTGCAGATTACCGAATCAAGCTATCACCCACTTTTTCTTCTGTCAACTTTGATACTTTCTTGGCGTGGGCACTTCAGCTTCCAATTTAGAGGCTTTTTTTTCCTCCAAGCACAAGGTATGCTGAAAAATTTTAACCCTGTAAGGGTTATTCAATTACTCATAGGCGGCATTTTGGAAGCTAAAAACATTGGGAAAATCGATGTACGCTGAATATTTTGGGCTCAACGAGAAACCTTTTTCTATCGCTCCTGACCCACGCTATCTCTACATGAGTGAGAGCCACCAAGAAGCGCTGGCACACCTTCTTTACGGGTTGCAAACCGAAGGTGGATTTGTCCTTCTTACCGGTGAAATCGGTACCGGCAAAACGACACTCTGTAAATATATGTTTCAGCAGGCTCCGCCTGAAATTAATTTTGCTTTTATTATCAATCCTAAAGTTACGGCGCTGGAACTTCTTGAAACTATTTGCGATGAATTATTGATCAAAAAACCTGAGCATATTTCAAAAAAGAACATGATCGACCTTATCAACAGACAGCTGCTCAAAGTGAATGAGCAGGGCAAAAAAACAGTCATTGTCATCGATGAAGCACAAAACCTGACAGGCGACGTTCTTGAGCAACTTCGCCTTTTGACAAACCTTGAAACAAGCCGACATAAACTACTTCAGATCGTTTTACTTGGGCAACCTGAGCTCAGGGAGTTGATCCGTAAACCAGAATTATGCCAGCTGTCGCAACGCATCACGGCCCGATTCCATTTAGGTTCGCTGAGTCAGGAAGATACTGCCCTTTATATCCTCCACCGTCTTAATACCGCTGGCGGTGAAAGGACTTTCTTTACTGATAGAGCCATTCAATTGATTTACCAACTGACTGCTGGTGTGCCACGCTTAATCAATCTTCTTTGTGACCGTGCGCTTCTTGGTGCCTACACTGAGTTGGAAGAGCAGGTCACCCGAGGGATTGTTAAGCAGGCAAGCAGAGAAACTTTTGACCTTCAACCAAAAAAAAACAACCCCAGGTGGCTTCTGGCTGGGATAGTTTTAGCAGTCATCCTCGTCGCTGGTTTTGTATTTATCATCCCCGAATTTAAGAGCAGCCTTCCCGCCCTTCAAAATGCACCGGCACCGGTTTCTGATCCGGAGCCAATCATCAAAATGGAGAATGCTGCCTTATCACCTCCCCCAGCAGCACAGGGAAAAACTGATCGGAAACAATTGCCTACGTTGTGGCCTAAAAAACTGGGATTTGGGAACCGCTTTGAGGATATTTTTACCGAGCTTGCGACACTTTGGAAGCTTGATTATTCTGGTAGCAAGAATAAGCCATGCACTTATGCAAGTAGAAACGAGTTAACATGTCTTGAAAAAAAAGGCAGCTTCGAGAGTATTGAAAATTTAAACCGGCCGGCCATCTTGACTCTGTACGATGATAATGGCTTACCATTTTATGCCCTGTTAGCAAGCTTAAATGGTCGTGAGGCTTCATTTATTGTCGCTGAAGAAAAGATTGCACTCAGTATAGATGTCCTTGAAAACCGTTGGTTTGGGGAATATTTCCTTTTGTGGAAGGCACCAGCGGTTTTTTCCGGCTCACTTTACCCCGGCCAGCCGTCCGAAATGGTTGACTGGCTGGCTTCAGCACTTGAGCAACATGGTCTCTATCAGGTAAAAGGAACAGAAGAAAAGCTGGAAGGATCTCTCCTTGGAGCACTGAAGCGTTTCCAATTCATGTCCAATTTAACACCGGATGGTGTTTTGGGGGTACAAACAATCATTCAACTCAACCGTGGTATTGGCACCTCAGGTCCACGGCTCTACGAGGGGGGAAATTGACTGATGTCTTTTATCCTCAATGCACTGAAGAAAGCCGAGAACAAGAGCTTCGAGGGCGGAAGTGTAAAAATAAAAAAACAGGTTCTTGTTTTGAGGCAACAATCGAGGAAAAATAAATTAAAATATTTATTCTTACTTACGCTATGTCTGGGAATTTTGTCTATTGGATGGTGGTTGGGTCAAATGCAGAACAATCAACTAGACGACGCTGCTACTTTGGTGACAACCCAAGTTTTAGCAAATAATGAAGTTGTTCAGCATGACGACAATGTGTTTTTTTTAGAAAAAAAAATACAAGGAGATCATTCAAAGAAAGTAGGGGCAACAAGAGCTACTGAAGCTCTTGATGACGGTCTCCTTGAGATCAAAAATCGAAACAGTGAAGATGAAATCAATCCACCTATTCCTGTCAGGACAGTGGAAAAGGCGGTGTTTACTGAAAGTATTCCAGACAATCAGAAGCAACCAGGATTAAAAAATGTCGGGGAGCCTCTGCAAAATTATTTAGATTTGCCCTTTTCGATCAAACAGCAACTACCACCATTGCAAATATCATTGCATTTTTACAATTCTAATCCAGGAAGAAGGATTATTCGTATTAATGGAAAAATTTTGCATGAAAAGGATAGTGTTGAGAATGGTTTAATCGTTCAGGAAATCAAATCAACAACGGCTGTTTTCAACTATAATGGCTATTTATTCGAGTTAAATGCTCCCGGCGGGTAATTTACCGAGAAAGCTGAATTCTGGGGGATTAAAAAGATTTACTAGGAAAATGATCTAGAAAATTTTAAATTATCTCCTAGTAGTTTGACATGGTAGCCTGTCAAACATCTTACAAAGAGGAACCATGCGCGACCAAAGGTTAGAAAATCCTTCTAGCGCATATAATGACAGGCAAAAAAGGGTTCAGTGCTAATGCTGATATTTTATCAGAAATACTATGTACATATTAACCTGCTATTGGTGCTTCTTTTTGGTCTGGCATGTGGTTTGTTGAGTGGGGCTTGGCTTAATTCAAGTATCAATTGGGAGAAGAGCGATATTGGCCGCCTTATCCCACAGCAACATGAAAAGATAAAGGTTTTCACTCCTACTGATCTTAATTTGATTCTGCAGCACAATTTGTTTGATCCTTCTGAACGCTCAAATTCTGCAACAGTTGACTTGGGGGGAGAAGAAACTTTCCCTCTCGATGGCTCGGGCAATGGTATCAGGAAGTCACCAGCTTCTAAGCGGATTTTACTTGGTACCGTCTCAGCCGGGGAAAACTCTCTTGCTTTGATGCAGGTCGATGGTCAGTTTACTATCTATCATCTACAAGAAGAACTCCCTGATGGCGGAACAATTGAAAAGATTTTCAGAAACCATATCCAAGTTAGAGAACAAAATAATAGCTTGACCGATGTGATAATCAATGAAGAGGGTAAAGTTAATAAGGAGCTTTCCCAGGCGGATCATTCATCAGAAGATAAAGAAATCAAACAAGTAGATGAAAGACACTGGGTGATCCCTCAGAGAACTGCAGAGGAAACACGACAAAAACTTCCAGCTGAACTGCGGTTGGCACAAATACAACCGCGAATTACCAATGGCAAAACAGATGGATTTATCATTCGTAGGCTTAAGCGTGCTTCTATCTTAAATAAGTTGGGGTTGAAACGTGGAGATGTCATTCTTAATATTAACGATATTACCCTAGATGGCCCTGAATCGGGACTGCAGGTTTTTCAACAACTGCGTGAAGCGAGACAAATCAGCTTGGCTGTCGAACGCAAAAGCAAAGCGATGACTTTTACTTACGAACTCAATTAGGAGATTTTCTTGAATATCCGAAATGTTTTGACTTTATTGGCGGTTCTGACCTGTCTTTTGGCAAGTCCGCTCCTGTGCTCAGCTTATGCGGAAACTCCGCCTGATGATCGAATTTCATTGGATATTAAGGATATCGAGTTAACGGAGCTGATAAAAACTATCAGTGAATTGACCGGGAAAAACTTTCTTTACGACAGTACTGTCAAGGGGAAAGTCACTATCATTACCCCTGAAGTCATGACCTTGGATGAAATCTATCAGCTATTTCTGACGGTCTTAAATGTCAGAGGTTACACTCTGGTGCCTTCGGGGAAGATCAATAAAATTATTTCGATAAAAAATGCACGTACAGATAGTCTACCAGTTCAATATGGTGGTTCGGCCTTTGCGTCTGAACAATTTATTACCCGGCTGATCCGTTTGGATTATCTCGATGTTGATACCGTTGCAAAATCGGTTCTAGCACCTCTTATGCCTGCAACTGGCAATATTATAGCTTATCCCAAAACAAACACCCTTATCCTGACGGAAAGTGCGGCGACTCTTGAGCGCTTGGTGAAAATTTTACAGCAATTGGATCAGCCTGATTTGACGGGTGAGTTGGTTTCTTTTCAACTTAAATATGCTGACGCAACAGAAGTTGCCAAAATTTGTTTGGAGGTTCTCTCTGAGAAAGCTGTTTCGACTAAAACAGCTAAAAAAAGTAGCCTTTCCATTTCTGCGGGCAGGTTCAGTAAGGTCATACCTTACATTCGCACAAACTCGCTAATCGTTTTGACAGATACAGAAGGCTTAGGAAAAATTAAACGATTACTTGAGATAATGGATCGCGAGGTTACGGAAGAAAAATCCAACTTCAATATTTATAAACTTGAAAATGCCGATGCTACTACCCTGGCAGAAACACTTAACCAAATTCTGACAGGCATTAAGACAGAAATAAAAACCCAGAAAGCGGGATCAAAAGAGAACACAACTCCTTTTTCTTCAACTTCAGTTACCATTACGCCCGACAAGCCAACAAACGCTCTAGTTATCAATGCTCAGTATGCCGACTATAATGTTCTGAAAAAAATCATTAAAGGCTTAGATGTAAAAAGAAAACAAGTTTACGTTGAAGCATTGGTTCTTGAGGTGTCTATGGCTGCGACTCGAGAACTTGGAGCCTCTCTTTCCGGGGCTATTGACTTGGGCAGCGACAGCCTCGCATTTGGCACCAGTAATCTCAATACCGGGGCTGCAAACCTTAGTAGTTTGGCTGATTCCGGCTCAGGAGTCCCAAGTCTCCTCTCACAAACAATCGATGGAATTTTGTTGGGCGGAATATTCAATCCAATTACAGTCACTGGTCTTGATGGAAATCCTGTCACTGTTCCAGCAATTTCAGCATTAATTGATATTTCTGAAAAAAACGGGGACATAAATATTCTCTCTGCTCCACGTCTTTTAACCTCAGATAACAAAGAGGCCACAATAGTTGTTGGTTCTAATGTTCCTATTATCACAGAGCGCTTAACCGACAGCAGTAGCCTTTCTCAATCAGTTTCAGTAGAGCGTAAAGATGTCGCCTTAACCTTACGCTTTACCCCTCAGATAATCGAAGATAACCTGGTTAAGCTAGATATTTTCCAGGAAATTACAGACCTTGCAGCTACAAGTGTTGGTGACGTTGACCAAGTTGGTCCCACTTTGACAAAAAGACTCATCCAGAACACTATTCTGGCGCAGAGCCAGCACACAGTTGTTCTCGGAGGTCTTATCGGCACAAATTCTCAGGAAACTGTGTCAAAAGTTCCAATTTTGGGAGATATCCCTGGCCTGGGCTGGTTGTTCAAACACAAAAACATAACCGAGCAGAAAACCAATTTACTCATTTTTATCACTCCAAGTATCATTAACACTCCGGAGGATCTGCTCGCTATTACGTCAAAAAATAAAAACTCAGCAAAACAATTTATGCCAGAAAAATTACAAGATACTCTCTCTAAGCAAGTATTAGATATCGACAAATAAACTAACAGTCTGTCGTGCAATCAATGGACTGGCTGCAAATTCGTCCAAATAGTCCGACAGATTGCTGGAGAGTTATTTCAGTGTAAACGCGTCCTTATGGTTGGACAAAAGTCAAGTATAAGTGGTGGAGTGCAGATTTTGAGCAACAATAAATGGCAACTTCTGGGGCAGATTCTGATTAAAAACTTTTCGGTTTCTGTAGCAGATATAGAATCGGCACTTAGCGATCAACAGCAAAGTAGTTTGCGCTTGGGTGAGATTTTAATAAGCAAAAAAATTGTTTCTGAAATTGTTCTGGTGGAGGCTTTAGCAGAACAGCAAAACTTGTGTTTTTACAAAGAGTTACCCGAGCAATCAGGTCTGGAAAATTTGCTCGGTCTCATTCCAATTGGCTACGCTAAAGATAAAAGATTCTATCCGATCAAGCGAACTGAAGAACGGCTTCTTGTTGCAGTAGCTGACCCACTGGATTCATCCCTACTCAATGATCTTGGTGCCTTGACTGGAGATCCGATTGAACCTTGCCTTGCTCCATCAACCGAAATTCTCAAAGCCATTAACAAGAGTTATGAAAACAAGGCTGGCGAAGCTCACAATGTTATCGAAGAAATTGAGGGAGACCACACAACAGATCTGGTTCGGGATTTTGAACCGGAGGATTTGTTGGACACCTCGGATGAGGCCCCGATCATTCGCTTTGTCAATAGTTTGATAACTCAAGGATATAAAGAGCGTGCCAGTGATATCCATATTGAACCATTTGAAAATGAACTGATGATTCGTTACCGGGTTGACGGCATTCTCTACAATGTCCTTAATCCCCCCCTTAAAGCTCATGCTGGAATTGTTTCACGCATCAAAATTATGTCCCAGTTGAATATTGCTGAAAAACGCTTGCCCCAGGACGGTCGCCTGAGAGTCCGGATAGCAGGTCAGGATATTGATGTCAGGGTTTCCACCCTGCCGACGGGGTTTGGCGAACGGGTGGTTTTGCGGTTGCTGGATAAGGCATCGAGTATTTTGACTTTGGAGGAGATTGGCCTTAAAGAAACTCTGCTTCATCAAGTTGTCAATATGATCAACAAAACCCACGGGGTATTTCTTGTCACGGGGCCAACAGGTTCAGGAAAAACAACAACCCTTTATTCAGCTTTAACACGTTTGGATCGGCTCGAAAAAAACATTATTACAGTAGAAGATCCAATTGAATATCAGCTCTCCGGTGTCGGTCAATTACAAGTGAACGCGAAGATCAATCTGACCTTTGCTAATGGGCTAAGATCCATCTTGCGGCAGGATCCCGACATTATTATGGTTGGAGAAATTCGTGATCAGGAAACAGCGGAAATCGTTATTCAATCGGCATTGACCGGCCATATGGTATTCTCAACCCTGCATACCAATGATGCAGCTGGTGCATTAACCCGCCTTGTGGAAATGGGGGTCGAACCGTTTCTTGCGGCATCCAGCATCGTTGGTATTTTAGCTCAACGGTTAGTACGTAAAATTTGCCCTTTTTGTCGTGAAGAACATCTTCCCCCAGCAGAACTGTTGGCAGGATTGAAGGATGATGGACTCCCGGATAATCCCGTATTTTTTATCGGTCGTGGCTGTGAGCGCTGCATGAATATCGGCTACTGGGGACGAACCGGAATCTATGAATTGCTGGAGATGGATGATGCGGTTCGTGATCTTCTGTTGAAAAATAAAGACGCTGCAAGTATCCGTAAAATGTCCCGGAAAAATGGGATGCAACCCCTTCGCTCTGCCGGGCTTGCCAAAGCTCTACAAGGGGAAACGACACTTGAAGAAGTCCTCCGTGTGACCCAAGAGGAGATCTGATCTTGCCTTTTTTTGAGTACTCAGGGTTTGACGCAAAGGGCCATAAAGTCTCAGGCAAAGCGGATGGCAACGGTCGTAAATCTGTTGTGAAAAAACTATCACAGCAGGGGATTTTTATTACAGATCTCAATGAAATTACACAGTCTTCTTCTGGGTTGTTTAAATCATTCGGTACCAACCGCAAGGTTTCTTCGGCAGAGCTTGCAGCCACAACACGACAAATGGGAACCCTGTTAAGTGCTGGTATCTCACTTGATGAAACACTGCTAACTCTCGGGGAGCAGACTGATCAGGCCATACTGAGTAACACACTGATGGCTATTCGAGAAAAAATTCTCCAAGGCTCGTCCTTGCACGAAGCCATGAATGGCCATCACGGGATATTCCCGGAACTTTTTGTCAATATGATACAGGTTGGTGAAAGTAGCGGCACTCTGGATCAAGTGACCCTTCAGCTTGCAGATTTTCTTGATGAACAAGCACGAATTAAGTCACGAATACAGGCGGCTACGACATATCCAATTCTGATGCTTCTCGTCGGCTTTGGAGTGTTAACTTTTCTTTTTATGTTCGTTGTTCCAAAAATAACCCTTATGCTCACTGAAATTGACCGTGCACTCCCATGGCCGACACAGCTTTTGATTGCTTTGAGCGAAGGGGTAAAAGACTGGTGGATGGTCTTCCTTTTGCTAGTCATCGCTGCGGTTGTCGTATTTAAACGCTATCGCAATACGCCATCGGGGAAGCATAAGACCGATAGCCTGTTGCTCAAAGTTCCAGTATTCGGGCGTTTGAACCTGTTGATTGCAACAGCCTGGTTTTCTCGTACTCTAGGAACCCTGTTGCAAAGCGGAGTTCCCTTGCTCAAAGCTCTTGATATTTCCAAAGGGCTGCTACGAAATATTGTTTTGAGCGATTCAATAGATCAGGCGCGCCGTCATGTCCAAGAAGGGGGCTCATTGGAAAAAAGCCTTAAAGAATCTGCGGTTTTCCCGCCTATGGT
>JADGEB010000048.1 GCA_016744595.1 Desulfuromusa sp.
GCCCCAACGGTGGACAGATTGAAGCGGCTTTCGCCGGAGCGTTAGGGGTTCAACTGGGGGGAGAAATCTGTTATGGCGGCAAAGCCGCCTTTCGACCTTATCTGGGAGATCCGCTAGAAGAAATGGTTCCGGATAAAATCAATATGGCGCTCAGACTGATGGTCGCCACTTCACTGTGTGTTGTGGCAGCTGGAGTTTTATTACAACTGATAACAATTTGAAAGGTGTACCCATGGCAAAAAATATTCTGATTTTTACCGGCGATGGTAAAGGAAAATCAACAGCCGCCTTTGGTATGGCACTTCGTGCTGCCGGTCATGGCCAGCGTATCCTGATCCTTCAGTTTATGAAAGCAGACGATTCCACCGGAGAGTTAGTCAGCTTTCGAGAAAAACTCGGGATCGATATCCGCCAGACCGGACTGGGCTTTGTTCCAAAGCCGGAACATCCTAAATTCCCCGCCCACCGCGAAGCAGCTCAACAGGCTTTTGCGACCGCCTGTAAGGCGATGCAAAGTGGTGATTATGATTTGTTGATTCTCGATGAGATCTGCGGTTCTGTTGCCTGCAAACTGGTCGATGAAAAGCAGGTTCTTGAAGCTGTAGAAAACTCACGCAATGATCTGAACATTGTCCTCACCGGTCGCAATGCCACCCCGGCAATGATTGAGATGGCTGATACAGTCACAGAAATGGTTCCCCATAAACATGCGTTGGAAAATGGGGTTCCGGCACGCAAAGGGGTTGAGTTTTAATTGAAATTATTCGGGAGGTATGTATTCGATAACTGTCCCCTGAAGGCAGATCAATAAGCCTCAAGGTCGCAGGGTTGGCGGCCCCGCTCGCCGCCATACTCTTTTGATGCACCACAAAAAACAGTAGGGTGTGTACCTCTCATCGATATGATGTTTAACATTTTGAATTGTGGGAAATGCCCACCCTGCGGGCCTTGACCCCACAATTCTGAAATCATCAAAGATAGATATGGTGTTTCCGGAATATTCGAATATTGGGACTACTGGTCACGTTGGGCATGAGAAGACGACACTGACATTTGCGTTTATTACTAGACATTGTGGTATACTCAAAACATCACGTATGATGTCGGAGGTTTGAATCTTGCAGCGAGATATCATAATAGAGGGTGGTTAGTTTATCTTTTGGAACATATTAATGCCTTGACTGTTGACTATTTATTATATTAATCTTACCATTATTCCTTGTAAGTTTATTTTAATCAAGCTGCGGGAGGGGGCAATTCCAAAAGGGGGGCGCATGGAGCTCATTTCAGTTATTGTTGTGGCGGTTATGGTTGTTGGGCTTGTTCTTGGAGCCCCAGATTCCTTGGTAAAAAGAGTCACTGATCGTTTAAATCATTTGTCTGTATCTAGTGAAGAGGCTCAAGAACCCGTCGGTGAAATACGAGTATTTGATCTGAAGGCAATGAAAGCATCACCCAGAAAGACACAAGAGCCTTCTGCTAAATCACTGACTTAATAATTTACGTCCGGGGGGAAAATGCTAGCTATTAGCTTACGGCTCACTCCTATAAAGTGGGCCGTTTTTGTATGGACAACCATGTTGTGGGTTGGTTTTTTGACTCCTGAAGAGGTTGCTCGTCTTTTAAATTCGGTGGAATTTGGCCTCCCTCCAAGTATTAGTTTTTCAAATCTATCACTTACCCCTGCTTTTAAGCTCTTATTCGCCTTTATTGGTTCCACTATTGGCTGTTTGTTTTTGCGACAACATATTAGTAGTGCTTGCGATTTCAAAGGGAGGAAGGAAGAGCGTGAGTCATTCCTAAAATCAGAAGCAAAAGAGCAATTTATCACTCTCATGAGTGATAAAGCTGGGATGAATAAGGTTTATGTTCCTGAAACAGGCGTCTCTGCCATTCAATGTGATTACTACGAAGACATTCTAAAGGAGCTTTCTACTTCTAATACCTTGAAAATTTTAAGTATTGCTGCATACGAGTCTATAGGCAAGGGGCTTGAAGGGTCAATGTTTTTTGGTAAAATAATGCGGCGCCCCGGTTTGGATGTTGAATTAATAATATCAGACCCAAATAACGGATCTTTAATTAAGGGGAGAATTAAACAAATACAACAATCTTGCCCAACCTATACCCAGAAAAAACTTGTGGCAGAAATAAAGAAGACTGTCTCTAGTTTTAAAAAGCTGAAAAAAGCCAGAGACGATCAGGGAAGTCTTGCTGAACTTAGCCTTTCACATTTTAAGTGGCATCCTGTTTTTCGACTGATTATTCTGGATTCTTGTATTTTTATGAATACATATGAAGTTGAATGCCATGGTCATGAATCCCCAATGTATAGGATAGATAGAGCGGATAAAAACGTTAAGGGGAGCCTCTCACTTTATGCCTCTTATGCAGCTTATTTTGAAAATATAAAAGAAAATTCAACGCCAGTTGTCATGTGAGAGAGGCTCAATTTAGTGCCGTCGTACTTTCAGCCTGGTTGATCGGAAAAACCAGGGACATCCATGATAAGTAAAGTCAAGGGGAAAACGGAGATTTCCCTTAAGCGGGCGTTTGTCCACCGAGCCTCGTTTTCTGCTGCCTGAACTTCGTTTCGATTTTTTCTTCTCTTCTGTGTGATTCGCCGTTATCGCGACCAGACATCCGTTTGCCGTCTCAGGGGTTGTCTATCCCCGTCTCGGAAGAATGAGTTTGTACATTCCGGGGACATTGTATGTTCCGGGGACATAATACCAATTATCGGTGGAGAGTATCCCCACAAAACACGTCTTAAATGTGGTGGATTTAAAATCACATGGATTGATCTCTCATTTCCATAGAAGGGGTAAAAAATATACTTGTTAGTGAAAGGAACCCGGCAATGATGAAGGCAATAGGCATGGAGTCATTCCCGGCAATATAGCCAGCGAGAATTGGACCCAGCAATTGCCCTATGGCGACCAGAAAAAAGAGCACACCTACTCCTGCAGATGGGCAGTCATTATAAACTTTTATGCTCCAGATCCCTAAAAGTCCTGAAGTCAGAATGAAAGCAGCTCCGAAAGTAACAGCAGACAACAATGATGTCACAAGTATGCCCGAAAATATTCCGGGAATGATGATTGCGGTAGAAACGATCAGTTGAGCAACTTGTAGTGCCCGTTTAAGCCCAAGACGTGTCACCAAATGCCCGGCAGACCCTCCGACAAGTCCACAAGCACCGATAATAATCCAGAACAATCTAGACCAGTTACCCGGCAGCCCTCCCTGATCGACCAGCATATCAACGGCAAAAGTCCAG
This sequence comes from Desulfuromusa sp., assembly GCA_016744595.1. GTDB lineage: Bacteria > Desulfobacterota > Desulfuromonadia > Desulfuromonadales > Geopsychrobacteraceae > Desulfuromusa. The sequence goes on from JADGEB010000048.1 coordinate 3,281, forward strand.
TAGACGCCTGTTGATAGCCCGAATAACAGTGAAGCGATATGTAGCCGAGGCAAGCGTAATCTCATAGTCCATCTGTTATTTTCATTTTCCCTCGACCGTCTCCGATGAGGAAGAACAGAGGCATTCCATACAGTTGCCAACAGGGAGGCAACAGCAAATAAAAGCCAAGCGAAACGCCAGTTTTCACCAGCAAAAAGGGCTGCAGGTCCCGAAACGATGACCCCGATGCTGGTACCGGAATTGATCAATGCAAACGCACGGTTCTGTCTCGAGCTCGCTACCAATAGCACAATTGCGTCAGCAAGAGGAGCATAGGCCAGTCCGGGACTGGCCCCGGCAAGAATGACACCGATAGTGAGAAGGTGCGGCGTGTGGCTGGTTGCTATGATCAGCATCCCTAAAAAAGCGGCTGCACCGCCCAGCACTACCGGCAATCTCGGTCCAAATTTTCCAGAAAGACTCGCACCGGCTATTGTTGCTAAAATTGCCCCCGCTGAAGAGGCTCCAGCAATAATTCCCATGAGCTCAACAGAGAGTGCGAGATCCCGTTGGATTTCAGGAAGAAAAAGCCCGTATGCATAACGGGCAAAACCATATGTAACCGCCACGATGGCTAAACCAGCCGGAACAAAGGCCTTTCTTGTCCGGGACGGGGTTGCTATTCGATATAAGTCACTCATCAGAAATATACAGCTTTCGATCAAAAAGGAAGAGAGTAATTGTTTTTTTTAAAAATATGAAATATCCTCCAATATAAATCAAACAAATATAACTGATACCTAACTTCAATAATTTTGATGTGGCTAGGAATGCCTATGAAAACATGTCTGCCAACCGAGCTTCTCATCACTTTTGTCACAATTGTGGATCGTGGAAAATTCAGCCTGGCTGCCGAGGTGGTCAATCGGACTCAGTCAGCTGTTAGTATGCAGGTTAAAAAACTGGAAGAATTAGTTGGTTCTCAACTGTTCAAGCGAGGACAGCGGGATATGGAGCTGACAACAGCAGGAGAGTTGTTATTATCCTATGCCCGAAAGATTCTGCAACTTAATGAAGAGGCTGTGACAAAACTTGGATTTACAGACCTTTCCGGTACAGTCCGAATGGGTGTGCCCGAAGAGTATGCCGAAAGTTTTTTGCCGGATATTCTGGTTGAGTTCTCAAACAACCACCCCAACGTCAGGATAGAAATAATCTGTGATCTCAGTATGCAGCTCCGAGCACTGATCCAAAAAAATCAACTTGATATCGCCTTAACCACCTCGGAAGTCATGGAAACAGAAGCAAAGCTTCTCAAAAAGAGTCCTCTTGTTTGGGTCACATCGGATCAGCACTTTCAGCATGAACGGAAACCTCTTCCTCTCGCGCTTTTTTCCGGGGATTGTTATTGTAAGAATTTAGCTCTCAAAGCTCTGGATAAAACCGCTATAGATTACTGGATAGCCTTTAGTTCACAAAGCACGCTGGGTTTAATGGCCGCAGTCCGGGCAGGTCTAGCTGTCACTGTATCCAACGCCGGAGTTCTCCAAAAAGGGATGCGATTGCTTGATAGCGAGGAGGGCTTCCCAGAGCTTCCCGATACATATCTCGCTTTACACCAACATCAGACCATTAAAAACGGTGCGGCTGATTCTCTGGCCGAGTTTGTATGCCAAGCTTTTCGTTAAAAGATTGAAGCCTCGCGAAAACAAGAATACAAGAGTCTAAAGTTCCCGCAGGCTCAGGGGACATCCTTGTATTATTGCTTTAAAAGGCATTGCAGCTAATCCGACAACGTATCATCCGTCTTGATGATGGCCTCTCCCTTTTTTAGTACGCGTGAAAAGGAAGAGGAACCCTGCTCGAGAAGGGGTCGAGTTCTGCTTAACTCTCGAAGTTAAAACAAAGCAAACTGAACCATTCGTATGCAGATTTATTGATATGCAGTGGTAACATTGAGAACCTTGTGCAGGTTGACAACATCTCCAATGACTATAATTGCTGGGCGCTGTGCTTGTTTAGCTGCTTGTGGTAACTGCTCGATGTCGGTGATTAAAATCTGCTGGTTAGGGCGTGAAGCGTTGGCAATGATGGCAATAGGGGTTGATCTGTTTACCCCGGATTCAATAGCCATTTGCGCTATGATTGCGGCAAAACTGAGCCCCATCAAGACAATGGTGGTGTGATTCGGAATCTTTAACAAAGGAACCCAATCAGTATTAATTCTATTTCCGGCTAAATGGGCAGAAACGATCGACACGTTGGTGGCGTAACCACGTGCTGTTGGCGGAATTCCGGCAGCGGTAGGTCCAGCAATTGCCGAGCTGATACCACTGATCACTTCGACTTTGATGCCTCGCTCAATCAGGTATTCTGCTTCCTCTGCGCCACGCCCAAAAACATAGGGATCACCGCTCTTTAATCGTGCAATTTTTAGCCCCGATTTTGCCTGCTCAAAAAGAAGTTCATTGATCTGTTCCTGCCGAAAACTGTGTTCCCCTTTTTGTTTTCCGACCGGAATCCGTTGCGCCTGTTGTGGAATCAGATCAAGAATCTCCTGAGTGACCAGGTGATCGTAGAGGACGACATCCATCTGCTGAATGGTGTGATATGCTTTTAAGGTAAGCATCTCAACATCCCCGGGACCACAACCGATAAGATAAACGGTTGAAAATAATTTATTGCACTGCCCTTTTGAAACACTTTTATCAATATCCCCCAGCACTCGCTCAGCCTCTTTTTTCTCCACCAATAATTGAATATTTTCAGGAATAAGGGCGGCGATTTTATCTCTGATCACCTGCCCTATGGTAGGGCTGCTACCATCTGTCGACACTGCAATTTTGAGGTTTCCGTAATTAAGAAGAGAGGAGAAATAAAAGTCACAAAGATCTGGCTGAGCGACACAATTGAATAGAAAATCACGTCGTTGCTTTTCACGCAAAACAAGTTCTGCAACATTGGCATTGCCAGTTGCATCAACAATGATCTGAGCATGCTTAAGATCTGTGGCACGCAGCTCTCTTTGTATTACAATAATATCAAGGGCCAACAACTCAGCGCAAACATGTGAGGCTATCAGAGTAAAATCAACATGGTTTTTCAACAAAACACTGGCTTTATGCGAGGCGATTTTACCACCACCAATTAACAGTATTTCTGGTTTTGTAAGTAGTACAGGGAGGGTTCCCATATTAGATCCTTTAACTGAAGTTTGAATTCCATATCTGCGTTTAATATGTCGCTTAAAATTTCATCAACTTGGGGCAACCTGCAATAACTTTCCTTGCCTATAAAGTTGCAGAGGTAGTTCATAAAGTTGAGAAAGGTGCTCGCTGGTCATTATCTCAAGGTCACCAGCTGCGAGAATTTTTCGATCCTTCATCAATATAAAATATTCAGCAAAACGTAGGGCAAGATTGACATCATGCACAGTAATGATTGTTGTCAGGTTTTTAGCCAAGGTTTCTGCACTAATAAGCTCCATGACTTCCAGCTGATTTTTCAAATCGAGACTACTGGTTGGTTCATCGAGGAGAAGGATCTCTGGTTCCTGCAGAAAAGCTCGCGCCAAGGCGACCTTTTGTAATTCGCCACCACTTAACTGCTGCAACGGCCGCATAGTCAGATGGCTGAGACTAAGTTTTTCCAGCATGGATCCAACCAGAGCATCATCCCGACGTTTCGACTGCCAGGTGTGGTGGGGTTTACGACCCAGGAGCAGATAGTCGAACACAGACAGATTGCTGATTTGCTGGTGCTGTGGAACGTAGGCAATTCTTTGTGCACGCTGCTTCAGGGAGAGATTCTTCAACTGCCTATTGCCGAGGAGGACTGAGCCTGCGGCTGGTTTCAAAAATCCGGCAAGGAGTTTAATTAAAGTCGATTTGCCGGTACCGTTGATACCAAGAACAGCATAAATATGCCCAGCGGTTAAGCGGCAAGAGATGTTGTCCAAAACCTGTTGTCCACCATAGGCAAACGAGAGCTGTTTAAATTCGACACCCACGTTCAAGAACTCCTGCGGCCAAAAAGTAATAACAGAAACACCGGAGTTCCAAGAAAGGAGGTGATCACTCCGGCAGGTAGGGCAACGGGGTCAAGGAGTAATTTCCCCAGTAGGTCGGCACAAATAAGAATTAAAACTCCCAGTATTGCGGATAGTGGCAGTAAATAGCGATTGTCGGAACCAATCAGACGGCGAGCCATGTGGGGGGCGATGAGACCGACAAACCCCAGAATGCCGAAAAATGTAACGGTGACTGCAGTTGTCAGGGTAGCCATCGACATGGTAATGAGGCGCAAGCGGATGACGTTGACACCAAGGCTCTGTGCCACTTCATCACCAGCTAAAATGGCGTTGTAGTTGAGTCGATTGGCAAAAAAATAGCCAGAAGCTAGAACCGTAATAATGCCCAGCAGGTAAAGTTCAGGCCAAGTCGCTCGATCCAAGTCACCAAAGGTCCAATGGACGATCATGGCTAGCTGGGTTTCATCGGCAAAATATTGAAGAAAGGTAGTGCCAGCCATAAAAAGGGAGCTTAATGCCACCCCGGCCAGAATAATTGACTCTTTTCCCGATTGGCGCAGCCGGGTCAAAAGAATAATGACCAAGGTTGTTAAGAGTGAAAAGATAAAAGCAAACAGGCTGACCATGACAGAATTTGCAAAGCCGCTCAAGCTACTGAACAGATTGGGAAATGAGGCTCTCATGCCGGAACAGGTGATTCCCAGAGCAGCGCCAAAGGCAGCCCCTTGTGCAATCCCGAGAGTGGTCGGTGCTGCCAGTGGATTTTTCAAAACAGCTTGTAAAACTGCACCCGACAATGCCAGACTGACGCCTCCCAGCAATGCCCCGATCAGTCGGGGGAAGCGAATTTCCCACACAACCAGATGAGCCACACTATTATGATGATTAAAAAGGCCGTCCCAAAACTGCTGGGGGGAGAGTTCGGACGCACCACTTAACATCATGACACCAGCGGCGGGCAAGAGCAGTAGGGCAAAGATCGCCAGCCAGTAGTGCTGTTGGCGTCTGTAGTTTTGCTGATCCCGTTCAGGCTGAACTATTGAGGACATCTATCCTCCGTCAACTTTCTAAAGCCACCAAAGATTTCATTCATTTCCTGATAGAGAGGTCGACCGACAAAAAAACTATAGAGTTGGTCAGCGACAGTTTCAATTTCAATATCCTGAAAACGTTCCGGGTAGAGAATTTTACCGACATACCAGGCTTCACTGAGTACCGTTGCCGGATCGGCGGCATAATAGTGGGGTATGAGCAGATACACTCGATCAAGACGATTCGCTCTGATTTTCTGATATATCGGTGTTTTTAATTCATTTTTCACTAAATCAATGCCACTTGCACAAATAAACAACACATCAGGATCAAGGGAGACAAAAGTCTCTTTGTTCATTGTGAAGCGTCCCCGTACCAGCTTGTGCTTGATGACGAGATCATCGACGACATTTCGGGCATTAACCATCTGAAACGGGGGATAATTGCAGGCTGTGCCAAGAATGCCGTGGGCAACTTTGAACTGAAGCCCGCCGATATAAACCGTTTTCTGCTCATGCGGCGGAATATCCTTCGTGCGACGAGCCAACTCAGCAATATTTAGATCTATCTGCTGGATGATATCCTGACTGCGTTGTTCCGCCTCGCAGAGGGTGCCGATTAACCGTAGTGAGCGGTAGAAACGCTGTTTATTGCGACCCAGATCACCAGCTTCAACAACGATAACCGGGATGGATGTTTGCCGTTCAATTTGATCGGCAAGATGTTCGTTGCCCCTGCCCAAAAAAATGATATCGGGTTGCGTTGCGATGATTTTTTCGGGTAGAGGTTTGTTACGTGAACCGATGATCGGCAAATGACCAAGGTGCGGATTAGCCATTCGGTATGAACGTCCCTGCGTACCTATCCAGCTGGTTTGTTTGGCTTCGTGGTGTTCAACACCGACAACCCGGTCCGCCAGGTTGAGGTAGCAAACCAGGCTCAGTGCCCCACGCAATGCAACAATCCGTTCTATTTTCTCGGTAACATCAACTCTCCGACCGCTCAAATCTATTATTGTCTGAGCGGCAAGAGGGGAGGAGAAAAGACCAAGCAGAAATATCATCAGCACTAATATTCTCTTCAAGTTTTTCATAATTATTTCTGCTGGTTAGAAAGAAACTTTCAATGCTGTAATGACATTGAAGCCGGGGTCATTATAGAAATCCATGGTATTGAGGTGATTGCGATATGTTTTGTCGAAAAGATTCTCGATGTTCACACTCAGAGTTATATCTTTAAAGTTGCCATAATCGAACTTGATGCCACTGTGCAGATTGAAAAAAGTATAACCGGGGGTCTCATTTTCCCCTGGTGCCGGGTGATTCTGGGCAGCATAACAATTACCGTTAAGGTCAAACCAATAGCTGAGACCATTGGTTAATTGATCGTGCCAGCGGGCTCCGAGGATACCGTTGAGAGGTGGAATAGTATTCAGGCGATCATGGTTGTTGTGGTCGCGACCAACGATATAGGCTAGGTTGCCATAAACCGTTAGCTTTTCAAGGAGGTCAAACTCCAGAGAACCATCGACTCCGTATAGTTCAGCGTCAGTCACATTGACATATTCACGTGAGTCCATACCGGCAAAGGTATTACCGTTATTTACCAGATCGATATAGTCGATCACCTGACTATAGAAACCGCTGACCGACCCTCTGAGTCGTGAATAGTTAAATTTGAAACCAAGGTCACCGTTATATGAATATTCTGGATTAAGATCTGGATTACCGATGATCATATAGGAGCCGCTACGAGTTGAATAACGTTCAAAGGTATCCGGAGCTCTGAACCCTGAAGAAAAGTTGCAGGTCAAATTGAAATTTTCTGTGAAAGAATAGAGTAGCCCAAGATTAAAGGTTACAGCATCATCACTTTTTTTACTAAAATCGTTAATTGCTGTTTTGGAACCCGTTAAGATCCCGCTACCGTTGTAACTATCAGTAATAAACGCAACATCCTCAGCATTAGCGACAAAATAGTCATAGCGCAAACCGGTTAACACTGTTGTACGCGCCCCAAGGTAGATTCTATCCTGTGCAAAAAAACTGAAATGATCACGACTACTATCGGGAATTGGGTTAAATGTCAGTTTTTTTGCTGTACTATCATTACTGTTTCTTTTAACGGTAATATATTCCTCACCGTCAGCCCCCTCATTGACGAATTCTCCACCAAAAACCAAGCGGTTTCTTGAATTAATATCAACCTGACCTTGCACTGAAGCACCAAGGGCTGAGGTCTCAATGTCATTCCCCTTCAACTTGTAAACCGGGGTTGTGGCACTGGGGATATCACCTTCGTAGCTACGTTCTTGGTCTACATACCAGCCCCTTATATGCAAATCTTTGAGCCAACCCAGATTCCGACCATGGTAGGCCACCTTATAGGTATCGGTATCGAATTTGGTGAAATGAGAATACCTAGCACCCGGCTTTTTTGTGACTCCCATATCATCAACATCATTACTTCGGATGTTGATACTCAGATCATGATTCTGGGACTCATCAAGAAAATAACGACTTTTAAATTCAAATGATTCCCCTTTGAATTGACTATTTTTAACCTCTTCGCCATCTCCATCCTTGTAGCTATCGGCGTCTCTGGCGGCAACAGTCAGAGAAAAGTCCAAACCGTAGCCACCACCAGCTATTGAATAAAGCCCCGACCAACCATCGTCTACAGATGAATAGCGACTTTCAGCGTGGTTAAATAAAGACCATTTGTCAGTTTTGGAAAAATTGGGTTGCTTGCTGATGACATTGATAACTCCCCCCAGAGCATCGGTACCATAGAGAACCGACGCAGGCCCTTTCACCACCTCTATCCGTTCCACATTACCAACATCAATAAAGGGAGTTATAGGTGATCGACCGGCCCAAAGGTTGTTTTCGCGGTCGCCATCGATTAAAACCAGAACCCGGTTCCCGCCTAGCCCTCGAATTGTTGGAATGGTATTCCAATATCCAGCACTTGAGAGTGAGACACCGGGAATTTCAGCTAGAGGTTGAGCCGCTGTTGCCGGACTGCTTCTGTTTAGATCTTCAGGGGTAATAAGATCAACTGAGGTTGGAACATCGAAGCAGCGTTCTTCCAGACGCGTTGCGGTGACAACGACTTCATCGAGCAGGGTTATATGTTCAGTAGCAGCACCAACAACAATGGGGGTACAGAGCAATATTGCTATAGCCGCTATAGCCACTTTTTTTCTGTTAAAGTTCTGTTTATTGAAAAACATTTGACCTCCTTGAGCTCCGGAGGATTTTTAATAAAAAATCCCCGAACCAATAAATATTGATTCGGGGATGCCCAGATTTTCCACGAATAAGTATGAGCTTTCTTACCCCTTGTCCACGGAGGCAGGCTCTTTTTATTTTTCAGACAGGTCTTCTGACTTCTGGTTCATCCTACTAGTTGCGTCTTCCCATTTGCATTGAGCAAACAGTGACATCATGCAACGTTCGTCCCCAGTTACAGCGGCGGGCCCGTCCCGGACTCACACCGGGTTCCCTATTAAGCTCAATTGAGAGCATCTGAAAATTTGGGAAACGATAACTGAAAAACAGGATGAAGTCATCACCTTTTATCAATATAGTTAGAAACAAGCAGGGTATAATATTATTGTACTGACTAAGAACTCGATTCATGGATTTATAAAAAGAGTTTGAATTTTTCTCTTGCAGAAGAGCTCCATTTGCTTTCTAATCACTGGCATAAAGAAATGGCATGGAAGGGAAGGAAGACGGTGTGAATCCGTCACGGACCCGCCACTGTGACCAGAGATGTCTTTCTCTGGAAGTCAGATACTTACCTCCATGAAGCCATAACTACCTGAACTCCGTGGAGTGAGAATTTTGGGTAGATAAATCCAAGGATAATATACGGTATCCCGGAGCCTCGATTGTAGGCTTCGGGATTTTTTTTTGGATTTTCTTGCAACGTTATTTTCCTTTAATGGTTGGTTTTTTATGAATTTTGTTGGTTGTGACAGGCCACGGCTGTTGATAGCGGGTGCACACAGCGGGGTGGGGAAATCCTCTATTACTCTCGCTCTGGTCGCAGCTTTACGGCAGCGTGGACTCAAGGTGCAAACTTTCAAGGTGGGGCCCGATTATCTCGACCCCAGTCACTTGGCGCACGTTTCGGGTCGTCCTTGTTTTAATCTGGATGGCTGGATGACAGATAAGAACTATCTTGAAGAGTTGTTTGTTACCGTTTCTGCTGATGCCGATATCAGCCTGATTGAAGGAGTGATGGGGCTATTTGATGGTAGTAGCAGTGACAGTCTGCGCGGCTGTAGTGGTGAAATTGCCACCTGGCTCAAAGCACCAGTGGCACTTGTCGTCAATACTCATGGTATGGCGCGTAGTATTGCTGCATTGGTTAAAGGCTATAACGAATTTGAGTCGGGGGTGAAACTTGCCGGGGTTTTAGCGAACCGGTGTGGTTCGCTGTCCCATGTGGCTTTACTTGAAAAGGTTTTGAAGAATTCCGATCAGCCACCACTTTTGGGAGCGATTCGCCGAGACAGTTTGCCGGTTCTCCCCAGTCGTCACCTTGGTCTGATTTCGGCAGAGGAACATCGACTCGATGAACAAACAATTGTGGAACTGGCTGATGCTGCCGAAACTCAAATCGATATTGACCTTCTTTTACATACAGCACAGATGGCGGAACCTTTACCGCAACAACCGGCTTTATCGACATTCGCAGAACCCGTTCTTAAAGTTCGCCTGGCAATTGCACGCGATAAAGCGTTCCAGTTTTATTATGCTGATATGTTTGCTGCACTTGAGAGACAGGGTTGTACCCCGGTACCCTTTTCGCCACTGCATGACAACTGTCTGCCGGAAGATATTGATGGGTTGTATCTTGGCGGTGGCTACCCAGAGGTCCATGCACAGGTACTTTCTGAGAACCGAACAATGCTTCGTGCCGTAAGTGATTTTTGTGCGAGCGGCAAACCGGTTTACGCCGAGTGTGGCGGGTTGATCTACCTTTCGCAGGGAGTTGTGGAGGAGGAGCAGCGTTTTCCTTTGGTTGCAACTATGCCGGTTTGGACAAAAATGTTGAAAAAGCGTAAGGCGCTTGGTTATGTCGAGGTCACTCTGGAACACGATTCATTGTTTGGGCACTGTGGGGCGAGTTTTCGTGGACATGAATTTCACTATTCGGAACTTATCGAAGCTCCGACAGGCCAAGATGGCTGGCAGACGGTTTACCGGCTGAAACAGAATCGAACCGGAAATTGCAGTGCCGAAGGCTATCAAAAAGAGAATATCCTGGCTAGTTATGCACATCTGCATCTGGCTTCCAGACCGAAAGCACTGACCCGTTTTGTAGAACATATGAAAGCAACATCAGATCGGAGACAAAATGATAAATAGTAACAGGCCGCTGATTTATGACCTGCTTGAAAACCCACTCAGCGGACAGCAGATTGAAGATCGCTCTTTTGCCGCAATTGATGCCGAAGCGTCAGCGCACAGTTATTCCTCTGATGAGTGGCAGGTGGTGCGCCGCCTGATTCATACCACGGCAGATTTCACCATAAGTGATCTGGTCCATTTTTCACCGCAGGCAATAGAGTCGGCAATCACCGCTTTGCGTGGTGGAAAAGCGATCTATGCTGATAGCAATATGATTCGTTCCGGCCTGTCTGTTGCTCGTTTACAGAAGCAGTATCAAGACTATGAGCGTGAGAGCATCCTCTGCCACGTTGCCGATGAGGATGTGGTTATCGAGGCACAAAAATCAGGATTACCACGTTCTTTGTTTGCTATTCGCAAAGCCGGTAAAAAACTCGATGGAGCGATTGTCCTTATCGGAAATGCCCCGGTGGCTTTACTTGAGCTCAATCGTATGGCGATCGAAGAGAACATCCGTCCCGCTCTGGTGATTGGAATGCCAGTCGGCTTTGTTCATGTTCTGGAAAGCAAGGAAGAGCTGATGCGTAGTGAGCTGCCATTTATTGTGCTAGAGGGGCGGCGTGGTGGTAGCCCATTGGCAGTCGCAACTTTACACGCCTTATGCACAATTGCTGCTGGACAGAATACAGATTAACTAAAAAAAGGAGAAGAGGATGACTGTGAACTTTTTCTGCAAGGGAGTCTTTTTTATGTGTTTACTGACCACAATGATGTTGGCACCAGCTTTTGCGAATGGAGAACAGGACCCAGAAAAACCAGCCATTGTGATGGTTGCTTTCGGTACCTCAGTCGCTACGGCGCGTCCAGTTTTTGATCACATTGATGCGCAAGCTCGTAAACGTTACGCTGGATATGATATCCACTGGGCTTTCACTTCCCAATTCATTATCAATAAATTAAAAAAACAAGGGATAGTTAAACAGAACGTTGCTGAAGTAATCACCGAACTGCGTAAAAAAGGGGTAAAATCGGTTGTATTCCAAAGCCTACACGTCGTTCCTGGACAGGAATATCGCAGCGTTCTGGCGGAAGATACCAGCGGTTTTCGGGTCGCTTTTGGTGATGCTTTGATGACCAGTGAGCAGGATATTGATGACGTTGTTGCCGCTTTGGGCAAAGATATTGATGCGCAGCAACCCACTGTCATTGTTGCTCACGGCAACGACCACCACCCCGAATTCAATCAGCAACTTGTTGCTCTGGCACAGGTTATCGAAAAAGAATATCCGAACCTGGTGGTTGCCAGCGTTGAGGGGCAACCGGGAATCGGTCCGTTAGATAAAGTAAAAGTAATCAGTGATAAACAGGGTTCCGTCAAATTTGTACCGTTGATGATCGTTGCTGGTGATCACATTATGAATGATGTGATGGGGGATGAAGAGGACAGCTGGAAATCGATTATTCAAGCAAAAAAAACAGAATGCTCTGCATCGCTGGGATGGAACAGTGCCATTCTAGAAGTCTATTTCCGTCATCTTGATGAGGCATTGCAACAACTGGGTAAGGGACGTAGTTAGTCTGATATGCGGTTGTTGATGGCATTTCTCCTCAGTTTTTGTTTGTTCTCTGGTGCTGTTTTTGCCGCAGACATTGACTCGGGAGAAGATAATCAAAATAAAATCCAGAGTTTCGAGCAGCGAACAAAACCTGAAGGTGCTGTTGATGCTCAGTCTAAACCGGCGACTAAACGGCTGCATCCCCAAGGGGAAACGGGTAAAGCTTTCGCTGCAGAGCGTAAAAAACAACGCAACAGTTCGGCGTACACTAAATGGAAACGCCATCTCCCTTTTTGGCCACGTAAGGGGATGCTGCTACTCGAGCTTTCATTGGTTATTGGTATAGGTATTTTTCTTGGCCAAATTTTAGAAATATCAGGGAGCATGAGAATGCTATCGGTTTTGACCCTGCCGATTACAGCCATTGGTAAGATTCGTCGTGAAGCAGGGCCCGCTTTTCTCATGGCACTCCAATCCGGAGCAGTTGCCAACAGTATGCTGGTTGTACAGCGGGATCAGGGGTCTTTAGATAACCGTGAACTTTACACTTCGGTTTATGTGGTCTCGGCTCTCTCTCTATTTGCCCATCTGCCAACCTTTGTCATTCCCATTGGAGTAGCATTTGGCTGGGAGGCAACGGTAGCTTTGTTTTCTGTCCGTTTTACTGCGATTGCAGTGCAAATTGTATTCACCTTGCTGTTGTCACGCTTGTTGGTTCGGCGTTTCCATACTAGTGGGCAATTTGTTAGCCCCGGTGGGCCGGTTTCCGTGCGAAAAGTGCGGCAACGGCAGGATGGTTTCTGGATCAGCGTGTGGAAACGCTCAAAAAAAACCTTGCGCCGCTTGCTCACTTATTTGATTCCCACCTTCGCCTTGATGGCGGGGTTGGAGTATTTTGGTTTTTTCAAGTGGCTAGCAGAGACAGTTCCCGCTCTGTTTACTTTCCGCTTTCTCCCCGCTGAGTCGTTGGTCATTATTCCGGCACAGGCACTCAGTTTGTACAACGGAGCGATAGCGGCAGCCAATTTTATTGATGCCGGGCAGATTACGACCCATCAAGCTGTCATTGTTATTCTCTTTGGTTCTATGGTGACCGCACCGGTGCGTACGTTACGCCATGCCATGCCAACCTATGTTGCCATTCTCGGAGCTCGACCGGGGATGGTGATGGCAATATCGGCACAAATTATCCGCATGCTTTTTCTTTTTTTATGTACGCTCGGCCTGATGTGGTTGTGGCGATGAGGTTGAAAAATGGATATTAATAAAACCCAAGCAGGTCATTTTTATGCCGTTGGTGTGGGACCTGGAGATCCCGACTTACTCACTCTTCGGGCAGCAAGGCTGATTAAGGATGCCGATGTGATTCTTGCACCGCAATCAAAGAAATCGAAAACCAGCCTTGCGTTACAAGCTATCGCACCCCTTGTGGGTGATCAGGAAGTGGTTATCAGTCAATATCCGATGACGCGTGATAATAGTAAAACTCGTGAGCGCTGGGGTCTTTTGGCTGACGATGTGAGTGATCGCTGTCGGCGCGGACAATCAGTGGTGCAAGTAACGCTGGGAGATCCGCTGATTTTTGCCACCAGTTCTTACCTGATGGAAGCATTGGCCGAGCAGATGCCAACCGAAAAGCTGCATGTAGAACCGGGTATCAGTGCTTTTCAGATGACAGCCAGTTGTTTTAATGATGCCCTTACCTTGCAGGAAGATCGTTTGCTGCTGATGTCAGCAACCGATTTGCTGGCGGTGGAGAATGCTTTGGAGCAATGTGAAACACTCGTTCTCTTTAAGGCAGCGGGGGATTTGCCGGGCTTGCTAACATTACTGGAGAGGCACAACCTTCTACATCGAGCCAAGCTGGTCAGTGCTGGAGGGCAAGGGGAGCACGAAGTTCGGGTTGCTGATCTTAGTCGTTGGCAGCGTCTTGATCTGGGTTACATGACGACGATGATTATCCATATTGGCAAGCGTGGCTGGCATGAGGATGTAGCCAGTTGAAATGGGGGATGACCACCGGAACCTGTGCCGCTCTGGCGGCCAAAGCCGCGGCCATATTGCTGATGCGTGGCGAGAGACCCATTGAGGTTGATGTTCCTCTACCCGATGGTAGCCGCATACAGCACCGAGTGCACCTTTTTGAGAAAGATGGCGAGTTTTCTTCTGCAACGGTGGTTAAGGATGCTGGTGATGATCCTGATGTAACCCATGGCTCCTTTTTGATCTCTAGCGTGAAAAAAAACAAGCTCAAATCAATTCGCTTTTTTGCCGGTCAAGGTGTCGGCACCATCACTCGTGCCGGGCTTGCCATTCCTCCCGGAGAACCGGCAATCAACCCCGGACCACGGGCAATGATTTGTGCAGCATTACAAGAGGTGAGTGAACAAGGGTTCGATGTCACTATTTCGGTTCCAAGCGGGGAGAAACTGGCGCAAAAAACTTTCAATCCTCGCCTAGGGATTATTGGTGGCATCTCCATCCTTGGTACCACTGGCCGAGTACGGCCGTTCAGTGCTCCGGCATTACGCGATGCTCTTAAATGTGCGCTGGATGTTGCGCTTGCGGCAAATATCAAAAGCCTGGTGCTGGTCCCCGGAAATATGGGGAACAAAGCGGCACAATGCCATTTTGCAGTGAACGGTGAGCAAATTATTGATGTCAGCAATGAATGGGGATTTATCCTTACCGAAGTAGAAAAGTATCACTTTGAACAACTCTTGATCGTTGGTCATCCGGGCAAATTGGGAAAATTAGCAAGTGGACAGTGGCAAACCCATTCAGGACAATCAGATTCGGCCGTTCCCTACATCAGTCAGCTAGCATTGCAAATTTCATCCTGTCAAACAGCGGGTGCAAATACCGTTGAAGAACTATTTATGACATCCCTTGAAGGCAGAGAGCGAAAGCAGTTAGGGACACTTCTTGCTACAGAGATCAAAAAGAAGGTTCACCAAACCTATCTAGCCTTGCCACCAACAGAAGTAGCTTTGATCAATCTAAAAGGTGAGATCCTCGGTCTTACTGGTGATCTTACTTTGGGAAGAGAGAAATGAATAAAATTGTCATTGCAGGATGTGGCCCCGGACATGAAGACTATGTGTCGGTGCTGGCACATAAAGCTGCGACTCAGGCAGAAGTGCTGGTAGGGGCACAACATCTTCTCGACCTATTCCCACAAAGCAGTTGTCAGCAAATTGTTGTGCGGGGGGCGATGTCCAACGTTCTGGATCAAATGGAAGCATTGCACAATAAAAAATTCTGCGTGCTGGTTTCCGGTGATACTGGTTTGTTCAGTCTGGCACGTCTTGTGGTTAACCGGTTCGGGCGAAAGAACTGTCAATTGATCCCCGGTATCAGCTCCATTCAGGTAGCGTTTTCCCGCCTTGCCTTGAATTGGAGTGATGCTCTTTTCATCAGTGCCCACGGGCGAGTGCCGCAGGTAAATACTGCTGAACTGGTACATTATGACAAGATTGCTCTCCTTGCTGGGGACGCGACCGCAGTGTGTTGGGCCGCCGACAGGTTGACTGAACTGGGTACCGACTATATAGCAATGAGTTGTGAAAATTTGACCCTATCAACCGAAAAAATCAGGGAGTTTGACGATGATGAGTCGCTACGCCAGGCATCATTGCCTGCGCGAACAATTTTGTTGTTACTCAAAAAGGAACTATTGCGATGAATAGCGGTACTTTTTACGCTATTGGTGTTGGCCCCGGTGATCCCGAATTGATGACATTGAAAGCAGTGCGACTATTGCGTGAATCCCCTTGCATCTATGTTCCGACATCCCGCTTGAGTACGCAGACCTGGGTTGCCGATGTCGTGAACACATACGCCGCAGACGCGGCCAATATCTGTTCCGTTTCTTTCTCTCTGGGAACCGATCGGCAGATGCGGCAGGAGCATTGGCAGCAAACTGCGAGCAATATCATTAGTCAATTGCTACAAGGGAAAGATGTCGCCTTTGTCAGCCTGGGCGATCCTTTGCTCTATTCCACCTGTATTTATTTGCTTCGCGCCCTGCAGAAGCAATGGCCACAGGTGCCAATTGAGATTATTCCCGGTATCAGCGCCTACGCACATTGTGCTGCACTGACCAATTTTGCGGTCGGGGAAGGAACGCAACCAGTTACTATTTTGCCAACAATGACTGCGATCAACGATCTACAATCGGCCATAAACAAGGGCGGGACGCTAGTACTGATGAAAATAGGCCGCCATCTGCAAGAAATTGTCGACCTGCTAGCAGATAATAACCTTATTGATCAGTCGGTTTTTATTGCCCGTGCGGGGCTGCCTGATCAACGGATAGAAACTAATCTGCGTTGTTTATATGGGGCTGATCCTGGGGTTGGTAATCTCGCTATTATTTTGATTCATACCAATACGGAGTATATCTAAATGAAAGTTATATTTGTCGGAGCAGGTCCGGGCAACCCCGATTTACTGACAGTTAAAGCTCATCGGTTGCTGAGTCAGTGCCAGATATGTATTTATGCCGGGTCACTGGTTAGTCCCGCAGTGGTGGCGCTGGCACCCGAAGGTGCAGAGTTGCACGATTCGGCAGGGATGACATTAGATGAGATGAAAATCATTTTTTCCAGAGCACAAGGAAAGGACATTGATCTGATCCGCCTGCATACCGGTGACCCATCAATTTATGGAGCAATCCGTGAACAAATGAACAGTCTAGATAAGATGGGGATTGATTACGAAGTTGTCCCTGGGGTCAGTTCTTTTCAGGCAGCAGCAGCGTCATTGAAAACGGAATTGACGGCTCCTGAAATTGCCCAGACAATTATTCTCAGTCGTACCTCCGGCCGAACACCGATGCCGGAAATGCAAGAACTAGAACACCTGGCGCGGACCCAGTCGACCCTTTGTCTGTTTCTTTCGGTACATAAAATTGGCTCTGTGGCAGATGAACTTGCCGGTTACTATGGTCACGATTGCCCTACAGCGGTGGTATTTCGAGCCTCATGGCCGGATGAGAAACTGGTACAAGGATTTCTATCCGATATCGCCGCAAAGGTTGAAAAAGCACAAATTAAAAAAACAGCAATGATTATTGTCGGACCAGCATTGTCGCGTGATCTTCCGGTCTCAAAACTCTACCATCGCAACTTTAGCCACGGTTACCGGCAAAGCGATAGTCAGAAGGACGAAACATGAAACTGGCAGCTATCACCTTTTCACCACAAGGGTTTCTAGTGTGTGAACAACTGAGGGAAGCTGTTGCAGATCTTCATATCTATGTTCATGAAGCATTGCCGACACCAACCAGAGCAACCTCTTTTTCTCGGGTGATGGATCTTATCCCCGCAATTTTCACAAAGTATGATGGCCTGATCTACGTCGCACCCTGTGGACTTGTTGTCCGTTCGCTAGCAACGTCGGTGCAAAGTAAGCTCTCTGATCCGGCGGTCGTTGTCGTCGATGTCGGGGGCCGTTCTGTCATCAGTCTTCTCAGTGGACATGAGGGGGGAGCAAACGACCTGGCGGTACAGGTTGCTAACATCATTGATGCTGAACCGATGATTTCGACCACAACAGAAGCGGTAAAAGACCTGATTGTCGGTGTTGGTTGCCGTAGAGGAAAATCAGAGAGTGAAATTTTGCAGGCACTGGAGGAGATTCTCGCAACTGAAAACCTTTCTTTGCAGCAGGTGCGTTATCTTGCCACAGCAGATGTGAAAGCTGAAGAACCTGGCTTAATTCAGGCCGCTGCAACCTTAAATATTCCACTGCGGATCATCAGTGATGACAGAATTCGTAATTGTCAGCAATCATTTGACCATTCATCATTTGTACAACAACAAGTTAACTTGCCAGCTGTCGCCGAACCGGCAGCACTCCTAGCAGGGTGGAGGACATCATTAGTAGTTCAGAGAAAAGCGTGCAACGGCATCACCATAGCGGTCGCACAGGAAAATTGTTTGTCGTTGGTATCGGCCCCGGCAATTCCTTAGATCGCACCCGGCGTGCAGAACAGGCAATTACGGCAAGTACGCTGGTAGTCGGATACAATCCTTACGTGGCATCCCTTGCCGATCTTTGTACCGATAAAGAGACAGTTACTTCCGGTATGCGACAGGAATCGGAGCGTTGCCGTATCGCTTTGGAACGAGCGCATCAAGGAGAAATTGTAGCATTGGTATCATCCGGAGATGCCGGTGTTTACGGGATGGCTGGACTGGCAATGGAGATGGCGGCGGCCGAAGATCTCAATGTTGCGATTGAGGTGATTTCCGGTGTGAGTGCAGCCAATGCCGCAGCATCACAGCTTGGTGCTCCCCTGATGCTCGATTCGGCAACAATCAGTTTGAGTGATCTACTTGTCCCCTGGGAGACAATTGTCACCCGATTGCAAGCCGTAGCGGCGGAAGACTTGGTCGTTTCACTCTATAAAAAAAAAAAAAAAAAAAG
>JADGEB010000049.1:0-291 GCA_016744595.1 Desulfuromusa sp.
ATCTCATACGGGGCTGATGGGGAATCTGGAGGCGATGGAGTTGACGCTGACATCAATAGTTGGGAGCTCTAAAAAATCTTCCGGCTTTACCCTTCTTGAACTGATCATCGTTCTTTTTCTGGTTGGAATGTTTTCGATCGTTGCTATCCCCCGTTTTTCACACATAGGGGAAGGAGATCTTCATCATTCGGCCAGAAGGTTGTCCTGGACGATTAAATATCTATTCAATGAGGCAGCTCTTTCATCCAGGGAACATCGGATTATTTATGATTTGGACAATGGGTCTTATCG
>JADGEB010000049.1:301-21553 GCA_016744595.1 Desulfuromusa sp.
ATCGAGCTATGGCCTTGGAATCTGATGGGAGTGTCACTAACGTAGAAAGAGTTCCAGAAAAAATAAAATTAAAACAAAATATCCGTTTTATGGATATCACAATTTCTGGAAGAGGCACTTTTAGTCAGGGTGAGCTTACGGTACGGATACTGCCATCCGGGTGGATTGAAGGAACAACCTTGCACCTTAGTGGGGGAGAGAATCAGATCTTGACTGTAACAATTAATCCATTGACAGGCCACAGCGAGGTGTATGACGGCTATCGTGAATTTTAACTCTCAAAAAGCAGTTGAAAACAACCTAAAGACGAAACTTTGTCCTGGCTGCCAAAGCGGACTCAATAGTGGAACGCTTTTGCAATTGCATTTGTCATTCAATAGAATTCATAAAGTCAAAAGAGCAAACTCCGGTGGTTTTACTCTGCTTGAAGTCATGATAGCTATTGCCATCATCAGTATCGCGCTGATCTCTCTTCAAGCACTTAATAACCGGACAATAGCAACCCATGACTATCTGCAAAGAATGACACAAGCGACTTTATTGGCTCAATATAAAATAAGTGAGGTAGAATCTTCGTCAGCAGAAACACTACCTCAGGAAGCAAGTCAGGGGGGTTTTGATGAGCCACTTGACCAATACAGCTGGCAAATCAGTTTTTCAGAAACTCCACTAGCCTCCGTGCGTATGGTGACAGTTGATGTTGTGTGGGGAGATAAAGAGAAAAATGAGTTTGTGTCAATTGACTCTTTCATTTTTTAAGGAATCTTTCTCAGAACGATCCAAGGGGTTTACTCTGGTAGAAGTCCTGGTCGCAATCAGTATTTTTACTCTTGCAATCACATCCATATATGGAGTTTTTACTTCCATCAGCGCGACAAAGGACAGACTCGATCTCAATAGTGAAGCCTACCATCAAGCCCGTGTGATTCTCGACCGCATCGGTCGTGAAATTCATGGGATTTATGTTCATAATGGTGATGACGCCAGTATCCTGCGAGGTGGCCTGAATGAGAGAGGAGAGGTTTTTTTTGAGCTGAGTACCACAGCCACATCCTCTCTGAACATCAATGGCGTGGGATTTGTATCCGTTAGATACGAGCTGATAGAGGATCGGGAAAGTGAAGATGGTAGATATGTTATTTTGCGAACAGAAAGACCTCTTCTTGGTAGTAACAGCCGCGAGGACTTCCCGGCGATGCGAATGGCAACCGGGATCAAAAGCTTCAGTATCCGCTATGTTTCTGAAAAAAACTGGCAGAGCCAATGGGATGAAAAGCTTCAAGGATTTCCTGACATGCTGGAAATCTTTCTCACGACATATGATAAAAGCGGAGAAGAAATTCCATTTCTCACTGCATTCAAGTTTCCTGTAGTCGGTTCTCAATAATGAAAAGAAAAAACAACGAACAGGGTATGGCTTTATTACTGGTTTTGATTGTTGTGACATTGCTAACATCTATTCTGATGGAATTATCATACTCTACACTGATAGAGCAGCGTCTCGCAGAGACTTTTCGTGATAATACAAGAGCCTATTTTCTTGCCCGCGGAGGTATCACTGCAGGGCAGAAATTGCTCTTAACAGATAATAATGAATATGATGCCCACACAGAAGCTTGGGCTGGAGGGATTAGTAGCTATCCGGTTGGAGAGGGTTTTGTCTCCTTAACAGTCAAGGATTTAAACGGGCAACTGGGGATAAATTCTCTGGTTGTTGGAAACAATCCACAAGCTGTTGTTGTTGACTGTTTTTACCGTCTGCTACTAGCTCTTGAAATTGATGACCCCGCTGAACTGACTGCGGGAGTTATTGACTGGCTTGATCAGGGAGATGACAACTTTCAACTCATTCAAACCGATGGGTTGGATATACCGGTTGTAGGAGCTGAAGATTTGTACTATCAGGGGTTGGCACTACCGTATGCATGCAAGAATGGTCCTTTGGAATCTCTTGATGAACTTCTGCTGGTGAGGGGATTTACAAAGGATATATTTAAAATTGTCAGCCCATATTTATCTGTCACTGACAGCAAACAAATCAATATCAATACCGTCGGGCGTGAAGTGCTTCTGGCGCTTAGTTCAAAAATTGAAGAACAAACTGTTGATCTTATTATTGACAGTCGACGAGATGCGCCTATTCGCTCTATTGAAAAGTTAAAAACCCTATTGCCTACGGATCAATTCAGCTTGTTGAAATCTCTTGCCAACCAAAGGCTTCTGGGAACGACAAGTAAATTTTATAAAATTACCGCTGAGGGCGTTGTTAACAATGGGAGACGTTCACTTGAAACCTGGTTTAACAAAAAAGATAATGTTTTGTCTTATATAAGGACAATGTAACTGTAATGAATAAACGATTTATTGGGCTGGATATCGGAGTTATCTGTAGCTACTTAACTCTTTTGGAATACGAAAAAAACGAATTAAAAAAAATTCGTTTTTTTTCCTGTCAGCATGAAGAATTATCTGACCAGCTTACAGAGTTAAGTGCGAATATTGGTGGCCATTTAAACATAGGAGACCAGCTAGCAGCTGCATTGCCAGCGAAGGCAGCATATGTCCGTAAACTGGAACTTCCCTTTCGGGACACAAAAAAAATAATGGCAGCGGTTCCTTTCTCTTTAAGTTCACAGATTCCTGTCCCCGTAGAAGACTGTATAACCAGTGCCATTATAGATGACAAAAAAGCTGAAGGAGGATCCAGAGTAACGGCTGCAGCTATTCCCAGACAAACGGTTGAAAAGCTTCTGGATGCGGCTCAGGAAGCTGACCTCCCCGTACATATTATTGATCTGTCTCCTTTTTCACTGGTGCCGCTTATCGCCGAAAACACAAAAGATGCAGTCCTGATTGCAGTCAGTTCACAAGAAACAACCATCAGCCGAATCCAATCTGGAGAACTGATCGATTATCGGCTGTTAGCCAAGAAAACTGAACCAGAGAAAACGGGTGATATTCAAAGTATTTCAAGAGAAATTAAAGCCCTTATAGCGGTCAGTAATAATGTGGAATTGCCCGTTTTTATTGTTGGAGATGTTGACAGCGAAATGCTTGCAAAAAAATTGGCTGATATGGGTTACGAAGCTAAAGAACTTACCCTGCAATTAGCCGGTGAAGTTATTCCTTCAGCCCACATTCATGCTACGTCCCTGGCATATAGAGCTGCTGAAACAAAACGCTGGAAGTCCTTTAACTTTCGTAGTGGAGAATATGCGTTAAAGGGAGAATGGCAAAAACTTAAAAGGGCTTTGTGGGTTGCTGCGGGTCTGGTCATAGCCAGTGCACTGATTGTTGCAGCAGCCTCTTTTGTTCAATACCGAACAAGATCAAATCAGGTGAACGGGCTTCAGGGGGAAATGACACGCCTGTTTCAACAAACATTTCCTGCAGCAACGGCAATCGTTGATATTCCCTTGCAAATGAAAAGCAGTATCAGAGAATTGCGCGATCATATGGCTATCATTGGCGACTCGCAACCTCAGATACTACCATTTCTAAAGGCTCTTTCCGAGGCTACGAAGATTATTTCGATTGAAGTTCAGGAACTCAATGTGGGGCAGGGTGAGGCCAAGGTCAGCGGTCATGCCACCTCATTTGATGCAATCAACAAGATGGCAGAGCTATTAGGTCAATCACCCATCGTAGAAAACGTTCAGGTAGCTGATGCTCAAATGGCACTTAAAGGGGATCAGATTAACTTTCGCCTCATTCTGGACTTTGTCCCAAACAGGTAGGGCAAAAATTGTGTTCAAGCGTATTGATCAATTGGAAAAACGAGAAAAGATATTTTTACTGGTCGGTATAGTCGTGTCTTTAGTAATGATTGCTTTTGGGGGTATTTATCAACCTTATCGCAACTCATTGCTGCTTCTTGACCAGAAGATTGCCGCAAAGCAGCTTCAGCTCCAGGAAGTCAGAAACCTGCAGGCGGAGTATCAATCCCTACAGAGACAATTGGATTACGCTCAAAAATCAATCAGCAAGAAAGGTTCATTGTCACCATTGGCAAAGGTTGAAGAACTGACATCCAGTATAGTTAGTCGAGAAAAATTGAACTATATTCGCCCTCAGCCCCCACAAATACAGGGAACTATTCGTATCGACAACCTTGATATTAAACTTGAAAAATTATCATTTGAGCAAGTGCTACAGCTGCTTTGGAAAGTTGAATCGCCTGCCGCTCAGATGCAGGTAAAACATATTCGGATCAAACAAAGATTTGATAATGCGTCTCAGCTCGACCTTACAATGACAGTTTCTGTCCACGGTAAGAATCCAACATGAAACAGACAATATTAATGTTGTTCAGCAGATCTAAAATAGCTTTGGTGGTCATTCTTTTATTTATTTTTGGATTACTCGCAGGGATTCTCTTTTCCTTTCCAGAAATGAAGATCAAGCAGCTACTTATCTCCTCGATAGAGAGGCAAGGGCATGTTGTTATTGAGCAGGGTGATATTAACATAGGGGTCTTGAGTATTGAGGGCTCTGACTTGCTGATTCGACCGGAGAATCCCTCTTGGGAACCTATTTCTATCAACTCTCTCCATATTGCTCCACTGTGGCTCTTCCTGCTTACAAAAAATCCAGGAATTCGCCTGAAGATGCAGTTGTCTGGAGGGACGTTGTTGGCTGATATGTTTCGGGATGGTACTTTGGTCGCAACAGCATCCCAACTCAACCTTGCCCCCCTGTTACCAAAAGATCAGGCAGTCAAAGTTTCCGGCCAGCTCGCAGAGATGAAACTGTCAGGTACCATCTCATTGGGAAAAACTTCCGAAAGCTTTGTGGCTTTGACACTTAAGAACGTCAGGGCGACAGGGAACAGGGCTTTGAAAATGGAACTCAACCTTGGCGATATTGTTATCAATGGCACAGGTCGTGGACGTTCCTTCAAAATTGTTTCTCTCAAAGCTGACAGGGGTGATCTGTCAATTTCTGGCAAAGGGAGCATCCTTTTAGGTAGGGATTTGTCTTCAACGCGGGTCAACATAAAGATGGATATACACCCGGAAGAAACTGCTGATCCCATGGTGGTTGAGCTATTAAAACTGGGGACACGTCAAACAGCTAATGGCAGTTATGAATTAAGTCTCTCCGGATCTTTGTCTGAATTATGAGGGTGTATTGCGTCTCCGATTGCAGTTGATTGCAACCCGTAACAACTGACAGACTAGCTGAGCTATCGGTATGTCTAATCTTCTACATATTTATCAACAACTCCTCACCTATTACGGCCCCCGTGGTTGGTGGCCAGCTAAAACTCCTTTTGAGGTGGTCATCGGAGCAATTCTGACTCAGAATACCAACTGGAATAATGTTGAAATGGCGATTGCCAACTTGCGGAAAGCTGACGCCCTGACGATTGATGTAATTCTCAGTATTGAACTGGAAAGTTTGGAGCAACTGATTCGCCCCTCTGGTTTTTTTCGCCAGAAAGCAAAACGGTTACAGCTTTTTTGTCACTATCTGCAGGAATTCCATCAGGGGCGTCTTGAGCATCTATTCGATCAAGAGCTGAACTCGGTACGTGAAGAGTTGTTGCGCTTAAAAGGGATCGGGCCAGAAACAGCCGATTCCATTCTTCTCTATGCCGGACAACATCTTTCTTTTGTTGTCGATGCCTATACGAATCGTCTCTTCGGGCGACTTGGTGTCCTTTCTGGAAAAGAAAATTATGCTGCTGTCAGGGATTTTTTTATGTCCCGCTTGCCACAGGATATTCAGCTGTATAATGAATACCACGCGCTAATTGTCATTCACTGCAAAGATTTTTGCCGCAAGAAGCCATTGTGCAGCAACTGCCCCTGCATGGATATCTGCCTGTATAAACAACAGAATTGTTGATCAATTTAATTAACTGCGTTAGTGTCCCATTTAATTCCTGCTATTGATTAAATTGAGATGCTGATGGATCACTATCTGTTTCTGTTGAAAAAATTTCTTGGCAACTTACTGATGCCGGTGCCAATCACTTTGCTCCTGCTACTCTGGGCGTCGTTGTTGCTGCTGCGCCAGAAAACGCGTTGGTTTGGAATCATCGTTGTCTTTTTGGCGACAGCATTGTTGTTCGTTGGCAGCTATTCCCCCTTGAGTAATCAATATATCTCCAGATTTGAATCACAAATTCCCGGTTATCAACAGAACCATGCCCCGGTTGATTATGTTGCAGTTCTTGGCAATTGGCACCAGTCAGTTGATAATCAGCCGGTCACCAGTGAATTGAGCCCGACAGCTATCGTTCGGCTAGCAGAGGGAATTCGTATCTATCGTCTCAATCCGGGGAGTAAATTGATTTTTACCGGATTCAAGGGTGTCGTTGAAGATCCAGTTTCCTATCCAGAAAAACTGCGGGAATTGGCTCTGGCTTTGGGAGTTCCGACTGAAGATATCCTGACTTTTAATGGCCCCAGAGATACGGCAGAAGAAGCGGAGCTGATTGCAGCCAACTTCTCTGAAGCCTCTCTGGTTCTCGTCACAACAGCGGTTCATATGCCGCGTGCCCTTAATTTATTTCACAAGGTTGGACTTGACCCTCTTCCTGCCCCGACAGAACATCTCAGTAAGCCTCTTAAAGGTTGGTGGAGTTTCCCGTCAGGATCAACTTTGGCACACAGTGAATACTGGGCTCATGAACAGCTAGGATTACTCTGGATAAATTTGACTGGACAGGTCAAAAATATGGTTGAAAAAGATTAAGCTAATCTCAACACCACATCAACCGTTTCAGTCCTTGAAAACAATCTTAAACACGTAAAGTTACGACCTTTCCTCTTGAACTTAAATGTTGTATTTGCTAGCTTGCAGGATTAATTTTAGCAATCCCTTATTATCACAATCTCTGCGGAGACGAATCAGCATGGACTATAAAGATACCTTAAATCTGCCTCAAACCGATTTTCCAATGCGTGCCAACCTGCCGAATCGAGAGCCAGAACTGCTTAAACACTGGCAACAGATCGGTTTGAATGACCAACTGGAAGCTGCAAATCAGGGACAGGAGAGCTTCATTCTTCACGATGGCCCTCCCTATGCCAATGGTCATCTGCACATGGGGCATGCTCTGAATAAGATTCTTAAAGATATAATTGTTAAAAGTAAACGGATGCAGGGATTCTTTACCCCGTATGTTCCAGGCTGGGATTGTCACGGTCTGCCGATTGAATTGATGGTTGACAAGAAGCTCGGCAAGAAAAAGCGGGAAATGAGCAAAGCTGATTTTCGGCGTCAGTGTCGTGAATATGCAAAGGTTTGGGTCAAAACTCAGGGTGAAGAGTTCCAACGTCTGGGAATTTTTGGTAACTGGGAAAATCCTTACCTGACCATGACCCCCGATTACGAGGCAACAACTGCGCGTGAATTGGCTCGGCTGGTTGAACGAGGATCATTGTATAAGGGTAAAAAGCCTATTCACTGGTGTTCTTCCTGTGTAACTGCTCTGGCAGAAGCTGAAGTCGAATATGACAATCACACCTCGCCATCGATCTACGTGAAATTTCCTTATGTGGATGAACTGCCAGAAGCCCTGTCCAATCTGGAAGGGAGATCAATCAGTTTCGTCATTTGGACCACAACACCTTGGACGATTCCTGCCAACTTGGGGATTTGCCTGAACCCTGAACTCCCTTATGTAGTGGTTGATGCAAACGGTGAACTGCTGGTTCTGGCTGAAGGTTTGTCTGAGTCGGTGATGAAGACTCTCGGAATTGAAGATTATTCAGTTGTCACGACCTTTGCAGCAGAACTGTTTGAAAATAAAAACTGTAAACATCCCTTCTATGACCGTGATTCCCTCATCATGCTCGGTGATCATGTCACTTTAGAAGCAGGAACAGGTTGTGTTCATACGGCTCCCGGACATGGTCAGGATGACTATCTGGTCGGACTTAAGTATGGTCTGGAAATCTACAACCCGGTTGATGATTATGGTCGCTATCGGCAAGATCTTGAGCTGTTCGGCCGCATGAAGTTGAAGGATGCTAACCCGGCAGTGAATGAAAAATTGACCGAGGTTGGTGCACTGCTCCACGAAAGCCAGGTCGATCATAGTTATCCCCATTGCTGGCGCTGTAAAAAACCAATAATCTTTCGGGCGACCGAACAATGGTTTATCAGCATGGAGGAAAATGACCTGCGGAAGAAAGCATTGCAGGAAATTGAACGGGTTGAGTGGATTCCAGCCTGGGGTCGCAACCGCATCTTCAATATGGTTGAAGCCCGCCCTGATTGGTGTATCAGTAGACAGCGTAGTTGGGGAGTTCCGATTACCATCGCCTATTGTGAAAAATGTGGTGAAGCCTTGGCAGATGGTAAAGTTATGCACCATATTGCCGATCAGTTTGAAGCGACTGGTAGTGATATCTGGTTTGAAAAAGATGCGACAGAGCTGCTGCCACCGGGAACGGTTTGTCCCGACTGTGGGCACGACAAATTCACCAAAGAGACCGATATTCTTGATGTCTGGTTTGATTCCGGTGTTTCTCATGCCGCTGTTTGTGAGCAGCGTGATTATCTGCAGAGTCCAGCAGATCTTTATCTGGAAGGTTCTGATCAACATCGTGGCTGGTTCCATTCCAGCTTGCTGGAATCGGTTGGTACCCGCGACTGTGCACCCTATAAGGCAGTTTTGACCCACGGTTTTGTCCTCGATAAAGATGGCCGTCCCATGTCAAAATCGATGGGAAATGTTATTGCTCCAGAAGAAATTATCCGCAAATACGGGGCAGAAATTCTGCGCCTGTGGGTGGCGGCAACCGACTATCGTGATGACATCCGCCTTAGCCAGGAAACTTTGCAGCGGTTATCTGATGCTTACCGCCGGATTCGTAACACCGCTCGTTATCTTATTGGCAACCTGAATGGTTTCAATCCAACAACAGATATGGTCTCTGATGATGAACTTCTCGAACTGGATCGGTGGGCATTGTCACGGTTGAATCGCTTGATTCAAAAGGTTGCCACGGCTTACGATAACTATGAGTTTCACGTCATTTATCATGCGGTGCATAACTTTTGTGCCATCGATCTGAGTTCTTTTTATCTGGATATCCTCAAGGATCGCCTTTATACCAGCCCAGAACAGAGTGTTGCTTATCGTAGTGCCCGATCAACCATGTATCAGATTGTGGATGCCCTGACCCGAATGTTAGCTCCGGTATTGACTTTTACCACGGATGAAATCTGGCAACGTTTACCGGGCAAGAGAGAAGCAAGCGTTCATCTGGTCGCTTTTCCAGAGGAGAATTCAAACTACTTGGATGATTCATTGGAAGAGCGTTACGAGCAACTGCAAAAGGTTCGTTCTGAAATTTCCAGACAGCTGGAAAAAGCCCGGGCAGACAAGCAGTTGGGACAATCTTTGGAAGCAAAAATTCTACTTGATGTTCCGGAAGACTATCAGCAACTGTTAACCGATTATCTCGACTTGCTCCCGACTTACTTCATCGTCTCCCAAGTGGAGTTGACCACTGATCTTCCTGCCGCAGTGTCTGCAGAGAATATTCCAGGATTGAGGTTACAAGTTCTCCCTGCTGATGGTGAAAAATGTGACCGTTGTTGGAATTATGCAACTAGCGTTGGTGAAAACAGCGAACATCCAACGATCTGTACCCGTTGTGCCGCCGCTCTGATTGCAGATTGATATGGGTAAGTATCGGATCTTTTCTCTAACGGTCAGCATCAGTGTGCTGCTGGATCAACTGAGTAAAATCTATATAGACAATAACTTTGTCCTTGGTGAAGCAAGACGAGTCATCACCAATTTTTTTCACCTGACTTATGTCCGGAACCCCGGAGCCGCTTTCGGAATTCTGTCCGATAGTGCTATCCGGTTGCCATTTTTTATTACTGTTTCACTGCTAGCGTCACTAGGAATTCTCTGGTATATCCGGAGAATTCCTAGTGAAAAACACTGGCAGCATTTTTCACTAGGGTTAATTCTCAGTGGTGCTCTGGGAAACTTGATTGACAGAATCCGCTTTGGTGAAGTTGTCGATTTCCTTGATGTCCACTGGTATAATTACCATTGGCCCGCATTCAATGTTGCCGATAGTGCTATTTGTATCGGTGTAACTATTATGTTGATTTGTTCCTGGCATGAAGAACGGCAAAAAAAACAGCAAGCAGATAAAGCCTGAGGTGAGATGACCCAGACCCGCTATCCGATTCCCGCCGAACCTTTCCGTTGCGAGATTGAGGTTAAGCACAGTCGTTTCATTACGACTGTTGAACTAACTGACACACCAGAAGCTGCACTAACGTTTATCTCCAGAATTAAGCAAGAATTCCCTACTGCATCACATAATTGCTGGGCCTATTTGATCGGTTCACCTGGCAGCACTGATCGGATTGGCTTGAGTGATGATGGTGAGCCCCATGGCGTTGCCGGAAAGCCGATGTTAACAACAATCCAGCATAGTGGTGTCGGTGATATTGCAGTGGTGGTGACACGCTATTTTGGCGGCACTAAACTTGGCAAGGGAGGCATGGTCAAGGCTTATACTCAAGCGGTAAAAACGGCTCTTGAACAATTTGAAACCACTGAAAAAATTGACTGGGCAGAATTATCAGTCAAGGTTGATTACCCATTTTTAGCTAATATTGAAAGAGTGCTTCCTGAATTTGAAGCTGAGTTGATAGAGAAACAGTTTACCGAACAAGTTTCTCTTAAGCTAAAATTACCAGCAGAACAGATTACCGGTCTATGTGAGCGGCTCACCGATTTGAGTTTGGGGAAGATAGAATTTCAAAATTTGGAAGAGCCCAGTCGGGCGATTGAAAACAAGAAATAATCGACTTCCAGCAATTGCGCTGATAAAATACATAGGTTGCACTTCTGCCCCAATAAAGGAGAAAAAATCATGATCAGAAAACTACTGTTACTGCTCTTGCTATCAACTCTGTTTATCTCTGGTTGTGAATGTGTCAGCGGATTTGGGCGTGACATGCAAAAAGCAGGAAGCTGGATCGAAAGAAATACCAGCTGATATGAAACCACAGTTTATTGAGCCGGATATCCTGCGTTACACGGATAGAACCCTGCCTGAATATCGCCACCTCCCATTCCAGAATGCTCACCCGTTTTTGGACGAAGATGGCCATTCTTATGGTGAAAAGCTGTTACCCTCTGAGTCCTTTGACTTGGAAAATTGGCGGGATTGCGAAGACTATCTCTACAGTATCGACCTCTTTAATCACGGGTTCTGGTGGGAAGCACACGAACGGCTCAAGCATGTAAGTATTGGTGCGGGTCGGGAATCAGAGACAGGACTGTTTGTTCAGGGGCTTCTTCAAGTTGCTGCAGCGTTACTTAAACATTTTATGGAGGAACAGATTGGGGCAGAGACTCTGGCAGAACTGGGGTTAAAGAATATCCAGAGAGTAACGGATGTCTATCTGGGAATTGATGTTGCAACCTTGGTTGCTCAGGTTGA
Organism: Desulfuromusa sp.; assembly: GCA_016744595.1. Classification (GTDB taxonomy): domain Bacteria; phylum Desulfobacterota; class Desulfuromonadia; order Desulfuromonadales; family Geopsychrobacteraceae; genus Desulfuromusa. The sequence continues at coordinate 11,737 of JADGEB010000049.1, forward strand.
AAATTGCCTCAAACCCGGGGATGCAAAATACCCACGTATCCGTCTAATCATGGAAGACTGAGCCCATGATACTCCTTTGACGCCGTCGAATTTATTTGAACTCAGGTGACTTTTTTGCGACCCACCGTGGGTTCATTCAATCCGCTTCCGTGTATTTAGCCCACCACTTTTTTATAAGTCCCATTCAGCTTGTCAATAAATTGAGATATATTTCCGGCTACGATTTTCTTATGTGGAATAATGTATGCCGTCACTTCATCGGTAAAAATAAAGGTGTAATCAGATTTTGTTTCGATTTTTTTTATTGAATCCCAGGAAATCTTTATATCGTTATCTGCTGTTTTTTCGGCCAGATAATCAGCAGAAACAGTCATTTCATGTCCACCGAGAACACTTTTATAAGCATCGCTTTTAGATAAAGACTTTATCTGCTTCTGATTGCGGTATTTGAAGTAGTGCTTATACAGCAAAAACATCGGAAGAGAAACCGTAACACTCAAAAGAGCAAGGGTGACCAGAGTTTTTTCAGGTGAGTAGCTTCTGAGTATCGATAAAACCAGTCCAGCTGCAAGTGGACCGCTTGCCCACCACATTTGCCCCTTACGAATTGTCTTAACCATCAGAGGGGATGTTTTTATCAGATAATGACTAAAAACAAAGAAATCCTCTAAATCTATTTCATATTTTATTTTCATTGCTTACTCTCTTTTTCTGCTCGGTGCTTGATACATCAATCTTCCCCTTAAGCTGATAATTCCAGATGCCTGAAACAATCGAGCGTATGATCATTGACCATACCGATTGCCTGCATATGAGCATAACAGATGGTACCGCCAACAAATTTGAACCCACGCCGTTTAAGTTCCTTACAAACAAGATCGGACAATGGTGTTGTCGCTGGAATTTCAGCAAGCGTTTTCCAGCTGTTTTGAATGGGACGGCCATCCACAAAATCCCAGAAGAATCCATCAAGGGTTTCACCTTTTTCCAGCATGGCTAGGTAACATCTGGCATTATTGATAAAGGCATTTACCTTCAATTTATTGCGGACAATACCTTTATCCTGCAAAAGTGCGGCAATTTTTTCAGCATCATAAGCAGCAATCTTTTCAGCATCAAAATTATCAAAGGCGTTTCGATAGTTATCTCTTTTCTTCAGGATTGTAATCCAGCTCAATCCCGCCTGAGCTCCTTCCAGACATAAGAACTCAAATAATTCACGTTCATCATGAAGCGGAACTCCCCATTGGTTATCATGATAATCCTGATAAAGTGGATCATCGCCACACCAGCTGCATCGGTTATCAGGCATATAGTTCTCGAACTCCGTGAGAGGTATTTATATGAGCAACTATCTTGGTTTTATCCCCAGTTAAAACTTCAATAGCTCCTTCCAGATGAATAGAACTCAAAACATTTGATAATCTTTCGGGGTCAGGATGAAAAATTTGCAGCTTGGATAATGATAATCCATAGTCATTTAATTGCGTTGCCGGATGTGATTCTCCCTGCCACTGAATAAGTGCCGGAGCTCCCCCCGCAACTGGAATACTACCATTTTTTGGAATGGTAATAAGCCAATGAGTTTCTCCGCGGCTCATAGGTTTGATTTCACCTAAAGGTTCTGAGCATGATTTTAGTGTCGAATGGATATTTTCTGTTCTTGCAACCCATGTTTTTACTTTTGCTGGTGTGTCGGTCTTTATTTCATCAAGAGCAAACCAACGGGGGTCTTTTGGGCTTTTGGCAGCAGGGTCAGAAGCAATGATCTCCAAGTAAACAGAGTCGCCCAACCGTAATAATAAGTTATGAGTCCCCATTCGAGGGTGCTCTCCCCCTTTTTGCGGCTTCACCCCCAATACCCGGCTCACAAGTTCTGCACCAGCTTCGAGAGTTGGCGCAGTTATGGTGATGTGATCAATAAAGCATGGGATCATTTTGACTGCCTAATATCGGATTGACCTTGTTACTACAAGTTACCAAGATAGGGTTTTAATCGCAGGATCAAATAGCAAACCCATAATAAGATCTGGGTTTCCCATTGTGACACCATTAATAAAATCGGTCTGTGTCAAGCCGGCCGCTTTTGAACATGCTGCACACGCAATGACGGTTCCTCCATCTTTGATAAAAGCCTGGAGCATATCATGAATAGACTGTCCTTTATCTTTCATCAAACCATGAATGTGGGATGGACGTTTTTTATCACCCAGATAGATACCACGAACATTAAGCCAAATGGCTACGGGCTTATATCCACGTTTAAGAACCTTCTGGTGAGCAAACGAGATCGCCTTTGTTGCCGTCCAGGTATCGTCAGTTGTTAAGTTGACGAAAAGGCCACCTTTTTGCTCTTCTGCCTGGGCAGGGCTAATAGCAACCGTAATAAATATAAATGTAAATATGGCGATAATAAGTTTTAGAGTGCTCATAATGTGACCTCTCTTGGTTAAGTTAAGCTGCTAGGGAAGCTTACGTGACCTACCAAATTATTCAAGTTGAACGCAGAAGTATTTTTCGTCCACGTTGATTTCATTGGTACTAGCACAGGCTCTCTCTATAGATAAATCTCTTTGTAGCAAGAGCCTTGATAAGTGTGTTTTTACAATTTTCGCGCAACAAGGGCGAATTCTGAAGATTCAGAATTGAAAGGTTCACCGGCAACATTTGAGTGAAAACTCTCAACCTCAAAACCATTTTTTTCTAGTTCTGCTGTCAGCGATTCCTTGCTGAAATGCTGTAGCCAATTATACACAATACGAGTTTGCGACGCCTCTATGATTGTATATTTATCAAGAGTAACTTTTTCTTTATCGTATTTGAATGAATTGACAAAACAGTAATAATTATCAGGTGACCAGAACCTGTTTAACTGATTGAGCTCGTAGGTTGCTGATTCTTCTTTTTTATTAAAATTGTTCAGTGAATACACATCAAGCAACACATACCCACCTGGCTTTAAGAGGGAGGAAAACTTAGAAAGCATTATTTTCCTTTGTTTTGGGCTTAAAGCACAGAAATCACACATGATCATTGTAATCAGATCGAAGCGATGGGTTGTTTCAAAATCCAGATAGTTTGCTTGGATATAATCCACTTTCAGCTCTTTTTGCTTCGCGACCTGCTTTGCATATTTTAGTGAATTTTCTGAAAAATCTATCCCGGCAACGGTTGCTCCTCGTTCAGCAAATCTCGTTGTGTAGAGCCCAGGACCACAACCAAAGTCTGCAATATTTGTTTTTTCATTAACTCCAAAATGAGAAATAATCCATTCAACAGAACGTTCAATAAAGTTTTTATTTCGAGATGAGACATTAATATCTTCATTTAAATGGTATCCAAGCATTTGTTTGGAAGTATGCTCATTTGCCCATAATTCATCTGCTGTATAGAATTGAAATGGTTCCGGGCGTGTGTTTATTTCTATGAGTTCGTTGAACATTATTACTCCCGTGCTGATTGATCGATTTGATGTATAAATCGTAGATAACCGGCGCCAGACTAGCCTATGCACACCACCAAATTATTCGAATTAAATGGCAGACGTATCTTCCGTCTGTTTAATTATATTGTCAGCTTTCTTGACTTGAAAGTAGGACGCCAAGAGATTCAGCCATTTCATTGATAGCTTTGCCGAAAGAGTATTTCATCCCCTTTTTTACACTTTCGATTAATTTCATGGTGGTCGGTTTTTCAAGGAAACGGATATATTCCTGAATAGTATTTGGTTCAATATTTTTGTAACTATATAAAAATGAGAGAATGGTTATTTGCTCAGCATTTTGCCTCATTTGTTCTTCTTGAGAGGTTAATTGCATTTTAAAGTTTTCTAAAAATTCTTCTTGGTTTTGACCGAGAGCAGAAGAGATAGATGTGAAAATAGCAACTGCAGTGTCCATTTGAATTTGCATTGTCGTGTCTGTTGCACCTACTAGGTTGTCAATTTCTTGCACAATCCTAATACGATCTGTATTTGAAAAAAGGGCTTGAGCCTCGTTAATCATTTTTTGAAGAGCATCAGGCTTTGATGCTTTTTCTTCAGCTAAAGTTATTTGTCGACCTGAACTGGATTCGTACCATGAGATGATCTGCGTTGCTTCCTCTTCTGTAATGTTATTTCTTATTTCTTCGCTGATAGCATTTATAAACATTTCAGGAATAAATGCTTTTTCAACAGCTCTTTTCATTCCTGCAAGTTTATTTTCAGGAATAGAGGGGCCTTGTTGATGGGCTTGGTCGATTCCAGCATTGACCATTCCAGGATATTCAGCTACTTGCTTGAGTATTCCGGATAGGCTCAAAACTTTATTAAGTGAGCTATCCGTAAGAGAAGCAGATAACGAGATATTGCAGGTGAGCATTAGGATGAAAATAGCCAATATGAACGTTACTTTTTTCAAGGTTCCTCTCCTTTATTTTGCAAGCTAACGAAAGGTGCAGGAAAACCCTACAGCCCAGTGTTATTGGTAAGTAGCGGCACCTTATCTTCCATCTAGTTTATTTGATGGTTATATTTACTTCTTATCTTTCCAATTCCACCATTTCAATAATTCAGGATCATGGTCAGAATGGCTAGCATAATAGACTGCACACCTATAGACATACAAAACACAGCGATCAATATGCATGCCCCGTTTAGCCATAATGTTTTGATACATGGATTCGGGGTCTGCTTCTTTTAACTCACCTACGGATCGGTAGCCCAAGTCAATAAAGTCTTGACTCATTTTCTTTCCGACTCCTGGAATTTTTTGAAATTCACTGTTATCACTCATGGCCTGAGTCTATTCTGCCTTAAAATGTGGATTGAAAATGATACCTAGTAAATTTCCAAATGGATCGATGACAGTTGCGACCTTAATATCACCACCAACTTCTTGAATGCCGCCATTCTCCTTCGCACCAATTGACAATAAACGCTGATGCTCTTCTTCGATATTTTCAACAGCCCAATATGCAACCACTCCAGCATTTTTTGAATCAACGATGTTTGCATTTGGATCAAGTCCAAGCTCAAAACCGCCGACATTGAAGCCAACATAAAATGGCTGATCGAAGTATGGAGAAACACCGGTTACTTCAGTGTACCAATCTTTCCCTTTTCCAATATCACTGACGCCATATATTGCCGTTCTCAGTCCCCTCAACATCGTGTCTTCCTTTCAATTTTAGAAAAATAAACGATTCATGATAACCAGCAGCAAACTGACTTTCGTATACCATCAAATGATTCAAATGAAATAGTAGCCGTATCTTCCATCCGCATTGATTTCGTTGTTGTACGGCCACCAGCGACTGAGAGCAAAAGCTATCCTTAGCTCAATATCGATCCTGAGTTAGTCCAAAATGATATCAAGCCCAGAAAGCAACGAAATAGCTTCAGGAGCCGAAAATCTGGTTTTTTTCAATAAGTTACATTCAGGATTAATGTCATAATTAGTTGCGTTTCGAAAATCCGATTGAATTAAATTGGTTTTTGAAAAATGGCTGTTCAAAAAATTAGTCCCGGAGAGGTTGCTTCTTGTCAAGTTCGCCTCAGTGAAATCAACCTCTTTTGCACTACAATCATTTATTATTATCTGTGAAATATTTAAACCAAAAAAAGATGATGAGTTAATTGTACAAGAGTAAAAGTTAACATTAATAGGCGTTGCCGCTTCTGCCCAATTAATACCAATTGCTTTGCAATTCTTAAAATCAACATCAACAAATGAACAATATTTAGGTTTTACTAGGCTCATATTGCATTCAATAAATACACAATCTTCAAAACGACATTTTTCGAATATTGTTCCGGTAAAATTGCAGTTGATAAATTTACAATTCCAAAATTCAAGATCGATAAATCCTTCGTCTTTCAATTGCTTATTTTTAAATTCCAATCCTTGATTATAACTGTCAAAAAAATCCATTTAGCACTCTCGAATATTTTTTAATTCATTTAACACATACAACAAGTGTGTAGGCCAACCCTACAACCCAGTATTGCTGAAAAGATCAACTTCAAAATTTGCCCTCAGATCGACCATCTCGACTTATCGAATGGTTTTATGACCCTGAAATCGCGATTATTCTCTAGTCTCTGAGGTATGTTATGAGATTCAGGCTTATTCCTTGCGGATCCTTTATGACACAAAAACGACCGACTTTTGGAATGTCTGTAGGAGGGAGAATAACCTCTCCACCCAATTTTTTGACTCTTTTTGCAGATGCTTCAACATCATCAACGGTGATATATGGATCCCAACAGGGGATAACATCATCGGGAACATTTCCATTTTTTAGCATCATGCCACCAACAATTGTTCCTTCTCTATGAGCCACCAGGTAAAGATTCCCGTATATTGTTTTTGTTTCAGTGAAGGTCCAACCAAGCAGCTCGCCGTAAAATGCTTTCGCCGACCTCAAATCAGTTGTTATCAGTTCATTTAAACTGAAAACGCCGTGTCTATTAGAATCGTCTTTCATTCCTTCCTTTCAATATACTTAGTGATAGTTGTTGCGCTAACCTTTTGATAACCGGCGGTGACACGAACTTGCGTGGCCCGCCACAATTTGGTTTTACTTTTCAATTTAAAACAGACGTGTTTTCCATCCGACTGATTAAGTTATTATGTTTTTTGACCAAACTTCAAGCTCACCCAATGCTGTAGATTGACTCAGATATTGTTCATCAGAGCTTAGAGTGAGTTTTTGTATTTCTGAGAGCAACATGGAAGGAGGCCAGGATTCAAGTTCAATTTTTGATGCAGATGACAGGTTTGAAACATGGCTCCACATATGTTGTAAAGCATTGATCAGACCTCCCGATGATGGTTGAATTCTCAACTGTTCGGTAAGTATTTTTGCTAACTCTGAAAACTCTTGGCCTGGTTTCAGGCTAGCAACGTCTCGACCGATTTGTTTATAAAGATTGACGTTCCTTGCAAGAATTGAATATTTATGTTGGCTCCACAATTGTTGTGCATTTTTCGGCAATAGGATACGGCCTTGCTCTTTTGTTAAGTACTTTTTCTCCAGTAAACGAAATTGCGTGGCAGGTTCATCGATATAAATTGCAGGCCACTCGTCAGCCTTACCATCGATAGAGACAGGCGTTTTATCTGTGAAACCTCTTAGTTTCATCTCCGATGAGAGGAACAGGTGCCGTTGCTTCAATGCCCATTGATAACCAACCCAACGAACAGTTTCGGGATGTCTTGAGTAGCCCTTTTTATTGTTCTCAAATATTGAAACGATTCCATGGAGTTCGCGATGTTCTCCAAGGAGACTCTGGCGATTTAAGTAACCAGGATTTATGTCCCATATACGCATTTAATTTCCAAACATAACGTTTTTGATAACCTTGACTGGTCACAATTGCATTCAGGCATTCACCGAACTATTCAAACTAAGGCAGAAACTTTTTACGTCCGCGTTGACTTGATTGTTATGTGTTTTTCTTTATGGTACATTAGAACGTACATGTACCATAAAAGGAGAATCCACATGGAAGCTATTTCTTATACCAATGCACGTAGTAATTTAGCAAAAACAATGGAAAAGGTATGTGAAGATCATGACGCCGTCATTATTACGCGCCGAAATGAAAGCTCGGTCGTTATGATGTCTCTGGAAGATTATCAAGCTCTTGAAGAGACAGCGTATTTGCTGAGAAGCCCTAAAAATGCTCGCCGCCTTCTAGCGTCAATTGCCCAATTGGAATCAAATAGCGGCACTGAGCGGGAGCTGTCTCCGTGAAACTCATTTTTTCTGAAACTGCTTGGGATGATTATCAATATTGGCTAAAGACTGATAAAAAAAACCTCAAGCGAGTGAACGCTTTGATCCAAGATATACAACGTTCACCTTTCTCTGGTATCGGGAAGCCAGAAATGTTGAAGCATGGTTTGTCGGGTTATTGGTCCAGACGAATTAACGACGAGCACAGAATCGTTTATAAGGTTGAGGCTGATTCCGTTTTTATTGCTCAGGCTCGATACCATTATTAATCTTCACACATAACACGATTCATGATAACCGGCGGGCGAAACGGTGCTCGCGACCCACCGCAATTGGTTTTGCTTTTTCAAAATTGCACAGACGTATTTCCCGTCCGCTTGATCTACTATAATGCTAATCAATCCAACAAGGAGGGCTCCCCCCTGTCATAATCACTGTAATTCGGACAGTGAACCTACGAGCGTGACCCAGATAGATCCGCTAATTTTTTGCATGATCAAGGAGGAGCCCACATGAAGACTATCATATTCCCAGCTCAATCCAATCAATCCGTTGCTATTTTGGCTTTTGATGTCAGTAAAAACACCCTCAACATGACAACTGCTATTGGTGGTCAACGGTCAGATCATGAGTTTCCTAATCGGACGCCGCAGATTGAAAAGCAACTTCTGATATGGAAACAACGTGCTCAAATGGCTGGTTATTCTCAGGTTCTTGTCGTTTGTGAACCAACAGGTTGCTATCACATGACTCTGCTAGCTACGGCTCACCGGCTCGGCTTAAAAACGGCCTGGGTCTCTGGTGAGGCGGTCTTTAAAATGCGCGCCATCGAAACGAATGATTCCGGTAAAACGGATCTTAAAGATCCGCATGTTATTTACACTCTGGCCAGTATGGGTAAAATTCTTATCTGTCGTCACTATGACGAAACCTATGCTCTGCTACGACAGTGGCATGCTTTGTACGAACAGGCCGATATCGAAGCGGTGCGAACCAAATATTTGCTGGCAAGCCAGATAAAGGTTCTGTTTCCTGACTACGATTTTCAAAAGGATTTTCTCTACACACGTTCTGGTGCCGCCTTGATCGAACATTACGGAGCTAATCCACAACGGATCATCAAAGAGACTAAAGCTCGTTTTTGCTTGCAAATGAAACAGGCTGTTCCCCGCATGCGACAAACAACACTCGACAGACTCTACTCGCAGGCACTGAGTTCGGTTCGCAACCAGCAAAGCCCAAGATTGGTAGATATCCAGCAGTGGCGTTTTCTCCAATTATGGGAGGATTGCCAACGCCATAAGACCCGTAAAGAGGAAGCCAAATCTCAGATGGAATCCTTATATCAAGAGCTTTGTCTATTTGACCCGTCTTTGCCACACCAGCAACAGGGGGTTATCTCAACCTTCTACTTAGCCAGAATCGTTGCTGAAACAGGTCCGGTCAGTGATTTTAAAACACTGCGTAAATTCATGCGCTACGCTGGATTGAACCTGCGTGAGAAACAAAGCGGAACCTATCGTGGTAAAAACAAACTCAGCAAAAAGGGTCGAAGTCTATTGCGCAAAGTTCTCAGCCAAGCAGTCCTCCCTCTCGTCAAAAAGACAAGACTTTACGGTTCTTATTACCATGACAAGAAAGCGCACGGTATGTCCGGGACAAAGGCGATGACGGCTGTTATGCGCAAATTCTTGAAACTGATCTATGGCTGGTATAGATCGGGTGGTCAATTCGACCAAAGCCGTGTTTTTACTTGTGAAAGTCAATATAAGCGTGCCGCATAAGAAAAATGAAATAACTCAAAAGATCAGAACTAACAATTTCGCATCGAGATGGCCGCAATCTAATTGTCACTGCATAAGCAGATGATCTGGTTGATCATCACCGCCACTCGATGCGAATATCGTTTAAAACATGGCCTATAAGGTAGCCCCGCTCTCAAACTGGGAAACCAGGAAACCAGGGGAAACCAGGGACACTCCCCAGATTGTTTTACTTTACGTGGTCGACCAGGTTTCTGTGGTCGCAACGGTTTGTTCAATATAAATTCCATCTCATCAATAAACAGCTCTGAACCATATGGCCTACCCGTGCT
>JADGEB010000004.1 GCA_016744595.1 Desulfuromusa sp.
AGGTTGAGGTGATAACTTCGCGGCCACTCTTGGTCAGGTCAGTAATAGCAATAACTGAAACCAACGATGAGTCTTTTATCAGGCTGATAAATTGACCAGCCAGTGGTGGCAGGGTGCGTTTAAATGCCTGTGGCAAGATAATATAAACCATCGCCTGAGGGACATTCATACCAAGTGAGCGAGCTGCCTCCATCTGTCCCTTGGGAATCGACTGGATTCCTGCACGGATGATCTCGGCGACATAAGCGCCAGCAAAAATGCCCAAGGCACCGATGCCGGAAGGGATTCTGCCGATATTGAGCACCGTTCCAAGAAAGAAGTAAAAGATAAAAAGCTGAACCAGCAGCGGGGTACCACGAATAATCTCAATATAGGTAATGGATAGTTGGCGCAGGGTCAGATTTTGAGAAACACGGCACAAGCCGGTAACAACACCAATAACTAGTCCAATGACACTGGCAACCGCCGATATCCAGAGAGTTACCCAAAGTCCAACACTCAGTGGGCCAGCTTTCCAGTCACCAATTGATCCAACCGTGTCACCCTCTAAAAGGTATTCATCAATTTTCAGATTTGCTGTGTCAGTATCAATAACATAGGTGCTGTTTTCACCATCTTCACTACGAACCGTGACTGTTGTTTTACCGCCCATGTTTTCAAGTTTAGTAACGGTACCATCAGTGATCGCCGCTTTCACATCTTTATCGTGATAGACAAAGTATTGAGGAACCCGATTCCAGCGCCAGGTATAGTCAATTCTTTTCGTGGCAACCCAGAGTCCCGCAACCATAATTGCAAGAACCAATAATGTCAGCGCCCACCAAAGCCAGTTGTTAGTTTTTGTATTCACTTTACTGGATCTTTCTGCAAACAAGTTAAAGTTCGCAATAAAACTTTTGCAAACTTAAGAATATTTGGATGAAAATCACAAAAAAAACGGAGAATGTAGTACGAGTCGTACCACATTCTCCGTAAGTTCGATCAATTTACTTCTGGATTTGTTTCAGCCAAGCATCACTCTGGATCCACTTAGCGTAGATTTTGTCATAGGTACCATCACTTCTGACTTGGGTCATGTAATTGTTCAGCCAGTTGAGGAAGTCATGATTGCCGCGACGAATAGCCCATCCCAGAGGCTCATAAGTGAATGGCTCATTGAGATAAACCAGTTTGCCTTCACCTTTTTGGGCGTAAGCAATTTCCATATAAGGGAGGTCATAAACAAACGCATCGATCTTGCCGTTAACCAGATCAGTGATGCCTTCTTGCTCGGTATCAAAAGAGATGTAGGAACAATTCGGAATCATTCGCTTTGTTGCTTTCTCACCAGTAGTACCAAGCTTGGATCCAACTTTGAAATTTTTGTTATTCAGATCTTTATAAGATTTTACATCACCGGCGAGTTCTTTTTTGATTAGAATCGTCTGTCCAATAACGATGTAGGGGTCAGCAAAGTTGATTTTCAGGTTTCTTTCCTGGGTGACAGTCATACCACTCATGATCATGTCATATTTTTTGGTCAGCAGGGCAGGAATAATACCATCCCAAGCAGTACTGACTAGCTCTAGCTTGACCCCCATGGCTTTGGCAATACCTTTAGCCATATCGACATCAAAACCGATAATTTCACCTTTTTGGTTGGTCATCTCAAATGGCATGTAACCTGGCTCCATGCCGACACGCAAAGTGCCGCGAGCCTGAATATCATCTAAAGTGTCCGCACTTGCTATCCCTGGCAATACAAAACAGAAAGCTAACAGACAAACAAGTACAAGTTTTACTAGTTTCATTGTTTTTCCTCCTCATTAAATAGTGATGAAAGTAAAGCCGATCCATATCGGCAGTCTAGATTGAATTTAGTCGGATTTAGTAGGACTTCCCTTCGTCTAGGAGTTCTGAAATAGACATGCGTGTGTTGCACTGAGGACAAAGAGGGAGATCATCAACAGGGAAATAAATGATTTCAGTGTAGCGACATTTAGGGCAGATCACCTCAACAGGTTCCCGTTTTGAGCGATCTGATTGATCCATATTCTATCTCCATAAATCCATTAAAATATCATTGTAATCATAGAATTATGCTTATACCATAGCGTCTCCGCTGCAACAAGAGACAACAAAGCATTGTTTGGATTTACATGAATGCGATAAATACCCATAAAATAAATAAGCAGCAATTAGTTGCTGAGTTGATCCTTGCCTCTGTGACCTTATTTTGGGGAGCGACTTTTCCAATTGTTAAAGATGCAATCACCGAAATGCCTGTTATGGCATTTCTTTGGGTGCGATTCGCTCTTGCTGCAATTATATTAGCATTCCTGGCCGGACGAGCCGGCTTTGCAACATTAGATCGACGTGGATGGATGACAGGAATTTTGCTTGGTACTCTGTTGGCCCTTGCATTTATTTTTCAGACTTTTGGACTAGAACGCACATCTTCTTCCAACACAGGTTTTTTGACTGGTCTTGGGGTCGTCTGGGTGCCTTTGCTAGCTGGTCCTTTGCTAAAAAAACCTGCAGCCTTGGGATCAAAAATCGGGGTTTGCTTTGCACTGACTGGATTGTTGTTGTTAACCTGGCATACGCCCTGGACAATTAATTTTGGTGATTTCCTCGTTGTTATTTGTTCAGTCTTTATTGCTCTGCATGTTCTTGGGCTTGACGTATTTACCAAGGGATACGACGGCAAGGCTCTTACCTTTGTCCAGATTGCTACAGCGGCACTCCTTTATTTGATTGGCAGTCTATTCTTTGAACCTGTTTCATGGCCGCAAACCTGGAGTGGATCGTTGATCTGCGCATTTGTTATTACATCAGTCTTTGCTACGGTCTATGCATTCTGGGCAATGACAACCTTTCAGAATCGAACAACACCAACCAGAGCGGCGCTTATTTATACCCTTGAGCCAGTATTCGCAGCACTATTCTCTATCTGGCTCGCTGGTGACCGACTGACCATCATTGGTTGGTTTGGCGGAGGTCTGATTGTTTTCGGGATGGTTTTTGCTGAATTATGGCCACTTTTTGTGTCGGGAAAAACAGTTTCTAATTGATCGACAGAACAATAGATGGAAGATGTTACCACCCTTTTTGGCTTTACTTCCACCAAAGATCAAGCCTATTATTAGCGGTTATTTTAACCACAAGCAGTTGAGAATTTATGAAGCAGAAAAATATACGTAATTTTTCCATTATTGCCCACATTGACCACGGCAAATCGACTCTTGCAGATCGTTTGCTGGAGAAAACAGGTGCATTGTCTGATCGGGAGAAGTCCGACCAGTATCTGGACAAAATGGAGTTAGAGCAAGAGCGTGGAATTACCATAAAAGCTCAATCGGTCAGACTTTCCTATAAAGGCAAGGATGGACAAGACTATATTCTGAACCTGATTGATACTCCTGGACACGTCGATTTTTCGTATGAAGTCAGCCGCTCACTTTCCGCTTGCGAAGGTGCGATGTTGGTTGTTGACGCTGCTCAAGGTGTCGAAGCACAGACTCTGGCCAATGTTTATATGGCGATTGATCAAGATCTTGAAATCTTTCCGGTTATCAATAAGATTGACCTTCCCAGCGCCGAGCCAGAAAGAATCAAAGAAGAAGTTGAGGAGATCGTTGGTATCGATACCAGCGATGCGATACTTTCCAGTGCAAAAGAAAATATAGGAATTGATGAAATTCTGGAAGCCGTTGTTGAAAGAATTCCAGCCCCACTAGGGAACCCTGATGCACCGTTAAAGGCTCTGACTTTTGACTCCTGGTATGATTCCTATCAAGGAGTTATTGTCTTAGTGCGAATCTTTGATGGTACAGTCAAAAAGGGGGATAAGGTTCGACTGATGGCAACCGGTGGGGTTTATGAAGTTCAAAAGGTGGGAGCTTTTACTCCCCACCCAATTAGTTTACCGCAGTTGTCAGCCGGTGAAGTTGGTTTTATTATTGCTGGGATCAAGGTTGTTGAAGATGCAAAGGTGGGTGACACCATCACGCATTTACACAATCCTGCAGAGACGGCACTTCCTGGCTATCAGGAAGTCAAACCAATGGTATTCTCTGGCCTCTACCCGATTGACGCAGCAGATTATGATAACTTGCGCGATGCTTTGGAAAAATTACGTCTGAATGATGCAGCTTTCTCATTTGAACCGGAAAATTCACTGGCTTTAGGTTTCGGTTTTCGCTGTGGGTTTCTTGGCTTATTGCACATGGAAATTATTCAGGAACGTCTGGAGCGTGAATTTGGTGTTGCACTGATCACAACTGCACCGACGGTTGTTTATCGGGTCACGACAACAAAAAGGGAGTTGCTGGAGGTTGAAAGCGCCAATATGCTTCCTGATGTACAATTCATTGAAAAAATAGAAGAGCCATTCATTCTGGCTTCGATTCATGTGCCAAATGAATTTGTTGGCGCAGTCTTGAACTTATGTATTGAAAAACGTGGAACACAAAGAGAACTGAAATACCTGACCGCTAATCGAGTGATTGTCATTTATGAAATGCCTTTAAATGAAATTGTCCTTGATTTCTTTGACCGCCTGAAATCAATAACCCGTGGTTATGCTTCGCTTGACTACGAACACCTTGATTTTAGACTCAGTAAGCTGGTTCGCTTAAATGTATTGATCAACGGCGAAGTTGTTGATGCTTTATCGTTAATTGTTCATCAGGACAAAGCCCAGTTTAGAGGCCGTGAGTTAGTTTCAAAGATGAAGGAATTCATCCCTCGTCAACAGTTTGAAGTTGCTATTCAGGCGGCTATTGGTAATAAAATTATTGCCCGTTCAACAGTAAAAGCGTTAAGAAAAGATGTGACAGCAAAATGTTACGGTGGTGATATCACTCGCAAGCGAAAACTGCTGGAAAAACAGAAAGCTGGAAAAAAGCGGATGAAGCAAGTAGGAAGTGTAGAACTTCCTCAGGATGCTTTTCTGGCAATCCTTAAGGTAAAAGACTGAATCATGGCAATCTTTAAAAAGAAGGACTCGGCTGTAGGCCCAAAAAAACCTTGGTATCGTGAATGGTCGGAAGCATTAATTGTCGCCGTTATTTTAGCGTTGATTATCCGTACCTTCTTATTTCAAGCCTTCAAAATACCCTCTGGTTCGATGTTAGACACCTTGTTGATCGGCGATCACTTGCTGGTTAATAAGTTCATCTATGGAACTAAAATTCCCGGTGGTGATGAGCGCTATCTATCAATCAGGGATCCAGAGCGCGGTGACGTTATCGTTTTTGAGTTTCCTGAAGACGAAGATAAATCATATTTTAAAAGGCGTGATTTTATTAAGCGGGTGATTGGTCTACCCGGCGATCTGATTGAAGTTAAGGCTAAGCAGGTTTATGTCAACGGCCAACCGTTCAGTATCCCTCAAGAATTACATAGGGATCAGGAGGTGATTCCATCTGTCGCCAGTCCACGTGATTTTGTGGGGCCGATAAAGGTGCCTGAAGATAACTATTTTGTCATGGGTGACAATCGTGACTTCTCATTTGATAGTCGTTTTTGGGGCTATGTCCATAAATCGAAAATCAAAGGTTTGGCATTTATAAAATATTGGTCATGGAATTCCGAAGGGGATCTGCTGCACAAAATTAGATTTAACCGTATTGGACGTCCAATAGACTGATGGCGGCACAAAAAGATATTTTCTCTTTTGTGAGTGCACTAACTTTAACAATTCAACGATTGACATTTTGCTTCCTCAGCTGTTAACTTTTCGAAAATTTTGAGACAACTGAGTCAACCCTTTAATCTGATCCGAGAGATCAGCAAGGGAGAAAAAATTGACATATCATATAAAAAATATATTTGAAACGTCTGTGCGACATTAAGTTGCTCAGGCGTTTTTTTATGCCTTGTTTTCCTCGGGAGGTTTGTGATGGCTGCAGAAACAATAGAAATTCTTGATCTGGATGGGGTTAATCGTGCATTAACACGTATAACTCATGAGATCCTGGAGAAGAATGCTGGAGTTGAGGACTTGTTGTTGATCGGCATTCGCACTGGTGGTGCATATCTGGCAACACAATTGCAAAAAAGAATCAATGAGATAGAGGGGACGACTGTCTCATTAGGCATTGTTGATGTCACTATGTATCGGGATGACCTTGAGTCTCGTAATAATCTCGAGGTTGGACATAGTAGCATCCATGTACCGGTCACTAACAAAAAAATTGTTCTGGTCGATGATGTTCTCTATACCGGTCGTACCATTCGAGCGGCATTGGAAGCAGTTGTCGCTCTGGGTAGACCACAAAATATCCAGTTGGCAATACTGGTTGATCGTGGCCACCGTGAGTTACCAATTCGTCCCGATTATATTGGCCGCAATATACCAACCGCCCAAAATGAACAGATAAAGGTCGATTTTGACGCCCAGAATGTTCCTCAGGCGGTTCATTTACTCAGAACTTGATGTGGAGGCTACTAGCATGTCTTTCAACCCGAAGCACATTCTTGGCATCAAAAATCTAAATGCTGAGGAACTTAATTTCATTCTTGATACAGCGGTGAGCTTTAAAGAAATCAACACCCGGCAGATCAAAAAAGTGCCAACCCTGCGGGGAAAGACTATCATAAATCTGTTTTATGAAGCCAGCACCCGCACTCGCACCTCTTTTGAGATTGCCGGCAAACGTTTGTCTGCCGATACTGTCAACATCAGCGCCTCATCCTCCTCGGTGGTCAAAGGTGAAACTCTGGAAGACACAGCAAAAAACATTCAAGCTATGCATCCAGATATCATTGTCATGCGACACAGCGCCTCAGGTGCATGTCAGTATCTTGCCGATCGACTCGATTGTTCAATAATCAACGCTGGCGACGGTATGCATGAACATCCGAGTCAGGCACTTCTTGATGCTTTTACCATCCGTGAACACAAGGGAACAATTGAAGGTTTGACCGTGGCGATTGTCGGCGACGTAACCCACAGTCGGGTTGTTCGTTCCAATATTTACTGTCTGACCAGATTGGGTGCAAAGGTCCGTCTTGCAGGGCCGGGAACTATGTTACCTCCCGGGATTGAGAGATTGGGCTGCAAAGTATTTAATAACTTGGAAGATGCTATCCGTGATGCCGATGTTGTTATGATGCTGCGTATCCAGCGAGAGCGGCAGGGCACACCGTTGATTCCTTCGGTGCGTGAATACGCTCGTTTCTTTGGGCTCAATGGCAATAAAATGGAACTGGCAAAAAAAGATGCGATTGTCATGCATCCCGGTCCGATCAATCGTGGAGTTGAGCTGGGAACAGCTATCGCTGATGGACCACAGAACGTGATTCTCAGTCAGGTGGAAAACGGTGTCGCTGTTCGTATGGCGCTGCTTTATCTGGTCGCAGGTGGTGAAAAACTAAAAAGTGAATAAATAACACCCTACACAGATTTTAATAAGAGGTGATGATGATGAAAGTTCTAATCAAATCGGGCCGGGTTATAGATCCCGCCAATAAAATCGATGAAAAGCTTGATATCCTAATTGTTGACGGAAAGATTGCCGAACTGTCTGCTAATATCGACCCCGGCAATGCTGAAGTGATCAATGCTGCTGGGCTGTTTGTAACTCCTGGATTGATTGATATGCATACCCATTTGCGTGATCCGGGTTATGAGTATAAAGAGGATATTGTTAGTGGAACCCTTGCCGCTGCAGCCGGTGGCGTGACTTCTCTCGCTTGCATGCCAAACACCAGCCCGGTGAACGATAATCTTGCGGTGACCCAATATATTATTAACAAAGCGCAGGGGCAGGGTACTGCTAATGTTTTTCCCATTGGCTCCATCACCAAGGGGATGAACGGTGAACTCCTTGCAGAGATGGGTGAGTTAAAAGAGGCCGGTTGCGTTGGCTTCTCTGATGATGGTTTGCCAGTTATGAATGGCGAAATGATGCGTCGAGGGTTGGAGTATGCAAATACTTTCGGTGTTCCGATCTTTACCCATGCAGAGGATTTAAGCTTGGTCGCTGGTGGGAGCATGAACGAAGGCCCGATTGCAACCGAACTGGGCTTGAAGGGTATTCCCTGGGTTGCGGAAGATGCAGTGACTGCTAGAGACATTATGCTAGCTGAACTGACCGGTGCTCATCTACATGTTTGTCATGTTTCTACAAAAGGGAGTATCGAGTTGGTGCGTAATGCCAAGGCCCGTGGTGTTCGAGTTACCTGTGAGGCAACACCACATCATTTCATTCTGACCGATGAAGCAGTACGTGGTTATAATGCCAATTTCAAGATGAACCCGCCACTGCGGTCACAGGAGGATGTTGATGCTGTTCGTGTCGGCCTGGCTGATGGAACTATCGATGCCATAGCAACCGATCATGCACCACACCATATTGATGAGAAGAATGTTGAGTTTGCTATCGCTTTAAACGGTGTTGTTGGCCTTGAGACTCTGCTGCCTCTGACGCTCAAACTGGTTGCCGAAAAAGTTCTCAGCCTGTCCCAGGCGATTGCACTTCTCACCTGTCAACCTGCTGAGATTCTCGGTATTGACCGCGGCACTCTTGCCGTTGGAGTTGTCGCAGATATGGCCTTGATTAATCCGAACAAGGAGTGGGTTGTAGATGCTGACAAGTTGCACTCTAAAAGCAAGAATACTTCTTTTGATGGTCAAACGATGCGTGGCTATGCCGTCCGGACAATTCTGGCCGGCAAGACAGTATTCGAAAGATAATAATAAAGACTATAACTTGATAATAGCTTAATCTTAGTAAGATAGGCAAATAAACTTAAGGCAACAAATTAACTATTGAGGTCTCAATGAAAGCAGTTTTAGCTCTTGCCGATGGCAAATATTTTATTGGAAAAGCACTGGGTGCAATTGGTGAAGTGGCCGGTGAGGTCGTTTTTAATACCAGTATGACTGGATATCAGGAAATTCTGACCGATCCTTCTTATCATGGCGAAATTGTCACCATGACCTACCCTCAGATTGGAAATTACGGGATCAACCCGGAAGATGTAGAGTCAGGTCGACCTTTTCTGTCTGGCTTCGTAGTGAAAGAAGCGTGTCCTTTTCCAAGTAACTTCCGCTCAGAGATGAGTCTTGATCAATATCTCAAAGAGAATAATATTGTCAGTATTGAAGGGATCGATACCAGAGCGTTGGTACGGCATATTCGGACTGTTGGTGCTCAGACCGGAATTATCTCTTCAACCGACATTGACCCGGACAGTTTGATTGATAAAGCACGCAAAGCTCCTTCTATTGTCGGACGTGATTTAGTGAAAGAAGTCACCTGTAGTAAGCCTTATCAGCCGTCTGAGGGAATCTGGGCACTTGGCGAAGGCTACTCTGATTGCAGTCAGATACAACGACCTTACAAGGTTGTTGCTTATGATTTTGGTATTAAACGCAATATCTTACGAAATTTATCGTCTCTTGGTTGTGACGTCACTGTTGTTCCGGCAGCGACAGCGGCTGAGGATATCTTAAAGATGAACCCAGATGGTGTGTTTTTGAGTAATGGACCGGGGGATCCAGAGCCACTCCAGTATGCACAGAAAAATATCCAAGAGTTACTTGGTAAAGTCCCTGTTTTCGGGATTTGCCTTGGCCACCAACTGCTTTCTATTGCATCGGGTGGTCGAACCTACAAACTCAAGTTTGGCCATCGTGGCGGCAACCAACCAGTTCTTGATTACAAACGGCAACAAGTTGAGATCACCTCACAAAATCACGGTTTTGCTGTCGATGAAAGCAGTCTGGGTGAAAATGTCAAAGTGACCCACATTAACCTGAATGACAACACGGTTGAGGGGATACAACTTCTGTCGGCTCCCGCATTTTCAGTTCAATATCACCCCGAGGCTTCGCCTGGGCCTCACGATGCTCAATATCTGTTTGAACGTTTTATCGATCTGATGAAAGAGCATAAAAAGGGGGCTAAAAATGCCTAAAAGGACAGACATAAAGAAAATTTTGATTATTGGTGCTGGCCCGATTGTTATTGGACAGGCTTGTGAGTTTGATTATTCAGGCACTCAAGCATGTAAGGCTTTAAAGGAGGAAGGTTACGAGGTCGTTTTGCTTAATTCCAACCCGGCAACGATTATGACCGACCCCGATTTTGCTGATCGTACCTACATCGAACCCGTTACACCAGACGTTCTTACCCGAATTATTGCACAAGAGCGCCCGGATGCAGTATTGCCAACCCTTGGTGGCCAGACTGCACTGAATACAGCGGTTTCTGTTGCTGAACAGGGCGTGCTGGAAAAATACAATGTAGAGTTGATCGGTGCCAAACTAGGGCCGATTAAAAAAGCAGAAGATCGCACCCTGTTTAAGCAGGCGATGCAAAACATCGGAATTGATGTGCCGCGTTCAGGTTTGGCACATAACTACGAGGAAGCAATTGAAACCATAGAGGATATCGGCTTTCCAGCTATTATACGACCATCATTCACTCTTGGTGGAACGGGTGGTGGTATTGCCTATAACCGTGAAGAGTACGAGCGTATGGCGCTTCATGGAATCGATGCATCTCCGACCAGCGAGATTCTGGTAGAAGAATCTATCATCGGTTGGAAAGAGTATGAACTCGAAGTGATGCGTGATACAGCGGATAATGTTGTCATTATTTGTTCCATCGAAAATGTTGATGCCATGGGTGTGCACACTGGTGATTCTATCACTGTTGCCCCTGCTCAGACCTTGACCGATAAAGAGTATCAGTTGCTACGTGATGCATCTTTAAAAATCATTCGGGAAATCGGGGTAGAGACTGGTGGTTCCAACATTCAGTTTGGTATTAATCCCAATAATGGCCGTATGGTTGTAATTGAAATGAACCCCCGAGTCTCGCGATCCTCTGCCCTAGCATCAAAGGCTACTGGCTTTCCGATTGCCAAAATTGCTGCCAAACTTTCTGTCGGTTATCGCCTGGATGAGATTCAGAACGACATTACCCGTGAGACCCTCGCATCATTTGAACCAACAATTGACTACGTTGTTACCAAGGTTCCACGTTTCACTTTTGAAAAGTTTCCTCAAACCGATTCAACTCTGACCACTCAGATGAAATCTGTCGGTGAGGCGATGGCAATAGGTCGAACCTTTAAGGAGAGTCTACAGAAAGCACTACGTTCGCTGGAAATTGATTCATACGGTTTTGAGAGCAGGATTTTTAAAAATCCTGCTGATTATGTTCGCAAGATAACAACCCGTGAACGTGATGACCTCACTATAAAACTACAGGTGCCAAGCTGGGAACGGATGTGGTATCTAGCCGATGCTATCCGGGCTGGGTTCAGCATTGATCACATTTACCAGTTGAGTGGAATAGATCCATGGTTTCTGTCAAATATCGCCCAGATAGTTGAAATGGAATCGGTCTTATTGACTCATCGGGATCAATTGAAAGCTGAGGATGGTGACTTTGTTGAGTTGCTACGTGAAGCAAAACAGTATGGATTCTCCGACCGACGTCTCGCCTTCCTCTGGGGAGTTACAGAGAATGACATTCGAGAAATGCGTCACAAGCTTGCAGTTCTTCCTGTTTACAAACGAGTTGATACTTGTGGTGCTGAATTTGAAGCATTTACTCCTTACTTCTATTCCACCTATGAATCAGAATGCGAAGCTGAACCAACCGATAAACGCAAGATTATTATTCTTGGTGGTGGGCCAAATCGGATCGGTCAGGGAATTGAATTTGACTATTGTTGCGTTCATGGTGCCTTTTCACTGGCTGCAGATGGCTTTGAAACAATTATGGTCAACTGTAATCCTGAAACGGTATCGACCGACTATGACACTTCTGATCGTCTCTATTTTGAACCACTAACCCTCGAAGACGTTCTGGCAATAGTTGAGACAGAGAAACCTGAAGGTGTGATTGTTCAGTATGGTGGACAAACCCCTCTAAAGCTTGCAGTCGCATTAGAAAAAGCCGGGGTGCCGATCATAGGAACATCTCCTGATGCTATTGATAGAGCAGAAGATCGTGAACGTTTTCAAGCATTACTGAACAAGCTGAATTTACTGCAACCGCAAAACGGTATTGCGCGAGCGTATGATGAGGCTGAAGTTATTGCTGAACGAATTGGCTATCCAGTGGTTGTCAGGCCTTCCTATGTTCTTGGTGGGCGTGCCATGGAAATTGTCTACGATGTGGATCGGCTGCGCGATTACATGAAATATGCCGTTGATGCATCACCAGAACATCCCGTACTTGTAGATAAATTTTTACAGAATGCTATTGAAGTCGATGTTGATGCTCTCTCAGACGGAAGTGAAGTTGTTATCGGCGGTATCATGCAACATATCGAAGAGGCTGGTATCCACTCAGGTGATTCTGCCTGTACCTTGCCTCCATTTTCATTACCAGATGACATTATTGCGGAGATTCGTCGTCAGACCATTGAACTTGCTCTGGAATTAAAAGTTGTCGGTTTAATGAATATTCAGTTTGCAGTTAAGGACGGCGATATTTACTTGTTAGAAGTCAATCCACGGGCTAGTCGAACCGTTCCATTTGTTTCCAAGGCGACAGGGAGGCCATTAGCACAGATCGCTGCAAAAGTTATGGCGGGACAGAGTTTGGCAGCATTAGGTGTCTCTGGAGATATTATTCCTGATTATATCTCAGTCAAAGAGGCGGTCTTCCCATTTGTTAAATTTCCTGGAGCTGATACATTGCTCGGTCCGGAGATGAAATCAACTGGTGAGGTTATGGGCATTGATTATGATTTTGGTAAAGCCTATGCCAAATCACAGTTAGGTGCCGGGGTTAAACTACCACAAAGCGGTAAAATTTTTATTAGTGTGAAAAATTCTGATAAAGAAGCTATTCTTGAACCGACCCGGAAACTGGTTGAAGCCGGATTCTCCATTGTTGCAACAAGTGGAACTGCTGATTTTTTAAATCAGAACGGAATCAAAACCGAAAAAATCAACAAAGTGAAAGAGGGGAGACCTCATTGTGTTGATGCAATCAAGAGCGGTGATATTTGCCTGGTCTTTAACACGACGATGGGTGCGCAATCGATCTCTGATTCATATTCAATTCGTCGCTCCGCGATCATCTATGAAATTGCTTACTTCACTACGATGGAAGGGATTAAGGCTGGAACTGATGGCATCTTGGCAATGCTGAGAGAAGACCTTGACGTTAAGCCTCTACAAGAGTATTATCCAGCGAGTTGAAGGCGAAAAAATAGAGCAATAACCCAGTGGGCGGTGTTACCGTCCACTGTTTTTTTTGAGGAGTGACCAGTTATGGATGAATCGGTTCCGATGACAACAGAGGGACATCAGCGTCTACAAGAAGAACTAAAAAACCTGGTTCGGTTTGAGCGCCCGAAGGTTGTACAGGATATTGCTGAAGCACGCAGCCACGGCGATCTCTCGGAAAATGCTGAGTATGATGCAGCCAAAGATCGACAGGGTTTTGTTGAGGGGCGCATTAAAGAGTTGAATCATAAAATTGCTGTTGCACAGGTTATCGATCCAACAACCATAAAAAGTGACAAAATAGTTTTTGGTGCAAAAGTGACTTTGTTCGATATAGATACAGAAAAAGAAGTTACCTACCAGATTGTTGGTGTTGACGAAGCTGATATTAAAGTTGGTAAAATTTCTATCAGTTCTCCTGTGGGTAGAGCTTTGGTTGGACACAAGATCGATGAAGAAGTGAGTATCAATGTCCCGTCTGGTGTTAAAGTTTATGAAGTAACAGATATAGAATACAGCTAATAGCGTCGCAAAAAGTCCACCCTCCGGTGTTAACGCCTTGGGGGTAAGAGAAATTATTGCTGAGTCATATTTTTAGTTGCCGGGGTATTGTCATTGTTGACAATACCCCGTTTTTCTTGCATTTCAAAGGTGATTCTGGGAAAATCAACCTCAATGTTGCAGTGATATCTACCCCAGCTATGGAGGTAACGATGGCTCCAAAAATCACCAAAGATATGACTTTTTATCAGGTTTTACAGATGAACCCTGATGCTTCTAAGGTTCTCGATCAATTTAACTTAGGTTGTGTTGGATGTCTTGGTGCGACTACTGAATCTATTGCTCAAGGGGTTAGAGCTCATGGCCTTGATGTTGATGAGATTCTTGCTGCACTGAATAACATCTTTGACGATTGAGCCTATTGCATGTTGGTTCAAAACTCATCCCTTGATCATCATTCAAAACTCAATCAAAAGCTTGATATCCTCCAGGGTGTCGGGCCACGAATGCTCCCCAAACTAAAAAAACTTGGCCTGAATACGATTGAAGATGCCCTGTATCATCTCCCGCTTCGCTATGAGGATCGTCGTCAGCTCAAAACAATCAATCAATTAACAGATAATCATCAGGAAGTTTTTGTCGGATCTGTCCTCGCTTCGGGTGAAACCGTCACGAATCGCAGTCGCCGACGTATTTATGAAGTTATTGTAGGAGATGATACCGGAAAGATCTCTCTAAAATGGTTTCGATACCGTAAGCCTTGGCTACAGAAACGCTTTCCGCTTGGTCAAAAAGCTATTTTTATTGGCGAAATCAAGCGTTTCGCTGCCATCCGTGAAATTCATCACCCCGACTCTGAGCTGATACAGGTAAATACCGATCTACAGCAGTTGTTGCAGTCTGACCCCCTTAACTTTGGCAGAATTCTCCCCGTTTATGCTCTTACAGAAGGATTGAGTCAAAAACAGGCTCGCAAGATTTGGTATCAGCTGAGTCACGACTTTGCCAGCTTCACTAAGAGTTTTGTGCCCGAATATATCAGGGAGAAACACCATTTGCAGACAATTCCAGAAGCGTTACAGAAAATTCACTGGCCTGATGAGTCAGCTAATTTGAATGAATTGGAAGATGGTAAAGACAGTGCGCGCAAATCACTGGTTTTTGATGAATTTTTCTTTTTGGAAGTCGGGTTAGCACTAAAAAGGGCAGGGGTGCAACTGGAAGAGGGGATTGCTTTCAATTTTGAGCATAAATTTACAATCCCGTTGAATAAAATTCTGCCGTTTAAATTAACCGATGCGCAACGGCGGGTATTGGGTGAAATTAAACACGATATGATGGCTCCGCAGCCGATGCACCGTTTACTACAAGGTGATGTTGGGAGTGGAAAAACCCTGGTTGCCCTTATGTCTGCATTGATTGCTATTGAAAACAATGCACAAGTTGCTGTCGTTGCACCAACCGAAATTCTTGCTGAACAACATTTTCAGACTTTTAGTTCCTGGCTGGAAAAGCTGGGATTAAAAACTGGTTTGCTCCAGGGAAGCATGCCTGCTGCGGCAAAACGAAATATGCTGGATCAAATAGCCAAAGGTGAGGTTGACCTAGTCGTCGGGACTCATGCAATCCTGCAGGATGGAGTAGAGTTTCAATACCTTGGGCTGGGGATTGTTGATGAACAACATCGCTTTGGAGTTCGGCAGCGAAGCTTACTTAAACGCAAAGGGGTGAATCCAGACATTCTGGTGATGACAGCAACTCCCATTCCACGAACCTTATCGATGACGCTATACGGCGACCTGTCAATCTCTGTCATTGACCAATTGCCACCGGGAAGAAAACCTGTCACAACAAAGCGGTTCAGCTCCTCGCTACGAAAAGGTGCCTATCAGCTGATCAAACAAGAGCTGCAACAAGGAAGACAGGCTTATGTTGTTTATCCGTTAGTCGAAGAGTCGGAAAAAAGTGACCTTCAGGCAGCAACAGGTGCTGCAGAATTATTTGCAAATGAGATTTTTGCAGAATTCAAGATTGGCTTGCTTCATGGTCGAATGAAATCGATAGAAAAAGATGCGGTGATGACCAGATTTCGTCAAGGAGAAATTCAACTTCTGGTTTCAACAACAGTCATTGAAGTCGGTGTTGATGTGCCGAATGCAACCGTGATGATGATTGAACATGCTGACCGCTTTGGTCTTTCACAATTACATCAACTTCGTGGTCGTGTTGGTCGTGGGGCTGATAAAAGTTACTGTTTACTTATTCCTTCAGAACATTACAGTGAAGATGCAAGACGCAGATTACAAGTTATGGTTGAAACCAGCGACGGCTTTCGCATTGCTGAGGCGGATCTGGAAATTCGTGGTCCAGGTGATTTCCTTGGAACCCGGCAGGCGGGATTGCCCGACTTTAGAGTTGCTAGTTTGTTGAAAGATATCCGTATCCTTGAAAATGCTCGTAATGAGGCCTTTAAATACGTAAAAGACACCAATCAGCTAAATAGCAAGGATGCAGAGCTAGTTAAAAATGAATTGCTCCGCCGCTGGGGTGGCAGACTGGAATTGGCAGCGATTGGCTGATATACTGCTTAAATTCTCATCTAAAAAAATAAATAACTTAAGGAGATTATTGAATGAAGGCGATAAGAGTTCATAAATTTGGCAGTTCAGAGGTTATGACGCTTGAAAACATTTCTGAACTGACTCCTGGTTCAAATCAACTTAAAATCGAAGTTAAAGCCATTGGAGTCAACCCGGTTGATACCTATATCAGGGCAGGAATTTATCCAATAAAGCCAGAGCTACCATACACACCAGGAAAGGATGCTGCTGGAATTATTACGGAAATTGGTTCTGATGTTAAGCATAAAAAAGTTGGTGATCGTGTTTATATCTGCGGCAACCAATCAGGAAGCTACGCCAAGGAACTCATTTGCAATGCTGATCAGGCTCACAGTTTGCCGGATCATATAGATTTCAGTACCGGAGCAGCACTAGGAGTGCCATATAGTACTGCTTTTTATGCATTGAACTTTCGTGCACAAGCATTACCAGGTGAAACACTTTTGATTCATGGCGCCAGTGGAGCGGTCGGAATAGCGGCCATTCAGATTGCAAAAGCTAACGGTTTACGAGTTATTGGTACGGCAGGCACTGAGCAGGGTTTAGAGTTATTAAAAAGCCAGGGTGTTATTGCTGCGCTGAATCATAATTCTAGAAATTATCTTGATGCACTAACCGAACTAACATGTGGCCAAGGAATTGACGTTATTTTGGAAATGCTAGCGAATGTCAATCTGGATAAAGACCTCAAGCTACTTGCTCACAATGGAAGAGTTGTTGTCATTGGTAATCGTGGCACAATTGAAATCGATCCACGCGACACTATGGGAAAAAATGCCTCTGTCCTCGGAATGTCTTTATTTAATGTCGATCCCAAAGACCTGACTCAAATCCATGCAGCAATTAAAGCAGGGTTGATTGACGGTCGTTTCAGCCCGGTCATCCATTCAGAAATGCCAATTACAGATGCTGCCAAAGCACATGATTTGGTTATGCTGAATGGGGTGTATGGAAAGATTGTCTTACTCCCTTAGCCATATTAGGTGTAGGAATATATTTTAGTTTACATAATATATATTAGTGGTTCATATTTTTGTATGACCGCATAAGTATAATCTCCAGACGATTGGAATCATAACGATTTCAATAGCTTACGTCTGGAGGTTTTTTTATGTCACGCCGTGAAAGACTTGCTAATCAAAAGAACGAAATCCTTTTATCTACATTTAAAAAATATCGAAAATTAACAGTGTCAGAAATGCTTGAACTTGCTGAAAAGTATGTTCTTGCTAACACAAAACCCGGTCATTTTCTTGAAAAGAAAGCTCGTAAGATGCCAATTAATCAACGGGCGTTTTATGCTTTGCATAACCTTCAGCAGTGGGGGGATTGCAAATGTCGATAGTTAAAGATTTTTACCGTGAACCTGAGTTGGTTGTTGTGGATCGAGACTGTGACACAGATCCGCTTACTAGATTTGCGTGTACTGCAAAGAGCGAAGCTGAAAGCGTAGCTCCGCAAGCAACGGAGATCGAAAAAAACTATTCTATAAAAATAGATTGGTTAGAATTTACAGTTCAAAACGTTAATGCAGTTGACGTTATACAGGGATATTTAAACCTTCCTTTCGATGATTTCACCCTTGAAACCTATACAATCCAAGGCTTTGAAGCTCTTTGGTCTTTTGGCCTTGTAAAAGTTCTTGAATCTCCCTCACATAAACACTCACCAGTTAAAGTTATCCTGTCCGCTCAAGCTCTCGATCAAGTCAACAGAGATTCACTTGATATCATAAGAGTAGCGCACAGAGATGGTGCGACTTTCAGACGCATAGACGTTGCTCTTGATTGCAAAACCGAACTTCTCGACATGGAAACAATCAGTTCAGCGATTTTGTCAGGTCAGGCGGTGCACCGATTCCGCAGAATAACCCCCCGTCAAGATCTCAACGCAAATCTTGAAAAAATAACCGACTCTTGGACTTTTGGCAGTTCCAAAGGAAAACGAATGTTGGTTATTTACAACAAGCAATTAGAGAGGATGGATCGGGGTCATGATGACCCTGGCCCCTGGATCAGAATAGAAGGGCGTTGGAAATCTTCAACCGCAAACATTGTAGCAAAAACCATTATAAAACAAGGTCTTGACGCTGGTTATCTATTGGGAATTCTAGATTTTAAAGAGGGTAATTCTGTTAACAAGGCTGATTGGAATCGCTGCACATGGTGGGAAACCTTCCTCGCCGGTTGCCAACCAATAAAAACCGGAGAAAGAAAAAACCCGTCAACAATAAAAAAGAAAGTCATATGGGTTAATGATTTTTTGTGTAAGACCCTTGCTCAAGTCTTTGTTTCTGAGGGCTTAGAATTCATCAAAAGCGTTATTCGTACAGGCATCAAAAAAACCGATAGAAAAGAATGGCTGCGATTATTCGGCTCTCGAATGAATGAAGGTTATTTATCTTACATGCTGGCATTACCAGAATGAAGATTAGATCTAAACACTTCATATACGTTAACGAATTTTATGTTGATGGGGTTCTTCTTAAAACATTCATCGGCAAGAAAGTTCCAAAAGAGCTTCAACGTCTATTAAAGCTCAAGGGTTGCCGCTTGATAGTGTCCATGTTCAGAGAAGGCTCATATGAAAAATGGGAAGGGGTTTAGGCATGCGAAACTGTGAACTATGCGGAAAACCGATACTTTCAAAAGGTGTTGGTCGTCCTCGATATAAACACGACGCATGCAGAAAATTAGAGTCCTTACTCTCATGGACAGAAAACCTTACTTCTACCATCGAGTTCACTCAAGAAAAGAGCAGGGCACTTCGATCAAGATTTTTTTACTTATCTAACTTATTAAATAAAAAGGGGAATTAAAAATGAAAACTATTGTTGCAATCGAACTATTAAAAAAATCATCCTGTAAGGTTTCAGAAGTTCCAACACCTGTAAGATTTTATAATTATCAATTTGAAGAAATAAAAAATATTTCTCAAGAATATAATGTTTCTATGTCAGTAGTTATAAGAACTTTGCTTGATATGGGTTTATCTGAATACAATAGTATACCATTGTAATCTGTTTTTATTGATTGAAGTCTTTTATAAGAGAGTCACGTTACTTAATTTAACTCTCTTATGAAAGGCTCTACGTTATGAAAATCAAAGTTTCAGGAATGCCGATTGGTCAACCCTTTGAATCGAAGAAAAAAACCGGATTCGTCCAGAAGTTTGCTCTTATTGAAAATGGCAAACTCACATCTACCCATGCAGTATTCGCTCAAGATCTCAAAACCTTAAATTCTGATGAAAAAGGCATGATTAATGTCTTTGTCGATCTTCCGGAATTCGTGATGGCGAGCCGTTAATGATGGAGCTAGTTCTCGTTATGCCTGTAATGGGCAATGACGTATTCAACTACTTTTTCACATTGGTAGTCTATTTCGGTCTGGTTTATATCCCCATCGGAATGATTATTAAAGTTATTACAAGGTCATAGCTATGAGGGCGATATTCTTAATTTTGAACGTGGCGTTCTTTATCCTCTTGGGGGATGTTGCCTTTTCTGCTGTTGGTGATTCTTTAACGGGTTATTTTGCTTCTGAGGTTACAACAACTGCTATCGGCTGCACTTCCTCTGGGACGGCTGATTATTACGTTAATACTTTAGACCCCTTAGAAACAAGTTGTCAGGCTAATTATGATGCAACTGGATCATTTATATACACTGGTTACTATCCCGTTTCTGAATTAGGTTGTTCAAATGATTGGGAATATTATATCGCTTTTGATGAGGTCACTTGTACTTGGATCGAAGATTTAGGGGATGATACTCCCATTGCTGGTTATTTGAGTTTTGAAGATTATATAAATCTTTTACATGGCTTCGCTGGAATCGTTTGTGGTGTCGCTTTTATTAATCTTTGGCTTAAAAATTTATAGTTTCGCTCGGCTGTAACTTGAGACATTTTAATTTAATTTATTGGAGGTTTTATTATGAAAAATTTATCAAATCGTATGTTGAAAAAAATTGCTGCTGCCGGTGGTTTTGTGCTGGCCGGAGCATCAAGCTCTTTCGCTGCTGTCGATCTCACCGGCTTTGTTGTTGATATAACTCAGGTTGAGGCGGTAACTGCAATTATTATTGTTGGCCTTGGTGTTATGTGGGGTATTCGTAAGCTGATCAAAACTGTAAATCGTAGCTAATTATTCGGTTCGAGCGATTCCAAAGCCCTTCCCATGTCTCAGGGTAGGGCTTTTTTTTGGAGATAAGAAATGAAAAATACGATTTATTTATTATTAGGACTATTAATCTCTGTCTGTTTGTGTGCTCCGTTTGTGCATGCTGATGTTTTACAGTCTGATGGTACATATTATGCCTATAATCCTGAACCAACTACTAGTAATATAACTTGTCGAACCACTGGTTTAAGTATGCACCCAAATCCTAGCGTCTCAAGTGGTGGAAACAGTGGTTGTCCAATTACTATTAATTTTAAAGCTTACAGTGGTGGGATGAGTTGCCCTAGCGGTAAATCATCCTATCAAGTATTTTATCATTGTGGCAAATATTGTGGGTCAACTCCATGTGAGGAAGATCCTTGGCCACCACCTGTTGAACCTAATACCTGTTCAAATGGTCAGGTAGATGGCGATGAGTCCGGTATAGATTGCGGTGGTTCATGTTCTGCTGAGTGTCAATTCTATTGTCCTTCAGGTTATGAAATATTGTTATCTGGCGATGGAATAGAATTTTGTGGTCATGAATCCGAGCCAGACGAACTTTTAAATTGTCCTCAGGGTTCAACTTTGCGTGAAAAAACTGATGGATCGTCAATGTGTTTGGCTACTCCTGATGATTACATACCCTATGGTATGAGCGATGAATTCTATAGTGAAAATTTTGAACTTGAACTGTCAAATTTAGATATTGCTGAGCCTACTGATTTTTCAGGATTAGACACAGGATCAACAATTGATTATTCGGGTGAATCTGTAGTTAACAATGGTGACGGTACGGAAACAGCGACTGTATCCGTTACAACAACTAACTCTGATGGCTCTTCTTCAACCGCAACAACAACAGTAGACCGTCCAGAAGGTTCAGCCTCTGGAACTGGCTTTGCTCCATCCTCTAGTTCTCCCACTGGCGTTCAACCAGCTGAAGGCACACCGGGAAATACTCTTGTTACTGGAACTACTGCAACTGAAGATAATCCCGAAAATTATAATTATGATTTAGGCTCTGGTGAAGGTGATTTTGATGGGTCACTTTCTGAAGATGATATTCCGGAAGAAGATGATATATCTGATCTTTTTACAGGTTTCCTTAATGATTCACCTATCGCTACCATGATAACTGGTAGTTCCATTCAGACAAGTGCTCCTGTTTGTGCTCTGCATTGGAATTATAAGGGAAAAGATGTTGTGTTTTCATTTTGTGACGAACCATGGCCTAGTACCTTGAACTTTATGGGGCAAATTCTTATCTTTCTTTCTACTGTTGGCACCTATTTTATAATATTTGGGAAGGATTAATTATGTTTGCTGCTATTGCTGTTATTGGGGCTTTCTTTTCTTCTGCTTTTGCTAGATTTGTACTTGGTTTTCTTGCTCTGAAAGTTCTTTTTATTGCATTGACTGTTACGGTTCTTCCAATTGTTTTGAATAATGTTTTTCATTCTATGATTGAAAAATCTATGGATTTCATGACTGCTAATACTTCAATGATAGAAAGTCCTTTAACATATCAAGCTTCTGGTTTAATGGCATATTTTGTTGATTCGTTGTTTCTGCCAGAGTGTCTAGCTATGACGTTATCTGCTCTGTCTGTTCGTTTTTCGCTTCGCGTTATGCGCATTATTTAACTAATTGTAATTATAGCCTTGTCTATAGACATGTCTAGTTTCCTAGTTCAACAGTGGGGTATAACGGATAATATTATGAAGTTATTTTTATTTGGTGTTCTTGTCGGATATTTAATAGGAATTACACATATTTGTTATGATTTGCAGAGGTTATTCTTATGATTAAAGGTGTCTCCGGTGTTCCCGGTTCAGGTAAAACATATTTTGTTGTCAAGGAAATTGCAGAGAAATACTTCACTTTTGATAAGCAATATTCAGAATGGACACATAATAAAGATTATCCGGAATTAACTATATTCACTAATATTAAGGAATTTAAGCTTCCTTGCGTTAATGTCGATCAATATTTAAAGCAAAATAATATTGATTTTGAAACTTTTCTTACTGTTCCTTATTTTGAGAAATTAGTAGAACAAAATCCTAAAATGAAATATTTGATTCTCTTGGATGAGGCTCAAAAGTATTTTCCTTCCAATTATAAAAACAATGATGTTCTTTTTCTTTTCCAGTACCATCGTCATTTAGGAATTGATTTTTATTTGACCTATCAGTCGTGGGGTTCCATTACTAGAAAAATAACCGACCTTCTGGAATTTGAAATAAGAGCAGTTCGTTCATCCTTCAAAATCATGAATGAATTCAGATATCATTTTTACGTTGGGGGTTTTGACAAAATAGGCGGTACAGTTAAAAAAACTGATAAAATGATTTTTGCTTTATATAAATCCTTTGATGTTAAATCTCTAGAAAAGCCACCCCATCCTGCAAGAAAGCTTCTTCTGGTTTGTGTTTTACTTGTGCTTGCTTTTTTTGGTGGTTTTAGATATTTCGTTCATAATTTCAACCTTGGAAAAAACACTAGAATTACTCAAAATGTCGCATCAGGCATTGAATCCCCCCGTATTCCCATTGATCAAAAGGCAAGAAAGCAAGGCGGCGGCTTGAGAGACCGACCGCCCGCAGCTGCGAAGCCTTCCATGCCTCTTCCTGATATAGATCCAACGACAAGAGTCTTACTTGGCGGTATGTGGTTTGGTGATCGTCTTGTTGCTATCGAGTTTTTCGGTAAAGTCATAGCATTAAGAGACTTCACATATTCATACACAGCGGACATTGAAAATCATAGAGTTGTTGCAGCAATTCCCGATGATATCCTTGCTCAACTGAATACTCTCCAAACAGGCGGTTTTATGCGTAATAGAACCGATGATGGAACATATTCAAAAATTGGTCAGAAGTATGAAACAACAGAGCCTGAAACGGGTAGGGCAACCCATTTTGTAGACGATGGAAAAACTGGTAACTTACCAAAGAAAAACCAACCCTCTTCCTAAATGATGCTTTTAAGTCTTTAACCAGTAATGAAGTCAAGGAGGAAAAACGCTTTCTAGGGACACGCACAACGTGTCCCAAAGCGTTTTTCCTCCTTGACGTAATGGTAATGTACTCGCCACCTAAAAAACGAGTCCTTACCACTCCATTAGAATTCTTGTCATTTTACAAGATCTTGTGTAAATTTCTTCTAATTATTAACAATTAGGGGGATTTATGACACCAAAAAAAGTATGGGCTGTGATTCTTATTGTTCTTGGGGTTGGTTTTGTTATTAACGGTTTTATTTTATTGAATGATATGAGGGCTATTGACGGCCTTATGTCTGGTATTCCTGTTGTTAAGTCTGGGGTTCGCTCCCTTGATAATGTTTTGATCCACGCTCAAAATCAATATGCTTCTGTTTCTCGTCATGCTTACGTTTCTGGTTGGTGGCAAATTGTTGTGGGCATTTGTCTTTCTGTTGCTGGTACTTTTTTATTAAAGGATGAGGCTATTATCCCAGATAGGCCAATGGATGACGTTTTAGAGAATGATGATAAGTATGATGGTTTTAAGATGTAATTAAGGGTTGACTTTAATTCTTGTCTGGTCTAATTTCGGTATACGTCTGTAGGTTTACATAATATATATTATGCGACGTTATGTGTGGAACAATAGCGGGGTCACTTCATGGCCTCGCTATTGTCTTTCTTACACAACTTAATATTACCTGCGCCAATGACGCGGCACACTGTTAAAACGAGCATAACGTTCCAATTGATTAAAGAGCTCATCAGCCTTAGACTTCTGTTGAAGAATAAAACTTTTCACCCGGTTTTGTTCACTGCTGGAAAGTCTGGCATATGGTGAGTCACTTTTACCGATCAGTTCTTCCTGCTTTTTCCAAAACTTCTGATAAAAACCAAACTCTCTAAAATTAGCCATCCACCACGATCTATTACGACCTGCTGGTTGGTTTTGTGCAGATGGGATCAAATTTGCAATCAGCTTATGGTGAACCGGATCAATAGTTATTGTGTAGCTTGATAAAACATCCATGCCGATTAATCCATGGTAGTGACCCGATGACA
The DNA here is from genome assembly GCA_016744595.1 of Desulfuromusa sp. Classification (GTDB taxonomy): domain Bacteria; phylum Desulfobacterota; class Desulfuromonadia; order Desulfuromonadales; family Geopsychrobacteraceae; genus Desulfuromusa. The sequence goes on from JADGEB010000004.1 coordinate 24,521, forward strand.
TACCAGAGACAATATGGGCTGGAATAAATTTCTCGGTGATTCCCCCTATCGTTATTTTGTCAATAATGGTTTTCGTTGCTACTTTCTTGCCACCAATACCTGAAATAATCACCATAAGTCTGGCTCCGTCTTCAGAGTAAAGATTGAGACGATCAGCCAGGCTGTCGGAAATAACCAACCCCGGAGAGCCAGTATCAACCATCATCGGTACTGTGACCTGACCATTGAATGTCACATCAATAATAACTCGACTTGCAAGCCCCTCTCTGGCGGTGTACGGAATGGATATTGATTTTCCACTTAACGTCTTGCTGTGGTTATCAATAGGATTGCCTACTGACCCCTTGTCTCTATTGCTTATAGTTATACTTGAACTATCAGGGGTATATTCATTGTTTTTATAGCGTATTTTGTCGGGAATATCTTGTGGAGAGTTAGAAAAATGGAGTTGACCGTTGTCATCAACCCACCTGTACATCTGACCACTGACCATTGTTGCCGTACATAGACCGATGCATGCAGTGATCAGGAAGAAAATAGTTAATCGAGATATTTTTCTGCATTTTGGGTGCACCATATTACCCCCGTGAATCACGATTTTGTCCCTCACCTGCTGACGATTGTTTCTGACTCCTATCATTGGCTTTATTAACTATATCCTTAAGCCATTCGATTTCTTTGGGATCAAAAAACTTCTCCAAATCAGTTCCATAATTCAGTACCCAGTAGATATTCGCTGAGGACATCTCCGTTATCGCGCACTTTCGATATAGCGCCACTCTGTCGACACGGAACTTCTCCCTTGTTGTCGTAGCAATTTTCCCGAAGGCAAGATGGACACTAGCCTCAGCTATTATATCTACATCTGGTTGTTTAAATACTAGAGACCTTTCTTTGAGTATATTTAAGAAAAATGATCCAATCATTATTTTTCCCTCGATCTAATTCTGAAGAACTAAGGCCAATCTTCGCATTTCAAAGAATACGGGGAGGGCCCCGAACAGCGCTACTCTTAGGGGGTATTCGGGTGAGAATCGCTTTTTCAACTGACCAGCCACGCTTCGGCGTCTTCTTTTTGACCTCTGTCGAAGGCTTTTATTTCCAGTCCTGGGAAAAGATACCCCTCAAATTCACTTGCTTTTTTGAGCCAATTTTTATCTGTCAATACTGCAACACGGTCAAATTTTTTCATGAGCTTTAACATTGAAGGGAATCGAGATAATTCAACGGCTATAGCCCCCAATGATGGAAGGTGAAAGTCGATTATTTCATAGAGAATTTTTCCATTTTCAATATCCTTTGACTTACTTTCAAGTTCGTCTAAGGCAAGTTTCATTTCTTCTGTGTTTAACTTTCCACTCAATTCGAAATCCAGTCGATTTATGCCATTTAGGATAACTTTAAACATAAATACTCCTTTTCTTGAATGAATTTAGCTGCTCCAACAAGAGCTGTAGAGAAATCCCCTAGTCGCTTTTCCGGTAGTTTTAGCTATCCAAGCTAACGGATCGTCTAATTCTAACAGTTTTCTGGGCAGATTGTTTTAAATGCAAATGAAGAAATATGGACTGCAACTCAAACTCACTCCCAGCGATTACCATTCTTACGGTGCAGCTCGATGTCCATGGACTCCACCCGCCCACGATCACTTATGAACGAGCTGAGTCCCCAACTCACCAGGCTAATGATCAGTGAGCCGAAGAGCGCTGAACCAAATCCGGCCACATGCAGGCCTCCAATAATTCCGGAAGTCATAAGCAGCAGGAAGGCATTGATAACAAAGGTGAAGAGGCCAAGCGTGAGAAGGTTAATCGGCAATGTAAGGATGATCAGAATCGGCCGGAAAAAGGCATTAAGAATACTCAGAACTACAGCTGCGAACAAAGCAGTACCGAAACCACTGACCTCGATGCCGGGAAAGAGATAGGCAGAAACCATAATAGCAGCCGTAAGGATAAGCCATCTTAGAAACAGGCCAGGCATAGGAACTCCTTGTAGAGATTGGGATGTGTCAGATAAAGTTTATCAGAACTGTCTCAACATTTTAGTAACGGATTAAGCTTTTTCTTTTCGATACGCAATCGGCTCAACATCCCGGCAACGCTGTTCCACCTGATGGGAAATCCGTTGAATCATTTCAGCATTGAGACTGATTCCGCTTGGTTTTGCCAAAGAATAAGCTTCTTTACCGCTAATCACTTTTATTGGCCGATCAGCGCACGAAGTTGGTATAGGTTTTAGCCTCCGGTTGGGGTGGGGTAATCGTACTCTTGCCATGTTCGACCAGTTTCATTAGCCAGGCCATGTTCTTGCCAAGCATTTGCATGACCTGCATCCCCTCGGAGTCCTGTGTTACCTCGCCGGGGCTGGTGCCATGGATGACATTCCAATAGTTGGAGGACGGCATCAGCATTTCGGCATAGCAGATGAAATTGATCAATTGATTAAAGGCCGGAAGCCCACCCGAACGGCGAACCGCGACCACTGCCGCACCAACTTTGTGGCGCAGCAGACCGCCATTAACGCCACTGACGTAGAAAGCACGGTCCATAAAGCATTTCATGGTTCCGCTCATAGCGGCAAAATAAACCGGCGAACCGAACAAGATGCCGTCGGCCTGCTTCATCTGTTGGATCCAATCATTAACCTGATCGCCCGGCAGTACACACTGTTCATTCATATTTTCGCGGCACTGACCGCAGGCCGTACAACCGCGAATAGATTTATTTCCCACTTGGATGATCTGTGTCTGAATCCCCTCTTGTTCCAGTTGATCGGTCACCATTTTTAGAGTGTGAAAAGTATTGCCTTCGGCTTTTGGGCTGCCGTTGAATGCTATAACTTTCATGATTTTCCTTTCCTGTGGCGCAAAAAATTCTGATGTTGTTTGGGGATAGGTTTGTATTTAATGTCACAATATCAACTACGTCCCGTTGGACTCTTCCAGAATTGCCAAACTCTCTTTAGTACCCACCCTCAACATTAACCAAATTGAGCAATGTTTCACCATTTTGAGCCCGCCGATAATTTTCAACAATTTGTACCGCGGCTGATTTAGGATTAGTGACACTCGCAACATGCGGGGTGATTGTGATTTTATTGTGAGACCAGAAAGGATGATGTTTCGGCAACGGTTCTTCTCTGAAAACATCGAGTAGCGCACCAGAAAGCTGACCAGATTCAAGGGCTAAGAGCAGGTCTTCCTCGACTAAATGAAATCCTCTGGCGACATTAATCAGATAGGTTTTTGGTGGCAAACGGTTGAAAGTCTGTGTATTGAGTATATTTTCTGTTTCTGGCGTCAATGGCAGCAGGCAGACGAGGATATTCGCCTTTTTCAGAAATTTATCCAGTTCATCATTGCCTGAATAGACCGGGATATTGTTGATCTCTTTTGGGCTGCGGCTCCAGCCAAAAACGTTGCACCCGAATTCTGATAACTTATTTGCAACATACCGACCGATTTCACCACAGCCCATAATTCCGATACCAATTTCGGACATATGGGGGATCTGTTGCTCTTTCCATTCGCCGTCAGTTTGCTGCTGGCGGTAATCTTGAAACCGCCGAAAATGTTCAAGCACCCCGAGCATGACATATTCAGCCATCGACTGTTTCAGACCATCATCAACCAAACGAACCAACGGGATATTGGTCGGGCGGGTGCTATCGTTCAACAGGTGGTTGACCCCTGCCCCAAGGGAAGAGATGCATTTCAGATTCGGGAACTGTTGCAGAACTGCAGCAGGATGGTTCCAGCACAAAGCGAACTCAATTTCCTCAGGATTGCCGATCTCAGGCCAGACTTCGACTTTTAACTTTGGATCACAAGCATGAAGCGCTGTGACCCAGTTACTTACATCTTTGTTCGGGTAGATTATAGCTAAGGACATGCTATTTCCCTTTTACGGTATAGCGGAACGGAAAATAATTGTTTAGAGACGTCAAAAAGGGCAATCCGTAGACATAATATTATTAAGCCATTGTGGAGTTCTTATGGAACAGCGCCGAAGTGTCACATGTTTTGCACTCCAGAAAAAACTTCTCCTTCTCTTTTCTCACCCGCAACGGTTTGCCACAACCTGAGCAGGTCTTACGGATAGGCGTGTTCTTCTCACAATCGCGGCACTTTAAATAGTAGCCATACTTACCATAAGCCACATCGACCATTGTTCCACTACAATGTTTGCAAGCTGCAAAGAATTTACTGGCACTATACTCAGTTTGAGCTTTTGGGGTTTGGTTCTTAGGTTTTTCTTTTTGAGCAGTGCTATTAACTGGCGAATTGTTCTTGATAAGAAATGTACTGATGTTTGCTCTTGTAGTTTTCCCAAGGATATAGGCTCCGAGGGAAAGTACCGCTCTGTCTTTTTTGCGATAACCTTTGATGATTTCTTGGATCTTCTCAACTGCCCGGTCGGCCTTGCAAACGTAATTTAGTTCATCGAGGGACTTTTTAGGCCGCTTGATAATACCTGCGTCAGAGATCGCAACGACAATATCGATCGGCATCTTGTCAAACTTCATTTGAATGCCGAGCAGTTTTTTTAATAGTGCTTCCGCATGAGGTTCAAGATAACGTTTTAAAAACTCCCCTTGGCGCTTAGCCTGTAGTACCGGAGATGGCATCCCCTTACTGACTCCGTTAAAAATACGAGACCATTCACCATGTTCGTTAATAGTGACTTGCGAGGAGACACTCTTACTTTCGACAATAAGCATGCCGAATTCATGTAAAATAAGATGATCCATTTGTGCCGCATCATCATCCTGTATGATCCTAATTCCGTTTAAAATCAGAACATTTGGATCATCCCCAAAAGCACGTTTCAGGTAAAAGGCCATCTGTTTTTCAGCAGCCAAACCTGCTTGAACAAACTTATCAGAACTGTACACTTCCTCTGTTTCTTTAATAATCATGATCCCCTCATAGAACTAATCAAATAGGTTATTATTCACCCAAATCAACCGCAATTTCTCGAAACTGCTCTAGTGCCGCCTGCAAATCTTCCACAATTTCAGCCGCCAAAACACTTGGTTCAGGTAGATTATCGGAATCCTCCAGCGAATCATCCTTAAGCCAGAAGATATCAAGGCTGGCTTTGTCGCGGGCGATAAGGTCTTCGTAGTCGTAACTGCGCCAGCGGCCTGCTTGATTTTCATCGTTCCAAGTAGCGGTACGCTGTTGCCGATTGGCGGGATTATAGAGCTGAACAAACTCATCCAGATCGCTGCGTTTAAGTGGATTGGTTTTCAAGGTGAAGTGCATGTTGGTGCGAAGATCGTAGATCCACAGTTTTTTGGTCCAAGGTGTTTCACTGGCTGGCTTGCGGTCAAAGAAGATCACGTTCGCCTTTACCCCTTGAGCGTAGAAAAGGCCGGTCGGCAGGCGCAGGATGGTGTGCACATCGCATTCGTGCAGCAGTTTACGGCGGATGGTCTCCCCTGCTCCGCCTTCGAACAGGACGTTGTCCGGCAAAACCACGGCGGCACGGCCATGCTGTTTGAGCAGGGTTTTAACGTGCTGCATGAAGTTGAGCTGTTTATTTGAAGTTGTTGCCCAGAAATCATCACGCTCAACAGTTTCCTTCTCCTTGGCAACCTTGCCATCTTCGGCAACGATGGTGGTGCTGCTCTTTTTGCCGAAGGGGGGATTGGTGAGGATGATGTCGAAGCGGTCACCCGGATCAGCGGCGAGGGAATCGCTTACGACTAATGGCAAATTACTGTCGTCACTACCGATACCATGCAGCATCAGGTTCATGGCGCAGAGTCGTGCGGTCGACTGTACCAGCTCCCAGCCCTTGAAGGTTCCATCCATGAGCTTTTTCCGCTCATCCTTGGTCATGTGGGGATGGTTATCGACGAGGCTGTCATGGGCAGCGAGCAAAAAGCCGCCGGTTCCGCAAGCGGGGTCACTGATGGTCTCGCCCGGCTTGGGAGCAATAACGTCAACGATAGCCTGAATCAGTGGCCGCGGAGTGAAATACTGCCCGGCACCGCTTTTGGTGTCCTGTGCGTTTTTCTCCAACAGCCCTTCATAGGCATCGCCTTTAACATCGGCACTCATAACCGACCAATTTTCGTTACCGATCAGATCGACTATCAGACGACGCAGTTTGGCCGGGTCCTGAAATTTGTTCTGCGACTTGTTGAAGATCAGCCCGAGCAGCCCTTTTTTATTGCCGAGGTTTTCCAAAGTGTGCCGATAGTGATCGAAAAGCTCGTCGCCGTCCTTCTTCAACAATGTCGGCCATGAGTAATCGGCGGGGACATTGCTTTTCTGGTTATAAGGCGGCTTGGTTCGCTCATCTGCCATTTTGAGGAAGAGCAGATAGGTGAGCTGTTCGACGTAATCGCCATAGCTCATGCCGTCGTCACGCAGGACGTTACAGTAGTTCCACAGTTTGGATACGATTGCTGCTGAGGTCATAATATTTAGTCGTTACTCCGGTTGATCAGATTGATGATAACTTTGACAATAGTTTCTTTCTCTTCAGGTCGGCTTTCGGCAATTAACAGGGTCAATGCCACTAGAGCATTATCCGCCAGACGTTTAGAACCGTCAGGTCGATAAAGAATACCGTTCGCGGCAAGAAAATAGATAAATAGTGCTGCGGCAATCCGTTTGTTGCCATCACTGAAAGCGTGATTCTTCACTACAAAATAGAGCAGATTAGCGGATTTTTCCTCTACACTTGGATAAAGCTCTTTTCCATCAAAGGTCTGGTAAATAGTCCCCAAAGCGCTTTTGAATCCCTGATCCTTTTCAATGCCGAACAAGCCATCAAACTCCCCTTTCATAGACTTGACCAAAGCAATTCCCTCCTCATAATCGACAATATGTAAGGCCTTGGGAGTGGTTTTATCAATGATCAAGCTGCCATGATCGTAACGATCCAACGTGGCGAGGGCATAGGCATAATCACTGATGACGCGCAACACATCCTCACCGGTGTCGGTCACCAATTCTTGCGTCTTCAGGGTGCGGGTCAGCAAATCGACTGTCTGTTGAAGCTCACGAAATTTTGCTGCATCTTCGCGCAAACGCTGCTCGTTGACGGTGTAGCCTTTGACCAGATGCTCGCGCAGTAACCGTGTTGCCCACTGACGAAACTGAGTGCCACGCTTCGATTTAACCCTATAGCCGACAGAGATAATGACATCAAGGTTGTAATGGCCGGTATCGTAGGATTTACCATCCGCAGCAGTTATCCGGAATTTCCGGATAACTGAAGATTCATCCAGTTCTCCTTCTTTGAAAACATTTTTGAGGTGTTCATTAATCGTTCGCACATCTTTTTCAAACAGCAACGCCATCTGCTTCTGAGTTAACCAGACGGTCTCTTGCTTAAGTTGCACGTCAAGGGAAGGTTCTCCACCTTCAGCCTGAAATAAAACCACTTGTCCGCCACTTATTTTCAATGTTGCCATGGTCCGTTCCTTCTTCATCGCGTCAATAGCGTTTCAATCCGTGTCAGCATGGCCTTTTTCGGGAAAAAATATTTCCCCATCACTGACGTTGGACGTTCATTCAGCTTTAGAGATATTTCCAGAGGATTGCAATCCAAAACATGCTGATCATGAATCAACCAACTCAGATCGAGATCTGCGGTCCGCAACGATCCAAGCACTGAGCGATCCGTCTTTTGGTCAAACTGCACCGGACCCAAAACCAGAGCCACACGTTTCAATAGCGTTTCAGAAACATTTTCTGCCGCCAGCGTTGCCAGAAACAGCTCGCGGTGTAAGCGCCCCAGTTCGGCAAAATTTGCTTTGACTAGCCCTGGTAGAAACAAGCAGTATCGGCTTTCGTCGTGACAGAACAATACGCACTGGCGACGGTCATAACGGTAAAGATGCGCGTGCCAGTTCCCCAGTGGGCTGTTTTCTACAAGTGGTGTTGCAGAAACGTGGGGCAGTTTTTCAGCCAGCTTTTTGGTGCAGTGGAGAATCAAGTTCTGTTTCCTGTTTGCAGTAACTGACCGGAGAAAGCTTGTTTTAAGGTGAGCTGTTCGACGTAGTCGCCGTAGCTCATGCCGTCGCCACGGAGGACGCTACAGAAGTTCCAGAGTTTGGATATGATTGCTGCTGGGGTCATTATTTCTTCTTCCCAAACAAACCTAGTTGTTCTTCGGAATCATCTTTTTCATCTAACTTCTGAGTTTCATCAGTACGATTTGCTACGTCAAAAACCCAGTCTAAATGTGCCCGACCAGTAGATTTACTTTTATGTAGCCTAAAGGCACCTTGCTCTAACAATTGTCGATTCCCTATTGCGCTTTCTGGAAGACCTTCATAGACAGGAGCAAGTAAAGGGACTCCAACCTCAAGACTTTTTTTCCCGGCAGCAATACTTCCACCTGTTGCACCTGCCTCAATAAGAATCATGACCTTAGAGAGGGCAATGATAGTGTTGTTTCTTTGCATCGCATTACGAACACTCCATGGCAAATTGGGAAGAAACTCACTGACAACACAAACCCTGTCCCAATCCCATAAATCCTCAATTTGCTTTTTTATGCGGAACTGATTTATGCCCTCAGGCAGCACAATTGTCGTTGTTCCACCAGCATTAAGGGCCGTACGGTGTGTAGCCATATCAATCCCGCTAGCATAACCTGAGTTAATATTTACCCCCTGCCCTGCTAATTGCTCTGCACAATCAGATGCTGTTGCAATGCCTTTCTCACTTGCTTTTCTGGAGCCACAAAAACCCACAGATTTTTTATACAAAAGACAAATGTTTCCCTTAACCATCAAAAACAAAGGGGCTTTTTCTCCAAGAATATTCTTCAATCGACTGGGGTAACTATTTGAAAAATAATCAACAATAGTAATATCGTCTTCCATGAGTTGTGAGAGCTGCTGTAATGATTTATCCCGAGCCTCTTCAAACTCCAAGATTTGATTACTTTTTAGATGTTTTTCGAGAGAAGCGCCTTTTGCCATAAAATCTGAAAAGGATTTATATGATTCACCAGAAATTTTCCACAATGAATGGATTTTTGCTGGGCCAACACCTTTTACACCCAGCAAGGAAAATATGTCTAAGATGGCTGGTTTAATTTCTGTCATATTGCTATCCAATGTTATCGGTATTACTGCATGTTTTATCACATGTTAAACCGAAGATTTTTTTAGCCCCAGCCTGCTGCAAAAGCATAGCAACATAATTTATTGAGATTCCTGATTGATATACATCATCAATTAAAATGACTGTTTTTCCGGCAAATATCCCAGGTTCAACGGATATTGTTCCTCTGATTTCATCAAGCCGCTGAGTGGCCTTAAGGCCTTTTAGTTGAGCGCGTTTTATTATCGTCCGTACATGCTTAGTAAAATTATCAATATCCAATTTTTTTGAGAAAATATTTGCAAAACTTCTCGGCAAATCATATTGCTTAGCTGGTGTTGATGACGGCATAGCAACTACACAATCGGCATTTTTATAGCACTCCAGGTCATCCAGAAACGCCAAACACAAGAGAGCTAACCCCTTACCACCTTTCTTATAATTATCAGCACTGGGTACACTTCCGTCCCTGGGTTTTGCCAAATCACGCAATCGACCAACAGTTGAATGAGGCTTTGCGGGGTCGCCTCCTTGATGGTCATAGTCAATAGCGAAAGACAAAGCCATGCAGTCTCTAAGTGCAACGTATTTGCCAATAGTCTGACAACAAGTCTCAGCTTCTTTAGGCGGTTCACCTGAAAAACACGTACCACTCAAAAACGTGTAACATCGGCCCTTGTCATTTGTCCTCATGCCAATGTGTGCCCCCTTGTAAAGGCTGTCAAATGCGTTTGAAAAGGTTTCTGGAAATGGAAATCTTACAGACCAATCACCGCCACCGTCATAAGGCTTGATCACTCCATATCGATCTGGAAATTCATCATTAATCTTCATTCGACGAGGTTTTTGTACGACCATTGCCCTAATTGAGTCTTCAGTAATATCCATTTGCTTTGGACCGAAATCTATTTTTATGATCCCCATATCCTATCCCCCATTAACAACCATCAAAGTGACATTAAATGTCATCAAATAATATTTATTTTACCTGAATAAGCTTTCTTAAGAATTGACTGGCGCAATCGGTCAGCTCGTCTTAGGTTGGCTTCAACCTGCCCCTCTGCTTCTACAACGACAGAAAGAAGTCGCTCGACTTCAATTTCAATTTGCGTCTGTTCCTCAAATGGTGGCAGCGGAACAGGAAACTCACTTAGCTTCGTCATGTTGATAGAAGCCAAATTGGTTGTCTGTTTTCCAACCCGCAGAAAATATAACTGCCCGAACGAATTCCCCCACCATGAAATCAGCTTAGAATTCACTTCATCTAAGTATGGCCTTGCTCGAAAAACGTGATTCTGGTGAATACATTCTTCAAACTGCCCTTCCCAGACCCAGCCACGACCTAATTTATCTCGGTCACCACCTTCGTTAAACAAAATATCTCCAGCCACCAGTCTTAAATCTTCAATTGAAGATATTGGTGCCTCTATTTCCTTCATCTCGCCCAGATCGAGGTAGCCCCTCTGAACATTTGCAACTCGCAGGTACGGAACAAGTCGAGCAGTCGGATCTTTCCGTTTTTTATCAACGGTTATTCCACCTTTGATTGCAGTAATTGAATCCAGTCTTACCCACACCCACCCCTCAGGCAATTCCGGCAGATCGGTGGTATCCGGTGCGGCAGGTTCTTTGTACTTCCCTCTCCCCTGCCACTTCTCGCGCCGTTCGGCAAGAATCCTCTCCAGCAGTTTGTCGGCAGGTTCAACATCGGGATGCTGTTTGCGCCATTCTTCGGTGAGTTTGCCTTCGACGGCGGCTTTGAGGACGGCGGCTTTGTAGCGTTTGAGGTTGGCCTTGACGCGCTTGAGATTGGCGACGGCTTCATCGAGGCGGGAGAATTGCTTTTCGATTTCCGCGACGATGCGTTTTTGTTGCTCCAAAGGAGCAAGTGGCAAATGAAACTTTTTTAGAAACTGAAAATGCCGACTGTAGCCACGACTTGGTATTTGCAGGGAGTTCAGTAGATAGAAAAAGAACTTAGAGTCAAAACTATCTGATGGCTTCAACAGCTTTACACCATCCGCCCCTACCGCAAATGGTTGATTAACAAACTTGATCGCTCTTGTGTGATCGCCAAACACAACGATGGGCAACTCACCATCAAAAGCCATTTCGTCATCGTCAACATAACCGCCGATAAAATCTTGACCTTGATCAATAACAGGGATGCGGCCTTCAGTTAGATAATCCCTTTGCTTTGTGCGTTTGCCTTTATCAGAGACGACATCAACAACATCAAGAAATGGTGCAACTGCCCAATTGCTTGGAACTTCAGGCCGCTCCGGCTCAAATATCGATTTTGTTTCTTCAACACTCACGCCGCCAACGCCTCATTCAATTCATCAAGAATCATACTCAAATCATCCCCAAACAACTGCCACACTTTCCCTATTCCACCTGCCTGCGCAAAGGGCGCATAATCAAAATCATCCGTTTCAATCAACAAATTGGCAGCAATGTGGTCACGAATCATCTCCAGCCACATGCGCTGCTCAGCGGTAAAACTTTTACCACTAGTCTGCTGCTGTTCTACCCACGCCCGAAAGTTAACCTGCACCTTCTCAGGAAAAGGCACCAACTCATTGTCCTGTTGCATAGCAAAGCGCACCAGCGACACCAGATCGGTCAAAATATGATTGGCCGCTGCACCACGTACCTTGCCTGCCTGCAACTTCTGATACGCCGCCCACAGTTCATCCGGCACCCTCTTCTCCCACCCGAGTGGATGGGTCTGATAAATGTGCAACTGCTCAACCTGAGCCACCAGTTTTCCGGCCAGCTCGTGCACATCTTCAAACCTCAAGCGTTGCTTGAAAGGTTTACTGTAAAGTATTTGTAAAGCAGTTATTTCATCTTTGTTGTCGACGATGAACTGCTCAAACGATTCGACCACGCCCTTGGCCTTCTCTTCAGTAAAGCCGGCGAAGATAAGCGTATCGGGGCTGACCGTGTCGATAATCTGCTCGTTCTTCTTTTTTATCTCCAGCAGTAGCTTTCGCAAATCAGGATTACAGAGCGGCTTAACCGCCTCACCGACCAGTTTGACAGCGGATTGCTGTACCTGTTTGCTATCCGGTTCGCTGGTGGCAAAATCCTTACAGGCCTTGGCACTGTGATTGTCAGGATTGAGCGCGTCAACCAGGTCGCCGGTCAGCTCCTTGAGACTCTTGCCATCGAGCAGGGCCTCTACCTGCTGATGCTCCTCGGCGGTCAGCTTCTTTTCCATACGCGCTAAACGAGCAGCGACGGAGGATATCACATCGGCTTCCGCATTACCGAAGGCAACGGCCTGTAAAAGTTTTTCGAAGCCAACATTCTTTTTGCGCTCCATGGGGCGCGAATCGGTCTGATCCATCTCGCAGACACCAACGGCATCGACAATGACGAAATGATCCTTGCCTTGCGCGTCGGGGGTAATCCCTTGTAGAGCGTGTTCATCGATGATACGTACCCCACGCCCTTTCATCTGTTCGAAATAGGCACGTGACTTGACAGTGCGCATAAAAAAGACCACCTCAACCGCCTTGATATCAGTGCCGGTGGCAATCATATCGACAGTAACGGCGATGCGCGGCATAGGACTTGTCCGAAACTCTGAAATCAAATCTTCAGGCTTTTTCCCGGTAGTGCGATAAGTGATCTTCTGGGCAAACTCATTCCCTTTGCCAAACACCTCACGGACGATCTTGACGATATCCTCAGCGTGGGAATCATCCTTAGCAAAGATCAGCGTCTTCGGCACCCAAGTCCGACCGGGGAAAATTTCAGTAAACAGCTTGTCGCGGTAGGTCTGCATCACCGTTCGGATCTGGTCAACGGCAACCACATCCCGATCAAGCTGCTTTTTGTCATAAGCAAAATCATCATCCAACTGCTCCCAGCGCACCTCGCGGGTTTCACGGTCGCGCTTGTCGACGTAGTAACCCGCCTCGACCTCGCCGCCCTGTTCGGTAATGGCGGTCTTGATGCGATAGACATCGTAATTGACGTTAACCCCATCGGCAACGGCATGTTCGTGACCGTACTCCATCACCAAGTTTTGGTTAAAAAAACCAAAAGTCTGCTTGCTGGGTGTAGCAGTAAGGCCGATAAGGTGGGCATCGAAATATTCTAGCACCTGCCGCCAAAGGTTATAAATAGAGCGATGACACTCGTCGGTAACAATAATATCGTAACTTTCAATGGGAAATTCTGGATTGTACTCAATTGGCTCTGGCTCTTTAAATAGATTGCCAAACTCGGAAGATTCCTCTTCTAAGTCTTCGGGTAAATCACGCCCTTTTAGCATTGAATAAAGCCGCTGAATGGTGCAGATAGAAACCCGAGCGGTGGTATCTAGCACATTACTAGTGAGGTTCTGAACGATGTACTCTTCACTAAATTTATAGTTATTGTAAGGCGAAACGTACTGCTGAAATTCTTTGAGAGTCTGCTTGCCCAAATTCCCCCGATCAACCAAAAACAGCACCCGCCGCGCCCCGGCAAACTTAATCAGCCGATAGATGAAGTTGATAGCGGTAAAGGTCTTGCCACTGCCAGTCGCCATCTGAATCAAAGATCGGGGATGATTGTCGCGCAGAGAGGCTTCAAGGTTGTTAATCGCTGTGATTTGCGCGGGCCATAAGCCTTCAGTGACAAGTGGCGGCATCTGCTGTAAACGAGACAAAAACGTTTGCGGCTGACCATAACATTCTTGCGTCTCTGCAACCTGATCTAGAGTAACCCCAGAATCTGCCTCCAACCATTCAGCAAAAAGCTCAGGGCGGTGAAAAGCGAAAACATTACGGGAGCGAGGGGCTGGATCAAAACCGTTGGTGAAACGGGTTTCAACTCCGGTTGACTGAAAAGAAAAAGGCAACGGATTGTGCCAACAAGGTAATCCTTCAGGAAGTCCCTTAATGTATTTATCGGACTGGATTTCAACACCGGTCAGCGTAGAACCAACTTTTTTTGCTTCTATAACCCCGGCAGCCTTACCATCTACATAAAAGAGGTAATCTGCAAATCCATGACCATGAGCAAGAGGGAATTCACGTATAGCCACACCACGAGCCGCATGGATATTGACCGCCTTAGCGTCCTGTACATCCCATCCGGCTGCAGTAAGTAGCTCATCGATAACTATACGAGATTCCGCTTCTGGTGCTGGTGTCATGATCAGTCCTCTACCAATAACTTGCTTTCTTTTCTTTCACCTTGAGGTCGAAATTTGTGTCCTCAAGGTTGCAACTCACTGTATTTAAATATTTGTTTCTCCAAACAAAAAAACCGCCCAATCGGCACACACCGACCCAGACGGTCATCAACTCACTAAAATATTCCCTTGAAAAACAACATCCCATCCCTCCAGATCAATACATAGTAAAACAGTAATAATATAGGGCATCTCAGTGGGGATGTAAAAAGAAAAGAAAGGACTCTACAAAGGTAATCCCAACTATCCCCTAAGTTTCATCAGAATGTGCCCCAGCAAAAACAGAAAGGGTCACACCTCAATTGTTCAATATTGAGATGCGACCCTGCTTCTATTTAAGCCTTGCCCTTACGGAGCGACGAATCAGTCTTCTAGCCCAAGGTGATCGGCTTCGATCTCTACCAGGGCAGAAAAAACCTCTTTGGCTCGTGGTGTTGTCGCAGCGTCAGCATACTTTTGATACGATTCAATCGCGATCTGCTCACGGCGATGGCTTTCTTCCAGGTTCTCTTCACCATCAGTACTTGCGTCCATATCTACGAGCTCTGGCTTGGTAATTTTCAGGTGCTTGGAGAAGATACTGGCGTGTTCAGATTCAACTTTCATCAATGACTTGAAGAGCCATTTGTGAAGATCTTTGGTTGAATTCTCTGCGGCGGCTTTATAAAAACTGGCGTTGTCGATCTCAATTTTGAGTGATGATTTAAAATTTTCTATTTCAACCGCAGTAAAATTGTTCTCTTGCTCAAATCTGTTGATGTAGTCACGTGCATCGACAAAGTAGTGTTTCTTGGCACCACAGTAAGGGCAGTTGATCGGTGCATCGTCGCCAATGTACGGGTCACCGCAAATTTGACATTTGTAAAGCTTGTACTCGTTCATAATTAGCTACTTTCTGAAAAAGAATTAAGGGGTCGGACTTTTAGTACCCCAAGATGTAAAAACAAAAGCTGGGCAGCTTTCATCTTACGATATTTTGCCACCCTGCTCTTTTGCGATATAGGTGAAACACGATTCAGCGTCCTTAGCAACCACTAAATCAATCATCATCAAATTATGTGAAAGGTTGAAATCTTCTATGGTTTTCCCCTCCCGGCACATTGTCGCATCAGCGGGCAACTGCTGTTTCTCACGAATTCTGGCCATCATGTCACGACAATCTGCTGCATAGCAATAAACGTCTTTTCCCAAGGCACAGGCATAACCAACTTCAAAAACAGTCCCCGAATCGGGTTCTATGCCGCGAAAAGGATTCAAGTTTGCCATGACAATATCTGCTGATTTAAGCAGTTCTAGATTGGCATCCCGGATAGCTCTGGCTGTTTCATGTGGGGATTGTTTGTCGGGTATGACATTGTCAAGGGGAAACAGGCCAACAAATCCATAATCTTGTGCCTGTTGTTTGAGCTCTTCCCCTATCGTGACAGCATCAGTCTCAAAAACATCAGGGCCAGCAAGGTAAATCTTTTTCATCTGAACCCCTTCTTTAGCTGTCTTCATTTTGTTGCTTTTTTTCATCGGCCTGAGCCACTTGCTTTTCATTGGTTTTTTGAACAATTCCCTTAAGCCATTTAATTTCTTCGGGATCAAAAAACTTCTGTAATTCAGTTCCGTAATTGAGCGCCCAATAGATATTTGACGATGACAACTCCGTTATCGCATGACCCTGTACGGGGAGGTAGTTGGTTTTTTCATCAGCCCAATCGGTCATTTTTTTGATGGTATCAAACAACATCAGGTAGGTTTTGTCGTTTGCTTCAACCAGCAGTGGTAGTGCTCCTTCTTCATTTTGTGCTTCTTTCTCCTCTTCAATGACCGGAACATAGAAAATTGAGTTAAGAAACAGATCATAAAAAAGATGCTGCTTTTTCTGGTCTTGAAAGCCAAGCTTGATGGCTTCATCGAGTTTTGTCATGGTTTGTCCTTTCAGGTGGATTGACAACAAAAGATCGTATATGAGCAGAGGGGTTTGAGGCAAGAAATGCTTTTTCTGATAAAATATTAGGAGGAATATACCCAAGCTTGATCGGCTCCATATCACACCTGTGAAGCAGACAAAGGGAGGAAAAGATGAGCAGCATTCTTTTGGCAATTGACATTGTGAGCGAATCTGATCACGCACTTGAAAGAGCAATCAACCTCGCATTATCCCTAACGGCCACACTTCACATCATTCATGTTTGTCCACCATCGAGCGAGAAAAACATGGGAAGCCCATCAAATCAGGGGGTAAAAGACAAACTGAATAGCTACGTATCCAGCAACAAAAAGCTGACGAGCCTAGAGCACACGATTACTGTAAAAGAAAGCCGGGAACCATTTGCCGAAATCATCAAACTGGCAGAGCAAGTCAAGGCTGAACTTATAGTCATGGGGATGCATGGTAAAGGAAAACTACGCGATATGTTTGTCGGAACAACAATAGAAAAAGTGATCCGCAAAGGGAATTTGCCGGTATTGATGGTCAAACACAAGCCCCTGGGAGGGTATGGAAATGTTTTGGTCGGCACTGATTTTTCAGCTGGATCAAGTCAGGCTCTTGAGCTCGCCTTTAAGCTAGCTCCAAAAGGGAACCTGAATCTGCTCCACCTCTACTTTATTCCAGATACCTACATCGGGGATAAAATTTCCCAATATGCCGGCGATGTTATTGAAACCACCAAGAAAGATAAGCTGGAACAATTTGTAAACGATTCCCTAGCCAATTTAAAAAGAACAGCTGAGGGACAGCCAGACTTCCATTATCGATTAGCCCAAGGAGAAGCCTATACAGGACTGCTTCGTGAGGCAGCAGAAAAAAAAGCTGAACTGGTTGCAATCGGAGCTCACAGTCGACCAAGGCTACTGCCCTACAAACTTGGCGGCACTGCACATGACATTCTGACCAATCCACCCTGTGACGTATTAGTTGCCAACACTGTGTGACCGCAGCGGGAGGAGTCGGCATGCAAGAAATCAATCCACCGTTGATTGATGCTTTGCTTAATCCAGTTGCTATGCGCACCCAGTTGATCGAGTCGAACTTGTTGAAACCCACATTTCATGGGTGTTTCTTGCAGGAAGATTTGCCTATAAAATAAAAAAACTGGTCAATTTCGGTTTTCTGAATTTTTCAACTCTGGAAAAATGCCACTACTTTTAGTACAGTGGGGTCAACAATCGGGTCAAGTCTGCTTTTGGCTTTTGAAGACAGGCAAAAGATCCTCCCAAAGCTGTTAGTTATTGCATGCTTCCAGAACTAGCAACTTGTCGCAAAACCTTAATGCAATAACTGTTTAAGCTGTCACCCGACTGCATTGCCCTGATTGCAAGCATTTAATGTAACTCACTGCCCGGACGAAGTTGAAACTTACCAGAAAACTTCTTATTAGAAGTTGCTGGTGGTAGTACTTTACCGTCATTTTTGTAAATTTCTATCCACTCATCAAGAACCTGGCAAAGTTCATGAAAAACGGCCTCTTCGTTGTCACCGTGGCAGCAAGCACCGATCCAACCAGGAATTGATCCGACATAGCATTGATCTTCTTCAGACCACTCAACCAGTTTTAAATAGTTATCACGTTCTTTCATTATTTAGACTCCTTTATCTTTTGATCGACAAGTTTCTCCTGATAGTTTTTTGCATCATCTCCAAGTTTGCCTGAGATTGTCAGGAAAGTACCTTTGTCGTGCAAAAAATTGCGGTGGCTACCTTTGCCACCACGGTTAGTGAAGCCTGCTTTCTCAAGCATCTTTATCAACGGTCTGATTTTTTTAGGTATAATGGCACAGTACTACAATGGTACCACCGTGTAAGGGTTTGTCCTCTATTGATCCAAGACAAAAGAAAGATCTGGTTCTCTCCTTAAATTCCCTGAAAGTATTGAGAGTTAGTCGTCTGCTGAACCACCTGCTCAAGCTCTTGCTGCGCCCCACTATCCCCGACTAACAACTTATTGAAAAGATCTATGAATTGTGCCTGATCCACCGCTACCGTGGATTCATTGTCAACATCAGCTAAATCGATCAAAAATCCTGAGAACACAGTGGGCAAGTCAGTAACAATATTGCTATTGAAAAAATGGCGTGAATGGTAAAGGCTTGGATAGCCCCCTTGACTGTTGTGAACCACAAGTATGTCATTTTTCTCGTTGGTGATGGTTGCTAAGCGGGTGCAATTTTGTAGGCAATCATCATCGATACGGCTCTTCTCGCAGCCCTCAATCTGGTGCACCAAGCATTGACGGCTGGTGAGTAACATTAACGGATGATAAATGCTGTAGTAGAGGTCAAATCCCTCGGGTCGCGAGATTAAGCTGATTTGTTTACGGCTCAATTCATTGGAGATAAACGCCCCCGCGCAATGAAAGCGCTCCTTTAAACACAACAGAGAATATGAATTGATACAGTTTAAATGCGGCCCAGCTATCCATGCAATCCCCAGCTGAGATGCGGCATAACCAAGACCACTGTTATTGCTCACGATCTGTTCGGGTTGTACCTGCCGCAAGAATTCAACTGCGGCGTGGTAATGGTCGCCGATGAGAAGTGCTGGAAACCACGGAACCAGCTGTTTGTGCTGCCTGAATAATTCAACCAGTTTGGTCACGTTATTCTGCAAGCAACATGGTACCTGATAATAGATGGTTGCCGTAGAATGATCACACTGTGCGATCTGCTCAGTTGATGAGATCAACACCGCTAACTTTGCTGGGGTATCAATCGCCTGTGCCCGTTCAAGCCGTGGCAACTTCACCGCAACATGCTTTTTAGGCTGATCAACCACGTGAGATAACATCTTTTTAGCAATCGACGTCATCTCTTTATAGGGTAAAAACAGGTGCGGTTGCAGTCCCTTTAAATCGAGATCATGCAGCTGAAAGCGAACCTCGTCGATGGTCGCAAAGCGTGTGCGCAAGCTGTCATGATCCAGTCCGTTTGGCTTTGGTTTCTCCGTTGTTGCTGCAACAGATTCAAGGGTGACAAGTTTTCCCTTTGAGCGCAGCTGAAACGCCTTCTCGCCAGCGACCACCTCAATCTGTAACCGTTCCCCTTCACGGCCTGACAGCTTAATTCTTAAGGGCACTTTTTCGCTGTTGAGCGTCGCAATCTCCCGACGCACATCCTCTATGATGCCGGTTCTTGCGTCATGAAGATCGCGGCTCACTTCTTTGTGACCATTATCTCCTTGAGATTGGCTATTTTTTTCTGAGAAATGGAGTGCTGAGCTATCGCGTGGATTATCAATAAACATATTTTTATTGATATCCCCGGTGAGAAACCCGTTGCTGAAAGTGCGATTAAACACGCGATAGATGGAGTGATCATCGCTATGCGTCTGCCCTGTGGCATAGAAATTATCCAGCAATTTACGCCACGAATTCACCACGGTATAGACGTAATGAAATTTTTTCATCCGCCCCTCAATTTTCAATGAATCGACCCCCGCCTGTGCCAACAGAGCTAGATCATTGAAAGAGGAGTTGTCTTTGAGGTTGAGGGGATAGCTCATTCCTTTAGCCGTCGGCTGAAAAGCATCGCGACAGTGTTGACTACAGCGGCCGCGATTACCCGACTTGCCGTCGAGGACAGAACTTAAGTAGCAGATTCCCGAAAACCCGATGCAGTAAGAACCATGCACGAAAACCTCAAAGGCGATTCCCCGTTGATGTCCCACATCAACCAGCGCTTTAATCTCTTCAACATTCAGTTCGCGGCAGAGATTGACACGCTTCACAGCCAACTGATCTAAAAACTGAATTTGCCCCGCATTATGGGTTGTGAGTTGGGTTGAAGCGTGAACTTCAAGGCCTTTGAAATGGATTGCAAGGAGATGGAACAAACCGAGATCTTGGACAATGACACCATCGAGAGTGGTATTCACCAGTTTGTTCAATAAATTGATAAGAGATTTAAACTCATTTTCGATAATAAGAATATTGATGGTTAAAAACACCTTGCACTGATGCGCATGAGCAAGATGCAAAACTTGATTTAAATCGCCAATCTCAATATTGGTGGCACGGTTGCGTGCGTTAAAATGGCCAAGGCCACAATAAACCGCATCCGCCCCCGCGACAATGGCAGCCTTGATTGATTCCATATCGCCACCGGGGGCGAGCAGTTCAAATTGTTTTGTCATAGACTCATTATATAGCTAGGGACTCTCCCGTATGGCACTAGTATAAAGGTAGCTACAAAGTAGTTATTTGGAAACATATATTTGTTACGTGTCTCCAGATAACGGGTTAACAAGTAACAAGGTCGCGGGGTTGCTCTGATCTTATACCTTATCCATCATTCATTCCAGTATGGCGCTTTGTCGGGCATAATCCAGCGAATGCCGCCACGAGGGTCTTCTGTATCACCAGAATAACGAGGGATGAGGTGAATATGTAGATGCATCACCGTTTGTCCGGCAGCAAGACCATTATTGATACCGATATTGAAACCATCGGGACAATATTGAGTCATAAGGTGTTCACGGGTTCGATCCAGCAGTTTCCACAAAGCCCCCCTCTCCTCCTCTGTTGCATCAAACAAAGAAGAAAAATGTCTCTTTGGAATAATCAGAGTATGTCCGGGCGAAACGGGGAAGCCATCAGCAATTGAGATTGCCAAATCGTTCGAGAATAGTTGCTGTGATAGGTCAAGTTGGCAAAATTGGCAATTGACTGTCATGGAATGCTCTTTTAGTTTGAGGCTTTGTCTAAACTGGTCGCTTGCTCTTGGGCAACCCTTGAATCACCAGAGCATAGGAATCATCAATCATCGAGAAAATCTCAACATCTGCAATAGAGTCATCGAGGGTAATGGTGTTCCAATGATGTTTGTTCATATGGTAGCCCGGTTCAATAGCCGGGTAAATTTCACGTAAAACCTCTGCTTTAGCCTGATCACATTTGAGGTTCAAGCGGAGGGGATCATTGTTTAAGCCGACCAGGGCGAACATCTTGCCGCTGACCTTAAATACCAAAGTAACAGCGTCAAAGGGGAATTCCTCAATAGCACCAGTTTTTTGCAATAGGTAACTTTTTAAGATATTGAAATTCATGATTTAATCCCCTTCTTGAGCGGCAGCTGCTTATATTTTTAATGTAGGAGATTTTAAAAAACAAAAAAAGGTAAATCTTTGAATCAAAATACAAAATTCTTTTTTCTTTGGTGTTCTTGGTATCTTGGTGGCCAAATCTTTGTTTGGGAATTGACACAGCAACCAAGAGTTGCTATCGATCTGAACTCATGAATCTACCTATTCACGACATTCTACCCAAACTAAAGACTACCCTTGCTGCTCACCAGACAGTGATCCTTCAAGCTCCGCCCGGTGCGGGAAAAACCACTCAGGTTCCTCTGGCATTGCTTGATGAAAATTGGTTGCAGGGGCAAAAGATACTGATGTTGGAACCGCGTCGGCTGGCAGCGACCAATGCCGCCCGCTATATGTCCAAACTGTACGGAGAGTCGGTTGGTAAAACCATTGGCTACACGATCCGCTATCAGCGGCAGGTTTCTAATCAAACCCAGATTGAAGTGGTGACTGAAGGGATTCTTACGCGGCGGTTACAGTCAAACCCGGAGTTAGAAGGGATCGGGCTGATCATTTTCGATGAATTCCACGAGCGCAACCTGAATAGCGATCTGGCGTTGGCACTGTGTCATGATGCCCAGCAAGGATTGCGCGAGGATCTGAAAATTCTCATCATGTCGGCGACTCTGGATGGAGCCCCACTGGCCAAACTGTTGGATGCTCCCCTGCTCACCAGTGCTGGACGGAGCTACCCGGTCACAATACAGTATGCGGCGCAAGAGAATAATGATCTGGTTGCAGGCACAACCGCAGCTATCCACCGCGCTTTGCGTGAGACCGAAGGTGATATTCTGGTATTTTTCCCGGGCGTGGGTGAAATTAACCGCTGTTGGCAGTTGCTCAAGAATCTGGACAAAATCGATATCTGTCCTTTGTTTGGCGCGCTTTCCTACCCCGAGCAGGAAAAAGCAATCAAAATAGGAAACCGCAGGAAGGTGGTTCTGGCAACCAATATCGCCGAAACCAGTCTGACGATTGAAGGCATCCGTGTCGTGATCGATAGCGGCTATGCCCGGCAACCCCGCTTCGATCCTGCCAGTGGACTGACGCGCCTCGAAAAGGTTCGCATCTCTCAGGCCAGCGCTGAACAACGGACTGGACGTGCGGGACGACTCACTGCTGGGGTCTGCTACCGGCTTTGGAGTCAAGGGATCCACGGCAACCTGCTCCCTTTCACCCCTCCGGAAATCCGCAATGCCGATCTGGCACCACTGGTGCAGGAACTCAGCAACTGGGGCTGTACCGATCCGTTGCAGTTGACCTGGCTTGATCCTCCACCAACCGGGGGATTAGAGGCCGGACGACAATTATTACAGCTGCTCGGAGCGCTCAACAGCTTGGAACAAATAACTCCTATTGGAAAAAAACTCGCCAAGCTTTCCATCCATCCACGTCTAGGGCGGCTGCTTCTAGCTGCAGAGCAACTTGATTGTCTGCCGCTGGCTTGCGACCTAGTTGCGCTGTTGTCCGAACCGGTTCAACATAATCATCAGGATTTACAAACCCGGTTGGAAGCGCTCTGGAGATGTCGCAAGCAGGGACGACTTGATGAATACCGCAACATCGAACGAGCCTCCGCATACTGGCGTAAGCGTTACAAATTGCAACCTTTGGAAGAGGTTAGCGGTAACAATCAGGTGCTGACTAGCCAACTGCTGGCCTGTGCATTTCCAGATCGAATCGGACGGCTGCGCAACGGTGAAAACGACCGCTATCTGCTTGCCTCTGGTCGAGGTGGTCAGCTGGTGAAAGATTCTCCCCTTGTAAATAATAGATTTCTGGTAGCAACGGAACTTACTGGTAAGCGAGGGCAGGAAGGTAATATTAGACAGGCGGTAGTGTTGGATTTGGCTGCTATTCTCGACCTCTATCCTGACTGTCCATGGCAGAAAGAGGTTTTCTGGAACGACCAGGAAGGCCGTGTTCTCAGCCGTATGGTACAGCGTTTAGGCAAATTGAATCTGATAGAGAAACCAGCAGTCGCTTCAGCGAAAGAAACCGCAGCGGTTATTATGGACACTCTTCGAACAAAGGGGCTTGAACTGCTGAACTGGACTCTAGCGGTAGAAACCTTCCGCGCTCGAGTTGCACTGATCAGAGAGTCATACCCAGATGAGAATTGGCCTGAACTTAGTCTTGATAAGTTGCTGAAAAACATAAATAACTGGATCTTACCATTTATCAACAATACGAAAAATAGCAGTGATCTGAAAAGGATCGATCTGCTTGCCGCTTTACAATCTCTCTTTAATTGGCAGCAACTACAACGACTCGATAAACTGACACCTGAACGGCTGAAAGTCGCAAGTGGCTCCAACATCAGAATTCAATACAATCTGGGTTGTAAGCCGATTCTTGCCGTCAAATTACAGGAAATGTTCGGAGAGGCCGATACCCCGCAAATCGTTGAGGGCAGAATCCCTGTTCAGCTACACCTGCTCTCTCCTGCTGGCAGACCACTACAGGTGACTCAGGATTTAAGAACTTTCTGGGACGAGGTTTATCCAGAGGTCAAAAAAGAGATGAAAGGCCGCTATCCGAAACATCCCTGGCCAGATGATCCTTGGAATACACTTCCGACCCGACATACAAAGCGGCGAATGGAGAAATAAGTTGATTTGTTCATTTCAAGCTGCAAAAGATTGAAGATTAAAAATCAAAAAAGAGCCGATTCCAGACAACTGGAATCGGCTCTTTTAAATTATGGTCGGGATGAGAGGATTTGAACCTCCGGCCCCTTGACCCCCAGTCAAGTGCGCTACCAAACTGCGCCACATCCCGTTATTATTTTGTCCTTTTTGCGTCGCGAATTATCTTTTATTCGTCGTATCTTGTCAAGAAAATTGGCGGCCAATGTTGGTATGGTTACGAATATCATTATCCAATTATTCTTCTTGTGGCTCTAAATCACTGACAAGGTTGAAATAACTCCCACTTCTACAATTAATAACATTGCATTACATTCAACTAATCTATAGACTACATCCTGCCTATAAAGAATGGGAAAAAATGGAAAATCAAACCATCATCATTATGGTCTCAGCATTTCTCGGCCTCGCCAGCGGAATCATTATGCACCGTTCTGATTTCTGTATTGCCGGCATGTTTCGTGACCTATTTTTATTTCGTAATAGCCCGTTGTTGCGCAGCCTGATTCTACTAACAGCTTTCAGCATGTTGCTGTTTGAGATGGCTCACCTTGTTGGATTACTGAATTACAACCTCCCCTCATCACTTTATGGCCTGCCATCTTTAACCAACCTGTTTGGTGGTATGTTATTCGGTGTCGGTATGGTCTTAGCTGGCGGTTGCGTAGTTGGAACCCTTTACAAGCTCGGAGCTGGCAATCTACCAGCTGTATACGCTTTTATCGGATTATTGGTTGGCAGCGCACTCTATGCAGAGTTTCACCTTGGCTGGAAAAAACTGACAATCGCAACCCGGCTAGGGGATGCTGCTACATTGCCACAGCTGTTGGGGCTACCACCGACTATGTTAATTTGCCTTCTGTTGATAGGGACTGGCGCATTGCTATATCAGTGGCAAACGAAAGGTCTGTTGCTACGTCCGAACCGAGTACAAGGGTATCTTCAGCCACGAACTGCAGCACTGCTGTTAGCAATTATCGGGCTGATTTCTTTTTCCCTGCTCGGCATGCCAATCGGGATTACCACAAGCTATGCTAAAGTCGGTGCTTTTTTTGAACAATTGTTGATCCCTGAACATGTTGCATCGCTCGGATATTTTCAGGGGCGTGGGTTTGAATATTTTTCACCCATCAGTAACCAGACTCTTCAAGCTGGAGCAGGCCCGTTCTGGGATGGCCTTGCTCTGGTGCAATTCCCGCTAATAGTAGGCATTGTCATCGGATCAGCTCTCTCTGCCATCAGCATGGGTAAATTCAATTGTCGCTTTGACATTCCGCGTTGCCAACTATTTTCTGCCCTTATCGGCGGCATTATTATGGGTTTGGCGGCACGGATGTCACCTGCCTGCAATGTCTGGCATCTACTTGGGGGGCTGCCATTACTTTCAATACAAAGCCTTTTGTTTACGTTGGGATTACTGCCCGGAGCGTGGGTAGGCACTCTCGTATTAACCCGCTACGTTCTAAAACAGTAAAAGAAGGAAACAACTAATGAATGAACAAATAGGTGAATCTGTAGAAATCGATGTCTGTGGACAAATCTGTCCATCTTCTCTTCTGACTGCGTTGCGTGAAGTCAATAATCACAAAAACATCCTGCGTAGTGGTCGTCTGCAATTGGATATTCTGACCGATAACCATGATTCTACCAATCGTATCTGTGATGCGATCGGCAATATGGGCTACCAGGTAGAAATTCAAGATGAAAATGGCCATTATAAAATTTCAATAGCAAAAATGACGGCAAAAATGAGTCTTTAATTCATGAATAACACAAAGAGATCTAAGTCTTTACTTAAAGAATCTTCAATTTCTGCACCATCTTTTGGTGACGTGCGATTGTCTATCGAAGAGCTCTACGACGAGAATATAAAACTACAAAAGCGTGAGCAGGAGCTGCACCACTATATTCGTGAAAAAACAGATCAGTTACTGACCGTCATGGGCACCTTGCCTCTCAATCCAGAGGAGCTTGACGATGAAACCTTGATCAGTGTCGATCCAATCGGTATTGTCGGTGATTCTTTCGCCCAGGTTATTGAACATCTCAACGAAACTAATGAAGACTTGAGTTTCGCAATGGGTGAGCTTCAGGCAATATTCGATTCAGCTGGTGCCAGTATCCTGGTCGTCGATACAAAAAAACAGCTCACATCCTTTAACCGCAGTAGCCGCGAACTATTTTTTCCTGCGGAGGAAAACCCTCTGCACCTCTGTTGTAATGACGCCATCTGTCGCTGCGACACCACGCCAGAAGATTGTATCCTTGAACAAGTTCTTGCGACCGGTGAAACACAGAAAAATTCAGATTTCACCGCAAATGATCGCTACTATAATGTCGTCGGCACACCAATTAAAAATAAAGATAATAGTTTTACCCATATTATCCTTGTTTACTCGGACATCACTGACCGAAAAAAAAGCGAGGAAGCGTTACGCGAAGCTGAAAAGCGTCTTGATACAATTGTCAACAGTGCCCAAGCCGGGATTCTATTGATTGATCCAGAGACTCATAAAATTGTTTATGCCAATCAAGCTGTGGTTGAAATGACTGGCAACAAACTAGACAGTTTGCAGGGTGAAACTTGTCACAGTTTTATTTGTCCAGCGATTGAAGGCCACTGCCCAATCACTGATGATCTACAGGAGATCGACAAGTCGGAACGCACTGTACTGACCATCGACGGCCGTGAAATTCCAATATTAAAAACTGTTTCCAAGGTTAAACTTAACGGTAAAGAACTTCTACTGGAAAGTTTTATCGATATCTCCGAACGAAAAGAAGCCGAGGAAATGCTGCGTGAAAGTGAAGAACGCTACCGCACTCTATATTCAACTATGCAAGAGGGGGTCGCCCAATATCGTATGCACTATGATGCCGATGGAATTGCCATCGACTATGAAATCATCGACATCAACCCGGCCTACGAAAAAATTATTGGTCTAAAACATCAACAAGTCATTGGTTGTCTGGGCAGCACCATATACCCACAGGAAGATGGCAAAGCTGCCTGCCTGGAAATATACAATGACGTGCTAGAAAGTGGTGTTTCTACTAGTTTTGAGTTTGAGTTCAAAGAACTGGGCATGACGGTCAACATCTCAGCAGCAAAACTCTCTAATGGTCATTTTGCAACAATTTTGGAAGATATCACTCAACGTAAAGCAGATGAGAAGCACATTGAGAAATTGGCCTTTTATGACAATTTGACCGGGCTGCCAAATCGAGTTCTGATGCAAGATCGCCTTTCCCAGATGACCTCTTGTGCAAAACGCAGCGATAGAAAAATTGGTTTATTCTTTCTAGATATTGACCATTTCAAACGAATCAACGACACCTTTGGTCACGACACAGGGGATCAATTACTGATCGTTGTCGCCAAACGATTACGGAACGTGTTGCGAGACTGCGACACCGTCTGCCGGATTGGCGGTGATGAGTTTGTGGTTTTGGTTAACGACATATCAACCCGTAACGGCGCAGCGATGATCGCTTGTAAAATACTGGAAGCATTGGCGCATGCAACCGTGCTTAAAGGGAAAGAGGTCTATACCTCGACCAGTATCGGGATCAGTATCTTCCCGGAAGATGGCGCCGATACTGACTCACTCCTAAAAAACGCCGATATCGCCATGTACCAGGCAAAGGGTAGTGGTCGTAACACTTACCGATTTTACTCATCAGAAATGAATTCCAAGGCATTGGAACAACTGCTACTGGCCAACGATTTGAGAAAAGCGTTAGAGAAAAATGAATTTTATCTCGATTACCAACCGCAAATTGATTTATCTGAGGGTCGGATAACCGGGACAGAAGCCCTGATTCGCTGGCAGCATGCAGATTTTGGCAAGATCTCACCGGCTCAATTTATCCCCTTGGCAGAAGAAACCGGTCTGATTCTCTCAATTGGTCAATGGGTTATGACAAAAGCCTGCCAACAAACCCGTGAGATTCAGCAACGCTGCAATATTCCGTTACGCGTAGCAGTTAACCTCTCCACCAAACAATTTCAGGATCCAAACCTGCTCTCTTACATCAAGGAAATCCTCCACGACACGGGGCTTGCGGCAGAGGATCTGGAGTTGGAGATAACCGAAAGCATTCTGATGGAAAATGTTGAAAAGGCTCAACTAATTCTCCATCAGCTTCAAGCGATGGGTGTCACCCTGGCAATCGACGATTTTGGTACCGGTTACAGCTCTTTGAGTTATTTAAGAACCTTCCCTATTGACCGGTTAAAAATCGACAAATCTTTTATTCAGAGAATCACCACCCATCCGGATGATGCCGCTATCACAAAAGCTATTATCGCTATGGGACATAGTATTGGCGTCAAAATAGTTGCTGAAGGGGTTGAGCAGAAAGATGAAATGACCTATTTACAGGAGAACAACTGTGACGAGGTTCAGGGCTTCTATTTCAGTCGCCCCATCGACCCTGAAACCTTAATCAATAAAATTTCCAACCAGCCGGAATTCTGTTTTTTCAACGCCGGGACTGAGACTGTGAGCCTGCCAGAAGATCTCAAAGAAAAAGCTTGATCAGAATTTGATATAGGATTATTGCTGACGACGGTCGATAACCCTTATTGCTTTTCCTTCGTGTCGCTTGATACTTGCTGGCTCTACCAGTTTAACCTTGGCACTGACACCCAGAACTGTTGCCAGCCGCTTTTCAGCTTGGATAACAAATTGTCGCTGTTGTTTCATTTCATCGAAGAAAATATGCTCGTTCACTTCGACTTGGACCTCAAGTGAATCCATATTGTTTTCCCGGTCAACAATCAACTGGTAATGGGGTTCACACCCTTCAATCTGGAACAAGACCTCTTCGATTTGAGTTGGAAAAACATTGACTCCTTTGATAATCAACATATCATCAGTACGACCACGGGTTTTTTCCATTCTCGCCAATGTGCGGCCACATTCGCAAGTATCATAGTTAAATCTGGTGATATCCCTAGTTCGATAGCGGATCATTGGGAAAGCTTGCTTGGTTAAACTGGTAATGACTAACTCACCAACAGAACCGTCCGGCAATACTGCTCCAGTATCAGGATCGATAATTTCTGCCAAGAAGTGGTCTTCGGCGAAATGCATTCCCTGCTTTAAAAAACATTCACCAGCAACTCCAGGGCCCATAATTTCTGATAATCCATAATTATCAGTAGCGATGATCCCTAAACGCTGCTCAAGCTCTATACGCATCTGTTCACTCCAAGGTTCTGCACCAAACAGACCAACCCGTAGAGCTAAAGATCTGGGATCTATCCCCTGCTTTTCCATCCGGTCAGCCAGGGTCAACCCATAAGATGGAGTACACACCAGGGCTGAAGAACGATAATCCTGCATGATCATTAACTGCTTGTCGGTATTGCCACCAGATATCGGGATAACTGACGCACCAATGGCCTCTGATCCATAATGGAGGCCAAATGCTCCGGTAAAGAGTCCGTAACCAAAAGCAATATGAACAATATCTTCTGTTGTGACACCAGCAGCAGTCATGAAACGTGCGACCAGCTCAGTCCAAATTTTGATATCTTCTTTGGTGTAACCAACAACTGTCGGTTTACCGGTTGTTCCTGATGAAGAATGAATTCTAACTACATCACGCATTGGGACAGCGAACATTCCATAAGGATAGTTAACGCGCAAATCGTCCTTTGTTGTAAATGGCAGGTGACACAAATCATCCAACGATTGGATATCGCCGGGTTGAAAACCTGATTCTTTGAATTTAGCTTGGTAGCAGGGAACTTTATTTGCAACCAGTGATAAGGTGTTCTGCAGACGATCAAGTTGCAGCTGACGAATTTCTTCTCGTGGAAGACATTCCGCAGTACGATTCCAAAAATTAACAGGTTGGCTCATAATTAATCTTTAACTCTAGGTATGAAGGTCTAGCAGCTAGGTCATTGATTGCTCGACAGACTGCTAGCGACTTAAGCATTCATCTATATTGTTGTAATACGCTTACTAGGCAAAATTTTCACACCGTTTTTAGACAGAGCAGAAATAGCTTCATCAATATCGTCAAAACGGAATATAATCACGGCATTATCCCCAGAACGCTCAACAAAAGCGTACATATATTCAACATTGACATTATTCTTATCGAGTATCTGCAATATAGTCGTCAATCCGCCTGGTGAATCTGAAACAGCAACGCCAATGACGTGAGTAATACTGACAGTAAATTGTTGCTCCCTTAGGACCTTGAGAGCTTTTTCACTATCATCAACAATCAACCGGAGAATACCAAAGTCAGAGGTATCCGCTAATGATAAAGCCCGGATATTGATGCTATTTTCACCAAGAACCCCGGTCACTTCTGCCAGACGTCCCGATTTGTTCTCGATAAAAATTGAAATCTGTTCAACCTTCATAATGACCTCCTCAGGATTCTTTTTGACGGTTATCAATGACCCGCTTAGCTTTTCCCTCACTGCGGGTGATTGTTTTCGGCTCTACCAATCTTACTTTACAAGTCACACCAAGCAAGTCCTTGATGTCTTTTTTAATTTTATTTGAAAGTCCCTGCAGGATCTTGATTTCATCAGAAAATGTTTGTTCATTGACCTCAACCTGAACCTCAAGAGTATCCAGATTACCATCCCTTTCAACGATCAGTTGATAGTGAGGTTCGACCCCTTCGATATTAAAGAGTACCGACTCAATCTGACTTGGGAAAACATTAACACCCCGAATGATCAACATATCATCACTCCGACCACTCAGGCGTTCAATCCGGGCATGGGTACGACCACAGATGCAAGGTTCTTTGATTAACCTGGTAATGTCACGGGTTCGATAACGAATCAGTGGGATGCCTTCTTTTGTGATGGTGGTAATGACCAGTTCACCTTTTTCACCATCGGGTAGCACTTCGCCTGTTTCAGGGTTAATAATTTCCGGGATAAAGTGATCCTCCCAGATATGCAGTCCGTTTTGTGCTTCAATACATTCGATTCCGACACCCGGACCGAGAATTTCCGATAAACCATATATGTCAATTGCCTTGATATTGAGTTTTGCTTCAATTTCCTGACGCATTTTTTCACTCCAGGGTTCGGCACCAAGAATACCGACCTTGAGCTTCAATTTGCGAATATCAATCCCCTCTTCTGCTGCTACTTCAGCCAGATATAAACTGTATGATGGGGTGCAGGTTAAAACTGTTGATCCAAAATCCTGCATGATCATCAATTGTTTTTTTGTATTTCCACCAGACATGGGGATGACTGACGCCCCGACTCGCTCGGCTCCATAGTGTGCACCAAGTCCGCCGGTAAACAATCCATAGCCATAGGCGTTATGGATAATATCACCACGATCAGTCCCTGCTGCAGCGAAAGATCGCGCCATCAACTCAGTCCAGTTATCGATATCACGTCTACTATAACCAACAACCGTCGGTTTTCCGGTGGTGCCAGAAGATGCATGAATCCGAACAATCTGTTCCAATGGCACAGCAAACAAGCCATATGGATAACTGTCCCGCATATCTTGCTTTAGAGTAAACGGTAGCTTTTGAAGATCATTCAGACTTTTGATATCAGCAGGCTTAATTCCACAGTTATCGAAAGATTTCTGATAAAATGGAACCGCCGCATAGACTTTTTCTACCGTCTGCTGAAGACGTTTTAATTGCAGTGACTCTAGTGCTTCTCTCGGTAACGTTTCAAAATCATCATTCCAGATCATTTTATTTATCTCCCGAATGGGCTACTTAACCTGACAGCCAGCCTCAAAAGCCCTGAGATTAACGTCGAGCAGGCTTTTTGGAATCATTGTCTGTAGTGCTGTCAGCCACAATTCACGATCAAATTTAAGAATATTTGATAATGCACCAAGCAATACGGTATTGACGGTTTTTGCATTACCCGCTGCAAGTGCGAGGTTCAGGCCATCAACAACAACAGATGCCGGAAATTGCTGACATATTTTCTGCGTAAGATTTTCTGGATATGCCTGCACACCACGAGCTACTGCTGGAGGGGAAATTTTCCAGTCACTGACAACAACCCGTCCGTTTTGACGCAATAGCGGTAAGTAACGACATGTTTCAAGAAGCTCAAAGCTGAATAGAATATCCACTTCACCTTCCGGGATAATTGATGAATATACCTTCTCTCCATAACGAACATGAGAAACAACACTACCTCCGCGTTGCGACATGCCATGGATTTCATTTTTTTTCACATCTAATCCAGCCATGAGCATTACCTCAGAGATGACTTCGCTGGCTAGAAGAATTCCCTGTCCACCGACACCTGCCAATAAAATATTATTTATTTTGCTCATGATTTATCACCACATTCCTGGAAAGCATCAAATCGACAGGTCTGCAGACAAACCTTGCAACCAGTACAAATAATCGAATCCACAATTGATTTTTTCTTTTCAGCATCCCAAACGATCGCCGGACAGCCAATTTGCAGACATGCCTTACAGCCGGTACATTTATCATGATCAACAAGCAGAGGGGGTCTTGGTATCGGATTGTCACGGGGAACCAACATGCAAGGCTTGGTGGTTATGATGACGGAAACTTCCGGCCTGGCCATTTCGGCACGTATAACTTTGCCGGTTAGCGCAAGGTCATAAGGATCAAGGATCGTCACATGCTTGACTCCAACCGCTCGACAGAGTTGTTCCAAATCGACCCGAGGTGCTTCCAGCTCATTAAGCTGATAACCTGATGTCGGATTCTCCTGTCGCCCGGTCATGGCAGTAATGCGATTATCCAGGATAATCAAAGTAGAAGTTGATTTATTGTAAACCATATCCATCAGACCGTTGATTCCAGTATGAAGGAAGGTTGAATCTCCAATGACGGCAACAACTTTACGTCGTTCTTCTTCTGGTAAAACTTTACTGATGCCTGTAGCGATACCAACACTGGCACCCATGCAAATGCATGTATCCATTGCAGAAAGTGGTGGCATAAAACCAAGGGTATAACAGCCTATGTCTCCACTAACATAAGCCTTTGCTTTTTTCAGTTCGTAGAAAACACCACGATGGGGACAGCCAGGACACATACTTGGTGGCCGTGGAGGCAGTTCAGGCGAGGTGTCTTCAGTTGGAGCTTCTTGATCAAATAGTTGCATCTTGACTCGCCCCGGCGTCAGCTCACCACAGATAGAAATCTTGTCTTTACCAATGACTTCAATTCCCATTGCACGAACTTGCTCCTCGATAAAAGGATCCAGTTCTTCTACAACATAAAGGGTCTTATATTTTGCAGCGAAGTCTCGGATTAACCGCTTGGGCAATGGATAGACCATTCCCAGTTTCAGTACATCAGCATCCGGCATTGTTTCTTTGACATACTGATAGGATACACCTGAAGTGATAACACCAATCTCCCCTGCACCCTCATCAACTTGATTGAATGACTGCTGGCAAGCCCATTTTTCTAAATCCAGAGTACGCTGTTCGATAATTGGATGGAGTTTGCGCGCATTCCCAGGCAACATGACCAGCTTGGCGGGATTACGTTCTAATTTTGGTGCTGGGATGTCAGTTGGACGTTCTCCAAGAAAAACAGCAGACTTGGAATGGGAAATTCTTGTCGTACTGCGTAAAAAAACGGGGGTATCAAACTGCTCACTTATCTCGAAAGCCAACTTGGTGAATGCAAGAGCCTCCTGACTATCAGCAGGCTCCATCATTGGCACTTTGGCAAACTTAGCAAAATTACGGTTATCTTGCTCATTTTGCGAAGAGTGCAACTCAGGATCATCAGCAGTGACAAGTACTAACCCACCGCACACCCCAGTATAGGAAAGGGTGAACAGCGGATCGGCTGCCACATTGACCCCGACATGTTTCATTGTAACCAACGCTCTGGCACCACCAAAACAGGCTCCGATACCGACCTCTAAAGCAACCTTTTCGTTCGGCGCCCAGGATGCATCAATTTCTTGAAATTGAGTGATATTTTCCAGTATTTCAGTACTGGGAGTCCCAGGATAAGCACAAGCAACTAGAGCCCCTGCTTCATAAGCACCACGGGCAATAGCTTCATTGCCGGAAAGTAGAACTTTCTTCATAATAACCCTTAAGTAGACATGAATAGATAAACGTGATTATGGCGTAGAATGTTCAACCTATGGTATTGCAGCAGATATTCAGGTTCAACTTTTCCGTAGCCAACGATATTATTTGCCAAAAGCATTCGGGATAATAGGCAATTGTTATGAGTCTGTCAAACCTAGGAAAACACCTTCAAGTAAGCCTGAATCAGAAACCCTGAGACTCGTAAGGTGGAGTTGCTCCATCAGGGACAATAAAATTTGCAAACCGGGAAGCATTAAATCACCACGTCCCCGTTCCATGCCAACCAAAGCTTCTCTTTCAGGCGCAGTCATTAGTTTAAGTTTTTGTTGAATAGACTTAAGCCAAGAAGCTGATAATTCGTGATTATTTATCTTTGCTACATCGTATTTAATTAACTGGAGGTGGATTGCGGCAAGAGTGGTAATAGTACCAGCCGTTCCAATCAGTGAATATTTTTCACCAGATAAGCCTAGCGATTTAATGTTGTCGGCAATTTGAGCAAAAGCTGCGTTTATTTGCTGTTGTCTTTCAATATCAGAAGAAAATTCTTCGCAGAGACGTACTACGCCAAGAGTATAACTTTTCTGAAAGCGGATACGCCCGTCAATGCTGCACGCTAATTCGGTACTACCACCACCGATATCAACAACAAGAGTCGATTCTGAACTTGATTTGATTGCTGTTAAAGCACCTTTCGACGTTAATAGAGCTTCCTCTGCTCCATCAATAACCTCTATAACGAAACCGGTTTCAGAAAAAACTTTATCGATAAAATATTGTTTATTATCAGCACGTCGCAGAGCTGCAGTGCCGACAACCCTGAGATGTGAAACTGCATGTGGTGAAAGTAATTTTTTATATGATTTGAGCGTCGAGAGGCTTTTTTGTATGCCCGATTCGGACAGTCCATGTTGTTGAGAAAAGTTACCAGACAACCTGGTGATTTCGCGATGGTAGCTGTAGGGCAGAATTGCACCTTTGTGAAAAACACCTAACAACATGCGGATGGTATTACTCCCCACATCAATGGCCGCATACATCTATTTATCTCCAATAACAGCCTCAGATACGTTGTAAGTATGGTCACCAATTTTTTCATAACTATGTAAAATATCAATAAATATCAATCCTGGACTGACGGCACACTCGCCAGTGTTCAATCTGGCAATATGGTTGGAGCGTAAAGTCTCTTCCAAATCGTCAATCTCATCTTCCAGCTCTATTGCTTTGGCACCAATATTTTTGTCTTCATTTTCCATAGCATCAATAACAAACTTTAGAAATTCATGGGTTTTCTCACCGATATTCGCAACTTCATTTGTCCCTAAATGGGAAAACGTGATCTTTCCTTCAAATTTCCGAATTCCAAGTTTCCAGATATTTTCACAATGGTCGCCTATGCGCTCAAGGTCATTTGCCATATTCATCAATGATCCGATAGACTCAGATGTTTCGGTCGAGATCGATTTTTGTGACAACTTAACCAGAAAACTAAGGATTTCACGCTGTAAAACGTCAACTAATTCTTCTTTATTCTCTAAAGTTCGGATTCTTTTATAATTACCATCTTCAAGAAATAGGTTCGTCTCTTCAACCATTTCCAAAGCAATTTGAGCCATCCGCTTGGTTTCACGTCGAGCCTGCCCAATCGCAACAGGAGGTGTATTCAAAACCCGATCATCAATAAATTTCATTTTGAGATCATCCAGATCATCTTCACCACGAATAATTAGAGTTGAAAGTTTTGCAAGAAAACCAATGAGAGGAAGGAAAATGATCGTATTAATGATATTGAAAAGCGTATGAGTGTTAGCAATATGGCGAGCGATATAAGGTTTATCCCCGATTTCAGCAGCATAACTACTTGCCTGAGCCTGCGTCTGAATAACAAAATCAGCATTTCCCGGCGTTATATAGGATATAAATTTCATAAAAAATGGCATCAATATCAACATATAAAGGACACCAAGAGTATTAAATAAGAAATGGGAAAAAGCCGTTCTTTTTGCTGCCAGATTTGTTCCAATTGCCGCCAAATTTGCTGTGATGGTTGTACCTATGTTTTCTCCAAGAATTAGAGCGACACTCGCCTCGAAGGATATCAATCCGGAGCTGGCCAAAGCTAGAGTGATGCCGATGGTGGCACTACTACTCTGGACAATAACCGTCAACAATGCCCCGATTAAAACACCGAGCATCCGATAGTCACCAACCAACAAAAACAGTTGTCTGAATTCTTCACTTGCTTTTAATGGGTTAAATGCATGCTTCATTGTTGTTAGACCAAAAAACAGCAGGCCAAAACCAAGGACTATTTCACCAATATAAACGTATTTTTTGTTTTTACTGAAAAGCTTAAGACCGGCACCAAGACCGATTGCAGGAAGGGCAAACTTGGTAATTTTAAAAGCTATCAGCTGTGCCGTAATTGTTGTGCCAACATTTGCGCCCAGAACAACCCCGATGGATTGAACCAGAGATAGCAACCCAGCGTTAACAAAGCCGACAACCATGACTGTTGTCGCACTGGAAGATTGAATAATTGCAGTGACTGCGATCCCAACTAATGCACCGATAAATCTATTATTAGTTAATGCCGCCAGAATCTTCCGCATTTTGTCGCCGGCGATTTTCTGCAACCCCTCTGACATGGTTTTCATGCCAAACAGGAACATCCCCAGGCCGCCCAATAGTCCAAATATAAGCTGCTGACTTAACAGTGCTGACATATGCTCACCGACTTCCTCATCAAGATTCAAATAGTAACTATATAAGACAGAAGACCAGGGTACAAATTGCTAAGAATTTTACGCGCGAATACTATAACGTGACCAAAGATTTCTCAACAAAAAAACACAAAAAAACCGGCAATAAATGCCGGCTTTAAAAATGAAGCTTTAAAGAAATATGGTCACTATCAAGCTAAACTCGCAGTAAGCATTGTACGATAATCTTTTTTGACGTTGCGGATCCTGGAACTGAAGAGCCTAACGATATTCAGAGTTAATTGTAGGCCAAGTCGTGGTTTTTCACTCACTAGAGCATTGAAATCTTTTTGTGCCAGACTATACAATATTGCATTTTTGGTTATTTTGGCAGTTGCCGAGCGATTACCGCCATCGATGACGGCCATTTCCCCAAACACATCACCAGAGTCGAGGGTAAGCAACACCTGTTCGTCCATCTCTGCTAGCATCTGTGAAATTTGTACGGTTCCCTGACGGATCAGATAGAGAGATTTACCTGGCATATTTTCAACAAAAATGGTCTTACCCGCCTGAATCTGATTCAAGGTAAAAATAGAGCTGAGAAACTCTATCTCTTTAGTTGCCATGCCATTAAACAGTGGACTGCCTGATAGATCAGAAAAGTTTACCTGCCCCATAAATGTCACCTTTATATTAATAGTGTAATCAGGTTTTGTAGTTTTCAGAGTAATCCAAATAATTTTGAGCCGACTGCTTGAGACTAACAATTTCGTCGTCCGATAAATGTCGCTTATATTTTGCTGGAGATCCTGCGTATAAAGTTCCAGAAGGAACCCTTGTTCCAGGAGTCACCAAGGCTCCGGCAGCAACCATCGAATCATCTTCTACTTCAGCAGCATCCATAACCACAGCCCCCATACCAATCAGGCAGCGATTTCCTATCTTACAACCATGCAAGGTCACATTGTGGCCAATGGTGACATCGTCACCGATAAATGTGGGATGAGTCTCATGGGTGACATGGATAACCGTTCCGTCCTGAATATTTGTCCTGGCACCAATTCGGATAAAATTAACGTCACCACGTATAACGACTTGAAACCAGACGCTTGATTGAGCACCAATCTCAACGTCACCAATAATTACAGCAGAGTTAACACAAAAAACACTCTCATCCAGCTTAGGAGTGACTCCTTGATATATATGTAACATTGCCTACCTTTCAACAAAAAAACCCATCCACAAACAGTGAACAGGTCTTTAAAGTTTTATATAATCACACAAATCAGCTATCTACGCGTTCTCTTAGCTCTTTGCCAACCTTAAAAAAAGGCAACTTTTTTTCATTGACCTCAATAATCTCACCAGTTTTTGGGTTGCGTCCCATATAAGCCTTATAATCTTTAACCATAAAGCTACCGAAACCACGTATTTCAATCCGGTCACTATCTATCAAGGCCTGTGACATAGCATCAAAAATCAGATTAACAATTTGCTCCGACTTTTTGTAGGTTAAATTATTCTTGATCGACAGCGTCTCTACCAGTTCAGACTTGTTCATAATGCCCCCTAACGGGTTTCAATAAACCAACAATCAGATCAACTTCTGCAAAGACTATACAATATGTTCATAACATGTCAAGAAGAGTAACATGAATTTCAAGCAGTTGGACAGACTAACCACATAATCTAAAACTACAAAAATTAAATTATCGTAAACGGTGACAGTGTCCATATGACTTTGGCATCATCATCACCAATATTTTCCCAACGATGTGGCAAATGGGATTTAAAGCAAAGACTATCTCCTGCTTCCAGGGTATAAACCTCATCAACAACGGTCATTTTTATGCGACCTTCCATGAGATAGATAAGTTCATCACCTGGGTGATACATGTTGGTTTTTCCACTTTTACCACCCTTTTGGACTGTACAATAAAACGACATAAACTGCGGGTCACGCAAGCCAGAGGTAAAAGATTCAGTGTGCATATTATGTTCATCGTCATAGACGGTTTTGTCCCTTTCACCTGGGCGTGTGTGGACAATTTCGTGCGAGGTAGAAACATCTTCAACAAAATAATTAATGCTCTTATCAAACACAGTTGCAAGCCGCATCAAGATCTCAACCGAGGGAATTGTCAGACCACGCTCTATTCTAGAAATCATATTGGAAGAGACTTGAGATTTCTCTGCCAGTATTTGAATTGTCAGATCTTGTTTAAGTCGAATCTCTTTTAGTTTCTTACCAACAATTTTTTTAACCTGCATGGTTCAATTTCCCTTCTGCCAAAATATTTTTTCCTTACTTTTTATATTCCAGTAATTAATTTATACATTTGGTGGCGGTGAAACAATCCACAGCACTTTAGTCTGCTGATTGTTGATGTTTTTCCAACTATGAGGCATTGACGCCTTAAAGCTGAGAGAATCCCCTTTGCCGAGATGGAATTCTTCCCCTTCAATTATGAAGTCAAGTGAACCCTCGAGAACCATAGCGAACTCTTCTCCAGTGTGAACCATGCCGCCCTCACCGCTATCGCAATAAGGCTCAAGAGTGTCGACAAAAACAGAAAATCCAGGATCACGTAATCCCTGAGTCAAGCTGGAAATATGGTGTTTGTCTTCAAAAAAGAAAATGGGCTCACCTTGACCAGAGGGGGTAAAAACAATATTGTTTCCTTTCTCAGCCTCCTCGACAAAATAACTGAGACTTAACCCAAGGGCATCGGCCAATTTCATCAAAATCTCGACCGATGGAATCGTCAGTCCACGCTCAATTCTTGAGATCATATTTGACGAAACTTTCGATATTTCCGCAAGATTTTGTATTGTTTTGTCTCTTTTAAGCCGTGAGGATTTTAGCTTTCGACCTATCAGTTTTTTAACCATTCCAGAATACTCCAATGCAATTTTAAAAAACTGTTCTACCACCCAAATACGTGACTGTCAATCCCATATAGGATAGATGAGCCATTAAATGGTAATACATATAAAGTATTAGTCAATTCAATTTGGCTAAAAATCGAAATTTAAATAGCATCGGTACCATTTGACGTGTCAACTCTTATGAGTCTGTCGTCACGTCAAGGGTTTCACGAATTTCACTTAGCAATTCGATTGGCCGGATCGGTTTATTCAATAATAGAATTCCTTCTCGGACCAAGCCTTGTTCATGGAGTGAATCGAAAGTGTATCCACTCATAAAAATAACCGGGATAGCGGTCCTTTTTCTAATTTCTTGATAAAATTCTGGTCCTTTTATCCCTGGCATTACGACATCAGAAAGGATCAGAGACAGCACGGTATTCTTTGCATCCAGAATTTTTAGTGCTGCTTCTGCACAGTCGCTGGTTACAACCTGATAACCAACTGTAGTCAAAATACTATAGGTAGATTCTCTGACTAACGGGTCATCTTCAACAAGTAAAATAGTCTCAGAACCGCCGGGCAGTTGAGTACTTATCATAACTTCTGAATTTGCGACTGGTTGATTTGTTAACGGTAGATATATTTTAAACTGTGAGCCTTCTCCATGGTGACTATCCACTAGGATATACCCTTTATGTTGCTTGACAATTCCCCACGCCATTGCCAATCCCAACCCCGTCCCTTTCCCTGTATCTTTTGTCGTAAAAAACGGATCAAATATTTTCTGCTGAATTTCTCTAGGAATACCAGTGCCGTTGTCTTCGAATGTAATGAGAGCATACCTCCCGGGCTCTCCGTAGCCATGCATTTGACAAAAACTACGATCGATCTCTGTCTGGCTGGTGGTTATCGTCAAGATGCCACCATCCCGCATGGCATCACGGGCATTGGTTGCAAGATTTAATAGAACCTGTTCCAATTGAGATGTGTCAGCCAAAACAACCAACTGTTTTTCAGATAAAACCAACTGTTTTTGGATGCGTTCACCGATAACTCGTCCAAAAAAATCCTGAATTTTCAAAATCAATTGATTCAAGTCAACAGGAGTGGATGGCTCAGATTTTTTACGACTGTAGGCTAATAAGCCGTGGGTTAACTTAGATCCACGCTCGGCAGCCTCACCTATTTTCTGGATTTTTGCTAAAAGCTTCGGGTTATCAGAAATTTGTGATTGCAATAATCCGACATAACCAGAAATTACTGTCAAAATATTATTAAAATCATGTGCAATACCACCGGTTAATGTTCCGATAGCTTCCATCCGCTGGGAATGCTGAAGTTGTTTTTCCAGGGCCTTTCGTCGCGAGACATCGATAAATGTGATAACCCCACCAATTAACTGATGATCTCGACTCATCGGATGTCCCCAATATTCAACCGGGATTTGATGGCCATCACGATGGGTAAAGAAACCATCTTCGCTGCTTACTTTGTCACCATGTGTAATTGAGGAAATAAATGGACAAGTGTCAATATCCAGTTCTTGTCCATCAGCGACCTGAACACTGATCAATTGCCAGAAACTCTTGCCGATTAAATCTTTTTCCTCAATATATCCAAGAATTTTCACAGCAGAAGGATTACAAAATACCACCTTGCCACGCAGGTCGATACCAA
Source organism: Desulfuromusa sp. (assembly GCA_016744595.1). Classification (GTDB taxonomy): domain Bacteria; phylum Desulfobacterota; class Desulfuromonadia; order Desulfuromonadales; family Geopsychrobacteraceae; genus Desulfuromusa. Next base: position 65,831 of record JADGEB010000004.1, read on the forward strand.
CTATTGCTTCAGCTGTAGAGTTGAAAATGGTTCTGAGCTTCTCTTCGCTATGAGAAAGTTCACGAACGAAATGAATCCGTTCACACTCCGCAGCTGCACGTGATGCAATGACGGACAGAAGTTCTTCCACATGTGGAATCGATTGTAGAGGATGCTCTGAATAGACGCACACAACTCCAAGCACTTGTCGGTCATGACCTAACATTGGGCAACCAATAAAGCCTGAAATGGCAGAAAAATGTTCATGATTTACGTCATTAAATAAAGAGTCAGCATCATCAGGATAAAAGCAAAATTTGCCTCCAAGAATTTTTTGAAAGTGAAGATTGCCTGTCGACAGAAAGAAAGCCTGCTGTTGCTTTCCCTTAAAAAAGCTTGCCTTAATTTTAAGCTGATCCCCATCCAACAAGCCAATACTAGCCCCATCAACACCCAGCCAGTTACATAAATTCTGTACAATCTCCTCCAAACATTCTTGTCCTGTTAATCCTACCGTACTACGGACAAGTGTTTGAATAGATGCCTCATATTTTTCACGTAGAGTTATGTCTCGAGCAACTGAAAAATATACCGTTCTACCGTCTAACTCGAAGAGTTGACTCCCTATCTCAACAGGAACCCAACAACCATCACTACAGAGTAATTCAGACTTAAAAAGAGTCTTTCCAGTCTCCCTTACATCGTCAATAATCGCCTTGAATACAATGTCTTCTTCAATGGCGACCCGATTAATCTGATTGGGAGATAGATCTAATAATTGAGTGCGAGTATACTGAAGTAACTTACAAGCGACATCATTAACCTCGACATACTTACCCGGCGAACCATCCGCACAGCATTCAGAAATAAAAACAGCATCTGCTATACCATTGAAAAGTCGTAAAAAATATTCTCTATCCTGCAGTTCTCCTGATTTTGTCATTCGTGATCCTCGTTATGATCTGCTTCAATAAGTTTGTATACTTCTCCAGTAACACAAATACTTTAAACCGCAACACATTGTAGCGACTGATCAATAAATTCGCCAGAAGCTTCATCGGCGCGATGCATAAAAAATTACTTTGCAAAGCATCACAACTATGCTAGTTTGCTGCGTTCTGAATAAATCTTACAGGAGAAAAACGCATGACCTCAATTTTGATTGGACTTCATATTACCGTTTCGATTGCCCTGATTGTTATTGTCTTGTTGCAGATGGGCAAAGGTGCTCAGGCTGGAGCTTCTTTTGGCGCTGGTGGTAGCCAAGCCATGTTTGGATCAACAGGCGGCAACTTCATGAGTAAAGTCACTGTCGGAGCTGCTGTTATCTTTATGTTGACCAGCCTAACTCTGGCTTACTTCTATGGCTCACCCAGTTCCCAAACGATGATGCCAAGCTCGGTAGCGGCACCAGCTGCTACACCTGCTCCTACACCAACAACGGATCAAAAGTAACAATTTATCATTGACAACTGAAGAGACGATTCAGTATATATACAACCCGTTTGCCGAAGTGGTGGAACTGGTAGACACGCCATCTTGAGGGGGTGGTGGGCAATTGCTCGTGCGAGTTCGAGTCTCGCCTTCGGCACCAGTTACTATAAAGGTCTAAAATCATTTTGGTTTTAGACCTTTATTTTATGAGGCTTTTTTATATTTTCAAACAGATTAGATATAGGAAGCTAATCAGGTTCTACACCGTCCAATACACGTCTCACTGCCAATGATAATTCCCGCAAATCCAACGGTTTCATCAGAAAATCTTTAATACCGAGAGCCATTGCAGCTGTTTTATCAATTTTGCTACTGAATCCAGTGCAGAGGATAGTTGGAAGATCTGGTTTGATTTTCAACAATTCTTGAATCAGATCCTTGCCAGATAAAGTCGGCATAGTTTGATCAGTAATAACAAGGTCAATTTGATCAATATTAGCTGAAAACAGCTTTAGCGCTTCAGTGCTTTCTGTCATAGTGATTACTCGGTACCCGAGTTCTGTCAGCATACTCTCGGCTAAGTCAGCCAGCAACTCTTCATCATCGACAAAGAGAATACATTCTGAGCCACGAAGTGGTTCAAAATCTACAGCGCGTAATCTATCAATCTGTTCTGATATAATCGGAAAATAGAGTCGAAAAATAGTTCCCTGGCCGGGGATACTGTCAATTTTGATCATTCCACCTAACTCGTTGAGCAACCCGTAAACAGTGGCTAACCCCATACCGGTTCCTTCATTCACTTCTTTTGTTGTGAAGAAGGGATCAAAAATTTTCTCCGAGACAGCTCTCGTCATTCCGTGACCAGTATCCTGAACAGCAACAACAGCATAATTACCGGGGATACATTTTTCAAACTGGGCTGGAATATCATTTTTTTCGACGTCAACAACTTCTACAGTAATGGTCAATGTTCCTTGTTCCTCCATGGCGTGAACAGCGTTGTTACATATATTGAATAGAGCTTCCTGAATTCTTGTTGCATTGGCATAGATCGTTATCGAGTGGTTATCTGATAAGGACTGATATTGCAGGCAGATGGTGCTAGGAATTGTTGAACGCAACAATTTTTGGCTTTCATCAACAATTGCGGCCAGTTGGATCCTGTCACTGTTTTGAGCCCCAATACGACTATATTCCATGACCTGCATAATTAGATCACGAGAGCGCATCACTCCAATCTTGGCATTGTTGAGCAATTCACTGATTTCTGGAGTTTGTTGTGTTTTCAGATTAACCAGTTCGATATTTCCAAGAATAATCGAAAGGTTATTATTAAAGTTATGAGCCATTCCTCCAGCCATCAATCCCACCGCCTCCATTTTTTGGGATTGGAGTAATTGGTTCTGAAGTTTTTTCATCTCAGTAACATTATGGGCAATTCCATTAATAGACAGAGGCTTGCCTTGTCCATCATAATGAAAATTGACAGTCCATAGTAGTTCGTGAATATCACCGGTAACTTTGTTGACCTGCCGGGTTTCCATACTTCCTTGAAAAACTTGTCTTTCTAGACAGTCAGTGAACCAAGCCTCTGACTGTTCAAGGTCTTCAGGATGAATAAACTGCATGGAATTCTGCCCTATGAGTTCCTCAGGCTCTGAGCCAAAGAAAATTTTACTCATATGATTAATGTAGAGAAATCGTCCCTCACTATCTACTTGAGTTATAAGATCTGTGGTTCCTTCCACCAGCTCCTGATACCTTTGAGCCATTTTTTTACGTTCATCTATCTCAGCTCGCAATTCGATGGTTTGTTCTATTACCATAGCCTCAAGGTGATCATGGTACTTCTGTAATTCATCTTCGTTCTGCTTCCGTTTTAGAGCAAGACCAACTGTGGTCGGAAGAACTTTGAGGTAGTTCCCTTCAGGGTCTTTGATGAGATAATCAGAGGCACCCAGCTTCATAGCACTTATAGCAACATCTTCATCACCACTACCGGTTGTAATAACGACGGGTGTTCCTTCATATAAAGGGAATAGTTCAAAGGATGTTCCGTCTCCTAACAGGTAGTCCGAAATAATAATATCGAAACTTGCTGATTTTAGAATTTCACTGGCCTCAGCAACAGACCCAGCAATGGTATAGTTGTAAGCGAGTTTTTCACGTTTAACAAATCGCTCAAATGCCATTTGATCAACTTTGTCGTCCTCAACAAGAAGAAGTTGTAGCACTTTACTTTCCATAAAATACTCTCCGCTATCTAATTAACCTCAAAAAACCTCTGACGCTAGACTAATCCGGTAGCTCACTCAAGCTCCAGTATAAATCAATTGTTTTAACTACCTCGACAAACTTCATATAATCAATCGGCTTGATCATGTAGCCAGCAACGCCTAATTTGAAGCTATCAACCCTATCCCGATCTTCTTTAGATGTGGTTAGTACAACGACAGGTATTTTTTTAAGATCTTCATCGTTCTTAGCTATTTGCAGAAACTCAATACCATTCATTTTCGGCATATTGATATCAAGCAGAATAATCCCCGGCTGTTCATTATCTGAATTTTTTAAAAAATTCAACGCTTCCTCACCATTGCTGGTGATATCCAATCGATTGGTGATGTTTATATCCTTCAACGCTCGTTTCACCGTCATGGCATCCACCTGATCATCTTCTACCAGAAGGATGGGTTTATGACTTTTCATCAGGTTCTCCTTTTTTCGATAAGGTAAAAAAGAATGTCGCCCCTTTACCTGTCTCTGATTCCACCCAAATGGAGCCTCTATAGAGACTTATTATTTTTTTGACCATGGCCAAACCGATACCAGTGCTTTCATGTTCATCACGAGATGACAACGTTTGGAATATCTGAAATATTTTATCATGATACTTTCTGTCGATTCCCGGACCGTTATCAGAAACATTGAATTGCCAATAATCATCTTTATCGCTACACCCTACCCTAATCAACCCTTTATCCTTATCCATATATTTTATGGCATTGCCAATAAGGTTTTGGAAAAGTTGCTCCATACGGACGGAATCACTCAGAATAGTCGGGAGTATGCTTTCTATGGTGATCTCTATCGTGTTTGGTGGTGCAATGCTGTCTATAACCTCATTAACAAGTAAATTCAGATCTAGCGTCTCCGTTTTTTCTCTAACCCTCCCAAGGCGTGAATACCGCAGGATACCGTCTATCAGGCTATCCATCCGCTTAACTCTTTGCAGGATTAAATTCATCTGCATTCTTCCCTCTTCGTCAAAAGAGTCAGAATAATCCGACGAGATCCAGTGGGTTAGTTGACTGATGGCTCTAAGTGGTGCCTTGAGATCATGAGAAACGATATAGGCAAATTCTTTCAATTCTGCATTAGAAGTCGTCAACTGCCTCTGATTATCCTGCAAATCATCAAGCAAGCTAACCATTGCTTTATTCATATGTTCTACTTCATCAACCCGAACTCTAAGTTCAGCAGTTTTCTCATTCACCAATTGCTGAAGGTGTTCACGATGCTTTTCCAATTCTTGTTCTGCTAATTTGCGATCAGTAATATCAGTAAGGCTCACAGTTAACGTTGCCTGATCTCTGAACTTCGCAGGAAAATTCACCGACACCAGAACACTAACTCGACCACCGTCAAGAGTGCCATTAACAGCTTCAGCCTCAAAGCTCTCTTGGCCATTCGCAACGGCTATCAACATTTCGAGAAAAACATCGTAAGATTCGGGAACAAATACTTTATCCAGAGAACCTAATAAATCTTCCTTACTCGAAGCATGGAATAACTTAAGAGTAGCGTCATTAACGTCTAATACTTTCATCGAGCGTGCGGCCTCAATAGCAAATTCTGGATGCTCTCGAATATAAGTTGTCATATCAACAACACCCTGTTGTTTCAGCTTTTCTATCATTTTTTGTATTTCAGAATAATCTTCCTCCCAGAGGGAAACTGCTGCACTTTTAAAGAGGGTTCGATATCGTTCCTCACTTAATCGGAGAGATTGAACCGTTCCCGTCAATTGGAAGGTCATTCTTTTAAGCGTCTGCGCAAGAATTTCAATCTCGTTCTTCTCGTTTGTAAAGAGTTGATCATCTTTGTTGGTCGTTAGAATACCAAGATCCCTTTGCCTGATATTTTCTGCCTCTTCAACAAGTGCACTTAAGGGTTTAGTAATCCCTCTAATAATTAAGAATGAAGAAGTGACCAGTAAGAGGATTAGAAGTAAGGAAAACCATAAAACAGCAGAGAAGGTGTTTTTAGTAATCTCCTCCATTTCTTTGCTGGTCTGGTGGGACAACATGAATGCTATAGAAAGGATGTTATGTGCACTTAATTTGATCTGATTTGACAGCCGCTCTTTGACCTTATTGGATCTAACCTTGTCTTCGGTTGGTGAAATCTGTTCCGTTAACTCAAAGTTAAGATTTAATTCATTTTGAAGTCTGATAAAAACAGATTTAATCTTTTCTAACTCCGCGAAAACAAGCTGATATCTTTCTGGCGGAAGCAATATTGCCAACTCTAAAAGCGTAGAGGACACCTTTTGCAGCTGCTGCTCACTTCTTTCGTAGCGGTAAATCAGATAATCTTCAAAAACCAAATTCAGATGGGTTGCTTGTCGCACAAGTTGGTTGGCAATTTCTTCATTTTGCTGCGCAACTGCCATTTTATGAGAATACTGAGATACAAAAAGTGTGAGCAGGCAAATCAGCCCGACAGCAATAAAAGTAGATAAATATAGTTTTGCGCTAATTCTCATTAGGTTCACTTATATAAGTGTTGATTAACAGCTGTGTGTTTAATGGATAAGAGTGATGGCTTCAGGTTTAACGGCTTTTAAAGCATCGGGGTAAATATAATTTAGATAGTTCGGAATTTTCTTCGTATCTGAATAGCCATTTTTGATTATCCAACGAGCCTGATCTTCAAGATCAAGGAGCAGACTATGCCTGAGAGACAAACCAAACTCCATCGTTTTGAACAGTTCGCTGACTGCTTGATTCTGCACGCCACTGATTTCAGCATAGATCATTGCTGCTTTTTCTCTGTCTTGCGTAATAAAATCTTCTGCTGCGATAAGAGCTTTGAGGATTTTTTTCGGTATGTCAGGGTTTTCCATAACATATTGCCTTGTCGACACAACAACCCATGAGCTTGGGCGAACTGGGTCACTCGGCAAGAGGGATGCCCTGTCTCCCAGCTCTTGAAGTGCCTGAAGGGGAAAAGGAACCCAACCAAATATTGCATCCACTTCACCATCAACAAAAGCCTTTAACTGTGCTGGACCATTCAGGTTAACGATTTCCAGATCTGTTGTTAGTAATTTACTAAGAGCTAGGAGAGAGTCCATAAAAAACTGACCCGATGTTCCAACCATAACAGTGACTTTTTTTCCTTTTAGATCGGCAACAGAACTGATGCCACGATCTTTTCTTACAACAACGAAATGGATTTTGGAATGATCAATATTGGCTAGAATGGAGAGGTCATGCCCCTTTAAACTGCTGTAAACAACAGGAGTTCCCGTCACAGTAATAATATCTACTTCACCATCAAGAAGCTGTTGAAGCGATGTTTTTCCGTCAGGGTTGATCTTGAGACTAACATCTAACCCTTCTTGTGCAAAATACTCATTGTGATAAGCAATATGAGTTGGGGCATCAACTATAGCGGGAACGGAAGCAACTCTCACTTTTTCAAGCTTAGTCGCACTTTCATCAACCGAATCAGTACAAGAAACGCAAATAACTAATAAAATGATCCCTAATGTTTTGAGGATTCCATGAGATCGAAGATTAGTGCCTGCCATAAACGTACCCCCCAGTTCAGCAATGTGCTCAGGCGTAACAAAAAACGATTAAGGTTTATGTTATCATATCACCTTATTTTTCTTTTCCCAGTGAAGTTATCAGGAATATAGTTATAAGCCTTCTCCTATTTCAGTATCTTCATTCAGTCATGCTATCTTTGAACTTCGCATAAACTTCCTGAAACTCACGATTCATTCCAGAAAAACATTCAATCTGTGATTCCGTCAATTCATCCCAACTGTGATATTTAGCACCAGACTCGTTAATGACACTGACAAAAACACCTTCTACAATTTCAACTGATTCTTTAGCATTGATTTTAATCATCATAGAACATAATTCTCCAATTATAAGTAGCCTGAACGCTAATCTACAAACACAACAATCCAATCGAGAAAAAGCTCATTATCTACTTTCTAAACGATGAACTTTTAACAAATTTGTCATCCCAGAAGCCGAAACGGGACTACCCATTGTTATAACAACGACGTCACCACACTTTAATAGATCACGTTTAAGCACAGCTGCCTCAACAGTAATGATTTGCGCTTCAGTATCGCCTTGAATATCAACGAGCAATGAATTTATACCACGATACAGAGCAAGTTGCCGTTTCACCTGTTGATCTGGTGTGACGGCAATAATTGGTAAGGATGGTTGATATTTTGCCACTAATGCTGCCGTTTCACCTGTCTGTGTAAATGCAAGGATTGCAGAAGCACCAACATTTTCCGCGACTTGGCAAGCTGCTCTACCAATAGTGTCTGAGAGGCTCTGCTGTGATAAGCCAGTTCCATCCAAGAGATAATGTCTCGATTTAAGATTTGGTTCTTTCTCAACATCTTGTGCTACTCGATCCATAACTTTAACTGCGGCAACTGGGTATAAACCTGCTGCAGTTTCTCCCGACAGCATAACGGCATCTGTTCCATCAAGGATAGCGTTGGCAACGTCTGAGGTTTCTGCCCGGGTAGGACGTGGATGTGCGATCATACTTTCTAACATCTGAGTTGCAGTAATAACCGGTTTTCCTTGCTGATTACATTCACGAATAATTCTTTTCTGTATCAATGGCACCTGTTCAGAAGGAACCTCTACTCCGAGATCACCGCGTGCAACCATTACCCCATCGGTCACTTCAAGAATGGTAGAGAAATTCTCTACTGCTTCTGGTTTTTCAATTTTGGCAATAACTTTAATAGCAGAATTCCGGTCAACTAAAAGTTGTTTCAACTGGCTGACTTCTTCAGCTGTCCGAACAAAAGAGAGAGCAACCCAATCAAGTTTGTGAATAATGGCAAATTCAAGATCAGCAAAATCTTTTTCTGTCATTGCCGGGGCAGAAACTTTCACTCCTGGCAAATTGATCCCTTTGCGATCTTTGAGTAACCCACCAACCTTAACCTGACAATGAACCTCTCCAGCCACAATTCTTAGCACCTCAAGCTCTAACTGCCCATCATCAAGCAAGATCTGATTACCCGGAACAACATCCTGTGGTAATGCCTGATAAGTTGTCGGGATCAAACCATCTGCTCCTTCGACATCAGCTGTTGTTATCAGCACTTCCTGACCGGGTTCAAGTTTTTGGCTACCATGCCGCATCAGACCAGTGCGGATTTTTGGACCCTGTAAATCACCAAGGATGGAGACTGCTTTTTGATATTTGATAGAAAGTTCCCGAATCTGTGTGATCCAGGTCTCTTTCTGTGCAAGTTCGCCGTGGGAAAAGTTCAATCTAAAAACATCCACACCGGCCTTAAGTAGATCTTCTAATTGACCATTCTCAGCACAGGAAGGGCCAATAGTGGCAACTATTTTTATCCGACGATACATCAATTATCTCCACTGTTAATCAAGATGATTCTGGCAATCGCAACCAAAATTAAAAAGTATTTGTTTGATTATTGAACCAACGAGAATCGCCCTTAAATCCGTTACATTGGTGTTTGTTGCCCCAATTCTATACAGTTCCCCCAATTTGTCAAAAAAATGATAGGAGTCATTATTTTCAAGATATTCAAATGGATTAATAGAGAGTGCTTGTGCTCTTTGCACCGTTTTGATCTGGAACAGGATGTCTTGCTTCCTGTATCTCGATTATACTCAGTTTTTCTGAATGGTCATACTTAACCGTAATGAGACCTTCTGTAATACAATCTTCGAGAATTTCTTCAATCGCTTTAGCCATTGAAGCCGCGGCTTTCCCGGCCCCAATGACAATAATATCTACAAACAGATTGAGATCATAATTTTTCCCATCAACCGTCAACATCTCACCATCCAGTTGACAAAACTTCCCGGGGATAACTGCCTGCAGTCCTGCTTGAAAAATAGCGACAGAATGTTGCTTAAAAGCGTAGCACTATTTTATATAAAAAATGTTGAATTTACTTGAAACTAATGATCTTTTTTAGTTTAATGGTTATTAACGTTTGCTTGCTAACTAGAATTCGTCGTTCTGAATAGTGACTGATTTCACTTGTAGTATTATAAAAAGACAAAGGAAGGACAACACATGCCACTAACTGGCGAGCTTGAACACTTACCTATCGTTGATGTTATTCAACTTATTCATTCTACCCGAAAATCAGGGACGTTGAATGTTTATAGCCGTAAAGGTGAGGGACAGTTAGTATTTAACAATGGTTATATTGTTAGTGCAACCCATTCCAGCGAGAAACTTAAAATCGGTAAAATTCTTCTGGAAAGCCACATCATAGATCAAAATGATTTAGATAAAGCGCTTGGGATTCAAGATCTATCTGGTGATGAACGTAAACCGCTTATTGCCACATTGCTGGATCATTGTGGTCTATCTAAGGATGCTGCATTTAAAGCCCTTGAGACATTAATTGAAATGACAGTCGTCGAGATGATCTGCTGGACTCGTGGTATCTTTACCTTGGATATTGATGAGATTAACGTGTCAGATGACTATCGTTATTTACCAAAACAGCTCCAAACTGTTACTTTGGACACGCAGATGGTTCTGATGGATGCACTGCGTATTTTTGATGAAAAAGTCCATTCTGGCGAAATTGAAATATCTAACGACCCCCTAGAAGAGAGTCACCTAGAGCAATTCGAACACTCAACAGAACCAGAGCAGTTGGAGGGCGCTGTCACCAAAGAAGTCTTGGTCTCAGAAGATCTTCTTGGTCTGGCTGACCTTGATAAATTAGAGCGGAAAAAGCCATATATTTTTAAAGGGCTGGAAGCATTTGACCCAGCTGACATTCATCGACAGGTCATTGACAAAAACCTACCTGACATTCCAGAAAGTGGCAAAGGTAAACTCGTCAGTTTTTTATCTGGCATATCGACAACATACCAGTTAGATAACGGGGCGCTCCCTTCAACCACTAAATCTCAAGCGGTCATTATTTATACCTGTGATGAATTCCTGCAACATGCAATCATGACTGTCTGCAAGAAAGAGGGAATTCTGGTTTTTGTTACAGCGGATCGCAGCGAACTAGATAATTTGATTGACAGAGCATTATTTAAATATCTTGAACCTATTCTGGTATTTGGTAGCCCTGTTACTGACGTTGAAGGGTTTAGTAAGGGAGACATTGTCAATGTACGTTCACTGAAGATGGCTCAATATCCTCAGATTTCAATTATTCAACTTGCTTCCCCACTTGATTTTACATTTTCCCTGCAATCTCTTAACGATGGGACACGGGCAGTTTTTCCAATGCCTTATTTTTCTGAGCGAGAAGAAACATATGCAGAGGATATGATTAACTTCCTTAATACTTTTCAAGTTTATATCCGTGGTTGCTTCAATGAAGAACGTCGTCAACAGTTTGCAAAATTGCGTAACAGCTTGTCGGGCTTAAGACTATTACGGAAAGCTCCTGATATATCATTGCTAGTTCTACAGTTTGTCAGTGAGCTGTTTGATCGGACATTGACATTGATTGTCGATAAATCTGACTTAATTGCCGAACGCAGTGTTGGAATTGTATCTGACAACGAACAAGGCCCAGCGGCTCCCATGAAATTTCGCGTCCCAATACGTAAAAATTCACTCTTCTATGAAATTATCAACTCTGGAGTTAGTTTTTTTGGAAAATCAGAGGATAATACTTTTGCTGATTTGATTTATCCCGAAATCGGCGCACCAACAGATTCAACATTTTTGTTACTGCCCCTCAAGAGTAACGACCGAATCATCACTATCACCTATGCTGATTTTGGTCGACGCCCGGCAAATAGAATTTCACTCGATTTCCTTGAATTTTTTGCTGGTCAAGCGGGAATAGCGATGGAAAATGCTTTATTCCGTAAACAACTAGACGGTTCCAATCAAACAGAAGTTATGCGCTAGGATATATTTATGGACATAAAAACACTCAATCAAATTCTGGAAATAGCTTTTGCTAAAAGGGTTTCCGACGTTCATTTTGAAGTTAACAACCCACCCTTCTTTCGCGCTCATGGGCAATTGTTACGCTCTAAATTAGCCAGTTTAAAACCGGAAGATACTAAGTTTATTGCTGCAACAATTATGAAAAATAATAATCGAGATCTCCCGCCTGACTTCACTGAATTCGACGCTTCTTACTCGTTAGATAACAGCGGTCGGTTCAGGGTCAGTATTTTCAAACAACGTGGCAATATAGGTATTGTCATGCGTGTTATTCCACCCGAAATTGGAGACTTTCAAAAACTTAAACTACCTAAAGTTCTTTCAGAAATTGTAAAGGCACCTAATGGCCTGATTTTGGTCACCGGGCCGACAGGAAATGGTAAATCGACAACTCTCGCTTCGATGATTAATTATATAAATGAAAAATATGCGTACAACATTATTACTATTGAAGATCCGATAGAGTTTTTGTTCTCAGCAGCAAAAAGCTGTATTATTCAACGTGAAGTTGGAATCGACACGGCAGACTTTGGCTCTGCATTGAAAGCTTCACTGAGAATGGATCCAGATGTCATCATGGTTGGCGAATTAAGGGATCTAGAAACTATTGATGCCTGCATTAAAGCCGCAGAAACCGGCCACCTCGTCTTTTCAACACTGCACACACAAAATGCAGCCTCAACAATAAATCGAATTGTTGGCCACTTCCCTCCTGACTCTCAAGAAATTGTCCGGCAACGACTGGCTGATATTCTCGTCGCAACAGTTTCGCTAAGATTGGTTGAAGATAAAAGTGGTGAAAGTCTTATTCCAGTTGTTGAGGTTATGCGTACGACGACAACGATCCAGGCTTGTATTCGGGATGGAAATCTAGAGGAGATAGAAGGTCACATTGAAAAAGGAACAGCTCAATACCAAATGCAATCAATGGATCAACACTTGATACAACTCTGCAATAAGGGGTTGATTTCTATGCGAGAAGCAAAACGGGTTTCAAACTCCATGGATTTGGAGAGAAAACTGACCTTCACTTAATGCCGATGATAAAATTCGCCCTACTTCATTACAAATCCTGTAGGGCGATTTTTTGAGTTAGACGTTTACTTATTCGAGCTCTTTTTCTTTTTTAATCAGAGCAACAACCCCATCATACATCCCCTGAACACATTCAACCTCTGTCACACCCAAACGCCTCCGGTTGCTGATATCAAAAATGCCGCTCTCACTTTCCGAATGCTCGCCATGGATACCGCGTATCTGCAAGTGATGCAAATCGGTAATTTTTTTAAAAGCAGATAAGTTTAAACTCAATTTAGGTAAACAGATATGAACACTGGCGCGCATTGCAGTTCCAAGATTAGTAGGACAACTGGTCAGATAACCAAGTCTTTGATCAAATAGAAAAGAAACAGTTTTCTCTATTTCCCTGGTTGCGACCACCAAACGGTCAAAAACAGCCTCTATATCTCCACCCTGCTGCATCGAAATGATGCGCAACTGGTCTTCTTCATTCACCCACACCAAAAATGTTCTTGCAAAATTATGAAAAATCCCCCGACCTTCTGGCCAGTCACGATTCAGCCCGGCAGCATCCAAGAAACGATCACCAGCCTTAAATAAAAAGTGATCATCAATAAGTTGATTCCGTATTGTTTCTTTCATATCCAATAAAGGATAATAGGTTCCTGACAAGTCTCCGTTTAAGCAACTTAAAGATTTGACAATCTGTGATTCAATTAAATTTCTCTGCTCCCTGGAAATCGCCGGACCTAATGGCATATCGACAATATTACGACCTACTCTGATTCTGGTTGAGAGTATATATTGACTATTAGGATCGGGGTTCGGTGCAGATAATGATTCTGTGTTAAAGTTGCTTCGATGAATATCTGACTCTGAAAAATTATGATAATCTTCTATAATAGGATTAAAAAGAGAGCTGAATAAGGAGTAAGATTCAGCATCGCCAGCATAGACACCAACGCTACTGTCTTGATTCACAATCCCCGAATTAATAGCCTGGGCAAAAGAAAAGCCACTTTCTGTCGCTATCTCCATCAAGTTTATAAATAAGTCTTCTGACAAATGACGACGCAATAGTGAATTACAGTTCGGACTAAACTCTGGAAAAGACAATCTATCCCAAACCATGGCAGTTATGAGTCTTCCCTGTCAGGAGTAATTCTTCCATCTTGTTTATCTTCCGTTGCCATTTTCGATTTATTTTTAGACTTATTCACCTGCCATAAAATTGCAAATGTGATCACCAGAGTAAGGAAGACAAACAATATGTCAGCAAAACGAATCGGTTCCATTGCTCCTCCGTTTGAGATGATTTTTAGTTATTTTTCTTCTGCACAGTGACACCAATAAGTTAACATCGGCAAGGAGCAATAGGAATAAAAAAAGGGAGATACCAAAAGTATCTCCCTTTTCACGTTATCCCTCAGGACAACTAATATCAATTATGGCTAGGGCGCCAGGGATCGCCCACTTCGTCACCGACATCATGTCGGTTCCTGCGTCGGCTCCCCTACGCTCGCTGACGCGGACTTCCTGTCCGCTTTTCTGACATTAAGTCAGCACTTGCTCCGCTTCGATCCCTAAAAGATCAGTTTGATTTGAAATGGCTGGGGCGCCAGGGATCGAACCTGGGAATGCTGGAATCAAAATCCAGTGCCTTACCGCTTGGCGACGCCCCAATAAATAAGATGGATTTTCTAGCAAAGTTAAACTATGCCGTCAAGAAAAAAAACGACCCTGCCACAGTCATTGCAACAGAGTCGTTTAGGTCGAATGAAGCTAAGAATCAGAGAACAGATTTGATCGCTTCGCAGAGCCTATCCATATTGTCGCGAGTCATTCCTGCAACGTTGATACGACCTGAACCAACGATATAAATAGAGTACTCGTCACGCAATCGGTTAACCTGATCTTTGGTCAGGCCCGAGAAGCTGAACATGCCACGCTGCTCGATGATTGAAGAGAAATCCTGTTGAACCCCTTTTTCTTTGAGGGTTTTTACAAACAAGTGACGCATCTCATTGATTCGTTCACGTATATCGGCAACTTCTTCTATCCATTGAGCTTTAAGGTCTTTGTCACTTAAGACAACGGCCACAATCTGACCACCGTGAGAAGGTGGATTTGAATAATTGTAGCGGATCCTTAACTTGACCTGACTCATCACCGTATCGGCTTGTTTCTTATCGTCACCAACCACTGTCAATGCACCGGTTCTCTCGCGGTAAAGACCGAAGTTTTTAGAGAAGCTCGAACAAATAAACATCTGCTTAACCTTTTTGGTTAATTCAAGCAAGCCTTCCCGATCTTCTTCTATACCGTTAGCCAATCCCTGATAAGCAAAATCAACCAAAGGCAAAACACCCTGTTTTGCAAGCAGGTCACCGACCTTGGACCATTGCTCGGGAGTTGGGTCGATACCGGTTGGATTGTGACAACAGCCATGCAAGAGGATGACATCACCCTGCGGGATTTTCTTGATCGATTCATACATGGCGTCAAAATCGAGGCCATTGGTTTTAGGATCACGGTAGGCATATTTTTCACATTTAAGCCCAGCCGCCTCAAAAATGGTATTATGGTTGGCCCAGGTTGGATCACTTAACCAGATGCTGGCATCGGGATGAACAAAGTTCAGGTAGTCACCAACAACACGTAATGCGCCCGTTCCGCCAGGACATTGGGCGGTCGCTGCACGTTTACTTGCGATGATTTCATGCTCCTCACCAAACAGAAGACCCTGTAGCTGTGCACAATAGACAGGCTCACCGGTCATCGGCAAATAGCCTTTGGAATCTTCCTGCTTAAGTATGCGTCTCTCAGCCTCTTTAACCGTCTCAAGCACCGGTGTCTTTCCGGTTGCGTCTTTATAGACACCGACAGAAAGATTGATTTTGTCAGGATTAGGATCTGCCTTGAATGTTTCAGTCAGACCAAGAATAGGATCTGGTGGGGCAATTTGAACCTTCTCGAACATACCAGTTACCTTTCGGTTGCTAAATACAACACAAGTAAAATAAGAATAGGAAATACTGCTTTCTTCTACCTCAAGAAAAACCGCTTGTCAAACCCAAAAACACCCTAAATAGATGGACAATAGAAGATTCTTCCGCACAAGATCAATGATGAAACTCACATTATGTTGTTGCTTTTTTGTTGCCAGAACCGACCCCTTGCAGACTCGGCTAGCGAATACAGTACCGGCACAACAACAAGAGTTAACAGAGTCGCAAATGCCAGACCAAAAATAACCGCTACTGCCATCGGTCCCCACCAATCTGCCGATTCTCCCCCAATAACCCAGGCGAAAGATTTAAAATCAAAACTGATCCCTATCGCCATTGGTAACAACCCAAGGATTGTTGTTGTTGCTGTTAACAGAACCGGACGAAAGCGAACTGTACCAGCACGAATAAGTGCAGTATTTAACTCAACCCCTTCATTTACTAATTGATTGATATAATCAATCAGGACAATGGCATTATTAACGACAACTCCAGCTAGCGAAATAACTCCTATCCCGGTCATAATAATTCCGAAGGGAGTTGAAGTGATCATCAACCCAAGAAACACTCCGGTTAAAGAAAGAAGAA
This sequence comes from Desulfuromusa sp., assembly GCA_016744595.1. Classification (GTDB taxonomy): domain Bacteria; phylum Desulfobacterota; class Desulfuromonadia; order Desulfuromonadales; family Geopsychrobacteraceae; genus Desulfuromusa. The sequence goes on from JADGEB010000004.1 coordinate 82,063, forward strand.
CCGAAGTCATGACAATCAGCGTTTGTAATAGTGAATTGAACTGAGTAATCAACACCAACATAATCAACAAAATAGCACCGATAAATGCTTTTGATAGAAATGTAGCGGCTTTTTGTTGTTCTTCTTGTTCTCCAGAATAATTGATATGATATCCAGAAGGAAGTTGCATAGCAGCCAGACGTTCTTGCACTTCCAAGAGAACTTCATTACTGTTTCGTCCGAAGGTTTCAGCCGAAATCGTGACAACCCGTTTCTGATCAATATGACGAATAGAACCGAATCCAGCACCAAGTTCAACCTTTGCAACAGTGGATAGTGGCACTGGTGAACCATCTGTGGCTGGAATCAGCAGGTTTTCAATATCAGCCACGGAAGTACGGCGATCAGCTGGCATCCGGGCAATAATATCGTATTCATCTTCACCTTCGCGATAGACTCCAAGTTTAGTTCCGCTGATTGCCGCTTTAACCATTTCTGAAATTTCAGCTGTCGAGAGCTTTAATAAACTGGCTTTTTCTCGATCAACATCAATTCGAACTTCTGGTTTAGCTTTGGAAAAATCATCCTTTAAATCAACCAGACCATCGACATCCTTAATCCTCCGACGAGCTTCCGTAACTAACTGGTCAAGGATTACGATTTTGTCGCCACTTATTTCTACGCTCACTGGAGGGCCTGTAGGCGGCCCTTCTTCTTGCTTTTCTACTTTAAATTCAGCTCCAGATATCGGCTCCAGAGCAGATCTGATTCTATCAAGGACATCACGAGAATCTTCGCTCCTATCTTTCCTCTCCATAAAATCGAGAGAGATTTTACTTAAATTTGACTGAACACTGCCACCACCTCTATCACTCCCTGAAATACCAATTTCAGCGACAGAATAACGTATATCAGCTTCTCTGATAGCAAACCTTTCTACCTGTTTCGACAGTGTATTACTCGCAGCAAGGTTTGCTCCTTCAGGAGCTTTAATCTCGACAAAAGCAAGATTTGGCTCAATATCTGGAAGCAGTTCAATTCCGTGACCTAAAACTGCGTAGGTTGCGCCAATTCCAAACAACAACAGAAAGGAAGCGACAACGACAAGGAGACGCTGCTTCAGTGCATACTTAAGAACAATTCCATACCATTGGATGATTTTGCTTGGTGCCTTTTCATCCTGGTTTACTTTCTTGCCAAGTGACATAAAGTGGCCACAGATTGTCGGATTTATTACCAGAGCGACAAACAATGATGCTGTTAATGTAATAATCAGTGTCAATGGCAGAAATTTCATAAATTCGCCCATAATCCCAGGCCAGAATGTCATCGGAAAAAATGCGCAGAGTGTTGTTGCGGTTGAACTGATCACTGGCCAACCAACTTCTGAAACAGCAATTTTGGCAGCCTTTATCCCCGTGCATCCATCCTGCATATGTCGATAAATATTTTCGACGATAACAATAGCATTATCGACCAGCATCCCCAATGCTAGTATCAAACTGAACAGAACCACCATATTCAGGGTGATTCCAAGTAATTGTAGTACCGCAAAAGAGAGGAGCATTGAAAAGGGAATTGCAATAGCAACAAATATTGAATTGCGTAGACCGAGGAACATAAACAAGACAAGCACAACTAAAATCAGACCGGTGATAATATTATTTTCTAACTCAGAAACCATCCGGCGGATATCTTTTGATTGATTAAACGTTACTGACAGATCAATTCCCGGTGGAACAAGTTGATTCGCAGACTCGAGTAACGCAAAAACCCGGTCAGCAACCTCAATAATGTTGGCACCAGTCCTTTTTTTAATCGCAAGAGAGACGCTTTGATTACCATTTAAGCGCGCATAGCTGGTACGATCCTCAAAAGAATCGACAATCCTAGCGACATCTTTGAAATAGATAACTTGACCATCCCTCTCAGTCAGAACCAGGTTGTCAATTTCATCCGGATCAGAAAATTCTCCCGGAATTCGCAACAAGTATTTTCCATTCCCTATATCGATACTCCCGCCTGGAATATTGACATTTTCCTGACGAATCGCGCGCACGATTTCACTCAGTGAGATACGATAAGCATAGAGTCGATCTGGATCAAATTCGACCCGAATCTCCCGTTCCCGTCCTCCGGTCAACACAACATCGAGGACACCCGAAATCTCTTCTATTCGTTCTTCCAGCTTCTCACCAACCGCCTTCAGGACAGTTTCATCTACCTTTCCTGAGACAGCAACCATCAAAATAGGAAATTCAGACAGATTTATTTCTAGAACAGATGGATCATTTTCCAGGTCGTTAGGCAAATCACCTTTTGCTTGATCAACTTTATCCCTGACCCACTGCAAAGCATTATCAATATCGACATCAGGAATAAACTCAATGGTGATCATTGAAGAACCTTCAGCACTGACTGAACGGATCTTTTCAACGTCTTTTAACCCTTTGAGCTTGCGTTCAATCGGGTAAGTGATAAGGCTTTCAATGTCGTCAGGTGTCACCCCTTCATAGGGAGTAACAACCAAAACATAAGGCACGGTGATATCTGGAGTCGATTCACGCGGCAACACAACGTAACTGTATATTCCAACAATCAAGATGATCAACATCAGCGCAAAAACAGTACTCCGTCGATCAATTGCTGCATTTGAAATCAGCATCGTTTAGTTTTCTCCTACGACAATTTTGGCACCATCTGCCAATAGTTGCTGTCCTTCAATAATCAGGGTCTGATCTGCTGACAAGCCCTGTTCAATAACGACACGCTGACCGATGGAGCTACCAATATCAACATTCACTTTCCGAGCTACTCCGTTTTCAGCCAAAAAAACAATTTTCTCCCCGTCACGATCCATCACTGAAAATAGGGGGATCGATATAACCTGTTTTAATTGTTGGCGAATAAATTTTGTGCGCACGATCATCCCAGGACGCAGTTTTGAAGAACTATTATCAATAACAATTTTAGTACGATAAGTACGAGTTGTAGGGTTCGCAGAAAACGCAATATGTTCGATATTTCCGTAAATTGGTGCCGATGAGCGAGTGTTGATGACTGCAGGAATTACTTCAACAGACTGGCCAACCTGAAGAAAAGGAACATCTTTTTCTGGGACGTCGGCAATCACTTTAAGTTTATCCACCTGAACTAACCTCAATAATGGATTGCCTGGATCAACATATTCACCACGATCGACATAAATACGATCAATAATTCCACTTACCGGTGCCTGCGGAGAACTTTTTTTCAATTGCAGTTTTGTTGTTTCCAGTGCAGATTTGGCAGCAGTTAAGCTATTTTCAAGATCATCCAATTCCTGCTTACTGATTAGGCCGTCAGTCTCTAGCTCCTTAAAACGCTCAAACTTACGATTAATAACTTCTACATTTTGTTGGTCTCGATGCAGGTAACTTTTGATCGTTTCTGGGTCAATCTCCAGCAAGACATCATTGCTTTGAACACGATCACCCTCTTTAAAGTGGATCGATTGAACTGAACCAGCAATCTCAGCAGCTAAAGACAGGTCTTCCCAAGCTTCCAAATTTGCTGGCAGAGTGAAGTATTCTGTCAAATCACTAAGGACAACACGTTCTACGGTTACAGGAACAACCTTCTCTGGCTTGACAGCTGCCTGTGTAACTTCATCTTTCGTAGAGTTACAAGCCGACAGACAACAAAGACAAAACGCACCAATAATGGTCATCCAAACTAGTGTATTAGATATTTTCAAGGTTCAACTCCCCTATCTTATTTGTCACAACTATATTATGCCGCTCAAAAATATTACCCGCTGCAAACTCCATTTGTGCAAGAGCCAGATGGTAACGAGTGATTGCATTAATGCGATCAATTTTTGCTTCTATCATTTTTTGTTGAAAAAAAATCATCCGGAATGTATCAGACAAGCCCTCATCCAAACGACGTTGCTCCTGTTGAAATGATTTCTTTGCTAACAATTCAAATCGTTCAGTTATTCTCAGCTGCTCTTCTGTATGTGAAATATTGACTTGTTGCTGTTTTAGGTCATTTTCAATAATCGCTTCTAGATTTTTATGTCGATATTTATCCTGTTTTAACTGAAGCTCAGCTTGTCGGTATCGTGATTTAGCTGAACGATTACCAAGTGGCATCGTAAATTCGAGCCCAGTACGCCATTGGTATCCATCTGCTTCGCTCAAGCTGCTGAAGGAATCTAGCCAGCCCCCTGAATAGCGGCTGGAAGAAGCGGAGCTACGCTCATTACCAGAAAGACCGTTAACTCCTGCCTGAAATTTCAGATCAAGCTGCGGCTTAAGTTGGTTACGTAAATAATCCTGCTGCAAAGAGCTGCTTTGTACCGCATAGTTATTAATTTTTAGTTCAAGTCGTTTCTGTTGTGCTGATTCTACAAGATGTTCAAAATCTGGAATTGGTACTGCTTTGATGTCATATTCGAAATCAACCAGAGTGGCGGGTTCAAATTCTGTCGACAAGCGATTATTTAACTGTCGATTTAACTTTTCTTGTAATAAATCCCGTTCCTGAATCGCCATTGACAAACTAAGCTGACGAGACGCCAGTGCCGTTTCTGCTTCTTGCACCTCAGAGATCGGAATAAATCCAGAGACAAAGCGTTTTTTGTTTGCCAAATATAGTTCATCAGATAGAGACAACGCCTCTTGATGCAGAGTAATAATTTGTGCTTTTGCAGCAAGCTGACATGCCGCAGCTTCTATTTGCAAAATCAAATTTTGTGCTTGCAACAAATATTCTAAAGATAGCTGTTGGTGCTGTTTTTTTGAAATCTCTAACCGAGTCGTATTGACTGAGGTTCCAAGATTTCGCAATAGCGGCTGACTTAGATCAAGAGATAAGGCTGTTCGATAACGTGAATCCAGATCATTACTTAAATCATTATCGGTAGCCCACTCAGAATTTAATGACATAGAAACACTAAGGCCTGACATAAAGTTCCTTCTGATTCCCAACTGCCCCAAAAACAGTTCTGAACTACTTTTTTCAGAGGTAGTGTAACTTGATTCATATGGGGTCGAAAAACGTTCATATCCGGTTGACGCAAAAATAATTTTATCAAAAGCTGATTTTTCAATTTCTACTTCCTCACCACCCTTTTCAACTTCTACGACCTCAATCTGTAGGCCAAGATTCGTTTCTAATCCCAAGGCAATCAAATCATGCATACTAAGGGGATTCTGATTAGCTGCAAGGGAGAATGTTGCCTGAGTACAACAGCATAAAAAGAAAATACCGATGATAATATCTCTCATTATGAAATTCCTCCTATTGCCTGACTGAACAAGGTACGCATCGCCTCTTCAGCATCAGATAACGAGCTCAAATATCCAGTATACCAACCAGCAAGAAGTCCCAGATAAAGAGAAAAAAAATGGGCTGAAAGATTAAAGACTTCATGTTCCTTTGAAACTTCTCCATTGTCTTGAGCATTACAGATAAGACCTTCGAGTATATCAAAATAGCGTTGATCGTGAACCTTGGCCTTTTCATTGATTTTGCTGGGAAAAACCATTTCTCGTAACATCTGGCGACCAAATTCGTGGTCTTTTGTTACAAAAGCAAATTTGATCATGAAAAATTCCATAAGTAGATCAAGTAATGACTTATCAACACTGTTTGACGCCTGTAATCGCGCAAATGCCAAATCAAGCTCTTCATCACAATAGTCGATGAATATGTCATTCTTAGTGGTGAAATAACCGTAAATCGTCGTTTTCCCGATACCAGCTTCTTTTGCAATATCTTCTATACTGGTTTTTTCAAAGCTCTTTTCTGCAAAAAGCTTAACTGCTGCTGCTTGAATCGCCTGCCTTGTTTCCAGTTTCTTTTGTTCCCTAATTCCCGTCATAGTCACCTCCGTGAAATCTCGAATCAATTCGAGTTTATACAAACATCACGGTAAGTCAATAAATATCGAACCTGTTCGAAATTTAAGCAGTATCATTATGCGAACTTAACTATTGCGTCATGATAAAAGATGGATTACCATAGATGTAATATAGAAAGCAGGAAAATATGGAAAATGAATCTGACAAACCAAAAGCCGATTCAAGAAAAAATCTACGGGCACCTTTGATTATACAAAAGGTTCATATTGATGGTGAACGTCCAGCTTTTTTTGGCTACAGTAAAAATATCAGTAAAAGTGGGATGTTTATTTCGACCACCAAGCCAATTCAGGCGGGAGAACAGATTGATTTAGAATTTCAACTCCCCGCTCCATTAACCGGGACAGCTCGTTGTTGTTGTGAGGTTGTATGGAAGCGGCCACAGGGCACCCACCTGCCCTTTGAACCAGGGATTGGAATGAAATTCATAGATATGCCATTGGAGATATCTGACCAACTCGATCAGTGGATCAAGGATCAATTATAGTTTCATCTTTTCATCCAAAGGAAATACTATAAAAAGGCTCGGTAAAGTAGCAACTTACCGAGCCTTTAATTTATTAAGCGCCTAGGGCTTTAATCGCCTGAGAAATTCTTTGCAGGGAGATTTCTTTACCCAGCACTCTCAACACATCGTAGATCCCGGGGCTGGGAGCTCCACCAGTCAAGGCAACCCTCAATGGTTGGGCTACTTTACCAAATTTCAATTCAGTCACTTCCATGACTTCGGCAAAAGTGGCCTCTAGCGGTTCTTCTGTAAAAGAGGTGCAGGCACCTAATTTTTTGAGAAGAAGAGTAAATAATTCTTTTTGCTCTGGCTGCAGAAACTTCTTCTTTGCCTTTTCATCATAGCTGACCTGATCAACAAAATAGAATTCAGCACCCGCTGCCATCTCAACCAAAGTTGCTGAACGTTCCTGTAACCCTTTAACGACGTCAATCAGATCTGGGCCACTAGTAAAATTGATCCCTTTCTCCACGAGAAAAGGCTTCAATAGCTCGGCTAACCGCTGTGAATCTCCAGATTTAATATAATGACTATTAAGCCAAAGAAGCTTTTCTGGGTTGAATACACCAGCAGAACGTCCAACATTGTCGAGACTGAATTTTTTAAGTAAATCAGCCATACTGAAGATTTCCTCATCTCCAAATGACCAACCCAACCGTACCAGATAATTGACCAGTGCTTCGGGAAGATAACCCATGTCCTTATAGACCATGACCGAAGTAGCACCATGTCGCTTCGACAAACGTTTTTTATCGGCACCAAGAATCATTGGCACATGAGCAAACTCAGGGATTGAATAGCCCAACGCCTCATAAAGAAGAATCTGTCGCGGGGTATTGTTGATATGATCATCACCACGGATGACGAGATTAATTCCCATTTCAGCATCATCTATGACCACAACAAAATTATAGGTTGGTGTCCCATCAGTACGTTGAATGATCAAATCATCAAGTTCTTCATGACGGAAGCTGATTGCTCCTTTTATCCGATCAACAAAAGTTGTTTCCTCCCTCCCATCAGGAAGCTTGAACCGGACAACATATGGAGCATCGGGATGATCCATCCGATTGCGGCAAGTGCCATCATATTTCGGTTTGCGCCCCTCCTCCTTGGCTCGTTCACGCTTGGCATCAAGCTCATCAGCCGTACAGTAGCAACGGTAGGCCTTCCCCTCGTCGAGTAATTGCTGAACTTTTTGTTTATATAAATCAAACCGATCAGACTGATAAAGCGGCCCTTCATCGCAAGATAAGCCGAGCCATTCCATAGCATCAAGAATGGCATCAACAGATTCCTGAGTTGAACGGGCAACATCGGTATCCTCAATGCGCAAAACATAAGTGCCATTTTGGCTTTTAGCCAACAAATAGTTAAACAAAGCCGTTCTAGCTCCACCGATATGGAGATAACCCGTAGGGCTGGGAGCAAAACGGACACGTAGTTCAGACATGGAGACTCCTCTAAATAAGTATATATTTCTATTCTCTTAAGTTTCTGATTTAGAAACTATTCTAAAGTTAATCCGGCATACCCAACAACTCGACTATTATCACCAGTTACTTGTCCAGAATGGGCATAACAAACCAGTCGGCACTCTCTTGCCCCCAGATCGTGAGCAGCTTGCATCACTGTAACGGTCGGCAATACACCACACATGCTGATCTGATTATCCTCAACAACCCGATAAAGACGCTGTGGATCATAATCTGTCATAGCGTTGATTGCCATAAAATCGAGCTTCTTAGACATTTCCTCATCACTGAAATGATTCATGTCGGTGCTGGCTAGCAAAAGCACCTCATCTTTCCAGTTCTTTAACACATCAGCAATAGACGAGCCAAGCTGGAGGCAATCGGCTAAAGACAAGTGTCCCAGAGCAATCGGTACTATCTGCAATTCAGACTGTCGCCGCAGTAAAAAAGGCAACATAACTTCCAAAGAGTGTTCATATTTATGAGCTTGCTCATCAACCAATAATGGTAAAATCTCAGCTACCAGATGATCACGCAAAATAGTTGCAATTGGAACCTCTCCCAACGGGGTAGCCCAACTATCGGCACCACTGGCAGCAAGATTATTACCCGCACCATGATGATTAGGTCCAATAAGAATAACCTGTTTTGGTATTTTCGTTGCGGCGAGAACTTCTCCGATAACTGACCCGGAATAAATGTAGCCAGCATGAGGAACAATCAGGCCTTTAACGTTTCGTGGTTCGATCACAACATCCAATAAAGAATCAAGTTGAGTTAGTAACTCATCAGGGTTAGCAGGATAAAAACTCCCCGCAACTGCTGGTTGGCGTATCATCTGATTCTCCTACAGTTGGAGTAAAATTTTGAGACCAACGATCATTAATAATATAGAGAATATTTTTACCAACTTCGTTTGACTGGTGCGGCTGGCCCATTTAACTCCAATTCTGGCAAATATAATAGTTAATGGAGCAACTAACAATGCAACCAATAAATTAACATAACCAAGTGAGAATGGTATGGATCCAACATTTTGCATGCCGTACCAAATGTAACAGCTGACCGCCGAAAGAGAAGAAACAACAATTAATGCACTCGAATTTCCAACAGCTAAATGAATTGGCAATTGGAGAACCATCAGCATCAGTGGCACAGCAATAACACCGCCCCCCATACCAAAGAAAGCAGAAAAGAGTCCACCTGCAAAACCAACCAGCAATAGAGCAAGGCGGTTAGCCCTTTCCAGGTTTTCTGGTGGAATATACGGTTTATAAAATAGTAATTTCAAACTGATGGTAATCTGCATCAATCCAAAACACATTTTTAGCTTTTCTCCAGGCAGTACTGCCGCAATCGAAGATCCGAGAAGAGAGCCAAAGACTCCACCAACAGCGAGAAAGACAACCATATGCCAATCGACATTGCCACGCTTCCGATGCCCCAAGGTGCTGCTGATTGCAGTTGGGAGAATGATAGCGAGACTGGTACCAAATGCGGTATGAACTATCAATTCAGGAGAAAAGCCAGCAACAGAGAATAACCAGAGGAAAAGAGGAACCAGAATGACTCCTCCACCGATCCCCAATAATCCAGCTAAAAAACCGGCAAAGGAGCCCATGATCAAGGTCAGAATGATTATTTGTGGGGAGAAGAGATCCATAAATTGATGGTCTCACAATAAATTGATTAATATACAGGCTAAACAAAGATTTTAACCATCGAGGTGTAGTGATTTTTCAGGGGTAAAAGCATACATATGTATGTCAGAATCCTAAAAACAATTGTAACGCCGGTGATCGAAATGTTTGCGATGCCAAAAAAAAGAGTGCCAACCGTAATTGGCTGGCACTCTGAATATTGGAGGCCCCGAGCAGATTCGAACTGCTGATAAAGGTGTTGCAGACCTCTGCCTTACCACTTGGCGACGGGGCCGTTAAACGCTGATTTAACGTGCGCTTTGAAGTACCAAATCGACCCTGAGGTGTCAAGAGGAAAATCATCCAGAACCCGTTCATTTTTACTAACATTAACTAACCACAACGCTGGAAACTTGGTTTCTCTACTTTATCCAGCTGATTTGGTAGATAGCATCAGCACGATCATCACTCAAGTAGAGGTTACCGTCGGGGCCAACGATTGGTGCTACAGGTCTTCCCCAAATTTCACCGTTGATCATCCAGCCACGTAAAAATTCTTTTCCAACATTGCTCATTTGCTGATTTTGATGTGCGACCCTTGCTAATTTATAACCAGTTGGTTCACTGCGATTCCAGGAGCCATGAAAGGCGACATAAAGACTGTCCACATATTCCTCCGGGGCGCTTAAGCCGTCACCAAATGTAATTCCAAGTGGGGCTGAATGGGCTGGCAAGTTAACGAAACTTGGAAGCGTTTCACGACAGCGCTCAGAAGAACCTAGTTGTGGGTCAGGAACCTGATCCCCATAGCAGTAGGGCCAACCGTAATCTCCGCCTTCATTAATCTGATTAATCTCATCAGGAGGCAACTGATCTCCTAAGTTATCGCGTCCATTATCACTCCCCCAGAGCGTTTGCCCATCTGGAGAAAAAGCCAACCCGACTGTATTTCTCAAACCTCGTGCAAAAATTGAAGATTCACCAGTTATAGGGTTAACCCTCAAAACAGTCGCACGTCTAGGATCTTTCTCTTCACAAGCATTACACTGAGATCCAACAGACAGATAAAGCAAACCATCTTTTCCTCGTGCAAGAGTCCTGGTCCAGTGACCGCCATCATCAGGCAAATCATCCAGCACAATACGAACTTCATCTACCTGAGCATCCTGATTTGTATCTTTTAGCTCTAATACATTTCCTGTCTCTGCAACATACAGATGACCGTCACTCCACACTAGTCCATGAGGTCGATCCATCCCCACATGATAAAGGATTGGCTGATCAGCAAAACCGTCATTGTCAGTATCACGCAACAGATAGACCGCTCCAAGCATGGGTATACTGACATAAAGATTACCCGCGGGATCAAATGTCATCATTCTGGCAGGACCAGGCAATCGGGTAAAAAGATGTATTTTTACATCTGCAAATGCTTCAAGGACATGGGGCTCCGCAAAAATACCGACACGATCTGTATCCCTGACAATCACAGGTATAATCTTCCCTCTTTCAATGTTCTCTTGTAGCCGATTCTGAAATGCTGAGAGACTGATAGTGCTACCCGGGTAGAACTGATTTGTCAGGATAACCGCCATTAAAGCAGTCAACACCAGAGTTAAAGCCATCAACTTACGACTAACAGCTTTCAGGACAACTCCCATGCCGACGCCAAGGAAGAATGTTGGCACGAGAACATAAAAGGTGCTGCTCTGCGGCGTGCTACCAAGCAAAAAAGCACTCAGCCACCCAACCAGCAACATGAGACAACCTAAAGTTAATAGAAGTTGTTTCTTCATCGGCAGAAACCATCATTGTTTGTATCGACTGACATCTGTGTAAAGAATACCATAGTCTGAGATAAAGACTTAAACTGAGCTCGCAGTCTATCGAACTATCAATGAACTAGCTGCGAGGAATGGTCAAATTCCGGGAAATGAAATCGGTGGATGGATTTATTTATTTTTTGTGTCGCAACGCAGCAGATGAAATCGGGCGCTATCGGGAACATTCTTATTGGCCATTCTTTTTTTCCATCTTCAGAAGAAACTGGCCTTACTTGAAACCCTGAACCTTCCAATTTCAACCTGGCTTCTTTTTGGATCCAGAGACGATAAAACCCCCTCCGTTGCCTTTCAGACGGGTATTGAGCCAATTGTTGTTTTTCATGCTCATCGAAATATCGATCCGCCAATTGAACATAATTCAGCTCTGATTCAATTTTCTCAATATCAATTCCGACAGCTAAGCTTTTTGCAACAGCCAATACACCCCAATCCCCAGCATGGGACAAATTAAATGACAATACGGGATGAATCGATTCAGCTAGAGCAGGTTTACCATAATTATTGTATTGAAATTTGATTTGACGGGAAGTTATTTTTTGATAATTGCCTAAAATTTGCCTCAAATAAGCCCTTGCCACAATAAATTGTTTTGTTTTCCGCAAATCTAACAAACGATTCGCTCGTACTATTTCATCCGGAGCCAACAGGTTTTTCAATCTACTCACTTCAGGTTCTGAACAGTCCAAACTGAACCGCCACAGGTGAAGTTCCTGGTCTTTGAGTGCAATTTCATCCGGCGAGTCCCGCCAACAGGTGATCTCACATGTCACATCAGCGCCCTTGCTGCAACCAACTTTGTAAACGTTTGAGCCCTTCATCAATAGCAATCTCGGGACAGTAACCGAAATCTTCCTTTGCAGCAGCAAGATCGAACCAGTGAGCTGTCGATAGCTCTTTTGCTACAAATTTGGTCATCCGCGGCTCACCAGGCAATTTTAAAAGACGATAAAATGATTCCATAAAGGAGCCAACAAACAAGGCTAATTGGGGCGAAATTGATTTCATTACTGGGGAAACGCCCCCAGCCGCAAGTATCCGGTTGATAATATCCCACAAAGGTAGCGGTTCATCGTTTGAAATAAAATAAACTTTCCCTGCAACCACTGAACCGATCGCAAGTTTTTCAGCGGCCTGCACATGCGCCAAAGCAGCGTTATCAATATAAACAGTATCAACCAGACAGGGGCGATCTCCGATCCGACGCAAAGCTCCAGCCTTGCCCCGCTCTAGAATCCGTGGCACCAAATGGTTGTCTTCCGGCCCCCAGATCAGATGTGGGCGCAGTGCAACAGTAGACAGTGAAGTGTCGTTAGCTGCAAGAACAAGCTGTTCAGCTTCGGCCTTGGTCTGCGGGTACCAAGAAAGGTAATGATCGGGGTAAGGGGTTGATTCATCAATCCCCTCCATATCAGTACCATCAAAAACCACGCTGGGAGAACTGGTATAAACGAGTCGGGAAACACTGCATTTTCTACAAGCTTGAATGACATTTCTAGTCCCAATAACATTTGGCTGGTAAAAATCATCGTAACTGCCCCAAACACCAGCTTTAGCAGCAACATGATAAACCAGGTCACATCCATTAACAGCTTTTGTGACAGCATGTATATCACTCAAATCACCGACAATTTGTTCAACTCCAAAGGCTGTCAATTGGGGGTAAATATTTCGTGAAAAAGAACAGATAGTTATATTTTGCTGAAGTAATACTTTAATAATTGCTTTGCCGAGAAAACCGCCACCACCAGTAACCAGAACTTTCATCGGAGTTTCTCCTTAGCCCAGACTGCAAGCTTTTCCCGAAAGATTTTTGCATTATGTCGAATATCAACGGGAAAAGCGGGATGAATCAGAAAACGATGAATACTTTTTGTCAATTTATTGGCCTTGGCAATCCTCTGTAATTCATCAACAAGTTGATCCTGCTCTTGTTGACTCATATTCTTTTCTAACTCGACACAAACCACGGGTTTCGTTTCATCATCCATACTAATACCGACCAACGCAGTACGAAAAACTTTATCATGGGCATTGAAAATTGCTTCACAAGGAATTGTAAACAGCGTTCTCGATTCCGTTACAACACGATGCGTCTTGCGTCCACAAAACCAGATCCGTCCATGCTCATCTCGATAACCGAGGTCTCCCATCCGGTGAAAGAAATCACCTTGGTCAGAAACTGAAATTTTTGCCAACCGGGTCGATTCAGTGCGATTGTGATAACTACGGGTCACCTGTGGCCCTTTGACTACAATTTCACCAATTTCTCCGTCAGCAACCTTTAAATCATCTTTCCAGATAGGAATGTCCTGATCATCAATTTGAATAATTTCAAGCTGAATACTGGGAACTGGAAAACCAATACAAACACCCTTCCCCTGATCAGTAGCAACACGAGTTTCCTGAAGAATGATTTCACTGCCGATAGAACAAACAGGTAGAGATTCGGTCGCACCGTAGGGAGTAAATACCTGAACCCCAGGATTGACCATTTCAACAAACCGCTCAAGAACCACTGCCGGAACCGGTGCGCCTGCTGAAATAGCCCTCTTTAGAGATGGGAGTTTAATTTTATTTTCTTTCCCATATTGAGCAACCCTCCGTATCAATGCCGGGGAACCAAACATGGTGGTAACTTCAAAACGCTTGATCGCAGCAATAATCTTTGCGGGATCAACTGAACCAGGTCGGGTAAAATCCATCTCCGGAATAACTGACGTCATCCCCAGTGCCGGAGCAAAAAGAGCAAACAAAGGAAAAGTCGGCAGATCGATTTCTCCGGGTGTAATCTGATAGATTTCCCTTAAAGCATCAACCTGTGCGATAAAGTTGCCATGACTATAAACTGCCCCCTTAGGGACACCAGTACTGCCGCTGGTAAACAATATTGCAGCAGTTTCATCAGCCTCAGTATGGGTTGTATCATAGTGATGACATTGGGAAATCGGCTTAATCAATTTAGCTAGTGTTGTTCCTCCCCAGAACCGACAGGAGCCGACGGTCAAGATCACTTTAAGGCTCTCTTTTCCCCAGCCAAGCAACAATCTGGCAAGCTGCGCCTTGGGTATGCCGATGAAAGCTTCTGGCTCAGCCTCTGCTAGACAAACCTTGAGGTTTTTTATACCCATTCCCGGGTCAATTAGTACAGGCACCGCGCCAACCTTAAAAAGGGCGAATGTCAGCGCAAAGAAATCAAGGCTTGGATTAACCATAAGAACAGTGCGTACGCCACGGCTAATACCTAGCGATTCTAAGCCGGTTGCAATTCGATTGCTCTGCTGATCAAGTTGAGCGTAAGTATAGGTTTGATAGATTGGCTGGTTATTTTTACCCTGCCTACAGGGGAAGTGAACTGCTGCTGTAGAGGGCTGTTTTGCAGCCATAGCGGGCAGATGAGCAGCAACATTGTAGCTTTGAGGTCCCAACATAAGTTACTGACCTGATGCTGGAAGAGGGTTGTCCTGTAAGAATTTTTTGATTATCGGCAGAACTTCCTTCCTGGCATCTTCCAGGATATAATGACCACAGTCGGCAAAAGAATGAACCTCTGCTTTTGGAAATCGGGTTTTCCATTCAGCTAAAAAGTTACGATCAAACACAAAATCCTTTTCCCCCCAACAAATACACATTGGCACAGCGGAAAACTTTGACAGGCCAGCATCGACTTGGCTTATCAAATCGTAACCAATGTCACCCGGTTGCAATGGGATGTCCTGAACAAAGCGGAGCGTGGCGATACGGTGTTGCCAATTATCGTAAGGGCTGCAATAGATCTTTCGTAATTCAGAAGACATCGGGTTACGCTTACAACCAACCCATGCTGCACCTTGGGCAAACAAGTTGAAACCCTGTACGAGAAAAGTTCCTAACTGGGTATCTCGACAAATTTTAAGAGCCAAAGGCAATTTTTTTGTGGATGGCAAATGAAACGCTGCGGTATTCAGAACAACCAATCGTGCCACTTTTTCAGGATAACGAGTCGCCCAGGCCATCCCAATCATCCCACCCCAATCATGAACAACTAGAGTGATTTTTTTCTTCAACTTTAAGTTTTTCAATAATGCGTCAAGATCATCAACCCGTTGTTCTAAAGTGTATGAATATTGGGAATCTGCTGGTTTATCCGACAATCCACAACCAATATGATCGGGAACAATGAGACGATAATCACTCAGTAATTCGCGCACCAAGTTACGATAATAAAAAGACCAAGAGGGGTTTCCATGTAACATGACAATCGGATCACCCTTCCCTTCATCAAGGTAATGATATTTCAAACCATTCAGATCAAAATGATTGCTTTTGAAGGGATATTCAGATTTAAACAGCGTAGAATTTATTTCCATTGATGGTCTCTTGAAAAAAGGATAACTAAATAAAAAAATCAAGCGGCAAGGTGGAGTAGTTTTTCAGGAGCGCAAACAAACACCAGTATGTTAAGACCATGAAAAGCTACGACAACACCACAGTTTGGAGATTTTTGCGACGCTATCACCATTGAATTGCTAACATCAAACAGTTCAGCCCACTGCCAATACCGAGAAAACCAACCAGATCTCCAGGACGCAATTCATCACGTTCTTTGGCAATCGCTGCCGTAATTGGCAGCGAAACGGTTCCCATGTTACCTAGGAATTCAAAGGTGGGAAAATCTTTTGCCGGATCAACTCCAATTGTCTGTAGAATCAATTTTTGGTGGGCTTCCCCTACCTGATGACAGATAACCTTATCAATGCGATCGGCAGTAATTCCAACCTCGCGAGAGAAAGCGTCCCAGGTTCGTTTTCCCAGTTCAACTCCGTGCTTCATCACCGCAACTGCATCAGTCTGCATATAAGGGGTATGATTTTCTGGTGACTCAGTATTAATCCCCCAACGACAAAGTTCATGAAACTGCGGCTCGGCAATGTTGACCCCACCCAACAGCTTTGGGCGACGGGATGGTGAAAAGGAACCATCGGTCAACAATACCGCAGCAGCTCCGGAACCACCTGTCAGGGTGGCTAGTGAGGTTGTAAATAATTCCATCGAAGGATTATCCAGCATCTGCTGAATCATGATTTCATTAATTTCACGAGAGCTTTCGCACGCAACGACCAGACCAGCTCGAATCTGACCCAGTTCAATCCGGTTGGCGATATCGAGAACGCCATTCAATACACCGAGGCAAGCATTTGAAGTATCATAAATAGCAGCGTTGCCTCTGACACCTAGCGCAGCAGCAACCTGACACGCCGTTGCCGGTTCAAAATGCTCGCGACAAACCCCTGCATAAACAACTGCACCAATATCATCGGGCGAAATATTACGCTCTTGTAGTGCTTTTTTAGCCGCAGCAATAGCACCTTGAGAAATCGGTGTGTTCGGCTTCCACCAACGCCGCTCACGAATACCCGTCAATGCTTCCAACTGTCCAGGGGTAATATGGAGAGCATCGTACATTGGCCGCAGCCGACTTTCCAACTCTGCAGAGGTAATGACTATCGGTGCCAACTCGTAGCCTACCGATTCTATGTAAACTCTTGAATATTTCATTTAGCCTTATCGTCTATTCCAAAAAAAGATAACAAAGTCAGGTTGTAACATAAAATGAATCAACAGGTGAAGTATCCCACCATGACTGTAATTAATCATTTCAACTGAAACAAAGCCTTGCTCAGCGCATTCTTCATCACTTCTTCCAAAGAGGGGTGATAGACAGGCATCTGAAGCATTTCACCTACTGTCATTTTATGTTCAATCGCCAATACCAAAGTATGTGCCATGTGTTCAGCGCCGCGCCCAAATATTTCTGCACCAAGCAATAAACCACTCTCTTTATCAACGTAGACCTGAATCATGCCGCGATGGTCGTTATATATTTCATGACGTGGCCCCTGTGCCATCCGTGCCCGACCAGTTATGGTCTGTTCCTGTTTAAGTGAACTATAATCAGCACCGACAGTCGCCATTTGCGGATCTGTGAAATAGACACCAATGCCGGCAGTTCTTTTCCCTTCTTTTCTGATGGGAAAATCAATAGCACTATCGGCGGAAATCCGACCTTCAATATACGCTTCGTGCCACAGGGGTAAATCCTCAGTCGCATCACCAGCAATAAATATTGGGGCATCACCACACTGCATAGTCAGCGCATCGTATTGTGGCAACCCTCTGGAGTCGAGAACAAGATTAGAGTTTTCAAGTTTCATACTGTGCAAATTTGAGGTTCTTCCGCTTGCAAGTAAGACCCGTTCGTAGGTTCTGGTTATGGTTTCATCCTCACCGGTGACATAGGAAAGTTCGTAACCATCAGCAACTTTTGTCACCTGGGTAAAGTTACCCTGTGGAATAATATCCAGTTCCTGCTGCAAAGTTCGCATCACTTCACTCTGCATATCGGGATGGGTAAATGAACCAATTCGACCGCTGCGACCATAAAGGGTGGTCTTAACCCCAAGACGGTGAAACGCCTGTCCCAGCTCCAGGGCAATGACTCCAAGACCAACAACTGCCAGTGATTTAGGCAGATCATCGAGTTCAAAGATAGTATCACTGGTATCAAGTTCCTCTTTCAGAGGTTCGAATACCGGTGAGATATAGGGTGTTGTTCCGCAAGCGAGAATTATTTTTTCTGCCTTGATCCGTAAGCGTCCATCGACATCAATTGTGTGTGGATCAACAAACGTCGCTTTTCCTTCGACCTTGTATTGAGAATTAATACTGTCAACATACTTCAGCACCCCACCAACAAACTTCTCTGCTCGATCTTCCTTTAAACGTTTAAACACACGCTTTCCGTCGACCTTATATTGACCATTAATGCCAAAATAGGCTCCTTCATCAATGGCATGAGCCAGATCTCCGGCAGCAATCAACATTTTACTCGGCATGCACCCAACTCGAGCACAAGTGGTGCCATAAGGACCATGCTGGATCAGCAATACACTATTGGTCTGTTTACGTATCCGACTAAAAGCACCCAGCCCGGCAGTGCCAACGCCGAGAATGACATACTCTACTTCACGGGTTTCCATCTGCATCTCCTTGTAAGTAAAGTTTGATAGAAAAATCTTTGAGCTGATAAATAACCTTTCCATCAACTGACAAAAAACCATCCGCTTTCAACATTTTATTTACATCATCAACCGCCGTCACAACCGCTTCAACCAGAATTTTTTCATTGGCAGGTATAATCTGACCACGGTAGTTCCAACTGTGTTTTTCGTTGTGCACAACTGTTTCAAACTGTGATTCGGGACTTATCCCCCACCTTTGAGCCGCAACCACTTTTAAAAGTTGCAGGAATGATTCAAGACCGAGAGAACCAGGACAGACAGGATCTTGGTAAAAATGAGCCTTAAAAAACCACTCATCGGGATCAACAATTTTATTACCGCGAATAAAGCCTAAATTGTGGGGACCACCTCGAGGGTTGAAAACCTCAATTTCATCTACCATGCACATTTTTATATCGGGATATGGCAAGTCCTTCGGGTAAGCAAACCGCTCGACGTTGGTAAGCTCAGTATCAGTTGGCTGATAGAGTGATGCCCCCTGGACTCCCACTTGTTGTGCCAGTGATTGCTTGGAGAAGAAACCGAACACCGTATCACCACTGTAAACCGTACCGAATCTATCACTAACAGAAAAATCGTAACCTTGAATGATCATCCCGCCACTGCTGGCAATACGGGTAATTTTAACCTCTATAGACAATGTACCGGATTGCGCTGTCACAGGGCGATGCTGTACCGCATTACCATCAAGATTGCGGAACGAGAGATCGGTTTCACTAGTCAACGCTGAACCCAGATAAGCAGCCAGCCAGCCACACGGCTGTAACCCAATCTCAAGAAGAACACTAAACGGCATATTCGTTTGCCGGTTAGAAGCAAAGTACCAGGCATCTAGGGGCACATCATATTCGGCGGTCACGGTCACTCCTTCTACAAGCTTCCATGGTTCACCGTTAATGGCAACGATACGATCTAGGAACTGGAATGGTGGGCCTGGTAATCGGGCAATCTTCCTTTCCCGATCAAAGATTCGATATAAATCACCAAAAGCTTCTGAGGGTTTTCCGATTGCAAAAGCTGTGATCCGGTCAGTATCGTAGAGAACCTGCTTTGCTCCAGATGGAGACAGTTTATTCTTCTTCGGTTGCCAGATTTCTTCAATTTTGTGTCGATCCAGCCCAGCCAATCGCACCGACATATCGGGTATTTCCACAATCGGGTGACCATCAGCAAACATCAGCGCATCAACAATAGCAAAAGGCTCAGGGGAATAGCCAAGCTCCTTGATACTAACCCGATACGTAACTGTTTTTGTCGTTGCCACTACTTGACCACGACACTTCAAGCCGCTACCAATTCCGGGAATCGGTTCGCACCAAGTTTCCCCTTCGGCACCAACCCATCCCATCCGCAACAAAAAGATCCGCAGCGTATGCATACAACATTCGTACATCAAGGTTCCGGGCATGACTTGATCATCGACAAAGTGACAGGTCAAAAACCAATCATCAGGATGAATATCCATTTCAGCAGTGATCTGACCGATGCCATAACGTCCACCCTGTGGATCAAGCTCAATCACCCGGTCAACTAATTTCAACTTGTTGCCTGGTAAAGTATAGGGTTTAAACGGCAACGCAGCAAATTGAACCCCAAAGCAGCCTTGCAGATCACCGGCATACAACGCATTAACTTGCTCTTCGTTATATCCTTCTCGTTGTAACGATACTGGTTCGTGCCAGTCGGAAGGCAATTTTCCCGATTGTGGGGACAAATCAAGTTTAGTGTGTACAATCCCTTTTCCGGCAGCAAGATCTTCGGCAGTAAAAAATCCTGCGCAACCATTACGCATCGAAAGAAGCGGCTCACCATTAACCGTTCCTTCAAAATTAAAGCGAAACAAATAGGTTTGACCCTGACGGAAAAACTCTTCGATCTTGATATCGTAATGAATTGTGTCACCAACGACAGGTAAGCCACGATGAAAGGTTACCACTGCATCAAGTAAACGGTAGACCGCCTTGCCCTTACTAATAAAATCAATTCCAAGATAACCAGACAGAAACAGATCAGCCTGTCCTGCTTCTACCGCAATACAGGTCGGAATTCGACCCCCGTCGAGATACCAGCGATCAGCAGTAACGTCATGCTCTGTAACAACCCGACCATGAGTCATGGAGCCAGGCACCCCTTCAACTTCCATAATCCGATCTACCAACATTAACGGACCATCAGGCAGTCGAACTCTGGTGGGATAAGTATCAACTTCAGCAAAATCGGGGCCAAGCATCTTCTCTACCGAGCCAACAGCAAACTCCATACACATGGAACGATCAAATGCGACCGACTGACCAAGGGGGGGGGTCTCAGAAAAGATTGAATCGATTTTTTCGGTTGAACTGACAGAATGTGAAGGGCTGATAAAAGATGAAGCAACTGCAATGCTTTCACCATTATCCACCAACTGCTGTAACAGTTCTGTTTGCAGAGAGATATTATCTGACAAAGCCTGCCCGATGGTTTCAGAAAAGCTGAGGAAAGCTTCATGTGCATCAATACCTGCCGTTAGCGTCTGATTGAATTGATTAACCAGAGGATCTAACGCAACAGTAGAATCAGCCTCACGAAAAGCAAGTATTTCTTCATCTTTTTCATTAAGTTGATCTATCAAAGTAGCAGTCTTTGCGGATGTTTTAGATTTTACTATGCTTTTAATCTCAAAGTTTTTACCACCAATAGTAGTGTAAATACGAGATTCATTCACGTGCTCTTTCAAGGAGGTTTCTTCTAATGGTGGATAAAGCAAGTTCAGATCAACTGAGACGCGTTCGGCAAGGCAACTACCAAGCAATCGGAGCAGCTGTGTGGTAGTACCTAGGCCCTGCGCACAAATTGATCTGGTAAGATGAGGTTGATCTGAAAGGATACTGTGAATCATCCGATTACAAGAAGTTCCAGGCCCTACCTCAAGAAAGATTCGTGCACCATCAGCATAGAGTTGCTCTATCACTTTTGGATAGTTGATAGTGTCAAGAGCTTGAGCAAGGATAACGTCAGCAGCGTTATTAGAAGTCAGCGGGTATTTATTTCCCAAAGCACAACTGTAAAAATCGATTCCACGCGGCGGAGTCACATCGAAAAGGTGCAGCTCACGATAAGCATCAGAAACTGCTTTTACCACTTCACAATGAACCGTTGTCACCCCATGAAGGGGAATAAAATGACAACCGAGCTCGGCAACCAGCTGTTCAACCTGGGAACGATTTCCGCCAACAACTGATTCATGGAGGGTATTGATAATCAACAAGTAAGCCTGGTTTTTCCCCTGTAAATGCTGTTTGATCTGTTCAGCAGGAAGGTTTACCATCCCCAGAATCCAGTCAACTTGCTGCTCTGGCTTCAACCCCCAAATTCGTTTTGCTGCCCGACATTCGCCGGCTAATTCCTCAGTAAATAGAGAGGATTTCTCAAGTCGGTGCAGCATACCATCCCGATCCTGCCAGGCACCTGAAGAAAACAGTCCTGCAGATTCACCAAGACTATAACCACTAATCATTTGTGGTTTAATCCCGAAATGGCTCACCAGATCACTCAAAGCGGTACATTGAGCGACATGGGAAATCACCAGAGCATTATGGTTATTTTGAATCGACTCAGAAAGTTCTTCTTTCCAGAAGTGTTCGGGGAGATACTGATCAGCCAAGTATTGACTGTGCTGATCCTGCTGCCGATAGATTTCCGGCCAACGCGCTGACAACTCCTGACCCATACCGGCAAAATGGTTGCCAGAACCGGGAAACACAAATGCTACTTTCCCATCTATACCAAGGGGCTGAGGGTTATAAAAAAGACGATCACGCAAAGCAGGGGTAAGCTGCAGCTCTCTGCTCATACCAATCGATTGGTTCGGATCCATGGATATCGTCGCCTGCGCATGATCGAGTTGGACAAACAGTTCCTCATAGCTGGAAGCAACTAGACTCAAACAATAAGGCAAATTCGAATCTAACGGGCTCTGCGTAAACCACAAACGTGCCAAAGTATCAATGGGTTGAACAGTATACGCAGAAGAAAATCGCCGCAACTCGTTTATTCTAGCAAGAAGGCTTTCAGAGGTGACCGCTTCAAGTACAAATAACCCTTCCGGCAGTCCTCCCAAAGGACGGCAAACCAGTGCGCGATCGGCCAGAGGTTCAGATCCGGTAGACTCTTCCAGAACCACATGGGAACAAGAGCTATCACTGCCAATCCCACTGACCATTGCCCTTCTTGGTCCATCGGCACGATTCTTCAACCAATACTGTGGAGCAGATGGAGCAGAAAACTGGCCTTTCGTATGAACCCACTCAGGACATAAAGAGTTTAAGTTGCGCAACGGCGGCAAGATTTTATGTTGCAGACAGAGTGCAGCTTTAACCAGCGAAGCTAATCCAGCGGCAGCTCCAGCATGACCGATATCAGCCTTAACACTACCAACCTTACAATTATGCTTATTCGCTCCGAGACTAATTACTTTCCCAAGGACTTGTGCTTCCAACTGATCAACAGAAAGAACACCACACCCATCAGCCTCTAGATAAGAGATCGTTTCCGGTGATATATTGCTGTTCTGACAAGCACGATCTATCGAATTAGCATATATCTCCGACACAGGAGAACTACTCACAATCGAACCACCGATTGCGGTACCAATACCATTGATGACGGCATAGATCTGATCCCCATCCTGTCGAGCATCATCAAGTCGCTTCAAAACAACTGCGGCTGCACCCTCGCCAATAATGCTACCATCTGCGTCGCGATCAAAAGGACGATTAATACCAGTTGCGGAGAAAGGAGTATTACTGTGGCGACTTAGAACCGAGCGAAGATCTCCAGCAAGATCAACAGCACCAACAATTGCTCGGTTAATCGATCCTTCCTGAAGAGAATGAATTCCTACCTCAAGAGCCCTAAGACCTGAGTTTTCCTCACTTGACAAGGTGAAACTGGGGCCACCAATACGAAATTCCTTAGCAATACGGCTGGCAACAACGCTGCCAAGAGCACCCATAGTACGATTTGCTGTCAAAGCAGGTCCAGCTGTTGCTCGAAGTTCAGCGAGCCATGCAGAGAACTGTACCTCGTCGAGTTGAAGTCCCAATTCATCAGCCCATTGACGAGCATATTTTTGCAGTCCCCAGCGAAAGCTGAAATTGGTCGCATTAAGATCAAGACCACTACCAATATAGACACCGGCAAACAGAAGATCCTTATCGGTCAACTGAGCATCCTGTAGTGCCGCTGCTGCAACCTTCAACATCAATAACTGCCGTGGTAACATCTCTTCTTGTTCTTTTGGTGGAATTCTAAAATCGCTTGGGCGAGAAAAAACTTCTGGCACAAAATAGCCCCTAAAGTCAATTCTATCCAGACCTGCCTGTCTGTACCAGCGACTCTGTTGTGCCCCCCACCAATTTATCGGAGATGATCCTTTGACATCGTCCTGAGCACCAAATACGCGATGCTGAAAATCTTCAAGATTTTTCCATACTCCAAATTGAGCTCCCATACCAACAATGGCGATTGGTTGGTTTCTTTGCTGAAATGTAGGATGTAATCTGATTGGTCTCTTGATTTCCTCTTTAGGAATCCACTCTTCCAGCAACAGGTGTGCATTAATGCCACCAAAGCCAAAGGCACTAACTGCAGCACGGCGAGGCAAATCGCCCTTTCGGGCATCCCAACGTCCGGGCTGGCTGAGAATCCGAAAAGGGCTGTTGTCCAGTTCAATCCCGGTAGCAGGAGCTGTAAAATTGACCATCGGTGGCAAAGTCTGCTGTTTCATGGCCAACACAGTTTTGATCATTGCGGCAGATCCAGCAGCGGTCAGTAAGTGTCCGACATTTGCCTTAACCGACCCAATCACACATTGCCCTGGTCGCCAGCCACTCTCCTGCCATAATTGTTGTAAACTGGAAAATTCAACTGCATCACCAACCGGCGTTCCAGTGGCGTGGCATTCAATTAGATCAACATCAGCGGGAGACCAGCCAGCCTGTTGATAGGCAGAACGCATTGCACGCAGCTGACCTTCGGAATCAGGTGCTAGGAGACTACCACCAAGGTCATTTGACAATCCGATACCACGAATAACTGCATGAATCTGATCACCATCACGAAGTGCGTCAACAGTCCGTTTCAATAACACCAGACCACATCCCTCACCAACAACAAGCCCATTACCATTCTGATCAAATGGTGAACAGGTGCCGGTTGGTGACAAAGCCCGTAACTGTGAAAACCCCATCTGCGTATAAAGTGAATCGGGTCTTGACAATCCACCGGCAAGAATAGCATCAGCCCGACCCGACTGTAGCTCATCTACGGCTAGTTTAATGGCATAGAGTGATGAAGCACAGGCAGCATCAACGGTAAAACAGGTTCCTTCAAAGCCAAGTGCTTTTGCAAGAAGACCAGCTGGCAACCCAGCTACATAGTGGTTAATGGGTGCAACTGGTGATTCATCCAGCGACAAAATCTGATCGGATAGCTTCTCTATAAATGTGCGGCCAAGGTAGTTTCGTGCAAGAGCAGAAGACTTTTCGCTTGGAAGGGCTAAATTGCCGATAATAATTCCGGCACGGCTTCTGTCAATTTTTTCAGTAGCAACAGATGCTAGTGTTTGTTGGCCAACCCGCATAAGTAAACGAAACATTGGATCAAGTTCAGCTAGAAACTTTGGATCTATATCCAAACCGGGAATTTGTGCCGTGTCGATTTCATCATCGAGAAAACAGGCTTTTTTTGAATAAACCTTATCTGCTGAACCTATCTGTGGATCAAAAACAGCTTCAGGAGGAAGAAGCCAGCGTCCGTTCGGTGGCTGACGCGAAGTGTTGACGTTAGCAACAATATTGTCCCAGAAACGATCCAGGGTCGGTGAATTTGGAAACATTCCACCGACCCCGACAATTGCGACAGATTTTTCAGGTAGCATCTTCAGGCAACTCCAATCAACTTATTGCGCTGAAACGTTGCATTCAATGATGCGTCAATAACACATTCATAATCTTCGATCCGAGCAACCAACAGATTTTCAATAGGATCAATAAAGTCGATATTGGCGATGGCTCGGTTATGATTTTGTTTGGTCAACTTAACCCGTATTTCAACACCACGCTCGGGAAATTTTTGCTGAAACTGTCGATACCGACCTGCAAAAACCGGTAGGGATCCAGCTTTATATTGTTCAAAACTCCACAGAATCAACATTTGAAAGCTACTATCCAGTGCCAGCGGATCGGCTAGCCAGGAATTACGCAATGGTTGCTGAATCCACTGATTCGGCAAAGGTGCTGGGTTAATCAGTGCACTAATACCATCAGCTGAGGCACCAATAACTTCACGGATGCCATGAAAATCATTACCATGAAAGAGCCGTTCTGGCTTATAAATTTCACTGATCTGAAGTGAATATTCAGGAAGATTCAACTTCTCAGCAGCCAATTTCCGATCAGGCAGGCGGGACGCGAGGATTATCCTTGCCCTGGCATGGGCAATCGACTGGCCATTACCGTCAATTCCTGAGAGCTCAACAGGCACAATATGAACACCATCACCTTTAATTGCCTTGCCTGTCATCACTTGCAGAGCAGCGCTCTGTTGTGGTTCAAGGGTCACTCCTTTAAGAACACGCAAGTCATTAAATCCTTGGAACTTCAATCCCGGATTATTATGGATAGCGCCATGAGCCAACCACTCAATAATAATTGCCATAGGCAGAACGGCTTTACCATCAATAACGTGTGATTTTAAAAATGGATATTGGTCAATATCAAGATCAAGATCAAATGCTTTAGAGACACAAATATTTTGTGGCGGATCTGACAACTCTTCAATTGTACCTTCAACATTTCCACCCGAAATAACCAATTCAACCGGGCCACCAGGGGGAGTGGAAAGCTCATTGACCAGATAATCGGCTCCCGCTTGTAAATCGATCACATCGATCCCCTCCTGAGCAAAAACCTTTTTCAATGCCGGAGTGACCATTCCTCCATCCCAAGGTCCCCAATTCAACGAAATGACCCGACAATCTGGCCTTGATTCCGCTTGCTGATCAGCAATTTTATTGAGAACCTCATTGGCAACAGCATAGTCAACTTGTCCTACCCTCCCAAAACGTCCAGTTGAAGAGGAGAACATCACCATTATCTTTAGATCATCATCACCGACAGAATTTAGAAGTGTTCGTAAACCATTCACTTTAGTTGAATATACTTGCTCAAACTGTTCGCTAGTTTTCTCTTTAATCAACTTGTCAGCCAACACCCCGGCACCATGTATCAATCCCTTGACTGGCCCATATTGCTCCCGCATTTCACGAAGAAGAGAATTTAAAGCTTGCTGATCACGTAAATCGACTGATCGATAAATTGCAGTTCCACCGGATTTCAAAATTCGCTCCAGAGTTGTGCGAATTTCTCGTACTGCCATAATCTGCTGATATTTATATGCCACATCACGTGGTTTCAGGGGAACCTCAGACTGAGAAACAAGCCCCTTCTTGATCTCTCCCTCCGTCTGGAGATCAACCAACCAAGCAGGTTCAGTATCACTTATCGGAGTACGCCCAAGTAGCAATAGAGTTGCTTGGGTTGCAATACTGAGAGAAACAGCAACTTCTGCCGTAACTCCTCGAGCGCCACCGCTGATAACGATCAGATCACCGACCTGAACTGGCACATTAGCATCAATCTTATCTAGGGGCTCTGAAGCCAGCTCAAGAGAACGTAATCCTTGGGTGCTAATCCCTACTTCTACAGGGCTTGTGATAAATATTTCGTCAACAATTGCTGCCGCAGTCGGTCGAATTTCCATCCCCATCGCCAGGTCGAGGGCTTTACAATGTATTGTTGGCCACTCCAGCGCCGCGGTCTTACTTAAACCAGCTAAACCACCTGAAAGTGAATCGTTGATCGATCTTGCTGTCCCAAGACCAAAGTAACCGTCCATCCGCGAAACAGTTGTAAAAAAAGCACCACCTCGGTTAGCACTATTGTGTAATTCTGGCTCAACTTTCTGTAGTAACCTGAAAGCATTGTGAAGAAACTGATCGTTTGCCCCCGACAATGGTGCGAGGACAACTAACCCAACCAAATTTACAGGAATGCTGAGTGAATCAACATCCGCTATTGAGATTTTCCGTGGTATTAACTGACGATCGGTCAAACGCGAACAGACTGCATCAGACAACTTAGAACCATCGTCTGTAATCCAGACTTCTGCCCCAACCGCAAAGTTAAAATTTTTAGGCGCTCTTTTTTGCGGCAAAGAAATCGTGCGTAGGACTTCTCTTATGACACCCTTTGCAGCACTAGTTTCACTATTGGAGGTTACTGTAACCGCATCTTTTGAGCCAGATATGCTGGCAAGAAAATCGACGATCTGCCCTACTGTCTGCAAAGTTCCAAGATGTTCCGGCTTGATCGCCGGGGTTCCTGGTAAGCGCTCTTGCAACGCAGAAAGTATTTCAACCCGCTTGATCGAATCGATCCCCAGATCAGTATCAAGTGCCATTTCCAGCTCCAGCATTTCAACTGGATAGCCTGTTTTTTCAGCAATTACGTCCAACAAAACTGTTGAAACCTGCTGCCGGTCAACCTGTCCCATCTGGGGTAATTCAGCAGAAATAGTCGGACTGTGCTGTTCATTGCTCTGACATAAATGATCGACAATTTGCCCCAACGTTTGAAGCACTCCGAGATCTTCGGGGCGAACTGCAGGAAGCTCTGGTAGCTGTTCCTGCAGTGCAGAAAGTATTTCTACCCGCTTGATCGAATCGATCCCTAAATCAGTATCAAGTGCCATCTCCAATTCCAGCATATCAACCGGATAACCAGTCTTTTCAGCGACCACTCCCAACAAGGTGGCTGAAACATCCTCTTGAGCAATCTGACTGTTCTGCGATGAGACCGGAGCGGCGGCAATACTTTGTGTGTCACCCTGACACAGGTGATCAACAATTTGACCCAATGTCTGAAGCACACCGAGATCTTCGGGGCGAACTGCAGGAAGCTCTGGTAGCTGTTCCTGCAGTGCAGAAAGTATTTCTACCCGCTTGATCGAATCGATCCCTAAATCAGTATCAAGAGCCATCTCCAATTCCAGCATTTCGACTGGGTAACCAGTTTTTTCAGCGACCACCCCCAGCAATACGGCTGAAACTTGGTCAATACCTACACTGCTTAGAGATGCTTGAGTGACAACTGAACCTGACATACCGGAACTTAGGTAATCGACAATTTGCCCCAAAGTTTGCAGAGCACCGAGATCTTCAGGACGGATCGTCGGTGCTGATGGTAGTTTCTCTTGAAGAGCGGAGAGAATTTCAACTCGTTTAATTGAATCAATCCCCAAATCGGTATCAAGAGCCATTTCCAATTCTAGCATTTCGACAGGGTAACCGGTTTTTTCTGAGACAATACCAAGCAACAAAGGTGCAACATTCTCATTACCAGCAGCTACTGTGAATTCGGATATCGGGACTGAAACAACAGGCTCAGGCTGAGGATCTGGAACGGCAACAGGTTTTCCTGCTGAAGAAACCAACGGTGCTATCGGCTGAGCCCTTACTGCTCCGGATACGCCCTGTAATAGCTCTCGCTGCTGTTCAACTAGTTGCATAAAGGAACGGGTTGCTGTTTGCTGTCCTTCAAGAAACTGTTGATGTAGTTTAGATGTCTGCTCCTGCAGAATTTGCAGCGCCTGCATACTTTGTTGAGTTATACGTAGAGCATCTTGCATATTTCCTGATGTGGCCGAAGCTGCAACCACCTGATTGGCGACAGGTTGATCAGTAGGTTTGGTAGAGGCAACTGTCGTTGCTGCCTGAGAGGCAGTTGTTGTATTTTGCAACTTCAAAGGTGGTCTTTTCTGCGGTTGTTTATAGTAGTTAGCACCACAAATAGAAACGGTAAGACCCTTCTTTTTTGGTGCTGGCTGACTAACAGCAAATCCTTCATCCCAGAGGGTCAAATCTACGGCATCATCAAGAACCGCAAGTTTAGCCAGTGTTCTTCCAAGATCATGACTGCCTGAGCGTCTACCGTTAGATGAATCAAGAGCAATTGCCTGATAATCACGATCTCCAAGTATTGCTTTAACCATTCCGGTCAAACGACCACCAGGTCCAACCTCAACAAAAACCCTGATCCCAGCTTGATACATGGCTTCGATTTCAGCAACAAAATCAACCGGGCTGGCCAATTGATCGGTCAATAATTCCCTGACAGCGATTGCGCTAGCAGGATATATTTTTCCAGTCGTATTGGAATAAACATTCTTCCGAGGATCATTGAAGTTTGTAGTGTTTAGTTTTTCTGCAAAAGGCTGTGCTGCATCAGCAATCAATTTACTGTGAAAAGCTGCTGCAACTGCAAGTTGCTTATTAGCAATTCCTCTCTGATTCAGTAGTTTAATTGCTTGATTAATTCCAGCGGTTGAACCTGAAAGAACCGCCTGTTCCGGGGTGTTGCGATTAGCTATGACTAGATCGAGCGACTCTTCAGCTAGAAAAGTTTCAACCAGATCCAACGGAGCTGAAACTGCTACCATTGAGCCTCGATCACCCGTTCCAGATGCCATCAGCTCACCACGGAGACGGGACAGATTATGCAGTTCCTCGGTCGTATAGACTTCAGCAGCACAGAGTGCGGTTAGTTCACCATAGCTGTGCCCGGCGACCGCATCTGCTGAAACACCAAAACGAGCCAACACCCGCCCTGCTGCAAGACTGACTGCGCCAAGTGCAGGTTGTGCAACCTCTGTTGCCTGCAAAGCTGCTCTAGCAGCCTGCTTACCTTCAGGGTTAAATTGCGGGAGTGGATAAATAATATCGACAAGACTGCCACTGCTTGAATTGGTATTAGTAGCAAAAACACGGTCAGCATCAATCAGCGATGTCAGAAACTCGGGAAACTGAAGTGCCAGATCTTTAAGCATGTCTGGGTACTGCGCCCCTTGGCCAGGAAACAGCATAGCGGTGGAACCTGTTAACACACCAGAAGCATAGTAGATACCATCAAGGGTTTCCCATGTTTGCTGCCCACTATTTTTTTTCAGCATCGCCAAAGCGTTCTGCAATTGGGCAGAACGTTTCGTCTGATCCCTATCAACAACCATAATCAGTCGACTTGAATCACTTGCTTGGTATTGGCGTCGCTGTTTGTCAGCTTCAATACGCAGTTGTGACCACTCCAGTTCAGCGTTAAAGCTACTTAACTGATTCTTCAGCCCAGTATCATCGATTGCAGAAAATGGGAGGATCTGAACTTTTCCATCCCAATCGACAACCTGCTTGGTCGATTGATATTCTTCCAACAGACAATGGAAATTGCTACCACCAAAACCAAGGGCACTAATCCCGGCACGGCGAGGATGATCGCCTCGGGGAATCCAGGGTCGTGCTTCAGTATTGACATAAAAGGGAGTATCGATAGCTGTCAGGCTCTCGGCCGGTTTATCAACTTTAATTGTTGGCGGTAAAACCTTATGATATAGAGCCAGACTTGCCTTAATTAATCCAGCGACACCAGCAGCTGCTTTAGCGTGGCCAATCTGTGATTTGATTGAACCCAGAGCGCACCACGGTTTTTCAGCCTTACCGAATACTTCATGCAAAGCAGCTACTTCAACGGCATCCCCTACCTTGGTACCGGTACCATGCCCCTCAATCAATTCAACCGTATCTGGGGTTACTTTGCTCTGATGATAAGCACGGCGGAACGCCTTTGCCTGCCCTTTGGAGCTCGGCTCATAAATCGCCGAACCACTACCATCGCTTGATGCCCCAAGACCCTTAACAACAGCATAAATATTATCGCCATCACGTTCAGCATCCTCAAGCCGCTTCAGAACCAAAATCCCCAATCCCTCCCCCAGGGTGGTGCCATCGGAATCAGCATCATAGGGACGCGCATGACCCGATGGTGACAATGCCGGGGTCTTACTAAAGCAGGTGTACATAAAAATATCGTTGAACGTATCGATACCACCAGTAACAGCCATATCAGAACGCCCAGAACTGAGCTCGAGTATTGCCAAATTCAAAGCACTCAACGAACTACCACAAGCGGCATCAACGGTACAATTGGTGCCACCAAAGTTGAAGTGTTTGCTGATTCGTCCGGCAACAACATTACCAAGCAAACCCGGAAATGAGTTTTCCTGCCACGGAACGTAAGAATCGGAGATTCTGTTGATGACATCTTCAGCAAGTTCTTTTTCAACCCCGGCATCGGCCAATGCTTCTTTCCAGCGTGGATAACCGAGTCTGGCTCCAAGAGGAACAACCAGTTCCAACGTTCCGGTTATTCCAAGAATGACGCTGACCCGTTCGTGGTCAAATTCTTTTTCAGTCGTATAGCCAGCATCATTAAGTGCCTGTTCAACCGCCAATAATCCCAGTAACTGCGAAGTATCGATCGCCTCGATAGCATTTGGCAAAATACCGTAATCCATCGGATTAAATTCAACCGGAGAAAGGAAACCACCAAGCTTTGCGTAAACTTTATCGGCTACCTTTGGGTCTTGATCGTAATAATCATCGGATCGCCAGTGACTTTCAGGAACTTCGGTTATTGCGTCAACCCGATCTTTGATGTTGGTCCAGAACTTCCCGGTGGTATCAGCTTGCGGATATATGGAACCAAGACCGATAATAGCGATCGGCACAGTATTCACCGGATGTGGATTTTCGTCTCTGTTATCAGTTTTCAACTGAGAAACTCCTTGATCTCGTCAAGTTCCATAGGTGCCAGCAGACTCGAATCAAACTGAAACTGGCTATCCTGTTGTTTTAGTTGATTAGCACGCTGCAGCACTGCAGCGCCAAAAAGTATATTATAGGCAACAGTTACAACTTTGCGTTGTGCAACATTCTCTAGAAAAGTATCGCGTACCCATTCGTTGAATGCGCCCATTGCCGGACCACACCAAATTTGATAATCAATTTTTCGTGAAGCTTCGCCCCGATTGGCCCAAACGGGAGATTGTCCTAGGTACCAACGAAAAACCAGAGCCATTTTATATTTAGGGTCAGCCTCTGCCTTTTCCACCTGACGGGGATCACGCACAGCAAAATAACTACGAGTCTGCCCCCAGACAGTCGCTAAGGGGGCACGGAAGAAAGTGTTTTCAAGTTTTTCACGTTCTGCAGCAGGGAGGTTGTCCATACTGTCATAAGCACGATATAATTCGTAAAGCTTATGCGCCCGGATAGAAAACATGGTGCCGCGTTTGACAACCTGAACTTTGACTCCCATCTCGAACATATCACCTGAGGGTGCCATGGTAATATCTGCTTGGCGAGTTTCAGCCAACATTTTCCTGACTTCATCACAGGTGCCAGATTCAACGCAGGCCTGATTAACCGATCCAGTCACCAAATAAGCAGCACCCATTGAAAAGGCAGCTAAAGCAGAAGCTGGTGTTGAAATTCCCCCACCTAAGCCGACACGAAGCTTTTGGCGATAGGCATATTTTTGTTGAAACTGCTCTTTTTGCGCCATTATTGTTGGAAACAACGATAGTGCCGGGCGGTTATCGGTGTGTCCACCAGAATCTGCTTCAACGGTAACGTCCTGTGCCACCGGAATTTCAGCAGCCATTTCAGCTTGTGCAGCGGACAGATAACCTGACTCGACCAGTCGGCGTAAATATTTTTCAGGTGGTGGTGCAAAAAAACGAGCTGCGACCTCCTCACGAGAAATTTTCGCAATAATCCGGTTTGGAGTAATAACCTCACCCACCTCATTACGATGAATACCATGGGTACAATAGCGAATAATTGGCAAGGTTAATGAGAGAAAAGCAGAGGCTTCAATAAGGCGAACTTCATGTTGAAGGTAAAGCTCAACGATAGCTTTTTCCAGCTCTGGCTCAGTAGGGCTGTGTATCAGATTAAAGCCAAACGGGATCCCTGATTGCTTCAAACTGGCAATGGCAATCTCAACCTCTTCTAAGCTCTGCCCGGCAGATCCAAAAAAACCAAGCATTCCCGCCCGTCCAAACTCCTGAGCCATTTTAACCGAACTGATTCCCTTCGCCATAGAGCCGCCAAGATAAGGGTAACTAATCCCATGATCCCGACAAAAAGCAGAATCACCAAGATGCTCCAATTCACAAGGAAGAACCATCCCGGAGAATATCTTTGCCGTCTGTTGATTTGGGGGGTCCATCGGCAAAGCACCGCAATACAACTTCGTTTCATCTTCATTATTCGACAAAAATAACGGCTGTCCAATGTAACGCAGTAGCGAAACGATATCGTTACTGGCTCCCATTTTTGCACTTACAGGGAAAAATAAACCAACTCGAGCAGAAATGTTATTCATGGCGTCATTCAAATCCTCACTCCTGGCTAATTACAAAAAAAATCTTTAAAGGGATTCCAAAACAGCCTGAATCTCATCAACTATCTTTTTTGGTGTCGAAGCCCCTGCAGTTAAGCCAATTTTCTGGAATTGTCGCAATTTGTCCAGAGGCAATTCATCTGCTGTTTCAACATGTAGTGCCGCTGTGCCACTGGTTTCTACCACCTGAGTTAAACGCCTGGTGTTGCTACTATTATAACCACCAACAACAATGACAAAATCAGATTTGTCAGCAATTTTAGTCGCCTCGCCCTGGCGCATTCTAGTTGCATTACAAATTGTATCAAGAACAACCAGATCAAGACCTTTACGTTTTGACAGGTCACGACTGATGGCATCAAAAACGTGCTTATCCTGAGTCGTTTGTGCCGCAAGGCAATACTTAAGATCAGGATTAAGATCACATTTTTGACATTCTTCAAGACTGTCAAATACCACTGTATCCCCGGGAGTATAGCTCAACAAACATTTAACTTCAGGGTGAGTTTCCTCACCAAAAAGAAGAAGAACCCGGCCTTTGTCAGTATTCTCTTCAATCAACAGGCAGGCATCTTTCACCTTTGGACAAGTCGCATCGATGACATGTATCCCACGTTGAGACAAAGAGAGTTGTACTTGTTTGGTGATGCCGTGCGCACGTATTACAACGATTGAGCCAGAAGGAATATCTTCAGGGCACTCAGCGGTAATAACCCCTTTTTCAGCATACTCAGCTACAACCTGGGGATTGTGAATAATTGAACCGAGAATATAAATATCTCCAGAGACATCATTCTTCTCAATAATATCATCCAACTTGTGCAATGCCAGACTGACCCCCATGCAGAAACCAGCACTTTTGGCGCGAATAAACTCCATCAAATACCTCGACAAAAAACTTGGATTTATGTTCCACAAACTTGACATTTTGTCATTAAACAGTTTCCCAAATCAAGGCTTTTAAGGGAATTTATGCTGTCGCGGGGCGGTTTAATATCCGATATATACAAAAAAAAAGACCAGATCTAAATGATCTGGTCTTTTGAATTTTAATGGAGCGGGAAACGAGATTCGAACTCGCGACGTCAACCTTGGCAAGGTTGCACTCTACCACTGAGTTATTCCCGCTCAGAAAGCCCGCTGTGACGAGCGGATGTATGTATAGCAAAACGGTTAAACGAGTGTCAATAAAAAATTTGGTATATCTATTTTGCAAAAACTTTAAAAAACTTCACAAAATAATCGATTCCCGACCAAACAGTCAGAAACAGTGAAATATAGAAGACAAAGATACCGGCATTATGGAGTGACGGATAGAGAAAATCATATTGAACACCAAAAAACCAGTAATAACGGTAATGCAACAATAGTCCAACAATAGCAATCATTTGGAAAATAGTTTTGTATTTCCCAAGATCGCTTGCCGCAATAACAATCCCTTCTGATGAAGCTATAGAGCGGATACCAGAAACAATAAGCTCTCTGGCAAGAATCACCAAAACCGCCCACGCCGGGACCCGACCTAAAGGAATCAACATAATCAAAGCTGCCATAACAATCAGTTTATCGGCTAATGGGTCTAAGAATTTGCCAAGAATCGTCACGATGCCCCACTTACGTGCTAGATAACCATCTAACCAGTCGGTAATCGATGCAGCAGTAAAGACAAAGGCGGCCCAGAAACAGCTTTCCCTTGACTCAAACAGTAACAAGAAAACAACAACTGGAACCGCTGCAATTCGAGACAGGGTCAGGATGTTCGGTAAATTTAGTAGCTTAACGTCACGAGCCATCAGAGAGAATCCTTTGAGCGTGAGTAAAAATCAAAATAATGCTTGACCCGCTTGACGTAATTTTGAGTTTCCTCAAATGGTGGGATGCCGCCATATCTACGCACAGTACCCGGACCAGCATTATAAGCTGCTAGTGCATAATCCAGATTCAGGTCAAAAGAATCAAGCATTTTACGCAAATAAAATGATCCCCCATAAATTGAATCGGAAGGATCAAATGGGTTTTTAACGCCGATTTCTCGAGCTGTCTCTGGCATAAGCTGCATCAACCCCTGGGCACCTTTGCTTGATACAACCTGCGGATTAAAATCACTTTCAACTTTAATGACCGCTTTTATCAGTGAACTGTCGAGTTTGAATTTCTGTGCAAAATGGGTAATAAGTGATTCCAACTGGTATGTTTGCCCTTCCCTCCGATAGAATCGAAACTTATTATTCGTTGGAACATTTGTATAATGAACCCGTCCATACTTATCAACATGGCGGTATATGCCAGCATGTCCAAATGTTGGGACAAGTAAGAAAATCAACAGAACAATAATTGGTATTGCGCGACTAATAACAAACATGAGCATTTTATAACCTTTACCTTTTCATCGTGTCAAGCAGAGCTTAGTGGTTTATCCAGCATTTTCCTATCTATGCAAGGCCATCATACTTGACAACATTGAAACTGAAACAGATAATGCCGACCAGTTCATTCCTCAACCAACTTGCCCCGGTGAGTTTTCAATAATTCCCGGTCAAAACAGATGGATGCTATTTATGAAAATCACAACTGATTTCCTCATTATTGGTACCGGAATTGCTGGCCTCTCCTACGCTTTAAAAGTTGCTGATCATGGTACTGTTTCTCTGATTACAAAGCGTGACATTGATATTACTGCAACCCAGTTAGCTCAGGGTGGAATAGCAGCTGTTTTCTCTGATGAAGACAGTTTTGCTTCCCATACAGAAGATACCATGGTCGCCGGAGCCTATCTTTCAGACCCGGAAGTTGTCGATCAAGTCGTCGAAGCCGGTCCCCAAGCGATTCATGACCTGATCGATTGGGGCGTTAACTTCAGCCGCAATGCAGATAAACGATACGACCTGACACGCGAAGGCGGCCATTCACATCGGCGGATCCTCCATGCCAAAGACGCAACCGGCCTTGAAATTGAGCGGGCTCTGGTTGATGCGGCACTCAAACATCCAAATATTACTCTCTACCAACACCACATTGCGGTAGATCTCATTACCAAAAGTAAAGTCTTACATAAAGATATCGATCAGAATAGTTGCCTTGGAGCATATATTCTTGACATAAAAAACAAGGAGGTTCTCACCTTTGGTGCGCAATTTACCGTGCTGGCAACCGGTGGAGCAGGAAAGGTTTATTTTTATACCTGCAACCCGGATATTGCGACGGGTGATGGAATGGCTATTGGTTGGCGTGCCGGAGCCGATGTTGCCAACATGGAGTTTATGCAGTTTCACCCAACAACTCTTTATCA
This sequence comes from Desulfuromusa sp., assembly GCA_016744595.1. Lineage (GTDB taxonomy): Bacteria > Desulfobacterota > Desulfuromonadia > Desulfuromonadales > Geopsychrobacteraceae > Desulfuromusa. Next base: position 119,100 of record JADGEB010000004.1, read on the forward strand.
TCCTCTTGCCAAATCGTTCTTGATTTCAGAAGCGGTTCGTGGAGAAGGTGGAATCCTAAAGCGTGCTGATGGTTATGCATTCATGCCCGACTATCATGAGTTAAAAGATCTAGCGCCACGTGATATTGTTGCCAGAGCCATCGATAGTGAAATGAAAAAAACGGGTGCTGATAGTGTGTTTCTTGATATTACCCACAAGGGTTCCGCTTTTATCAAACATCATTTTCCAATGATTCACGAAACCTGCCTTGGTTTCGGTATTGACATGACCAAGGAACCCATCCCAGTTGTACCAGCAACCCACTACCTTTGTGGTGGACTGAGTACAGATGCTGCAGGAGAAACAAATATTCGCAACCTGTTTGCTATTGGTGAGGTGGCCTGTACCGGTCTCCACGGCGCAAATCGCCTGGCCAGCAACAGCCTTCTCGAAGGGGTTGTATTCGCTAAAAAAGCTGCTGAGATTTCATTGTCACGTCTTGGCGAACAACCGCCTCAAAACCTGTCCGTTCCTCCTTGGGACTGTGGTAACGCAACCGATAGCGATGAAGAGGTTATTGTTGCTCACAATTGGGATGAAATCCGCCGCTGCATGTGGAACTATGTCGGCATTGTTCGCTCAGACAAACGATTGCAGCGGGCGATGAATCGGATTCTACTGATTCAAAAAGAAATTGACCAATACTACTGGGATTTTCTGCTGACCTCTGATCTGATTGAACTGCGTAACATTACAACTGTCGCCAGATTAATTGTTCAAAGCGCTTTGTCACGTCATGAAAGTCGTGGCCTACATTACACAATTGACCATCCTGAACGGGATGATATTAACTTTCAACATGACACAATAATACCTGGCGCCACCATTCAAACAAAAGATAATCATCAAGATTTTGAATTATAGGGGTGAATATTTTGGATATCGATACAATCCGGATAAAAATTAATCAACTTGATAGTGAGCTGTTACGCATATTCAACGAGCGAGCGGCATTAGCTTTAGAAATTGGTGAAGTAAAAAAACAACTTGATTTACCAATTTATGATCCTAAGCGGGAAAAATTAATTTTTGAACGAATTCAGAAAGCAAATAACGGACCTCTTGATAACTCAGCCATTATCCGCTTATTTGAGCGAGTGATTGACGAAAGCCGTAGTCTGGAACGGACACACACGAAAGGGAGTCGCTAAAATGCTTGTCATTATGAAAAGGAAAGCAACTGAAGATAATCTGGAGCAGGTCAAGCAATTCCTGGTTGAGCAAGATTGCGATTTTCATCAATCTACCGGAGCTGATCGAATTATTCTTGGGGTCGTTGGTGACACCAGTCGAATCAACTGTGATCAACTAAAAGACATTCCAGGGGTACTGGATCTCTACTCTATTCCCAATGAAGAATAGGGCGCAGCAAGCGGCGCCCCTACCGTAATCTAACCGACAACTTCAGATTTAGTAAACACCGTCCGGAGAACCTGCCCTGCCCCTTCAATCGCTTCACGTGCCCCTTCTTCACGATCAACCAGAGTGACAATTCCAACCACCTCAAGTCCTTCTTCTTGTGCCCGCTCAACAGCCTTCATTGAAGAACCGCCAGTTGTTGTCACGTCTTCAACAATAACAACCCGGGAACCTGGCGGCAAATTTTTACGTCCTTCCAGCCATTGACCGGTTCCATGCCCTTTAGGCTCTTTACGGATAATAAAGGCATGAACACTGCTTCCGTCGAGCTGTGCAGCTATAGACGTTGCAGTAGCAATTGGATCTGCACCAAGGGTCAACCCGCCGACCCCATCAATTGGCTCATCAAACTTCTTAACTTCAGCCCAAAAAGCCTGACCGACAAGCAACCCACCGCGTGAATGTAAAGCTGTCTGTTTTCCATCAAAATAAAAATTACTTTTCCGGCCAGAGGCTAAAGTGACTTCACGCTCTTCGTATGATAACTCACAAATAATCGCTTTTAATTCTTCCTTAACACTCATCGACTCACTCCTTGAAATAACTTTAAATGAAAATACCTAAAAAGCTGATTTATATCAAAAAAGTCCCAATTGGCTACTGTCTGTCAAACGTGGAAATTTGACTGGATAATTGCCACTGAAACAAGCATCACAAAAATCTAGTTTATGATCACCAAATTGTTCCAAGGCAGCGTGTAAACCTTTCAAGTTCAAATAACAAAGGCTATCAGCAGTAACATATCGAGTAATTTCCTCAATACTATGCGAAGCTGAGATAAGTTCTTTCCGAGAAGGGGTATCAATGCCATAGAAACAAGGATAGCTGGTTGGTGGACTGGAAATCCGTAAATGGACTTCCTTAGCACCAGCATTACGAATCATCTTAACAATTTTTCGAGAAGTGGTACCCCGCACAATTGAATCATCGACAACGACAACACGCTTTCCTTCTATAATCTCGCGAACCGGATTGAGCTTTAACTTAACACCAAAATGTCGGATGGCTTGTTGCGGCTCAATAAAAGTTCGCCCAACATAATGATTTCGGATTAAGCCTAACTCGAACGGCAGCCCGGCTTCTTCAGCAAAGCCCATCGCGGCGGGAACCCCCGAATCTGGAACAGCAATCACCAAATCCGCATCAACTGGGTACTGACGCGCCAACTGTCGACCAAATTCTTTACGTACCGGATACACCATCCGATTAAAAATACGACTATCGGGGCGGGCAAAATAGATGTACTCAAAAATACAAGGAGTGTTGCGTACCTTTTCCTTAAAGGGAAAATAAGATTTCATTCCAATCTTATCGACTACAATCATCTCTCCCGGTTCAATCTCACGAATATATTCAGCTTCTATCAGGTCAAAAGCGCACGATTCAGATGAAACCACGTAAGCACCATCTAATTTACCAAGGCTCAGGGGCCGGAATCCACTTGGGTCACGGACCGCAATCAGTCGCGTTTCAGTCAGAAAAGCGAGACTATAGGCTCCCTTGACCTGTTGTAGAGACTCGCAAACTCGTTCTACCAGAGAATCTGATTGAGCCCTGGCTATCAGATGGATAATCGTTTCGGTATCGGCAGTGGTTGAAAAGATAGAACCGCTTTTCTCCAAGTCATGACGCAACTCAGGAGCGTTCACAAGATTGCCATTGTGAGCAACAGCAATACTGCCTCTTGAATAATCGACCATAATCGGCTGACAGTTTTTCATGTCATTGCCGCCAGCAGTTGAATAGCGAACATGACCTATTGCCGAACGACCCGGCAGTTTAGCAAAAACATCATCCCGTTTAAAAACGTCAGCAACCAGTCCCATACCGAGGTGAGCCTTGAGGTGCATGCCGTCTGAAGAAACAATACCGCAACTTTCCTGGCCTCTGTGTTGCAATGCATAGAGACCTAGATAGGCAAGATTAGCAGCTTCTGGGTGGCCGAAAATTCCGAACACGCCACATTCATCATGGAGTTTATCAAACATGAATAGCAATGACTCCTTAGTTGATTAGAGTAGTTCTTTTTCAATAAAACCGACCGCATTCCGATACAGCAACAGCCCCATCCCTTCTTCCGGCAATGTTTCCCGGGTCCAGCGAGGATGATGAGTACGATGGGTGTAGGCTTCAGGATGTGGCATAAGACCAAATAATCGTCCGGTCGGATCGCAGATACCAGCAATGGAGCCCTGACTGCCGTTCGGATTGTCAGGAAAATCCATAGTCGGATGAAGATCACAATCTGCATATTTCATGACTGTCAAGTGAAGCTTTTCAAGCTGTTGCAGAGTCTTTGGACTGTCAGTCACAAACTTGCCTTCACCATGCCGTACCGGGAGATACAGACCATTCAGTCCCCGGGTATAAACACAGGGAGACTCTGGGTCTATTCTTAACCAACTCCAGCGATTTTCAAAACGTCCCCCTTCATTATTTGTCAGGGTGCAGGTTTGTTGGAAACCTCCATCAATCGCTGGCAACAATCCCATCTTAACCAACAACTGGAAACCGTTACAGACACCCATAACTAATTTTCCCGCAGCTATAAATTCTTTCAACTGATCAGCTAGAGATTGAGTCTGAGCGACAGAGTCACCGGCAACCCGGGCATGTAATAATCGATTCGCCCCTGCCTTAGCACTACCAAGATCATCACCATCAAGAAATCCACCTGCCAGATTGAGAAAATGGTAATCATTCAGGTTAACCCGTCCGGCAAGCAATTCTGCGATATGAACAATATCTGTATCAGCACCAGCCAAACGACAAGCATGAGCAACTTCACGTTCGCAATTGGTGCCATTACCGGAAATAACAATCGCCTTGACTGTTTTGACCATATTACATCTCCCGCAAAGGCGCTTGCCACGCCTGCTTCAAGTGTTCAAGTGTCTCATGAACCAGACTCTGTCCATGCAAACCATTGATAATCAGGTTGGACTGTTCAATAACCTGCCCAATACAACGACAACTCTGTCCAGAAAACAACGCTTCAAAAGTATCTTTATTCTTCGCTGGTATGGTCACCAACAAACGACTCTGTGATTCGGAAAAAAGAAGTTTATCCTCACGAATAGCCTGTTCTGCATCGAGATAGGAAAGTTCAATCTGAATCCCGAAACCACCAGCAAAAGCAGATTCAGCCAGAGCAACCCCCAGGCCGCCATCCGAAAGGTCGTGACAGGAAGCGACAATATTCTGTTGCTGGGCTTGATTTAGGGTTCGATAGCGAAGTAATGCCGGCTCAGCGTCAACCTGAGGGACTTGACTCCCCAACTCACCATGTTGCGCATAATATTCTGAGCCACCTAACTCGTCAGTAGTGGTTCCTAACAGATAAACAAGATCTCCCGCCCGTTTAACATCCATAGAAACAGCTTTACGTGCATCAGCAATTTTTCCAATCACCGAAAACAGAACAGTTGGCGGAATAGATATTTTCGTCCCGGCAATCTGGTAGTCGTTTTTCATCGAATCTTTGCCCGAAATCAGTGGCACTCCGTATGCGACACAATAATCATACAGTGCTTGATTTGCACGAACCAATTGCGCAGCTTTGTGCCTTCCATCAGGAGTTTTTTCACTCTCCACCGGATCACACCAACAGAAGTTATCCAGACCGGCAACATGATCAATATTACCACCAACAGCAACATAGTTACGCAGCCCTTCATCAATGGCACAAGCCATCATGTGATAAGTATCAATATCACTGTAGTTAGGACAAATCCCGTGGGAAACAACCACACCTTCAAACGAATCAAGCAACGGCCTGTAGACAGCAGCATCCGAAGGGCCATCATTAGCCACACCCATCAGCGGTTTGATCACAGTTCCAGCCTGGACTTCATGATCATAACGACGCACAACCGATTCCTTGGAACAGATATTCAAACGTGACAAAAGCTGTTTTAGTTCCTTACCAAGATTTTCTGGTTGTTCAAAATCAGGCTCAAATAATTCTTTCAGCTCCCATTTTGCCGGGATAACCATTTGTGGGACACCCTCATGAACAAAGTCCATACTTAAATAAGAGACAGTCTTTCCTTCATAGAGGCAATGAAAATAACCCGAATCAGTAAAGGTACCAAGATCAGTTGCTTCAACATCCATCTCAGTCGCAAGAGAAATAAATTCTTCCAGCTTATCTTCCGGAACCGCCAGAGTCATCCGTTCTTGAGCTTCAGAAATAAGAATTTCCCACGGTTGTAAGCCTGGATATTTTAGTGGAGCACGATCCAGATGAAGCTCCAACCCTCCCGTATCTTCAGCCATTTCTCCAACAGAAGAGGAAAGACCACCTGCACCGTTATCGGTAATTGAGTTATACAAACCCCGATCACGAGCGATAATCAAGAAATCGAACATCTTACGCTGGGTAATCGGATCGCCAATTTGTACAGCTGTCACTGGTGAGCCTTCGTGCAATTCCTCTGAAGAGAAAGTCGCGCCGTGAATACCATCTTTTCCAATCAACCCACCAGTCATAACAATATGGTCACCAACCAGTACCGATTTTTCGTGACAAGGTTCTCCGTGCAGCATACGTGGCATCAATGAAGCAGTGCCACAATAGACCAACGGCTTACCGACAAATCTTTCATCAAAAACGATCGATCCATTGATAGTTGGGATACCACTTTTATTGCCACCATGTTCCACACCTTCAACCACCCCATCAAAGATCCGGCGAGGATGTAACAGGCGCGGTGGCAACTCTTTTTCTAAAAACGGGGAAGCAAAACAGAATACATCAGTATTGAAAATTAACCGTGCCCCCATACCAGTCCCCATACCGTCCCGGTTAACACCGACAATTCCCGTCAGAGCGCCGCCGTAAGGGTCGAGAGCACTCGGAGAATTATGGGTTTCAACTTTAAACACCACGCTCCAGTCAGTATTAAACTCAATAACCCCAGCATTGTCTTTAAACACCGAAAGACAATAATCATCCTTACCGAGATTTTCCCTAACTTTTTCGGTTGCACCTACGATATAAGTCTTAAACAAGGAATCAATAATCTGTAAATTTCCGTTTTCATCTTCGTACTCAATTTTTGCCGAGAAAATTTTATGCTTGCAGTGTTCACTCCAAGTCTGAGCCAGGGTTTCCAGCTCAACATCTGTCAATTCAGCTCCGAGACCAACCTTCTGCCGTTCAGTAACAACCTTTGAATCAGCAATATGACGTTTAATTTTGTGCATTTCTTCAAGGTTCAGCGCAAGCATCCCCTGGCGACTGATGTCGAGTAATTCTTTATCGGTCAATTCAAGACTTAGAGTACGAACTGTCGGAGCCGTATCGCTGACAACTTTGGGGACTGTGATCGAAACACCAACCAGAGGATCAAGCTCATCAGCAGATAACGTAGTCCAGTGTTGAATCAGGCCGTTAGCCAAAAAATCTGCGGCAATTTTTTCAGCAATAATCTTGTCAGTCAATCCAGTGAACAAATACTGAGTCGACGTATAGACCGCCTCATCTGCAACGAACTGACGACCCGTTAAATACTGAATCGCCTCTTTAGCGGTACGTCCAGTATTATCAGTGACCCCAGGACGAAAACCAACTTCGATCAGCATATCAAATCCGCTAGCAAGTGGCTGATTGATAGCATATTCCTGAATCACAGGGTCAGAGAATGGGCCAGCTGCTGCTTGCTTCACTTCATCTTCACTAAGAACTGAATCCACTGTGTAAACATCCAGAGTTCGCACCGAGTGCAGATTAATATTCAGGTGTTCTCTGATTTCACGTAGAATCCGTTCACCACGTGCATCTTTGACATTTCCTTTAAGTCCTACAACGATTCTCCAGGCCATTTTTACTCCACTAAAGGGGATGGGATTGTTGTCTCAATCAGGAGACTTTAACCAAGTTTGCCTCAAAACAGTAACTAGCTCGATTTTGTCGACCAATAATAATTTCAGGATGATGACCACAGTCGGTCAAGGTCTTACGAAATGTGTTTACAGCAAGGTCTGGGCAATTATTCTCTTCACTCAGATGAGCCAAAAATATAGCCTCAAGACCAGACCAGCTAATATCCTCCAACAACAAACATGATTCACTATTTGACAGGTGCCCGTGACGACTGCGAATTCGCTGCTTCAGATTCCAAGGGTATGGACCATCCTGAAGCATCTGTTCATCATGATTTGCTTCAAGAATCAGCACTCGACAATTTTTTAATTGCTCGGTAACGAGACGGGTTGCAATCCCAAGATCAGTAGCAAATCCAATTTTACCCTCGCTTGACTGTATCGTAAACCCAACAGGGTTGATCGCATCATGAGTTGTTGAAAATGGTGATATTGACAGATTTTGAAGAGAAAATGTTTCCCCACTGGAAAAATGGTGCAGATCATCAATATTGCCCAGCTTTGGTAGCGCTGCATGAGTTTGTCGATCAATAAAGACTGGTAAATTGTGACGACGGGCAAGAGGACCTATGCCACCGACATGATCATGATGCTCGTGAGTCACTAATATTCCATGCAATTCATCACAAGCAAGCCCCACAGCAGAAAGACGTCGTTCTGTCTCTATGCCAGACAGTCCTGCATCAATCAATAACCGACAGCCATCGACCTCAATCAATGTGCTATTTCCACGACTACCGCTTGCCAGTAAACATACCCGCACCAGACAGTTCCCTTTCATCCCCTAAGAGCGTTGCCCTTATACCTAAAATTGTCCCTTGCTGCAAGCAATGATTTCCATTGAAAGAGATTTGCAAACTTGATGATTTCAGGTACTCTTGAGGTGGGATTTTATGTATCGTGTTGAACGACTGAAAATCCTTAGACAATTACCAACAAAAACATATTATATGTCCTACAGGGAGGTTTAAATGTCTGTAAAAGTTGCCATTAACGGGTTTGGTCGCATTGGCAGAAATGTTCTTCGTATTGCCAGCCAATCTAATGCGTTTGATGTGGTTGCCGTTAACGATTTGACAGATGCAAAAACACTGGCACATCTGTTTAAATTCGATTCAGTTCACGGAGTTTTTTCTGGGCAAGTTGAGACTGATGGAGAAAACCTGCTTGTAAATGGTAATTCGATCAATATTCTTTCTCAACGAAACCCGGCTCAACTGCCATGGAAAGAGCTTGGGGTCGATATTGTCATAGAGTCGACCGGTTTTTTTTCAGCCCGCGACCTGGCAGCACAACACCTCACAGCTGGTGCTAAAAAAGTGGTCATCAGTGCGCCGGGAAAAGATGCAGACATCACCGTCTGTATGGGGATCAATGAAGAAGATTATGATCCTGCTGAGCATAACGTTATTTCCAATGCATCTTGTACTACCAACTGTCTGGCTCCAGTGGCCAAGGTTTTATTGGAAAACTTTGGTATTGTGCGCGGCATGATGACAACAGTCCACTCCTACACCAACGATCAGAAAATATTGGATCTGCCCCACAAAGATCTGCGCCGAGCCCGTGCTGCAGGAGTTTCGATGATACCAACAACAACCGGCGCCGCCAAAGCAACGGCTCTGGTTTTACCACAGCTAAAAAACAAACTTGAAGGGATGGCGATTCGTGTTCCAACACCAAACGTCTCTCTGGTTGATCTGGTCGTTGAAACGGAAAAATCTACCAGCATCGATGAAGTGAATGCAATCATGCGATCAGCATCTGAAAATGAATTAAAAGGGATACTTGATTATTGTGATCTTCCTTTAGTTTCACATGATTTCAATGGTTCTGCTGCATCTTCAACCTTTGACTCTCTGATCACCAACGTTATTGGTGGAAACATGGTTAAAGTATTGACCTGGTACGATAATGAATGGGGATACTCTAATCGGGTCTTTGATTTGGTACGCTACATTGCTGCACAGTAATTATAAACAACTCAGAGATGAGCACTCGCGGAGAATATAATGTTTAACAAAAAATCACTAAAAGATATCGATGTTCGGGGCAAGCGAGTTTTCTGTCGCTGTGATTTCAATGTTCCAATTGATATGAACGGCACAATCACAGATGACACAAGGATACAAGCGGCATTGCCAACTATTCGCCACCTAATCAATCATGGAGCAAAAATCATCTTGGCCTCTCATCTGGGTCGCCCTAAAGGAAAACCTGCTCCGACTTTCAGCCTTTGTCCTGTGGCAACACACCTAAGTCAACTACTAGGACAATCAGTTATTATGGCGCCAGATTGTGTTGGTGAAAACATTCAACTGCTAGCCAAGCAGTTAAAAGAAGGCAGCGTTATGCTCCTGGAAAATGTTCGTTTTCATATTGAGGAAACTGAAAATGATGCAGAGTTTGCAAAACAGTTAGCAGCCTTGGGTGAAATATATGTCAATGATGCTTTTGGTACAGCTCACCGCGCCCACGCATCAACTGAGGGTGTTGCACGGTTACTTCAATCGGCAGTTGCCGGTTTTCTTATGGAAAAAGAATTGCAATATCTCGGTAGCACTTTGGCAAAACCGGAGCGGCCTTTTGTGGCTATTATTGGTGGAGCTAAAGTCAGCGACAAGATCACTGTTATTGAAAACTTACTGACTCAGGTTGATGCGATTCTTATCGGTGGTGGGATGGCATATACATTCCTCAAAGCTCAAGGGTATGGAATTGGTCAATCTTTAGTTGAAGATGATCGAATTGCACTGGCCGGAGACCTCCTTGATAAAGCCCATAAGCTGGATGTAAAATTTTTGTTACCAACTGACCATATCGTGGCAGAGGAGTTTTCAGCTGAGAGCAAATCTATTATCACCAATAATGTTGATTTTCCAATTTCTGGAATGGGACTCGATATCGGACCGGAAACGATCATAAGCTATACTCAACAGGTCGAAGAAGCGAAAACTGTCATCTGGAATGGACCGATGGGAGTTTTTGAATTTGACAAGTTTGCCAAAGGAACTGTTGCTATTGCTGAAGCATTAGCCAAATCGGATTGTTTATCAATTATTGGTGGAGGGGACTCTGTTGCAGCGGTTAATAAGGCACAGCTACAAGATCAAATGACCCACATCTCTACCGGTGGCGGAGCATCACTTGAATTTCTTGAAGGCAAGAACTTGCCGGGTGTTGTGGCTTTAACAGATAAATAAGAGAGGGTTAAAAATGCGCAAACCGATCATTGCTGGAAACTGGAAATTAAACAAAACCATAGCTGAATCTCGGGAACTCTCCGCACAGCTAGCAAAGAGTTTAAAAGAGATAGATGACAGAGAAATCATTATTGCTCCCGTCTATACAGCCCTGGCTACTGTTGCAGATGTCATCAAAAGTTCTCCAATTCAGCTTGCTGCACAAAATTGTTATCCTGAAAAAGATGGCGCCTTTACCGGGGAAGTTTCTCCAGAGTTTCTTCAAGATGCCGGTTGCCAATATATCATCATTGGCCATTCTGAGCGTCGCCAATTGCTGAATGAAACTGATCATTTTATTAATCAGAAACTGTTTCGGGTTCTCGAAACCGGACTAAAGCCAATTCTCTGCATTGGAGAAACTTTACAAGAGCGGGAAAATAATCGAATGTTGGACGTTTTAACCACTCAAATCAAAGGTGGGCTTGCCAATCTAACAGCAAAACAGATGGCAACCGTTGTGATCGCCTATGAACCTGTTTGGGCTATCGGCACTGGTAAAACAGCAAGCGCTGAACAGGCAGAAGATGTGCACTCCTTTATTCGTGGATTATTGCAGGAATTGTTTGATTCGAAAGTTGCGACCCAAACTAGAATTCTATACGGTGGCAGCGTCAAACCAAACAATGTTGATGAATTGATGTCACAGAAAAATATTGACGGGGCTCTGGTCGGTGGTGCCAGCCTGAATGCGGAAGATTTTGTACGATTAGTACAATTTGAAAATTGAATAAGATTATTAATCAGTTCAAATCAACAAAAAACTACGCAGAAGAAAAATTCCCAATGTCGTAAATATCATAGATCCTAACGATGTTGATGCAATAATCGCTGCAGCAAGATGGTGGTTCCCCCCCATGGCCTGAGTCATTGGGTAACTTGCTGCAGCAGTTGGCGAAGCGCACATCAAATAAAGAATTCCCAACTGTTCACCACGCAACCCGACAAGAATCCCACCCAGAGTAATAAACAGAGGGATAAAAATCAGCTTTCCGACAGACGCCCAATAAAGCGCTATTGATCCATTAAATTCCTGAAGACGGATTGAGGCACCAGCACAGAGAAGTGCTAGAGGTAAGGTCATTCGGGCAAAATACCCACCCGTTGTCAGAAAAAACTCTGGAACCCGATACCCAATCAATGAAACAACAACGCCTGCGACAATAGAAAGTATCAGAGGATTTTTTACAATACTGTAAAATATTTTTGAATAAGCTCCCTTAGAGGGAGAGGTATTTTGATGACGTGTCAAAGTAATAACGGCAAGAACATTGAATAGAACCGTTAACACCGCAAGGTATATTGATGCTGGTGCAACAATTTCATCCCCAAAGGCACTGACACAAAAAGCCAGACCGATGATCCCCATATTACTGCGGAATGTGCCTTGTACAAAGGCTCCACGATCAAAGCTATTCTGCAATCGACCAGCGATAAACCGATCAACAAGCAGAAAAACAATAACCGTGGCAACTACGGCATACAGAACGAGCTTATAAGGCAAGGCATGACGAAAATCAGTTTCAACCAGTTTTACAAATAGCAGACAGGGCAATGTGACTCTGAAAACCAGATCTGAACCAATTCTTGCGAATTCATCAGAAATCCAGCCTATTCGCTTAAAAAGAACACCGAAACCAAGCATACAGAATATCGGCGCCGTAATTGCGAGGGCAAAACCCAGATCGCTAAACATTCTTAAAAAACTCGATCAGATCAAAGTTTATTGAGTCTCAACTTTTTCAAGACTCCTTCAGTGCGTAACCAGCACCCCTAACAGTGTGGATCAGTTTCTTCTCAAATTTCTGATCTATCTTATTGCGCAGATAATTCACATAAACATCAATAATATTTGTGAATGAATCAAAAGTGTAATCCCAGACATTTTCTGCAATCATGAGTCGTGTCAATACACGATTAGGATTACGCATGAAATATTCCATTAACGCGTATTCCTTGGAGGTTAAGACAATCTCTTCTCCAGCCCGCCAAACTTTATGTGCAACCGGGTCAAGTTTAAGATCAGCAAAAAAGATTTCTGCACCCCGGTCATTGGAACCACGTCGAATCAACGCCCGACAACGTGCAACAAGCTCAACAAAAGCGAAAGGTTTGGCCAAGTAGTCATCAGCACCGATATCCAGACCAGTTACTTTATCATCGACAGAATCACGTGCCGTCAAGCACAGAATAGGTGTCTTAATGTCTTTTTCACGGAGATACTTAACTGCTGCCAGCCCATCCATTTTTGGTAACATGATATCCATCAAGATCAAATCAAAAGTTTCAGCCTCTGCTTTATTGACCCCTTCTTCACCGTCAAAAGCGACATCAACAGAAAAACCTTCTTCCTCAAGCCCCCGCTGTATAAATGTTGAAACCTTTTTTTCATCTTCTACAACAAGAATCCGCATTGCTTGTCTCCTTTGTGATTATAATAATAAGAAACTTATTAGTTCAAACTAGCAGAAAAATGGAGGGCTCTCAAGAAAAATAGTTGCTATGCGGTTTTAAAACAAATAATGCCAAAGAAGATCCAAGCGTCCCCTCTTGATAAGAGCTTTTCCAGAATAGCGCATAATTTCCCGCACTTTTTCACGGTAATCAGATCGATAACAGTGTACCTGGCAATGTTTGCAGACAGGCTTCTCCTCCAGGGGGCAGTTCAGGCGGCGCTCAATAGCATAGTTCAAAAAATCGCGGCAGGACGCACAACTAGGGTATTTTTCAAGAGAAGAAAGCTGAGCAGGTAACCCCGAAAGAGACTTAATTTCTTCAATATGATGATCCTTACAATAAACAGAAGTAAAAAGCGCCAGAACCTTCAAATCTTTCTTCTCTTTATTTGTCATGGGAGATGGTTCGCAAGATCTCATGTCTTCACTCAGGTCTCTTTATAACTCTCAGCCAGAGAAAATAAACGATTGTTATCCAAAATTTCGATCTCCTTGCCCTGGACACGAATCACCTCATCATCAGAAAGCTTCCGAAAGGTTCGCGACAAAGTTTCACTGGTTGTCCCAAGGTTCGATGCTAACTGGCTTTTAGATACCGGGAGCAAAATTGATACTGTCATTTCGTTACTGAGGCTAAGAATATAACGTGCTAGCCGAGCAGGCACATCGCGAAAAGTAAGATCTTCAATTTGAACTGTAAACTGACGCAAAAAACGGGATAGGCCAGCAATTATATTTATTGCCAGTTGTGAATGCTGATGCAATAATTCTAGAAACTCTCGCTTCGGAAAAAACAATAAAACTGAGGTCTCCAGTGTCTCAGCAAAAGCGGGATAGCGGCCATTATCAAAAATAGCCGCCTCGGCAAAACTATTTCCAGGCTGAACCACATGCAGAATGCGTTCTTTACCTTCCGGAGACAACTTATAAACTTTAACTTTACCCGAAGCAACGATATAGAAACCGTCAGCATCAGCACCCTCTTCGAACAATAGCTCTCCCTTACTGAACTTACGGATTCGAAGTATAGACGACAACAAATGCAGATCTGCTACTGTCACACCATAAAACAAATGACATTTTTTAATAATTTCCGAAGAATCAATATCCATTTATTACACCTGATATTTTTTTAAAAGCACTTATCGTTTACTTGATTTTTTGTTATGATATCTGACTCAAAAACACAAAGGACAAAGTAATGAAGTCATTTCAAATACTTATAATCAGCTTTCTCATTATTGTCAATTCAATAAGTATCGCATTTTGCCAAGACATTACTCTGTCATGGGACTCTAGCCCTACTCCGGAAGTTGCTGGCTATAAAGTCTACTACAAACAAGACAATATGATTTTCCCTTTTGATGGAACCGGTGCCGATGAAGGAGCATCCCCTGTTGATGTCGGCGATGTTTTGTCAACAACTCTGACTAATTTAAGTGATGGTGAAACCTACTTTTTTTCTGTCACTGCCTACGATGATGCGACTTCTGAGAGTTCCTATTCCAACATCGTCAGCAACGGTTGGCTACCCGCATTGATCATCCCAACAAATGGGGCAACAAATGAACCGGTTACAGTGACCTTTCGTTGGGAAACCGCTCCATCAGAGTACGATGTTAACTATACTCTTTTTTATGGCACAGATCAGAATGAAGTCACAACAGCTAGCGCAACATTACCGGTCAATCCAAACTCCAGCAACAATCTGCCAATAAGCATTATTGTCATCCTCACTGTTCTTGGATTGCTGGTGGGAAGATATCGCCCACAGGGGAAGCTACAAACTCAAACCATTGGCATCCTGCTTATAGCGTTATCAGGAGGACTTCTAACCGCCTGTGGTGGAGGTGGGGGAGGTAGTGATTCTGCGAGCAGTCACTCTGTTGCAGCACCTGAAGCATCAGTTTTGTATTCAATCAATAAAGGAACTAGTGACTACCATCAAGCTTATGACCTGGAAGCATCAACAACCTATTACTGGAAGGTTGTTGCTAGCGATTCACAGAATCCTAATCTGACCTATGAAAGCGAAGTGAAGTCCTTTACAACAGGTGAGTTTTAATCATCCCTCAGGATTGATGAAGTCCGTGTTTTTTCAGTAAATCATAAAAAGTTGGCCTGCTCACTGCCAACTCTTCAGCGGCTTTAAGGATATTGCCTTGCGATCTCTCCAAAGCTTGCTGCAGCAGGACACTTTCAACCTGCCGGCGAGCATCCTTAAGCGTCATCCCCACAAAGCTGTACTCATTGGCCACAGTTGGAACCTGTGGAGAGGTATCATTTTCGCAAAACTCACCTGCTTCGACAGTCTTTTGTTTTTCCTCAAAACCCAAATCACATGCCTCAACAATAGGGCTTTCAGCCATAACAACCGCCCGCTTGATTTTATTTTCAAGTTCACGCACATTTCCTGGCCAATCGTAAGTTCTTAGCCATCTTAGTGCTACAGAACTGAATCCCCTGACTTTACGACCAAATTCCTGACCAAAACGACGGAGGAAAATATTTGCCAGCAACTCTATATCATCACCACGGTCACGCAACGGTGGCAGTTCAATAGCAATAACTCCGATTCGATAATAAAGATCCTCACGAAACTCCCCATTCTTGATCGACTCCTGAATATCTACATTAGTTGCAGCAACAATCCGGGTATCAACAGGAATATCTTCACGGCCACCAACCCTCTGAATTATCTTCTCTTGCAAGAAACGAAGAAGCTTAACCTGTAAAAGAGGAGCCATCTCCCCAATTTCATCAAGGAAAAGGGTTCCCCCTTCTGCATATTCAACTTTTCCCTGCACTCGGCTCTGAGCCCCCGTAAAGGCACCTTTTTCATGGCCAAACAATTCACTTTCAAGTAAGCTTTCCGGAATCGCACCACAATTAATTGCGACAACATTGAAATCTTTTCTGATTCCACGATTATGAATCGCCCGAGCAACAACTTCCTTACCAGTACCACTCTCCCCAAGAATCAAAACAGGAACATCAATTGAGGCAACTTTTTTAATCATCGCAAAAACCTGCTGCATCTGCGGGCACTGGCCAAAGATACCACTATATCCATTTTCCTCATTCTGGCTGGCAGAGCTCTGGAGGCGGAGATTTTCAGCTTCAAGTCCGGCAAGGTGAAAAGCACGGGAGAGGATAGTTTTCAACTCGTTCAGATCAATCGGCTTGTGGTAATAATCGTAAGCCCCCATACCGACAGCAGCAAGGGCATTTGCATGATCTTCATTTCCAGAGAGAACAATAATTTTTGTCATTGATTGACTCTGCAACATACTCTGTAAACAGCGTAAGCCCTCCGTTGCCCCATCAATATCCGGGGGTAAACCAAGATCAAGAGTCACAACCTCGGGGGAATGTTGTTCAAACAATTTCAGAGCCTCATCAACCGATTCCGCTAGAAGAATACGATATTCTTTCCCCAGACCCCATTTCAATTGTTTTCGAATCTCTCGACTGTCATCAACAATTAATAGTTTTTTCAAGTTGATCCTCCTCTATCTCACCTACAACAATGAAACTATTTTACAGTCTTTTTGTCACCATTCATTTTTACTATCCTAAGATGCAAATGACATTAGCAAGATCGTCTTACTAAGATATTTATTCGTTCTGATATGGCAAAGAAATGAGACTATTCTGTTGCCAACGGTAGCAATACTATAAAAGTCGTGCCATTCCCTTCTCGGCTTTCAACCTCAATATTACCACCATGTTCTTCAATAATCTGCTTACATTGATACAGTCCGATACCTAAGCCATGCTTTTTAGTCGTTTCAAAAGGTTTGAATAATTTATCCTTTATAAAATCAGCGCTCATACCACAACCAGCATCACTGACAGATATAAATGCCCAATTTTTCCTTTGTCCATATCTTATACTTACCGGCGTGCTATGGCGCGATGCTTCTGCTGCATTGACCAGTAAGTTTAAGATAACCTTATAAATTTCCTCTTCATCCACAGCAACATGAACCACCTCCCCAACACACTCAACTCGAGAGCCAGACGTCTCAGCAGCATCTTGAATTATTTTATTTAACGCAACAGAAGCAATCACAAGTTCAGGTTTTTCTTTAACATTTTTCAGCCGTGAGATTAAACCTTTCATATTCCTGACTGTACTATCGACGGTTTCAAGCATATCTTGCTGAAAATCAGGGTCTTCAATATAGTCCCTAGCATTATCGAGCATCAGCGACAGCCCCGAAACCTGATTTTTCAGGTCATGCAACACAAAAGTTGAAACTTTTCCAATTGCTGCAAGCTCCCTTGCTGTCGATAATTGTTCTGACAAACGCAATCCCTGTACTGTGGCAATCGACTGTCGCGACAACATTCGTAATAGGTCGTAATCTTCATATGTCAATTGTTCATCAGGGTCAATCTGTTCGCCTAAAACAATAAAACCGGCCAAATCCTCATCAAAGAAAAGGGGAAGAACGAGAAAAGCTCCGACATCGGTGAATGATTCCACCAAAGATCCTTCTAGTTCGGGATGACTTTCTTTCAGGTTAACAATCCAATCTTTTTCCCGGAGAACAGTAATCAGTGGATCGCTCTCAGAAAACGGGCGCCAGTCACGTCTAAAATTGAATGAAACGGTGTAAACGTAACTTTGAGTTTCAAGATCATAGAGATAAAAAGCCCCCCCCTTACAAGCCAAGGGGTCACATATTTGATCGAGTATTGAGGTCTGAATCTCAGCAAGAGTGGTTCCTGAGGCAACTCGATTAGCAAAATTCTGCCACTGCTCCTGATAATCATATTTACTCTGGTAAAAATTCTTATGCAGGATAACTTTAAGTTTACGACGTAATTTCTCTGATAGAAAGATAATGGCTAGAGCAAGGCTGCTTATCAACAACAAGAAGTAAAAAATAGGTTTTGCACTTGCAATATTCAGATAGCGCAACCCCTCACCGACAACACCGAGTAAAATAAGATAACCACCAACGATCAATAAGACAAAAGAACGGTGTGCGATTCCCCTGGACAGTGCCAATTTCACACCATCATTCTGAAAAAGACGGGCGTAGCACAATAGAATAATGGCAGCAATGACGACAAAAGAACGAACCCCAATGAAGTCCATATTAATGGATCGGTACAATAAACTATGACTAAAATAGAGAGCAAAAGCTGCGAGCAGCAAACCGCTGCTAATCACATTCAGTTTAATGTTCCAGCGCTGCAATTGATGTAAAGCAGCAAGAGTTCTCTCTAGCTGAACCAACCCGAAAACTAAAAAAATCATCAAAAGTAAATAGACAACAAAGCCAGACTTGGTGAGAAAGACAAGATGTTCATCAATAAAATCGGGTGAAAAGATAAGTGTTTCAACGGGGATGAAAAGAACTGAAATCAGCAAAGAAAAAGCAACCACAAGCGATATCCAGAAACCAAAACCTTTGTAGATTTCTGAATTATCCCGAAATGACGTTTTTGTGTGAAAATAAAAACAGAAAACCGTTAATGCCTCAAAAAATAGTCCATATTTTCGTAACACAAAAACATTTTCTGGTAACTGTAACGAACGTAAATCAATAAAGCTTAAAACAGAAAGAGACATGAGTCCGACGGCAAGAAGCAATGATGAAATAAAATAAGAACGCCGCATTAATAAAATCATTGATGCAACCGGACACAGGAGAATATTTGTCCAGATAAGGAACACAGTTAACATAGAGTAGCCTTAAAAAAATAACCCCAGCCGTGTAAAAACAAGAAAAACAACCAACTTGTCATGGAATTATCACCCGAATGTCAGACGACAGTTTCTGCAGCTGCTCTTGCAGAGCAAATTTAGCATGCATTTCACCATGCTGAAGGTAAATTTCAGTTGGAAGATGGCGCATTCGCCGGACAAAATCAACAAGATTTCGCTGATCAGCGTGAGCCGAGTAACCACTCAGGGTATGAACATTTGCAACAATAGAATAACGCTGCCGATCAAGATCAACATACCCGCCCCGTGACCCATATTTCTGAATCGTTCGCCCGGGTGTTCCTTCTGTCTGATATCCAACAAACAGGATATCGGTTCTCGGGTTACCAAGCAGGGACTTAAGGTAAGTTTGGATTCTTCCCCCTGTGCACATGCCGCTACCGGCAATGACGATACACGGTCGAGCCGATTTCTGCAAATATGCGACAGCACGGAGATGATCTTGATGATCATAAATTGTGGTTAATTGCTCAAAAGAAAGTGGGTGTCGCCCCTTGCCAACCTGCCTTCTCGCTTCAGCATCCCAATAGGGTTTAAGTCTTCGGTACACGCCGGTAAAGCGACTAGCCAGAGGCAAGTCAACTATGACTTCCAGATCATCCCAGGGCAAATCCTTTGTCACATTTAGATGACGCAAGCGATGAATCAGTCCTTCTAGTTCATAGAGAAGCTCCTGCGTTCTACCAATACTAAAGGCGGGAATAAGAATGACTCCACGATTAGATAAACAACTCTGGATGATTCTTCGTAACTGTTTACGTCGTTCACGACGACCAACATGGAAACGGTCACCATAAGTACTTTCAAGAATTAACGTATCCGCACGATACGGAGATCGCGGTGCCGACAAAAGAGGTGTATAAGGAGCTCCAAGATCACCAGAAAAAACAATTCGTCGTCCCGCAACATCGCACTCTACGTAAGCTGAGCCGAAAATGTGACCGGCAGGTTTCAGCTTTATTCGTAAAGCATCCACATTGATTCCAATAGATTTCCACTCTCCATAAGCAATCGGCACAATGAGACTCTCAATAATCTTCAGAAAATTCTCAATATGCTGTCTGTTACGAGTAAATCCAATCTTGAATGCATCCTCCAAGACCAGAGGTAAGAGCTGAGCAGATGGCTCTGAACAATAGATTGGCTCCAAAAATCCGGCAGCAATAAGATAAGGGATACGACCAACATGATCAATATGGACATGTGTGATAACCAAGGCTTTGATATGTTCAATCGGAAAATCAATTTCAAGACTGTGCTCCTCATCTCCCTGAAAAAGACCACAATCAATCAGAATTCCAGATTTATCAGCCAGCAGAAGCTCATGACAAGATCCTGTCACGCCCTGAGTTGCGCCATGAAACAAAACTCTGGGATAAGTATTCATCTCCACGTTCCTTTTATTTCAAAAGAACCATTAACTAAAAATGGCAGAAAAGGGTACTCCCCCTCTCCTGCCATTTTACCTGTGAAAGTAAGCCGAATGTTATTATTTCTTTTTCTTCTTTTTTTTCACATCAACGGTAATTTGATTACGTATTTTTGCCAATCCTTTTTCACCAATACCCTTCACGTTTATTAACTCATCAATGGATTTAAATTTTGATAGCTTCCGGTACGCAACAATTTTCTCGGCTGTTTTTTCACCTATTCCCTTAAGCTCGACCAGCTGTTCAACTGTTGCCGTATTAAGGTTCACTTTTGAAGCCGCAAAAACCGGCTGATAAGCAAAACAAAAAGTCAGAAACAATAGTAAACATAGCAATTTAGTACTGAAGTTCTTCATAGATTTCCCCCTATTCATGATGTAACCCACAATGAGTATTATTACTGGAATGGACTATCTGGATAGACCCCCTCCACAGGACGATCAAGACAAACGCTTGTAAATGCTAACATTAAGATCCATATAATAAAAGAAAATATTTACTTTTGCTCCATTGACCTTCGACAATTTTCAACAGAAACAACTTCCCTTCTTCACAATTGACACAAACACAAATGGTCATTATAATGACTATTAAAAAATGGAGATCGTAATGGAGAAAATTGATAGGTATATCCCCGTAACAAAAGCCAAAAGTCAGATATTAAATATTATTAGAGACATAGGGACTTATGACAGCACGCTGGCCATTACAAAAAATGGGTTACCGCAAGCAGTCCTGATATCAATGGAACACTATGCCGCACTTCAAGAAACAATAGAAATTCTGTCGGATAACAATATAATGCAACAATTACAGAATTCTGTGGAAGAGATAAAAAATATAGAAGAACTCACAGATCTGGATGAACTGTAATCATGTTCAAGATCAAGCTTACACCAACAGCCAGTTTGGCATTCAACAGCTTACATCCTGAAACAAGAAAACAGCTTAAAAATGCATTAAATATACTGAAAGAAAATCCCTATAGCGGCAAACAGTTACGCGAAGAACTCAACTACTTCCGCTCACTCAAGATCAAACGTTATCGAGTTATTTATCAAATAAACGACAACTTTGAATATATTGTCATAATCGCCATCGATCATCGCAGAGACATATATGAGATCGCCACGCAATTGTTAAAATAGAAGCTACAGGACTCAACAAAATATCATTTTCAAAGTATACTTCTATCTGATCTTATCAGATTCCAATCCTGTCAAAAGATTAAGCCTAAAGAATCCTCAGCGTTAATCTGAGAACATCAACGATAATTTTTTCTACAATGTTGACTGCAACCGCCCTACCCCAAAGTACTCAAATCCCTCTTCAACAATGTAATGGGGGTCGTACTGATTCCGACCATCAAAAATAATTTTTTGTTTCATAGAACGACTCATTGCAGCAAGATCTGGATTACGGAACGGTTTCCACTCCGTTACCAACAATAATGCATCAACACCCTGCAAGGCTTCATACTGATTTGATACCAGCTTGACCTGTCCAGACTCAAACCATTCTGAAGGCAGCTCTTTTTTTGCCGTTTCCATAGCAATCGGATCATAAGCCAAAGCAGTCGCACCAGAAGTAACTAGGTCGTTTAAGAGCGTTTTAGCTGGTGCCTCACGCATATCATCTGTCCCCGGCTTAAAAGCCAACCCCCAAACCCCAAAGGTCAAACCCGACAGATCAGCCCCAAACCGCTTCTTCAACTGTCGTGCAAACCAATGCTTCTGCTGCAGATTACGCTTTTCCACCGAAAGAAGAACCTCGGGGTCAAAATCAACCCCTTCTGCCATACGGATAAGAGCTTGTACATCCTTCGGAAAGCAAGAACCACCATAACCACAACCTGGGTAAATAAATGAGAAGCCAATTCTACCATCAGAACCAATACCGCGACGAACATTTTCAACATCAACATCGAGCAATTCACAAAGATTTGAAATCTCATTGATGAACGATATCTTGGTTGCTAACATCGAATTAGCCGCATACTTGGTCATCTCTGCGTCACGAACTCCCATAAAAATGGTACGTTCATGGTTGCGGTTAAAAGGTGCATAGAGTTGTCTCAGCAGTTCTTTGGCACGATCACTCTCTATCCCGATCACAACACGATCAGGTTTCATGAAATCGTCAATTGCAGCCCCCTCTTTCAAGAACTCCGGGTTACTGACAACATCAAAATCAATGGAGAGATTACGTTTATCTAGCTCACCCTGAATGGCAGCGCGAACCAGATCAGCCGTGCCAACCGGAACAGTCGACTTGTCAACTATAACTGCATAATCTGTAATCAACTGACCAATCTCTCTGGCAACAGCCAAAACATATTGCAAATCAGCAGAGCCATCCTCACCGGGAGGAGTGCCAACAGCAATAAAGAAGACATTCGACGTCTTCGCTGCTTCCGCGAGGCTGGTCGTAAAATGAAGTCTCTCTTCAGCAAAGTTACGCTTAACCAAAGCCTCAAGACCAGGCTCGTAGATCGGTAATTCCCCAACCTTGAGTCCATCTATTTTCGCTTGATCAATATCAACACAATTGACCTGATTCCCCATTTCAGCAAAACAAGCTCCACTCACCAGACCAACATAACCTGTACCAATAATTGTTAGGTTCATTTTTTTAACTCCAAAATATAATTATAGAATCTGAACTTATCAGAATTTAATCCTGTCAAAAATAGATCTTGCCCTTTTATCGAGGCAACGCCTCACGAATAGCCGGATAAAAATCACGTATAAATTTTTCACCGGTTTCTGTCGCTTTTTCTTCTCCATCACTGACCATAACTGACAAACGGATGAATGATGAATCACGTCGATTACTCAGCATCGAGTTTTTAACCATACCCAATTTCAACATATATTCATTCGTTAGGATTTGATCACGGACCTGAAACCAATAAAGAAACAATTGTTTCTCTGTGTCTTTTTGATAAATTGCACTGACGTAAGGGATCACATGATCCTTATGATTGACATGTTTAATTTCATTTTCCAGATAATTCCATCCGCTACCGGGAAGGCACTGTTTTGGCGAGTGAATAGGCCCACTGTTGGGGCCGCCGTCATGGTAACCGATGTACAGAGACACCTGTTCACCGCTATCACTTTCATAACGACGAGAGAGATAATCAGTTGGCAACAAGACTGCGAGTACCCGCTCATCAAAACGCGCCTGCCCAGTCATCGTCCACTCACCTGCTTGCTGAGGAAATAAAGCGAGCAATTTATTAACAGGAACAGATGCTTCAGAGCGGGTATAAACGTAAAGAGCCGCTACCCCAAGAAGCAGATAAAGGATGATAAAACGCCAAGATTTAATTTTTTGCATAAAACACCTTAATAGCCACAGATGTACACAGATAAATTCTGCTGGAAAATATATTTTTTCTTCTTGCCACAGACTCACACAGACTGAGACCGGACAAAGACAAAAACTCTAGTCATTATTTCACTAAATCAAAGGATAAAGAACAAAATCTATATCTCGCGCAAAGCCACTAAGAACGCAAGGTTTTAAGGC
>JADGEB010000050.1 GCA_016744595.1 Desulfuromusa sp.
CTATAAGATATGCCAAGGCATTACTAAATATTGCTTCCGAAGAGAAGCAGGTTGAGAAATATGCCGAAGAGCTGGCTGGAGTTGCGACGGTACTTGAAAGGGAAGATGTGTTGCGCTTATTGCTCGACAGTCCGACTTTTCCTCTGGCCAAGAAAACAGCCATTATGCATGACATTGTCGAACATCTTAAGTTGAGTGGAGGGATGAGTAACTTTCTCGATCTGCTGCTTGAGAAGGGGCGGATTATTTACCTGCCACAAATAGGTGTTAATTACCAAAAGTTTGCCGATGAATTATCAGGGGTTGTTCGAGCAAACATTAAAGCAGCAAATAAGTTAACTAAAAAACGCACTGAAGATATCCAGCAGGTCTTAAGTGTGGAAACAGATAAGTCGCTGATCGGTGGTTTACAAGCCGAGATGGGCGGTAAACTTTTTGACGGTAGTGTGAAAACCCAGCTGAAACGGATTGCAGATACCTTAGCAAAGGGGTAACAAAAGATTATGGAAATTAGAGCAGAAGAAATCAGCGCGATTATTAAGAGACAGATTGAAGGTTTCGGTCGCGAAGTTGAAGTAAGCGAAACGGGTACCATCATCTCAGTTGGTGACGGTATTGCACGTATTCACGGCCTCGACAAGGCAATGTCTGGCGAGCTTCTTGAATTCCCAGGCGGTACCATGGGAATGGTTTTGAACCTTGAGGAAGATAATGTTGGAGCCGCGATCCTTGGTGACTCTGAACATATCAAAGAAGGTGATCTGGTTAAGCGGACCGAGCAGATTGTTCAGGTGCCGGTTGGTGACGCTTTGGTTGGTCGCGTTGTTAACGGCATTGGTATTCCGATCGACGGCAAAGGTGATATTCAAACTGACACCTATAGTCAGGTTGAGCTTAAGGCTCCAGGAATCGTTGACCGCAAGTCGGTTCATGAGCCACTGCAGACTGGTCTCAAAGCGATCGATGCCATGGTTCCAATCGGTCGTGGACAGCGTGAGCTGATCATTGGTGACCGTCAGACCGGAAAAACTGCGGTTGCGACTGACACCATTATTAACCAAAAGGGTAGCGGTGTTACTTGTATCTACGTTGCTATCGGCCAGAAACGTTCAACGGTTGCTCAGGTTGTTGAGAAGCTGCGTCAGCATGGAGCGATGGATTATACTATCATCGTTGCTGCGACCGCATCTGACCCGGCACCACTACAGTTTATCTCACCGTATACCGGTGTTACCATGGGTGAGTTTTTCCGTGATAACGGTAAACATGCCTTGATTATTTATGATGACCTTTCAAAGCAATCGGTTGCTTATCGTCAGCTTTCCTTGCTACTGCGTCGTCCGCCTGGCCGTGAAGCATTCCCTGGTGATGTTTTTTACTTGCACAGCCGGTTGCTCGAGCGTGCTTGCAAGCTTAGCGATGCTAAGGGCGCCGGTTCATTGACTGCTTTGCCGATCATTGAGACCCAGGCCGGTGACGTTTCGGCGTACATTCCAACTAACGTTATCTCGATCACTGATGGTCAGATCTTCCTTGAGACCGATCTGTTCTACTCAGGCGTTCGCCCTGCGATCAATGTTGGTCTGTCGGTTTCCCGAGTTGGTGGTTCTGCTCAGGTCAAGGCAATGAAGCAAGTTGCCGGCACTTTACGGCTGGCCCTCGCTCAGTATCGTGAAATGGCGGCGTTTGCCCAGTTTGGTTCCGACCTAGATGCCGCCACTCAAGCACAGCTTAATCGTGGTGCCCGTCTGGTTGAGATCCTCAAGCAGGGTCAGTATCAACCGCTGCCGGTTGCTGTACAGGTTCTGGCTATTTATGCAGCTAATAACGGCTTCGTTGATGATATCCCGACGACTGCTGTTGGTCGCTATGAGAGTGAAATGCTTACTTTTATGGATGCTCAGCATGCTGATATTATCAAGGATCTGACCGCCAAAAACAAAATTGATGACGACATTGAAGCTCGTATCAAGACTGCTTTGGAAGAGTTTAAAGGTCAGTTTGTAGCCTGATTCGATAGAGGTTTGGACAGATGCCCAGTCTAAAGGACATAAAAAAACGGATCGGCTCGGTTAAAAATACCCAGCAGATCACCAAAGCGATGAAGATGGTCGCTGCGGCCAAATTGCGCCGCGCTCAAGAGGCTGCCGTTGCTGCTCGTCCCTATGCGGAGAAGCTGCAGTCGGTGATGTCGAATTTAGCTGCACGCGAAGAAGGTGATGGCCACGTACTGCTTAATCAGCGCGGTACCGGTCGAGCTTTAATCGTGCTAATGACGGCTGATCGTGGGCTGTGTGGCGGTTTTAACGCCAACGTCTCAAAAGAGGCTGAGCGTTTCATCCGTAGCAACGAGCAGGGTTATGATGATATTGATTTGATGATCATCGGCCGTAAAGGGCGTGATTTTCTCAGAAGCCGAGTTGGTGATCATATCACTAAAGTGCACGAGAACATCACCACTGATGCGACCTATAAAACGGCTCAGTTGATCGGTGTAGAAATTATTGATGCTTACAGCGAAGAAAAATATGACGCTGTCTATGTTATTTACAATGCCTTTCAGAGTGCCATTGTACAGATCGTTACTGTTGAGCAGGTGTTACCTATTCAGCCGAAAGAGACTGAAGCGGTACAGGAAGGTACCGTTGACTATCTCTACGAGCCTGATAGAGGCGAAGTTCTCTCTCAGTTGCTGCCAAAGATGGTTGAAGTACAAATTTTCCGAGCTCTGCTTGAGTCGAATGCTTCCGAACAGGGTGCGCGGA
This sequence comes from Desulfuromusa sp., assembly GCA_016744595.1. GTDB lineage: Bacteria > Desulfobacterota > Desulfuromonadia > Desulfuromonadales > Geopsychrobacteraceae > Desulfuromusa. Next base: position 2,766 of record JADGEB010000050.1, read on the forward strand.
TGTCATCTATGGACAGTGCAAGCCGTAATGCATCTGAGATGATCGGTAAATTAACCTTGCAGTACAACCGTGCACGTCAGGCAGCAATCACTAAAGAGTTGATGGAAATCATCTCCGGTGCAGAATCTATTAAATAAGTAAGATTTCAGACATACAAGAGCTTATTCCGCTGGAATAAGGAGGAAAGGTTTAGTTATGAACATAGGAAAGATCACACAGGTCATTGGTCCTGTCGTAGACGTCGAGTTTGAGCCCGGCAAATTGCCAGAGATCTTCCACGCAGTTAAGATCACCAATCCTTCGTTGGGCGAAGGCGAGTGGAACCTTGTTTGTGAGGTTGCACAGCACCTGGGTGAAAACACTGTTCGTACTATTGCTATGGATTCCACTGATGGTTTAGTTCGTAGCCAAGACGTTATGGATACTGGCGATCAGATTATGATGCCGGTCGGTCCTAAGACTCTTGGCCGGATTATGAACGTCGTTGGCGAGCCAGTTGATGAGGCGGGTCCGATTGAGAATGATAAGGCTTGGCAGATTCACCGTCCTGCCCCTGATTTCGTCAGTCAGTCGACCAAGGTTGAGTCTTTCGAGACTGGTATCAAGGTTGTTGATCTCCTCGCTCCTTACTCCCGTGGTGGTAAGATTGGTCTGTTTGGCGGTGCTGGTGTTGGTAAGACGGTTCTGATTATGGAATTGATCAACAATGTTGCCCAGCAGCACGGTGGTTTTTCGGTTTTTGCCGGTGTTGGTGAGCGGACTCGTGAGGGTAACGATCTCTGGGAAGAGATGAAAGAGTCTGGTGTTCTTGATAAAGCTGCGCTGATCTATGGTCAGATGAATGAACCTCCAGGTGCTCGTGCTCGAGTTGCTCTGTCGGCTTTGACAGTGGCTGAATATTTCCGTGATGAAGAAGGTCAGGACGTGTTGCTGTTTGTTGATAACATCTTCCGCTTTACTCAGGCGGGGTCTGAAGTTTCAGCGTTGCTCGGCCGAATTCCTTCTGCTGTTGGTTATCAGCCGACCCTCTCTACTGAGATGGGTGAATTGCAGGAACGGATCACAACAACTGATAAAGGTTCTATCACTTCGGTTCAGGCGATCTATGTCCCTGCTGATGACTTGACTGACCCTGCTCCTGCGACTGCATTTGCTCACTTGGATGCAACCACAGTTCTTTCCCGCCAGATTGCTGAGCTCGGTATCTACCCAGCGGTTGATCCTCTTGACTCTACCAGCCGGATTCTTGATCCGCAGGTTATTGGTGAGGAACACTACAAGGTTGCCCGTGATGTTCAGTTTGTACTTCAACGTTATAAGGATTTACAGGATATTATTGCTATTCTCGGTATGGATGAGCTTTCCGAGGATGACAAACTTGCTGTTGCCCGTGCCCGGAAGATTCAACGTTTCCTCTCACAGCCTTTCCACGTAGCTGAGGTCTTTACTGGTTCCCCTGGTAAATATGTAGAGTTGAAGGACACCATCAAAGGTTTTCAGGAAATCCTCGCAGGTAAGCATGATGATCTGCCTGAGCAAGCTTTCTACCTTGTTGGTACTATTGAAGAGGCAGTTGAAAGAGCTAAAGAGATGGCTGCCTGATTGGTCAGAAAGACTAGGATTCAAACGTAAAGGACAGTCGCAATGGCTGATAAGTTAAAACTTGAAATGGTTACACCGTATAAACGGGTTCTTTCGGTAGAGGTTGATGAAATTACCGCTCCGGGGTTTGTCGGTGAATTAGGTTTGTTACCTGGTCATACCCCTTTGTTGACAACTTTAAAAGTTGGGGAATTGACCTATAAAAATGGTAATGAGGTTTTTCATATTGCGGTAAACTGGGGTTATCTGGAGGTTGAAGATGACTTGGTTACAGTTTTAGTTGATACGGCGGAAACAGCGGATGAGATTGATTTAGCTCGTGCGAAAGCTGCTTTAGGACGAGCTGAAGATGCTCTTAAAACGTTGCCGCTGGAAGACAAGAAATATATGGTTATGGAAGCTGCTTTACAAAGAGCTTTGATTCGGATTCAGGTGGCTGGTAAAGGCCATTAATATATAAGAAAACTATAACTTTTGGACAAAAAGCACCTCATATGAGGTGCTTTTTTTTGTTCTAAAATCGACCTAACTAATCTATATAGGCAAATGCGAATAATAGGTTAATTAAATATACAAGTAGACTGTGTTGTTTTTCTTATAAAAAAGAAAATAATTTGTAACTATTTTACTGTGTATCCGTTGTAGTAGATGAAGTGCAATTTTTGTTTGGTATAATAGATTGACAATGAAAAGGTTTAAAGTTGTCTATAGAAACAATAGAGCAAAATAAATCAAAAATTGATGGGGCACAATTCATACATGGTGATCAAGGTGATGATTGGTATATTCGATCGTCATTTAATGACAATTTATACACTGAGCTATCATGGGAATTGTGGGTGGCATTAACTAAAGAAATAATTATCAAAGATAAAAGAAGAAGAAAACTGGGTGTAAAGTTCAACAGGCTATTTTTAATGTCAGGGAGATATTGTTCAATAGATCTTGAGGGGGGGGGCTGAAAGTGAAAAGGATATTTTTCTCATCACGATTAAACTGCCTGACAATAACTATTGGTTATTTTGCTATTGGAGCTATTTGGGCTCTCTATTCCAATAAATTATTTATCCTCCTGGATCCACATCACGTAGCTAACACGCGATATTCTGTTGGACTATGTTATTGGTGTTTTATTGCCGTCACGTCAGGGTTTCTATACCTGTTATTGATGTATTGGAAATCTGCTCAAACAGAATCACAAGAGTCGTTATATAAAATGAAGCGTTCACTGAAAAGTTATAGCGAATGTACAAAGGCAATGATAACGGCTAATAGTGAAATAAATTTAATGGAGAACGTCTGTCGTATTTGTGTAGAGGTTGGTGGACATCGTATGGCGTGGGTCGCTATTGCTGAAAATGATTCACAGAAATCCTTGAGACCAGTGACCCATTGGGGAGATAAGGGTTGTTTTTTTGAAAATTTTCATGCCAGTTGGGCAGAAACAGAATGTGGAAAAGGTCCTATCGGCACAAGCATTCGAACCAGTGAACCGGTTGTTTTCCAGGACTTAATGACAAACCCGCGTTTTGCAAGCTGTCGGGAAGCTGCAGAAAAGTGTGGTTTTGCCTCATGTATCTCACTCCCATTGTGGGTCAATAAGAAAATTTTTGCGGCTCTGGTTATTTTTGATGCAAAACCAAATGTATTTTATAAAGGGCATATGCTTTTGCTCAAAGAGCTTGCTGAAGATTTGTCTTATGGGATACAAAATTTGCGGCTAAAAGATGAACGCAAACAGGAGATTGAAAAGAGTCTGATGCTTGCCGCAGTAACAGAACAAACCTCTGATGGAGTTATTACTTTTGATGCAGGTGGGACAATAGAATACCTCAATTCCAGCTTTATTAAACTATGTGGAGTTCCTGCTAATGAAGGTCTCGGCGTCAGTATTCATGATTTTGAATGTTCTAAACGCAATCCCGAATTCTATCAAGCAGTGAGAAAAGCATTAAATACAAAGACCATGAGAGTCGGACGATTTGTTAATAAAGACAGGGCTGGGGGTGAGCATGATATTGACGCAAGGATCTCTCCAGTTTTGGATAAGTCTGGTTTAGTCGTCAGGTATGTTGTAACAATCAGAGATGTGAGTCAGGAGGTTCAATTGCAGCGGCAGCTCCGACAGGTTCAAAAAATGGAAGCTCTGGACACATTATCGGGAGGGATTACTCACGATTTTAATAATATCCTTGAACAGATAATGATTAAATCGGAAAAGGGGCTAGTGGCAGATGCTGCTAACAGACCAGTACAGGAAAATCTGCTACAAATCCTTAGAGAAGCGTTACGTGGTAAAGAACTTATCAAGTCGTTCACGAGCATAAACCAGCAAAAAGAACAGCCACAAGTGCAGATAAAGATTTCTGAAGTGGTAAGTGACAGCATGGATGTGTTGGCTGCAATCATACCGTCAATAATAAAGGTGAAAACTGATATTACTCCTGGACTAGGTTTAATTGATGGAGACCCAACACAAATTCATCAGATGATTGCAAATCTATGTACCAACGCGACTGATGCGATGCAGGCAACAGGCGGAGTCCTGGAGGTCAGCCTGACAAATATGGTGATACCATCTGAATGGATATGTCATTATCCAACCTTGACTGCTGGAGAGCATGCAAGGTTGGCAATTACGGATACCGGTCATGGTATGAATCGGGAAGAGCTGGAACGTATTTTTGACCCATTCTATACAAAAAAAATTCAAGGCAATGGCCGCGGTCTTGGTTTATCTATGGTTCAGGGAATCATAAAAAACCATGGCGGAGAGATTTCCGTAAATAGTATTGTTGGGATCGGAACTACTTTTATTATCCTACTGCCGATAGTCGATATTATGCACGTTAAGTCAGAAAATAATTTCGGAGAATTTAAAAGAGTTATGCAAAGGAAATTATTGCCTGTTGGAACATAAAAGTAACAACATAAATATTGCTACAAACAGGGGTGCCTTATTTGAGGCACCCCTGTTTGTTTGAGGCAAGTATCAGAGAGGCAGGAGCTGAGAAAAGAGGAGAAAGAGTAAAAGAAGTTGACTTTCAATCAATATGGAGATTTATTAACAGATTGAGTGCATATGCACAATATTTACGTGCTTTTGTCAGAGGATAAATAAAAACATGGCAAATAAACTGATAACATCTAGATTTACCTGCCTTACCATTGCCTTGGGCTATTTTATCATCAGTGGTATATGGACCCTTTACTCCGATAAACTTTTTTCTGTTTTGTTAAACCAACCAATACTTGCAGAGCGATCCGTTGGCTCAAGTCATTGGTTTCTTATTGTTCTATCAACCGGAATGCTCTACTGGTTTTTACGCTATTGGGATGTTGCAATGGCTGAATCAGAAGAGTCATTGCGTAAAGTCAACCGGTCATTGAGGAGTTTCAGTGAATGCACCAAGGCAATGACTCGCGTTGATGATGAATTGAAATTGATGGAGGAAATTTGTCGTATTTGTGTTGAGGTGGGTGGACACCGGATGGCATGGGTCGCTTTTGGTGAGGATAATCAGGAAAAAAGTTTACGTTCGGTTGCACATTGGGGTGCAGAAGGGTGTTTTCTAGAAAATTTACACGCTAGTTGGGCTGATACTGAACGTGGTCGTGGCCCTGCAGGAACCAGCATTCGAACCGGAAAGATCGTCGTTTATCACAATTTATTGACCAATCCCCTCTATCGCCCCTGGCGCGCAGCGGTAGAAAAGTGTGGCTATACATCATGTATTGCATTGCCATTGATTGAAGATGGTAAAGCTTTTGGGTCTTTGGTGATTTTTGATGAACAACCCCATGCGGTTGATGTGGAAGAAGCGCAGCTGCTGGAAGAGTTAGCTGGAGACCTCTCCTACGGGATAAAAGGATTGCGTTTAAAAACAGATAGTACCCGTCAAATAGAAGAACGTTTGATGCTGGCAACCGTTATGGATCAGACTTCCGATGGAGTTATCACTTTTGATGCAGAGGGGATCATTCAATATATCAATCCAAGTTTTGCGGATCTCTGTGGTGTCCCGGCAAAAGAAGGGATCGGGGTCAGTATTCATGATTTTGAATGTTCTAAACGAAATCCCGTGTTCTATAGGGCAATTTTAGGTGTTTTTTCCAGTAATGAGGTTTTGATTGGTCATTTTGTAAATAAAAAAAGAGATGGCACTGAATATGATATTGACGCGCGGGTTGCACCAGTTTTTGGCCGTTCCGGGCAAGTAGTCCGCTATGTTGCAACAATTCGTAATGTGAGTGAGTCAATTGGGTTGCAAAGACAGCTTAGGCAGGCGCAAAAAATGGAAGCTCTGGCAACACTATCAGGAGGGATTGCCCATGATTTCAATAATATCCTGGCCATTATTATTACCAATATGGAAATGACTCTTGAAGATGTTCCGGAAGATAGTCACTTGTATGGTTCTCTGGAATTAGTTTTAAAAGCGGGCTTAAGGGGGAAAAGTTTGGTTAAACAGTTTCTGACGATCAGTCGTCAGAATGAACAGCCGGAAAAAATTATTCAACTTGAAGAGATTATAGGGGAATGCTTATCTTTATTACGTTCAACCTTACCGGCAACAATCGAACTTCGCAAGCATGTAGATACAGAGTCTGGGAGGATAGTTGCTGATCCAACTCAGATTAATCAGGTTATTATGAATCTTTGTACTAATGCTGGTGATGCCATGCGTGACAAGGGAGGAGTTTTAGATATTAGTCTGAGTGATATACACCTCTCAACTGAGGATATTGTACGATATCCTGGACTGCAATCAGGAAAATATATCAAACTGATCGTTGCAGATAGTGGACATGGGATGACACGAGAGGTCATGGATCGCATCTTTGATCCCTTTTATACAACGAAAACGCAGGGAAAAGGGACTGGTCTGGGGCTCTCTATCGTTCATGGAATTATCAAGAACCATCATGGGAATATTGTTGTTAACAGTATACTTGATGTTGGAACGACCTTTACCATCCTTCTTCCCAAGGTTGAAAGGGAGGATAGTGAGATAGAAGGTGCAGCAATAGCAAAAGTAATATCAGGGCGTGGTCATATTCTATTTGTTGATGATGAAGTCGATTATGTTGCGGGAATGAAAGTTGCCTTAGAAAGAGCAGGATATACAGTAACGGCAGAGACAGATAGCAAGAGAACCTTAGAGCTTTTCCGTAAAAATCCGGATAGGTTTGATCTTGTCATTACCGATCAGACCATGCCCCACATGACCGGGGTTATGTTGGCGCAAGAGTTGTTGAGTATACGTGCAGATTTACCGATTGTTCTTTGTTCCGGTTCTTCGCCCGGAACAGATACTGCGGTGAGCCCGGCGACCGCTAAAGCAAGTGGAATTCGGGAAGTACTGATGAAACCGGTAGAAAGAAGTGAAATTCATCGGGTGATACAGCAGTTGTTGAAGTTGGAATCCGATTAAATCATCAGCGAGGAAATGATGGCAAAGATACTGATAGTCGATGATGAAGAGATGATGTGTGTCACATTGTCAACGCTGGTTGAACGTAAAAAGCATATGGCAACCAGTGCAATGACCCTGAAAGATGGAATTGATCTTGCGACCAGGGAAGATTTTGATCTGGTATTTCTTGATGTCAAGATGCCTGATGGCAATGGATTAGATGCCCTTCCAACGATACAAGCAAGCCCATCAAATCCGGAAGTGATCATTATGACCGGGTTTGGTGATCCCAATGGTGCTGAATTGGCAATTAAGAGCGGTGCTTGGGATTATATTGAAAAAGGATTTTCCATCAAGGAGATTACTCTTTCTCTGGAAAGAGCGTTGCAATACCGCGAAGAAAAGCAGGAAGCTGATCATAAACGTAAACCGATACGGTTAAAAAGGGATGCTATTATTGGTAGCAGCCCAGCATTGAATATCTGTCTGGATCTGGTAGCACAGGCTGCTGAAAGCGATGCTAATATTTTTATTACTGGTGAAACTGGAACGGGGAAGGAATTATTTGCTCGGGCAGTCTATGAGAATAGCCTGCGCAGAAAAGAGGACTTTGTCGTTGTTGATTGCACTTCCTTGCCTGAAACATTGGTCGAGAGCCTCTTGTTTGGTCATGAAAAAGGATCGTTTACCGGTGCCGACCGAGCTCAAAATGGTTTAGTTCGGCAGGCTCATAAGGGAACACTTTTTCTTGATGAGATTGGCGAGTTACCCATGTCATTACAGAAATCATTTCTTCGAGTCCTTCAGGAACATCGATTCCGACCGGTGGGAGCCAATAAAGAGGTTGAAAGTAATTTCCGATTGATTGCTGCAACCAACCGAGATTTGGATGCCATGGTGGAAACTGGTGACTTTCGCAGTGATCTGTTGTTTCGCCTACGGACTTTCATTATAGATCTACCTCCTCTACGGGAGAGGCGTGAAGATATCAAGGAATTGGCTCGATATCATATCGATAAATTCTGCAATCAATACGGATTGACATCAAAGGGCTTTTCTCCAGAATTTTTGGAAACTCTGATGAGTTATCCCTGGCCTGGAAATGTAAGAGAATTTGTAAATACCCTGGAGCGAAGTCTGACGACTGCACGTTTTGATCAAAGCCTTTATCCAAAGCACCTCCCACACCATATCCGAGTTCATGTACGGCGTGCAGAAATGGAAGGCGGACCAAGTGAAGCAACTGGGGAAAATATGCAGGCAGCGCGTAATCTGCCCAAACTACAAGAATTCAGGGACACCATTTATGCGCAGGCAGAAAAAGAATACCTGCTGGAGCTGATGGAGATTACGGGTGAAAATATTCCAGAAGCTTGTCGAATCTCTGGCTTATCTCAATCAAGGCTGTACGCATTGTTGAAAAAAAGTGCCATATCCCGGAACGAATAGTCCTTGGCTTGGGAAGTGGTCTTCCTCTTTTATAGTAAAATTCTTGTGTAGCAGTAAACAACTCCCCCTCAAAGATAACGTTCTCTCTGTTTCTAGAGCTTAAGGTATAATTATTTGAAAACCAGAATGATTTAAAGACTGGTTATTGCAGGTTTTATCGGTGAATCAGCCAATAGGAATGATTACCAGTCGAGTTGGCATACTCAATGCTATAAGTTTTATATTGATAGATATTGAGAATTGCGGTTAGCCAAAAGGGGTATCGGGGCTATGATGTTCACTCAGAAGATGAAGATCTCAGAATTGAAACCATTACAGGAGCATTTACTCCAAGGACAAGGTTCTTCCACCAAGCTGCTCAATTTATTTCAGGGCTTGAAGATAGAAGTCAATCTTCCGGGGTTTGATGAGACAGACCTGAATTTAAGCTTTTCAGATAATACTTTGAAAATCAGCAAGAAAGATATTATTGAGCAAGAAGGTTTGTGCGTAGAATTTGGTAGCATTGTCGCCGAAAGTGCCAGAATTAAAGTGGCATTAGGTCTTGTTGACAGAATGGCAAAAACTGACGATCCGGTCGTAATTTTTGGAGAAAATGGAACAGGTAAAGCTTTATTTGCCCGAACAATCCATCAGCAGAGTTCTCGGAGTGGGCAACCTTTTGTTTCTATTCCTTGTGGGACAATTGGCAAAAACGGTGCTAAGGAGCTGATTATAGATTACCTTGTTGCTGTTGGCACGGGGACATTACTTCTTGACGGTATTCAGGATCTGGATCTTGATACGCAAAGAATGTTGCAAAAAATTATTCATAATCCTGGTGAACAGAAATACTTTCGATTGATTAGTACGACCAGCGCTGATTTAGATGAAATGGTGCGCAATGGTGATTTTTCTGCTGAGTTATTGGCTCTTTTGCAGAGTTGTTATATCGAACTGCTACCATTACGAAAGCGACAAGACGAGATTAAAGCGTTGGTATCCTTTTATATAGAAAAGACCTGCAAAAACCGTAGTATTGAATTAAAGAACCTTTCATCTGAATTGCTTCGCGTACTTGAAGCCTATCATTGGCCAGGCAATATTAGTGAACTGGTCAATACCGTGGAACAGTTGCTAATCACCGCACAAGAAAAGAAAACCCTCTTTACAAAAGACCTCCCCGCACATATTCGTATTCAGACGATAAAATCTTCGGCAGCACAAAAAAAAGGTCTCTAAATCCCATTGTGAAGTGAACTCTGAGCTTCAGCCTGATCAATCCTACGAACTTTCAGTACATCGTGATTCAGTTAACTTACCAAAATAACAGAACTGTATTTAAAAATATGATCAGTGGCTCTTGAGAAATTTTTCTTATCTTCCTGAATAAAATCTTTGTCTATGGGGGAGAAATATCCGTTCTGATCATTCAGGAAAATTCTTGCAAAACAGGAATGTTTTTATATAGCAAGAGTCTTACCACTAAGGGGATATGTTTTAACTAGCTGATAATTAAAGGTTATATTTTTTTATCTGGCTTGGCACGAGAGGTGCTATATGTAAATATAACGACAAAATATTAAACGAATTACGGAGGCGATGATGGGATACTACAAAGCTGAAATGGCTCAAAATACAAAAACAAATAACGAATCCAATGTCAAAAACCATAGTTTGATAAATATGGTTAGCTTTTTATTGATTAGCATTGGTGCTTTTACTTTTAAAGACTTCAATTTATTTGAATCGGCATCCGAGCCAATGCGTCAGTTGCTTGGTTGTCCCCCTCCCGCTTATCTAATCAGTATTGCTTTGGCAGTTTATTGCTTTTCATCTGCTATCCTGACTTTAACTGCTATGGCGAATGATACACAACCGACTAAAAAATGGAATCATCTTGGTTACCGTTCTGCTTTTTTTGTCTTTTACTGCTTCTCTGGTGTTATCGCAGTCAATTTTCTCCCCGTCTTGTTGGTTGGTTTATCCCTCTATGGTCTAGATCAATGTCACATCTGGGTCTACAATGCCAAGATTGATCACGAAGAAAAAGGGTTGTTGGGTAAATCATAATCATCTGATCCAAAGAGTATAACCAAAAGCTTGTTGCAAACTATTGCAGCAGGCTTTTTTAGTTATTGAACGTGTTCAACTTGTAGAAGTGACAATTTCCTGTCAGGCAAGAACATTCCTGTCGGGCAGGAATGTTCTTTAGTAATTAGAAAAGAATTTGACGGTAAAATTATATATAGATATAGAACTATCTGAAATAACAGAGAAAATATTTATTTAACAGATTTCTAAAAGTTGGTATGCAGGTTGCTCTAGTAATAGATATAAGGAATAAGATCAATTTAAGGAGAAATTATGAAGAGAAAAAATATCTATAGATTAATAGCGATTCTCATGGCATTGGCCGTGGCAGGAACTTTTATGTTTTGTGATTTTGGTTTGGAGGTATCGCAGCTAACTAAATTCTTTGTCATTTTCTTTGGCGCTATCATTGGTCTGCAGAGTGGACCAGCGGCATTATTGTTTGTTGGCATGATTAAGGGCGTATCCGATAGAGGACTGCGGTCAACTGAGAAACCACTAGCCAGAAATGGAGTAAATAAAATGAAAGCAAGAAAACTATTGATTGCTGATGGAGATGCAAAAGCACGTAGGCAGATGGCTGATTTCTTTGAAAATTCACACTACGAAGTTGAAACTACTGCTTCAGCCGCTTATGCAATTGCAAAAATTGTACAGAACCATGAGCCACTGGTTATTTTGGGGGATTCCTTTGAAGAAAAAATAGCATCGGTCGATGTCATTGCTTTGATGCGCAAGTGTAATAAAAATCTTCGTATCATCCTGGTTTCAGATGATAGCTCTCTGGAAACTTTACGCCGTATTCGCGAAGATGGAATTTTCTACCATGCATTAAAGCCACATAGTCTGGAAGATAACGAAGAGCTGCGTTCCGTAGTGGAATGTGCAGTCGAAGGTTTTCAACCAGCATAGAGCCGCTTAAAAGTAGATTTATATAATTACAGAAAAGGAGTTTATCATGAAAAAAATAGTCCAATACAGTCTTTCAGGGATCATGTTTCTAGCTACAGTCATTCCTGCGTTAGCCGAAGCAGGAGCCAGAGAAGATAACAGTATGACATTGGTATATCTATTTTTAGGTGTTTGCGGATTGATCATTTTTCTCCAGCTCATCCCCGTCTTTGCTCTGGGATTTGGCATAATTAAGGGGCTTTTTGGTCACAAAGAGGAAGATACTAAGCCCGTTCCAGTTAGGCACCGTTGAGTTACAGATCGCCGCTAACCCTGAACGAAGGTAAGATTATGAATAGGAATTATAACTTAAACAGTTTGTGGCTCTCTCTGCTGATCATGGTACTTATTGTTCCACTATCTGCAGGTGCAATGGAGATGGATGATTGCCTAGGCTGCCATAGTGACGCAGAAGAAGTTGGTGAAGAACTGTTTATCGATGAAGATAAGTTCACTCATACCGTTCATGCTGAGATGGGCTGTGTCACGTGTCACGAATCTGTGACCGATGAGCATCCTGATGATGGTGAGGCTGTTACAAATACAGCTTGTCTTGATTGTCATGAGGAACTTGGAAGTGAGTATATGGCGACTACTCATGCAGAAAATGCAACTTGTAGCGATTGTCATAATCCTCATCAGGTGCATGGGCTTAAGGCGGTATCCAGGCAGGATATGAATCAACAGTGCAGCCAGTGTCATGAGGGGAGTGATGTTTTGGAAAGCCATACTGGTTGGCTACCACAGGCCGATCTTCATCTGGCCAAACTCCCCTGTATTACCTGCCATACCTCGGCAGAGAATTATGAAATTGTCTTGAATATTACCCACAAAGAAAAGACGACAGTTGCGGGGAGCTATCCCCTGTCCAAGTATGCTGATTTGAAAGAGTATAGTGGTGAAAAAGAGATCCAGAGTCTGATAGATATTAACGGTGATGATCATATTTCACTGGCAGAGCTGCGTACTTTCAATCGTAACCCAGCTTATGCCAACCTCCATTTGTCAGGGACCATGGTTCCTGGAGAAGTTTCTCATGATTTGAGTACCTTGGATAATCGTTATGACTGTACCTTTTGTCACGCATCCGGTCCTGGCAGTATGCAGACCAGCTTTCTCGCATTTCCGACAGAGGATGGCGCTTACCGACGTATGACCGTTGACGAGGGCGCAATGCTTGATACTTTATACGGAACACCTAATTTTTATATGACCGGAAGTACACGTAGTGCTTCGATGAACATTATTGGCCTGATCATTATCTGCGGTGGATTCATCATGCCGATTGGCCATGGAACACTACGTTTCTTAACCCGTAAAAATAGAAAACATTAAGGGGATTATCATGGCTGAAGAACTTCAAGATCAAGAACATCAACATCAAATTTACTTACAACCTATCCCGGTTCGGATCTGGCACTGGCTGAATGCTTTCGGAATTGTGACACTGACAGTTTCTGGTGCACAGATTCGGTTCCCCGAATATATCACCTTGCTGGGCAGCTATAAATCCGCGATTTATCTTCATAATACAGCCGGTTTTGTGGTGGCGATATCTTTCTCCTTGTGGTTCTTCTACTATACCTTTGTGGCTCGAACGATGGCAAATTTGTATGTACCAAAAGTTGAAGACTTAAAGAGTGGTATTTTACGGCAAGTCAAGTTCTACTTTTTAACCTACTTCCTTGGTTGGGAGAATCCCCATCATCCGACTCCTGAGAGTAAGTTCAATCCGATGCAGAAGTCTGTTTATCTGGCCATCATGTTTGTCATGATGCCGCTGGTCAGTTTGTCGGGAATCTTCTTGACTAATGTCGACCCATTACGTGGATTGATTGTCATGGTTGGTGGGCTCAAGCTTCTGGCCGGGCTCCATTTTCTATTGGCATGTTCTCTGATTGCTTTTCTGCCAACCCATGTTTATCTGGCAACTTTAGGACGCACTCCAACGGAACATATCAAAACAATGTGGACTGGTTGGGAAGATGAGGAGGAGCATGGGGAAGAGACAGAGACGGGCGATCTTGTTGCCAGTCGGTGATTGTTTCTACATAAAGATAAATTCTTAGCCATAGACTGCGGGTCGATTCTAAAAAGAATTGACCCATTTTTTATCCTGAAATTTCAGGAAGCTGTTGCTGGATGATTTTCAAGGACAGTTCTGTGTCGGGTAGACTGTGATTTTCCAGAGTCATTGTGGGAGAAGCCTCTGTGTTTCTCAACCATGTAAACAAGGTTGAAAAGGGGACGTACCCTTGTCCTACAGGGAGATGTTCATCCCCTTCACCATGATTATCATGAAGGTGTAGATGTTTCAGGTAGGGAGCGGTTGCATTCAACCAGTCGAGTAGCTTTCCAGTCGCAAATATATTCCAGTGGCCAACATCAAAGACGTGTCCCATCTGTGGTGAATTGATCTCACTGAGTAAATCCACAAAAATATCTGGAGTCGTTTCATAAATATTTTCAATGCAGATAGTACAGTTAAAATCTGCAGCACGGGTGAGAAATTCAGGCCAGAAGCTGAGGTTGTTTTTCATCCAGAGATCCAATTTTTTTCCGTCAGCCCCGTAGGTTAGACCTGGGTGAAAAACAATCCGTCTGGCGTGGAGCTTTTCAGCTAGCTGCAATGACTGATCAGCAATTCTAAGGGATGCGTTGTGTGTTCGTTTTTTACTGCTGCCGGGATTGAATCCTGTAAATGGGGCATGCAGGGTGGTGCTGAGCCCTTGATCTTGCAACTGTGAGGCACAATCACCAAGCTGTTCAAAATCAAGTTTTTCCAATAACACTTCCTGACAGGCAACTTCTGGTTGCAACCTACGATTGAGTAAAAAAGGGAGCCGTGCCGGAAGTAAGTGAGCCGGAGTATAAATATAGAGGGATGATGAGCTCATAAATGTTTATTTGCCGCAATAAGTTCTAATTTTTGGATATCTGGGTATTCACCCAGAGCGATCAGAGTGTGTCCTGCTTCGATAATCGTATTGGCTTCCGGATTAAACATCATTTGATCACCTTGTTTGATGCCGATAATAATTAGGCCTAATTCTTTGCGAATTCCGGATTGACTTAGGTTTTTACCAACCAGTTTTGATTCTGGAGAGACTGGAATTTCTTCCATTTGTAGTTCGATATTCTCAGGACCAGTTGCGATGTTGATGAAATCAACGACTGCTGGACGCAAGATTGCCTGAGCCATGCGTGAAGCACCAATTGTATAAGGAGAAATAACCTTGTTGGCACCAGCTCTTATGAGTTTAACTTCGGCACCTTCCTCACTGGAACGAGCCATAATGAATAGACTGGGTTTGATACCACGAGCAGTCAGGGTAATAAAGACATTAGCCGAATCGGAAGCGACAACCGTAATGAGTCCTTTTGCCTGGTTGATTCCGGCAAGTTCAAGAACATCATCATGGGTCGCATCTCCTGCAATATAGAGATGTCCATCTTCTTCCAGCCGTTGACATTGATCAGAGTTGTTCTCTACCACAATAAACGGAACTGGTTTAGCTGCGAACTCACGGCTGATCAGACGACCGATACGACCATAACCACAGATAATGTAATGTCCTCGCAGGCGGCTGATCTGTTTTTGCACTTTTTTTCTCCCTAATAGCTTGTAGAGCTGCCCTTCTACCATAAACTGGATCATCGAGCTAATTGTGTAGGCAATTGTTCCAACTCCGAACACAATCAGAAAAATGGTAAATATCTGCCCATTGTGTGACAGAGTATGGACTTCGCTATATCCAACTGTTGCCAAGGTGATGATTGTCATGTAAAGCGCTTCAAAAGCACCCCATTCCTCGATTAAAGAATAACCGAGAGTTCCCCCACCAATAAGAATGGACAACGTTGTTAGCGAATATTTGACTTTTTTCAATGGATCCATCTTTACTCCTGATTTGGCAACCTGATGATATCTATCTCGCAAGAAAAAAACAAGAATCAGCTACAGAATTGATACTGTTTCAGGTGATAAATAAAGATTGACAACATGTGTATACAGTATACAATTCAATAAAATTTCCAAATGGGAGAATTGTTTTGAAAAATAAACAGATTGAGCGCCACCAAACTTTGCGGGAAAAGATTCTTGAAACAATCCGTGAAGCAATCCTTAAGGGTGACCTTAAGCCCGGGGAAAAGGTGGCAGAGCCTGAATTGGCAGAACGTTTTGGTATTAGTCGGACACCCATTCGTGAGGCTTTTCGGCAGCTTGAATCTGAAGGTTTTCTAACTGTCATTCCGCGTAAAGGAGCGGTTGTTGCCGCCCTTTCAGAGCGTGATGTTCAAGAGTATTATGCGGTTAAGAGTATTCTTGAAGGGTATGCAGCAGAGCTTGCTGCACAGAATTTGTCGGAAAAAGAACTGGCAAAGCTTGAATCAATTAACGCGCGACTTAAACAGTTGGCAAGTGATGGCGATGTAAAAGCATTTTACAAAATCCACCATGAATTTCACGATACGTTTCTCAAGGCTGCAGATAACAGCAAACTATATGATCTAATCAAGCAGTTGGGAATGAAGTTCAGTCGGTTGCGGATGGCATCGCTGTCGGTTGACGGTCGGATGGCTATTTCTGTTGCTGAACATGATAAGCTCCTTGATGCATTTCGCAAGCATGATGGAAAAGCTGCAGAGGCTCTGGTAAAAAAGACTGCTGCTATCGGTGGAAATGTGTTGCTTGAAAGCATGGCTCATTCACGAGGGGAACCGACCAGCAAGTCATTGCTAAGTGAAGAACTTGATATCTATTAGCTTCGCAGCCTGTCTGACTATTAATGGACTAGTTGTTAGATACCGTCGTTAATAGATATATTGTTTAGTTTTAAAGGATAGAACATGGCCCTCCAGATTATTCTGGGGGGCTTTATGGTTTCAGATAGCATTTAATGCTGCTGGAAAATTCGTGAAGATCCAAAGAAAAATCATCCGTCCAACGATTATCTTCGCAACTATTTCCCTCCAAGAGCATTTGCAATTGATCGCTGGTCATGGGAAATAATGGGATAGTCTGCAGAAGATTAACAACTGGTTTCATCAGCCAGAGAGGGAGGTGGATTTTTCGTATGCCTCCTATCTGCCCTAATGCCAGAGCTATCAGATCAAGCAACTGATCATAGCTATAGGCCTGTAACCCACAGCATTGGTAAGTCTTTTTGAAAGATTCAGGTTTATTCAGTGCAGCAACAAATCCATTAGCAATATCCATAACGCTGACCGGTTGTAGTTGATACTGTCCATCTCCCATCACCGGAACCAGTGGCAGGTTTCTGATCAATTGTGCCAACATGTTTACAAATTGATCATCAGAGCCATAAATTAGTGACGGGCGAAAAATTGTCCAGTCCAGGTTGGATTGTCGGATCTTTTCTTCTGCTATCCATTTAGTTTGGTGGTAGTTGGTGATAGCATTTTCTCTGGTGCCATTGGCACTCATCTGGAGATAGCGCTTTACACCCTGCTCTTCTGCCGCTTGTAGAATGTTTTCGGTGGACTCTATGTGTAACTTTTTAAAAGAAATTCCTTTTCTGGGAAACTCTCGAATGATACCGACTAGATGAATTACTGCATCACAGCCTTCGAGTTGTTTGTGCAGAGTTGCGGGTTTAGTGGTGTCACCAAGAACAGTATCAATTCCACTGAAATTATTAAGTGCAACTGTTGTTCTGACGAGGGCACGTACGGAATGC
>JADGEB010000051.1 GCA_016744595.1 Desulfuromusa sp.
AATTTGCAGTTCTCAGAAATTCCCTTGTTTCCTTTGTTGTCGAGTTCTCCACAGAATAGAACTCGTAGTCACAAGTCCATTTAAACCGGCGAAAAGAATGCGTCAAGCACAAGGTTGATTTTGGTGGGTTTTAGGATTGGGTTGAGATTAACAGATTTTCGGTACCGGGGACGGGAATCGAACCCGTACAAGCTTTCGCTCGAGGGATTTTAAGTCCCTTGCGTCTACCAATTCCGCCACCCGAGCAAACTCTATTTGCGTTTAGTATCTACTCAATATTAAACCATATTTTCAATTTATAACATATTTTGTGTTAAGAGTGTGATAAACATAATTATAACACAAAACAACGACCAAAACATCTTAAGTTATTAATATTATTAACTATATAAACAAATAAGTGAAAATAAAAAGCAATTTATCACAAATTCCAAGGGGTTTTAAGTCCCTTGCGTCTACCAGTTCCGCCACCCGAGCACATAAGTGTTTTTGACACCCGGCTATATTAGTGATTCCTGCTCCACTGTCAACGTTAATTTATAAAAATATCATCTCTGTACACAAATCATACCTATGAGTCATCATCAATGCCCAGCTTTCCTAGCCTATAGCGGATTGAACGAAAATTAATTCCTAGCAGATTAGCTGCTGTTTTACGCACACCACCAGCCTTTTCAAGAGCTTGCAGTAGAACAGTTCTTTCAATATCTTCAAGCCATTGGTCAAGATCAAAACCATTATCAGGCAATTCACCTATCTCCCCACAAAAACCCTGCTTTTTTTGTTTGATTTGTGCAGGTAAACAATCGACTGTCAGCACATCACTTTCACCAAGCACGACACAGCGTTCAACTAAATTTTCCAACTCACGGACATTTCCTGGCCAGCTGTAATTAAGCAATAACTCTAAAGCCTGCTTTTCTATCTCGTATTTTTCTTTACCTGTAAGTCTTTTATAAAAGTTATTGATCAAGAGCTGGATATCACCGTTTCTTGAGCGTAGAGGAGGAAGTTCAATTGCAACAACATTTAAACGATAAAAGAGATCTTCCCGAAAAACTCCCTCTTGAATTCTTTCACTCAAATCTTGATTCGTGGCTGCAACCAATCTGATATTCAGGGGAATATTAGCTGTGCCACCAACACGCCGAAACTCTCTTTCCTGCAGAACTCGCAACAGCTTAACTTGCATTCCCATTGGTAATTCACCAATTTCATCCAAAAACAGAGTTCCATTATCGGCAGATTCAAACAATCCATCTTTACGCTTGTCTGCACCAGTAAAAGCCCCTTTTTCGTGTCCAAATAGTTCACTTTCAAGAAGATTCTCTGGAATTGCACCACAATTGATTGGCACAAATGGATGTTTTTTTCGATCACTGTTCAAATGCAATGATTTGGCAACCAGTTCCTTACCAGTCCCACTTTCGCCAGTAATGAGTACATTTGCCTGGCTTGGGGCAACCCGCTCCAAAAGTGCAATTAACCTAGACATAGCAGGACTGCTTCCAATTAGACTCTGGAAAGAAAACCGCTGTCCAAGTTGCTGCTTCAGTTGACGATTTTCCTGTTGTAACTGTTCACGCTCCAAAGCATTTTTAATCACTAAGCGGATTTCATCATTATTGAATGGCTTGGTAATATAATCATAAGCACCAAGTTTCATTGCTTCAACGGCTTCTTCTGTTGAAGAAAACGCTGTAATCATCATCACAGTCACATCATTACTCTGTTCACGTAGATGACGAAGCAATTCAATACCGCTCATCTTGGGCATCTGAATATCTGAGATAATCAGGTCATAAACTGTTGCTTGAGCCATTTCAAAAGCAACCGCACCATCACCAGCCTGTTCAATCAGATAACCTTCCCGCTGAAGCAAGATTGTTAATAATTCACGTAAGCTATTTTCATCATCAACAACGAGTATTTTATATTTGTTTCCTTCAACTGTCATTCTACCTCCCCCACCGCCGCAAACTGTAGAGAGAACCTAGCACCGCCTGCGGTTCCTCCCCTTTCGGCAACCTTACCGCCGTGTGATTCAACAATCGAGTAGACAGTGGCCAGGCCAAGACCTGTTCCCTGCGCTTTAGTAGAAAAAAAAGGTTCAAAAATGCGTTCTCTAATTTCATTTGATATTCCAGGCCCCGTATCTTCAACAATAATGGTAAAATTATCCCGAGTCTCAATCATGAAAGTTAATTGGCCTTTACCTTGCATCGCTTCAGCGGCATTGATTGCTAAATCCCACAAAGCTTGCAGTATCTGCCCCTGATCCAAGAAGAAGATAGATTCGTCAGGATAGAGTTGATTTATTTCTATCTCCTTAAATCGATGATCAACTGTAAGCATATCAGTTAGTTGATCTAAAATAGAAGCAACATTTACCATTTCCTTCAAGGGCTGCTTTGGTCGTGCAAACGCAAGAAAATCACTCAATAATCCACTCAACCGATCCGCTTCTTTGACCACGATTCCCATCAGCCTCAGATCTTCTGGTGGAGCATGTTCAGCCTCCATCAATAATTGTACTGAGCCGCTAATTGAAGCAAGTGGATTCCGAATTTCATGCGCCATCCCCGCTGCTAACCGACCAACAGCTGCGAGTTTATCAGTCTGTTTTAAGTCCTCTTCAACTTTCTTCAACTGGGTTAAATTCTGAAATGTTACTAAAACTCCAAGATTCTCTCCCTGACTGTCCTTTGCTGAAGTTGTTGCATAACCAAGAATAAGTTCTTCACCGTTTTGTCCCGAAAAAGTTCCCTCTTCCCGTCTGAGAAGTGTTGGTTCGGCATTTAACTTGACTGACAAACCTGGGAACATGACAGAAACTTCTTGGTCATAAACATCTGCCAACGACAATCCGGTAATATCAGTAGCCGCTCGATTAAATGATCTGATTCTCCCTTTCGTATTGATCAGCATGAGTCCACTGCTGATATGAGACAGAATCGTCCGATTCATTTTTTCCAGTTCAGCATAATCAATTGTTTTCAGCTGTAATTGTTTTTCACTGTGACGCCAACGATCAGCCAAGGTTCCACTAAGAATTGCTGTCAGAAAAAAAGCGACGCCGTGAACAAAGATAGCCGAAAAGAATGAACCATCAGGAACAGTACGAAATAAATTGAAAAAATGGAGATAGTTAAAAAATTGCAGATCGAGTATCCCACCGAAGAGAATAACAGCAGACGCAGCGGCAAGAATCGTCAAACGACGTGACAATAGGAAACTGGCAGAGATAATAACCAAAAGATAAGCAAATGAAAAAACACTCTCAACTCCACCCGTCAGAACAATCAAGACAGAGACAAACAATAAATCCCATACAATTTGCACCTGAGTAAAAAACCGGGTATGAAGAATTATTTTAAGCAGGAATGCCGATATGAGAGCCTCGACATATGAGACGCCGATTAGTATAAATAGCGGCGTGATAAGAGTGTGTCTGACGTTTCCCTTAAGATAAAATATTGCCGCACCACCCAACAGCAAAGTAATAACTGCAGTTCGACAAATTAAGTACCATAATAAACTGCGTCCATCGGATTTTAGGTGTTGACCGTTTGAAACTTCTGGCGTGGTCATTAACCGCCAACTGTTCCTGCCAACTTAAAGATTGGCAGATACATGGCAATAACTAAACCACCAACTGTTGTCCCCAGAAACAGCATCAGCAGAGGCTCCATCATTGCCGTTAAGTTTTTTACTGCATCATCAACTTCATCATCATAAAAATCTGCAATTTTACTTAACATGGTATCCAAAGCACCTGCCTGTTCTCCAACTTCGATCATCTGACAAACCATCGGAGGAAAAACCCCTGAAGCTTTCAATGGTTCTGCAATTGTCTTACCCTCACTGATACTGGATGTCACCTTTGCTATCGCTTTTTCTACAGTTCGGTTACCAGCTGTCTTCCTAACGATATCCAATCCATCAAGAATAGGCACACCACTGGAGATCATCGTCGAAAGGGTCCTGGCAAACTTAGCCACAGCAACTTTTCGGATTAGAACACCCATAACTGGCAGCTTTAAAGCCCAATGATCAATTTTATCTCGCCCCTTATTGCTCGCATAGATTTTTTTAACCGTAAAAATGGCCAAAACAAATGTTCCAATAATCAAGAGGACATAATCCTGCGCAAAATTACTTATATTAATGACTATTTGTGTTGGCATTGGCAGAGCTCCACCAAAATCGGCAAACATTTTTTCGAAGGCAGGAATAACAAAAATGAGGATTACAGCAATAACAACAAAAGCAATTCCGATGATTGTAACCGGATAGGTCATAGCACTTTTTACTTGTTTTTTCAGCTTCAAAGCTTTTTCAATATAAACCGCTAATCGGTTCAGGATAGTATCGAGAATACCCCCGACCTCACCTGCCGCCACAAGATTGACATAGAGTTCATTGAAAGCTTTAGGGTGCTTTTTCAAGGCATCCGCAAAAGTAGAGCCAGACTCAACATCATCTTTCACCTTCAACAGGATTTCTTTAAATGTACTGTTATCCTGTTGTGAGGAGAGGATATCCAAACATTGTACCAATGGCAAACCAGCATCAATCATAGTGGCAAACTGACGAGTAAAAACAACAATATCCTTGGTCGTTATTTTCGGCTTAAGAAAACTGATATTAAGATTTGCATTCACCCCTTTGCCAGCTTCTTTTACTTTACTCGCCTGTATTCCCTGACGGCGCAAGTTAGCCATGACAGCTGCTTCGGTGGCTGCTTCCATGGTTCCTTTTGTACTTTTTCCGTTTCTTTCTCGACCTGTCCAAGCAAATGTTGGCATGGCCTACCCCTTTCCACTTACAATATTCATTAATTGTTTAAACTATCTTCCACGCCCTGCAGAGATTGCATTTTTCCGACCCAGAACTGAACCAGGATTTGCAAACATCTGATTCAACTCATCAAGATCATGAGATCGAACCAATGCATCCTCTTGGGTAATTTGTCGGGAATGAGCCAACAAAAACAGTGATTGGTTTAAAGTCTGCATGGCAAATTTGTCCTGACCAATCTGCATTTGTGAATAGATCTGATGAATTTTATCTTCCCGAATCAAATTTCGGATCGCTGGGTTTGGCACCATCACCTCCAATGCCATGACACGCCCTTTACCATTAGCCATCGGCAGCAAAGTTTGTGACAACACCCCCTCCAGAACAAAAGAAAGTTGAGTTCTCACCTGCGACTGCTGAGTGTCCGGAAAAACATCAATAATCCGATTCATGGTCTGTACACAGGAATTGGTATGTAAAGTTGCAAAACACAGGTGACCCGTTTCCGCAATAGTCAACGCAGCTTCAATTGTTTCGATATCCCGCAATTCACCCAACAGGACAACATCTGGGTCTTGACGTAAAATATATTTCAGAGCTTTTTTAAATGAAGCGGTATCAGCACCAACTTCTCGTTGGTTAACAAGACATTTCTTGTGTGGATGCAAATACTCAATTGGATCCTCAATAGTGATGATATGCTCACTCCGTTCACTATTGATCGCATCAACAATTGCTGCAAGGGTCGTTGTTTTACCACTACCAGTTGGTCCCGTCACTAGAACCAACCCACGTGGTTTTTTTGACAATCCTCTGACAACTGGTGGCAAACCCAAATCATCAAAGCTCTTGATCTCAAAAGGAATAGCCCGAAAAGCTCCAGAAACAGCCCCTCTTTGAATAAAAATATTACCCCGAAAGCGAGATAATCCTTTCACCCCAAAAGAGAGGTCAAGCTCATTTTCCTCCTCAAATTTTCGTTTCTGAGCATCGGTCAATACACTATAACAAAGCTGCTTTGTTTCAGCAGAGGTCAGATTGGGACCACCAATGGGAGCCATCTTACCATCAATCCTGATTTGTGGAGCAGACCCAGTTGACAAGTGCAGATCTGAAGCACCCTGCTCAATCATCGATTTGAGCAGTTGATGCATATTGGCCATGTGCATTAATCCTTTCAAAAAATTCAGATGCTACAGAAATTAGTCAGACTCGATACTGACCTTAGTCATCAGCAACTGTCGTTCTTAACACCTCTTCCAAAGTCGTCACGCCCTCTACAAGTTTACTTAATGCTGATTGGCGCATAGTTTTAACTCCAAGACGCATGGATTCTTGTTTAATTTCAGCAGTATTAGCACCAGACAAAATCATTTCCTTAATATCCTCAAACATTGGCATAACCTGATAGATGCCAATTCGCCCCTTGTAACCGGTGTCATTACAAACAGAACAACCACGCCCCTTATAGGTTGTAAACTTACCGATTTGGTCTTCTGAAAGACCTGCTGTAATCAGAGCTTCCTTGGAATGTTTTTCTGGTTCTTTGCACTCAGAACATACTCTTCGTCCAAGTCTCTGCGCTGAAATCAAATTAACCGCCGAAGCCACCAGGAAAGGCTCAATCCCCATATTCAAGAGTCGGTTGACCGTGCTTGGAGCATCATTTGTGTGTAATGTAGAAAGAACCATATGCCCAGTTAAGGCTGCCTTAACACCAATTTCAGCAGTTTCAAAGTCACGAATCTCACCAATCATAATGATATCGGGATCCTGCCGTAAAAAAGCTCTTAACGCCGCTGCAAAATTGAGACCTATCTCCTCGTGCATCTGTACCTGATTGATTCCGGCAAAGTTAAACTCAACCGGATCCTCCGCCGTCGAGATATTCTCCGTCGTTCCATTCAGTTCAGAAAGAGCCGAATAAAGTGAAACAGTTTTTCCACTTCCAGTTGGGCCAGTGACCAAAACCATCCCGAAAGGTTTGTGGATTTCCTTCTTAAACCATTCGAGAGCCTTTTCCTCATAGCCCAACTTGGTCATATCCAACTGCAGGTTACTTTTGTCAAGAAGCCGCAGAACAACTTTCTCACCAAAAAGAGTCGGCAAACAGTTGACCCGATAGTCCATTTCCTGGCCACGACCCATCTTGATCTTAATCCGTCCATCTTGTGGAAGACGCCTTTCAGCGATATCCATTGTTGCCATTATTTTAAGTCGTGATGTAATTGCGTTTTTTAACTTACGAGGGGGTTTCATCACCTCATACAACACTCCGTCAATCCGATAACGTACTCTAAAAGCATGTTCATAAGGTTCAATATGGATATCAGAAGCCTTCTTCTTTATGGCATCTGTTAATATAAGATTGACCAACTTAACAACCGGAGCATCCTCACTGGCTCGCTCTAGTTCACCGACATCATCAAAAGAATCCCCATCAACCAATTCAAGATCATCAAAATCATCCAGCCCTTCCAAAGCATCTGCCATAGTGGAACTTTGGTCATAAAACTTATCGATCGCATCCTTAATGGCGGCTTCAGCAGCAACAACAACTTCAACATTGAAGCCGGTCATGAATTTAATATCGTCAATCGCAAAAATATTCGAAGGATCTGCCATAGCAACAATTAACGTTGCTCCAGCACGATTTATAGGAACTAACTGATATTTCTGTGCAACTTCAGCAGGAACTAAAGAGACTACAGCTGGATCGACATCAAATTCAGCGAGATCAATGGATGGGACACCATAATGTTTGGACAAAAACGAAGCAAGATCATGCTCTTGAACATAGCCCAACTTAACCAGAGCGGCACCGAGACGAATGCCATCTTTCTTTTGTTCAGAGATCGCATTAGCCAACTGGTTATCGGAAATCAGTTGGTTTCTTACCAGCAATTCTCCCAGGCGACTGACACTCATTTAGCAACAACCCTTCCGTTTCATTTTCATTTAATTGGGCAGATTTCAAGCACATTTGGCTACAGCCTATTTAATCACTGCTCACCTAACTTCCTTTAGCAAGAAACTGCTGCATAAAGCCAGCAGGGAGTCTGATCCCTGTCCAAAGAAAAAAAGCATCTTCGCCCTGAGCTGTCAGCATCCCTAAACCACCTGCACAGAGCAACTTTATTGCTCGTGCATTTTTAATAAGTGGAGTTTCAGATAGGGAATATATCATATCATATATTAATGCGCTACCCTTAATGACTTCCAATGGTAAAAAATTTACTTCCTCCCCATGCAAGCCAACGGAGGTTGTATTTACAATCAAATCTGCTGCCGATAAAGTTCTCAAGTAGCAATTATCATTAAATGTATTGGCCGTAAAATATACAGATGTGAAATGAGATGACAAATTACTGATAATTTTTTCCGCTCGGGTTCGGTGTCGATTTACAATAGCAATTGATTTCACTCCAGCTGAAGCCAAACCAACCGCTGCTGCCCGGCATGCTCCCCCTGCTCCCAGTAAGACGACATTACGATCCTCAGGAACAAAATCCAAATCATGGCTAAGCGAGCGCATAAAACCACTCGCATCGGTATTATAACCAACCATGGCTCCATCTTGATTAACAACAGTATTGACCGCACCGATCAACCTCGCAGTCGCATCGACATGATCAAGAAGTGGTAGAATTGTTTCTTTATGTGGAATCGTGACATTTACTCCTGCAACATTCAGTGCACGAAGGCCATCGACGGCAGCTGACAAATCACCTGCAAGAACGTGAAAAGGGACATAAACTGCATCGACCTTATGTGTTTTAAACGCATGATTATGCATCCAAGGAGAAAGAGAGTGCGAAACCGGGTCGCCCAAAAGACCATATACGTGACCCTTACCAGAGAGAGACATGCTAGTCCTGTTTCAAAGAGAGATATTCCTGATATTGAACGACTTGTACTGAAGAAAGAATTTGCCGTGCCCTGACAACGTCAGCCTCTATTGCGATGATCAAATCCTCAACTTGAAGAAATTTTTTCTCCCCCCGCAAACGCTCGACAAAATAAATACGCAATTTTTCATTATACAATTGGCCCGTAAAATCCAGCAAATAAACCTCAATAGTTGAAGTTTTACCACCAAAAGTTGGTCGCTGACCTAAATTCACAACCCCGCCATACTCCTGCGAACCATGTCGCACCTTAACAGCATAAACTCCCGATGCGGGCAATAATTCCTTAGTTGTTTCCAAATTAGCAGTAGGAAAACCCAACTCGCGTCCTCGCTGGTCTCCTGGCACAACCACACCCTCAAGATTATACTGCCGACCGAGTAAGCGTACGACTCCCGCCACATCTCCTGCCGCAACCATCGTACGAACCCGGGTGGAACTGTACGGCAAACCATCCTCCCCTACCGGTTGTAGTACCTCAACACTAAAACCATTCACTCTACCACACTTCTTCAGGAATTCGGTATCACCACGGCGCCCCTCACCAAAAGCATAATCGTAACCAACCACCAAAGCTTTGATATGCAACTTTTTGATCAAAACATCCTCAACAAACTTCTCAGGGGACATTTTTGCAAAGTCAGCAGTAAAAGGTGATTCAATTAAATAATCGATATGAGAAGCGGCAATCAATCGCTGTTTTTCTTCAGGCGTATTTAGCAATAGCGGAGCCCTGTCTGGCGCAAGAATTTTGAGGGGATGAGGATCAAAGGTGAAAATAACAGAGGGACAACTTAACTGACGAGCTGTCTTGACCACATGACGAAACAATTCTCGATGCCCAAGATGGACACCATCAAAATTACCTAAAGTGACAACACTCATATCGAATGATGTGGGGAGACTATCAAACTTCCTTAAAATATCCATAAAGGACATTTAACCGATAATACATACCAAATGCAACAAATGAAAACACTACGTGAGAACCGAGATTTAAAAATATTATTTGTGCAATAAAAAACTCGATCGTAAAAACGCGCACAACGATTTGATTCCAATTATTGACAATAGGCTACCTTAGATCACCAAGGACAGTAATAACTATCTACCCGTTTATTCATACCCGTGTACCCCTCAATAAATCTGTAAGGGATACACTCTTCTTTTAACTATTTAATTGAAAAGTTTATTCAATTTCCCAAGAAATTACCCCACTCTTCGTTGCACCAGGAGACTTTTGTTCAAAGCCAAGGATTCCACCAGTACTCGTCTGAATAAATGCTTTACTCCCCGTGTCACGTCCAACATGTAAATTTGGCGTTAAGGTCATTCCACGCCCTATATACTGTTTACGAAGAATATCATTCTTAGTTGTTTCGGTTGTTCCATCACCATCACGATCTTCATTTACAGTATTTATTCCCAAACCAAAGATAGATTTTTTATATGCCGTTCCAGTTGTGAAATATACAGCATAAAGATTGCCGGAGCCTTCTATTTCACAGGCATCCATAGCTGGCATATAAGTAGAAAATGTTAAAATTTCACCAAGAAGTGCACCCTGCCCCAGATTCCGTTCACGCACATCTGTTAAACTAAAACGCCAGCCACTGAAAACATCGCCACCACTAATCGAATCCCTGTTCTTCATCTGGGTAACTAATGCATCAAAGTTGAAGTCTGTTGTAGAGCCGGCGCCATTAATATCTATCGTCAAACCCGTGACAGTAAACCCATCTTCGTAAATACGAGCATTTGTTGTGTCGAGGAGATCGCCATAATCCACAACCCCCCAAGTAAGTGCTCCTGAAGAGTTGACCGGTTCTTTAATCCCATAATATGCTTGGTCATCATCAGCAGTGAAAAGATTATTTACGTCGATACGGTTAAAAAACCGCCCCGTTCCAAAGTAAATCCAATAGTCATTTGTAGGCATATTTTTCGACATTGCGATTGCTGGCGCCGCAACAATCGGCTGGCCATCACTACCGC
Source organism: Desulfuromusa sp. (assembly GCA_016744595.1). GTDB lineage: Bacteria > Desulfobacterota > Desulfuromonadia > Desulfuromonadales > Geopsychrobacteraceae > Desulfuromusa. The sequence continues at coordinate 10,704 of JADGEB010000051.1, forward strand.
TCCCATCATTACTAACATTAGTCAAATCAACCAAAACCGAATCATTATCCCAAGTTGTGGCAGTAGAATTATCGGCAAAAACAAGGCGTCTCAGTTTTCCGCCCCAACCTGCAGCAAAATCACCCTCCACGGTGCCAAAGTAAATAGCATCAGCACGATAATTTAGATCGAAATCTGCCGAGACTAAATCAGAAACAAAGGCATCATTGTCTAGTGAAGCAAAGGGGGCAATGCTTGCACCAGACACTGTAATGCCACTGGAATTTATAACTCCTACAATCCCATTCTGTGCCAATTCTTTGAGATCGACCATATACACTTTTGCCGATTGATCACTGGTTGCTTCAAACAATGCAGAACCTCTGGCACCACCAGAAGCTGAGTCAAAAGGCCCTGAGCCAAGCACCAGGTACCAGTCGTTGTCGCCTGTCGGGGATATCGAATCACCCCGATCCTTGAAAATAGCTACCGTTGGAAAGGCTGTCGTATATCCCAGGGCATCAAAAGATAATTCACCCAAAATTGTAGGAGGCAGTTCAGGGTCAGTAATATCCATAACAACAAAGGCTGAACGTGCAACTGGCTCATCTGCACCCGTTGCAGTTATTAATCGAGTATTATCCCCATCAGTATCAGCTTGCAGTGCCCCACCACCGAAGCGCATTCCCACAACCATAACCGTCCCCCACCCACTAGGATGGGTAGCATCGGCTACAAATATTTTGGCATCAAAAATGCGTGGCTTTAAATCCATAAAAGCAACGTGCTTTTCCGTGTCATAACCAGCCTCAGTAAGCCAATACAAATGAGGTAGCAGGTTAAAAGGCACGTAAGCCCAGAGTTCGGCACCTAAATCAGGATCACTAACACTGTTGCTATAGGCAAACGTTGATGTGTTGTAATTCTTATAAAATCCCCTATCAAGGCGATTATAGAATCCACTATTAAACGCATGCAACATGCCATCGTTTGCGCCAACATATACAACATTACGCCGATTCTTATATTTCAAATAAAAATCAGTATAACTTTGATCATAATAAAGCAAATCATAATCTTCTGCTGGAGTTCCAACAATTGTCGGAGTTGAATGGACAATATCTCCTAACCGCCAGGTTTCTACATCCCCGCCTAAAACATAATCATACGCTCGTGAACGCATTGCAGGGAGAGCCAGGGTGTGCCCTGCTGCACTGATATCAATTGCTGGCTGATCTTGACCACGGGTATATTTAACAACACGCTCTCGCTGAGTGGTCAAGTAAGCATCTAGTACGGTTTGATAATTACTTACGTCACTAACTCTTATGGTATCAAGGCTCTCTGGTAACAATGTCACATCAAATGGTGGCAAAGCATGGATATACGGCGTAATACTGCTATCTGTATGGACAAAACTACCTTGCGTGTCTGGAACTGCATCTGCATCAGTGTCGATATAAGTAATAATATAACGCTGACCTGAACTGGAAATATAAGTGCCACGATTCGACAATATATCTGCATCAGTATCGGACAAATTATTCAACCAATCACTTGAATTCCACACAAACAACAGATCGTTTATCGGCACGTTACTATCTGCTGCTGCCGAAGTCGCTTCAGAACCCGTCAATTCACCATCGCCATTATCATCAGTATACTTATTAACAACTGTGGTTCCACTCGTGGTTTCACTAAAAAGGATAATTTTATCTGTCACATCTGGGCTTATTGCCGTCATATCCAAACGGCCGTTCCCGTTTGAATCTTCCCTTATATTGCCATAGGAATCCACAAAGAGACTGTGGGTTTGCCCCGTCCAATTAACTGTATTTGAAGAAGTGTTTGTGTCTGTTTGGGTGGTAAAGAACAGGGATTGATATATTGCCCCTTCCCCAGAACGGCTGCTGGAAATAACTGAAGCAGCCGTACCAGAAGAGCTGCGCCGCAAAATTTCAGCAAAAGATCGGCCAAGCTGTTGTTCCAGATAAAGTGGATTTGTCACATAAAAATAAGTATCAGGTTCGCCATCTGGGCTGCCAGGGCCTTCGTCCCATTCTGTAATGTCATCTGGCATATCAGCAGTTCCAGTTTTCTCTTCAAAGCCACCCCACTTAGAGGCAAACCAAAGTGGGTTGTTCAGAATCGTCGCTGGGGTTCCTGATGCCGTGAACGTGCGGTTACTACTCAAAGGTAAAGCGGCACTATCATTCCAGCCGCCTCCTGGCCCTTGCCCAGGAGGAGTATCTAGAAAATAATCTGGATCGCTTGTGGTAGCCGTATCAACATCACGTACAACTAAGTAAGTTCCATCAGCAGTTGTTCCTGAAATAACATAACCCATATGCTGTATAATGCCGCCTGCCGCATAATCTGACGCTACATCAATAGTCAGAGTTCCATCACCATTGACCGTGTATTCGTAGGTCGCAATGGCATCCATATCGTGATCAGCGCCCTGCTCAACATCCTCAAAATTTATCCGGAAGCGACCGTACGTTGGGGTCTGTTCCTGCATAAAAACATCAACAATCGTATTCGTTGGCTGAAACGCACCAACTGCAGCACTAATACTCGACCCACCAACGGACTTAGCAAAAGGAACAATAGTAATATCAACTGTATCGTTTGCATCTGTATCAACTTCTATGCGTGGAAGTGGAGAGGAAAGTGCAACACCAAAGGTTGTTACTTTTTGATCTGAAGAAGCAGCATTCAGGTCATTAATATGCCCATAGTATGCGACACTTGCTGGATAAAAACTGCCCTGTTTTGTTGGTTCTTCCGGAGAAAGTCCCCGGATATTACCAAGCGAAGTCACGCTCTTTTCAGTTGGTGCGCCATCATAGACCGCTGCAGACTGACCGATAAAGTAATTTCCCCCGATAGTTTCTTCTGTTGAAATTGTATCGGCAAGCCCTTCCGCATCAAAACCCGTAAGATCTCCTGTTACAGTATTGAAATATGATCCAGGAACATTGTCAGAATCAAAGTTACTGTTGGGATCACTGATCACCAGCATAAATGGTTGGGCACAATCTGGATAACCGGTTGTCGCATCATAAGGATTCTGCCAGGTAGGCTTAGGTAACCCAAGAGTACTATCATCCGTTGTACCCGAATAATCAAACGCGGCTGTCGGCCCACTTTTCCCGGCAAAATAACGTAAAGACTCATACATTATTTCGCCGATTGGATTTCCCCACATCCGGCACTCGCCTTCAACTATCGGACGTGTTGTTATCCAGCCACAATTGCTATTATATGAATATGAACCATAATCAAAATCTACAATTCGCAACTTATTGATTGTTGAAATGATGCCGTTAACCGTTGTATCAAACTGACCAGTCGTAAGATTGATTTCATCAGTGATACTTCCTACGTTTTTCCTTAACACGCCACCAGAAGTATTTTTTGCATAAGAACCGGTCATCAAACCAAAATACATTTGATCTGATTCACCATGCTTTTGAAATAAACCAGTAGGTTTCAAGCCACCACTATACTGTTTACAATTGTCTTCAGGGAAAGTTGAATCGCAAACTTTTACTCGGACTTCGTAGTCTGTGATGACTGAGGCTGCGACAGTGCCACGGTCAACATTATACACGGTTTGAGTTAATGTCCCGCCAAAAGCCGCAGCAGGAACAATCTCCCATCCTGATGTTGCTGCACCTTCCCAATACAGAGAATAACTATCTCCACCCGTAGCTTCCTGATGCCTGAATTCAACCGTGTGAGTTCCTACACCAAGGTAAATAGTACCATTATGAGACGTACAACCGCAGGCACCATGCCCTCCATAAAAACCAGCAACATCTATCCCATCAACAATAACCTCGACAGCATCATCACCATCAACTGCAAACTGATAGTTGCCTTCACTTCCAGAAGAAATTGATATACTGCCATCAAAAACAGTCAGATAATAGTCATCGTCACCAAATGGGTTTCCACTGCCATTAATCTGATTTACAGCTTGAGATCCCTGTAAATGAGTCGCTGTAGCAAATTCTAAAACCAGAGCCTCATATTCAATATGATTTGCAGGGTGCCCTGTATAAACGCCCCCTCCACTTAAATCCTCAAGACTAGTATCAGCCACTGGTCGCTCTTTAGCAACCCACTCCCAAATTCGATGAGCACTATTAGGCATAACTCGCATCACAGGAGGACTACTATTCCCAAGGGAAGTATTCGCGATCAGATGACGAGTACCAAAAACAGGTAGTGCCAGGGGAGTAAAATCTTCGATGCTATATTCTGGGGTAACAACATTACCTCCAGAATCTACATAAGCACCATATTCCTTCCCCCAAGAATGAGCGTCTTGAGGAATAAAAACACGTTCAAGTACAGTCTCTGTCGTTGTATCTGTTGAACGGTAGCCTCCGAATAAGACTTTACGTAAGGTATCCATGCGCGACATAGTAACGTAATTGAGGAAATCTCCACTCCATTCATCTGTTCCAGAGCAAATTTTGTTTGATGTTGCGCTCGTTGGATTAAACGTAGAGCCGTCATACTCGTAGCATTTATAGGAATCGAAATAACCATAATAATCAATCGCGTTAGCAGAATGATCACTGCCATCTAATGCAACGTGATACCCCTTGTAGCCAATATCAATTTTCGCATCACCATCAAGATCCGAGATATCATTATAAGCTTCATAATAAAGTTTGTGATTCCTAGCCATTGTTAGCATAACCAAAGGAGGAACCCCTGAGCTGGCGAAAGGAGGAAGCAAGCTAAAGTCATCGACCGTTTCGGAGAACACAGCTGATGGACTCCAAAAAATCAGAGATAAAAGCACTATCGCAAAAACAGATATATTTATAAATCTAGACATTAAAAGCCTCCATTTACTGCGTGACATTCAGCTGATAAATCCTGAATCCCTGAACCAACATATTTATTTTTTGATGTTGATAAATATTTTGCATCCTAATCGGATCTTCAATGAAACCACCGTGGCGTTTCTGAACGACACGAAAAAATGTAGCAGTAGGCATAAAGGTATAAGGGATATTATCAACTTCTATTTTAGAGAATCGTCCCTCCGTCCAGGCTTCGCGCGTCACCTCACCGTTCTTCCAATAGCGCCAGCCGTTCTCAGCTGCTACCGGAATGCTACTTACAACCGTTACTAGAAATATAAAAAATAGAATCAAACCTGCTAGTTTTCTCATCGTTAAATTCCTTTCTAAAGTACATGCCGCCACTGTCCCTTAATTTGAGATTGGCTATTACTAACTCCCTCATGGCGTGAACGCACATCATAAATCAACCAAGCTCCACCACCAGCAGCACCTTTACCGACACCTTCGTACCCGGCAGCCATCTGAATGGCTCCCCCGGATGAAAGTTGACTGTTGGCACCAACCCTCAAATAAGTTTGACCTCTATCAAAGGCAAGTTCAGCATCTCTGTTCGTAGAAGAAGGGGTTTCAACGGAAGGCAAGTCTGTATTAATCCAAAAAACCTTATTCAAGATAGTTACATCACCCGACGCATAGGTGGATCCTGCAATATCTTTCCATCCTCTATTTTCTATAGCCCTTTCAATCAATTCTTTACTAAGTTCATTACCGGAATCTGCCGCATAATATGTCATTTTGTGGGCTTTATCATTTCCAGAAATTGCGAGTTCAAGATCGGTATTATTCAAAGCACTAATGCCTATAATTGTTAACAAGACCAACATCAAAATAGCCATTATCAAGGCCGCACCCGATTCATCATCTAATTTTGACTTCAACCACATCATAAATCCTTTTCTTAGAACGAATTTTCAGATTTCAGAAAGACCAAACGCGACTGTTTATTATCGATCCCTTTCGTATAGTCTACATCCAGGGTTATTGTTTTGACGCCATAAGTATCAGCGGGTAAAACAGCATGTTCAACAACAGTCCAGGAATACTGGTAATAGTTATCCATGATAATAGGTGCCGCAGGGTGAGATCCAACCGCGAGATTAGGATCATCATATTCTAAAGAATAAAGCTTCTCTACCATGTCTTGCGCATAACTAACAGATTCGGTTGCAGTTCGTGCTGAGAGATTGCCGGTAATGGATGTCATCTGCATCGAGGCGACGGCAAGCAAACCAACGGAAAAGATTGAGATAGCGACAACCACTTCAATCAATGAAAAACCTATCTGGTTATCCACATATTTCATACTAAATTCCCATATTCCGACAGCTGACCGTCGTTGTTAGAAGCCTACGTTTAACACTGTCATTTCTGGTTACTATTTGATTTCCAACGATATATGTCTGATTAGTAGCCGGGGCTCTATCTTGCCTTTTAGCTTCTGACAGCAACCAAGATTTAACAAGACGAATATCTTCGAAATCAACATTAGTTGTTGTATCAACAAGAGCAATAGTGCCATTATTGTCAGCATCAGAAACTGTTCCTTCAGCATTGACTTCCAGCTGCACCCATGTCCCACCGCCACCAGGATCAGGGATGGCCCATAAAATCTCTTCGTTGCCCGATGTTGTGATGTAGGTTGTAAGCTCTCCGTTGGTGTCTGCGTAAGCATAAGCAAAACCAAGTGCAGTTGTATTTTCCGAGACAGGCTGACTGTTTCTACCTAAATTTCCAGATCCGTTAATAGCATAAGCTATGTCTTCATCAGTATCAGTCGTGTCCCCATCATCATTTAAATCCATTTTGAACCGAATCATCGTAGCAGTAGCCTGAATAACACCAGCATCACTCGAATCACGACTCGGATCATACCCCGCCATCCGAATATCCCAAGTCATTGCAGCCAAACCAGCTCTAGAATTTTGCTGTGTTTCAGCAACAAGAGTCTGTGTTTCATATGTTTTTGAACTATTTACATAGAGACTCATAATTCCAGTCCCTACAACCACAGCAATCACCATTGCCACCAGCATTTCTACAAGAGTGAACCCCAGTTCGGATACTTTAAATTTTGTAATATTGTGCATAAATTCCCTCTACTGCAAACTAATGTAACCGGCGATGGAAGTTGTTAAGGTAAATATTTTTCCAGTTGAGATATTAGTGAGAACGGCGCTACCTGTCCCCCCAGAAGGCCGACCCTGATTAGTAAATCCAGTTAGATTATTTCCACCAAAATTGACCGCCGGAGAAAACTCAACACCATTTGGTAAAGTCACATCAGAAAGAACCTGCTCACCAGAATCTTGAGTATTGTTGTTGTTTGAATCAACATAAATCCGATACCATTTACCATGAATTACAGCATCAAATATTATTTCTACGGGCTGATTTTGCTTTATTGCTTCCGACTTTGCTCTCTGGAATTGACCATATAATTCCTGTGCCGCGGATCTCAAGTCAGCATTCTTAGTTGTTGATTTGAGAAGAGGGAGAGTAATTGCTGCCATAACACCAAAAATAGCGACAACGATAATCACTTCCAGTATCGTGAAACCATACCTATTATCAAGAGATGTTTGTTTTATAACTCGTTTCATAGCTCCTCACTTATAGCATTCTTTGATGTTTAGCAAAAATCAATCCAAATAAAGATCCCGAATAATGATATATTATTGAAGAGTTAGGAGCTAAGGAAAATATATGGCAAAATATCTGCAAAGACTGCACAACAAAACAGTGCAATCTTTGCATTACTTTTCATCATTACCTCATTACCTTATAAATATGACCCTAAAGACACTTTCTTCCCCGAATCGACTATTCACCTCAATCATACCGCCGGCTTCCTCAACAATCCGCTGACACACCGCCAACCCAAGCCCTACTCCTTCACCGGGTGGTTTCGTTGTGAAAAAAGGATCAAAAATTTTATTCAAATTATCTGCGGCGATTCCGCCACCGTTGTCTTGAACCCCAACCCAAACGATACCTTCATCTCCCCCCGCTGAAAGGGTAAGTTCCCCCTGTCGGTCACATGCTTGCACTGCATTCAATATCAAATTAACAAACACTTGTTGCAGTTTATTATGATCAATTTTAATTAATGACAAAGTATTCGGAAGTTGATTGACTATTTTTAAATCTGTTATTACCCCTTGATTCTTTAATAATTGAACAGTGGAATTCAACACAGCAACCATGTCGACAGACTCAATTCGACTCTTCTCTGTAGGTCGGGAAAAATTAAGTAATTCTCTGACCAAAAAATCAATACGGGTTGCTTCTACCAATGAACGCTCTACAATATCCAGATCTGATACTTTTTCGATGCGTTGCTTTAAAAATTCAAGGTACCCGATGATAGCCGAAAGAGGATTTCCTAGCTCATGAGCTAATCCCGCAGCTAATTGTCCTACCGATGCCATCTTTTCACTACGAATTAATTCATCACGGGTTTGTTGAAGTTCCCGGTTGGTTTTCTCTAGTGACAGAATATTTAGCTCTGTCTCTCCACGGCTGAACTGTAATGCCTCAACCATTTGGTTATATGCATCTGCCAACTGTGCAATCTCTACCGGGCCAGCTGCTGGCAAGCGAGTTTCAAGATCTCCACGGCTGACGTCCTGAGTTGCTTTGAGTAAATTTCGTGCAGGCTTTATAATGTTTCGCTGCAATAAAATATAGCCAGACAACACCAGAATGGCACCATAAAGGAAAACATAGAGCAGGAGTGCCTGCTGTGTCTTCAAGAGTTTTCCGCGGATATCAGCGAGAGAAAAGTTTAATTCCAACAACCCGGTAAAACGACCTCCATTTTTGATCGGAATAATAAAATGAGCCGACAGGTCTGAGTGACTGAATATATTCAACAAAACGGGAAAATCGATTTTCTGCTGCACCTCACCAGTCATTTTAACTATCTGTCGTCTGGCGGCAGTTAAAGGGATACTGTTCCCGGCAACATAGGACTCAACC
>JADGEB010000052.1 GCA_016744595.1 Desulfuromusa sp.
TAATAATACTTGTTTTTAGTAACCATATTAGAAGCTTAGCACACTTTTTATTATGCTTTGCTTCCTAAGCCCCTAAAATATTTAGTAACTGGGAAATCTAAGTGTTTGAACAAGGGGGTAGAGCGGGTGGTTGTACCGACAAGAGAGGCAGACAGGAATAGACAGGTGATTGTACTGAGCGATACGAAGTTTTTAGCATGATCATCCCCTCTCAATAACAAGAAAATCAATGTAGTACTCTACAGGACAATCATTTTTTGGTCAACCATTTCATTAGGGCGTGTTAGTAACACGTAAACTGTCCGAATTTGTAGCACAACATCTGTCCGGTTCATAATTCTCCAACCAGGAGGAGATTATGAGACCAACAGAATTGCTGCAGGAGATCCGGAAAATGCGACTTGAAGAAAGCTTCAGTATCTGGACGAAAAGACGAATCACTCAAGAAGAAGTAGCACGTATGCTGAATGTTTCAGCACGCACCTATCGTCGTAATGTTGATTGCTACCATAACAATGGCTTTGATGGGTTGCTTGACAAGCGTCTGACACAGGTTTCATCCCATACAAGCTCCCGTTGATAAAGTCACGGATCTGGTTGACCGCTACAGAAACCGTTACAATGGTTGGACAGGCAAGCATTTTCATTCCTGGTACCGGCGCGAAGGAGGAACACAAAGCTATTCCTGGGTAAAGATGACACTTCAGGAAAAAGGCTGCCTCAAGAAAGCTCCTAAGCGGGGGACTCATCGGAAACGCCGTGAACGCTTCGCGAAGGCAGGCATGCTGATCCATCAGGACGGCAGGTTCCGAGCCAGAAGTAGGATCTCATTGTCACCATGGATTATGCACTACAGCATGTTCTTTGTTGGCGAGGAAGGAACCCATAGCAGTCTATTGGGAGTCAAAGAACTGATGGAGCAGCGTGGCTTGTTCTGCATGTTTTACAGTGATCGAGGGAACCACTATTGGCATACCCCAAAAGCTGGCAAACTACAATACGCAGGGAAAATTATTTATTCAGCAACAAGTCGAAAACCAATAAAATATTCTTGGTATATTCTCCACCGTAATGGTGAAGAATGTGGGCACTTATTTATTACGAAACCGGACATTTATATTTGTTGCTAACACCCTTTCATTAGGGCGCATCGCGTCACCTTTCTTGATTCACCATGCTCAGCCATTAAAGATCTGGGGGACTCTGTCTCAAATGTAAGCAGTTATGAAATCAACTGCCTCTCCTCAACAATCAAATGCAATCCATCATCAAATATCCTAAGAAATATTGAACCGAAGGTGGTCGCTTTCAAATAAAAATATGGGCCGGTTTTGAGGGTTGAGTGACTGTCGAATTTCGTCAGAATATGCATATGGGGATGGAAATATTTTTCGCCCATCTCTTCACAAGCGCAGCAAGATAACTTCCTTAATTTTTTCTGGACAGATTGAGCTAAAAAGTTTTTACTCTTCACAGTGAATCTTCAAGGGGAGTTCTATATGTTCCAGAAAAAATCTGCAGATGGATACAAACCAGCAATCGATAAAATTGAAATGAAGACTCTAGTCCATGGTGAAAAAACGCTACTGGTTGAATTCCGCATGAAAAAAGGAGCCCTACTGCCCCGCCATAGTCATCCTCATGAGCAAACCGGCTATCTGGTATCTGGCAATATAGAATTAACCATCGGCTCTGAAACCTTCAACGTCAAGCCGGGAGACAGCTGGTGTATTGCTGGAAACCTTGAGCACAACGCAGTGATCTTAGAAGATACAGTAGCAATTGAAGTGTTCTCTCCAGTCAGAGATGACTATCTCCCTCAATAGGTGAGCAAAATGGCAAAAATTTACAGTCACCGTTTTATTATTCCAACGGAAGCCAATGATGAAAATGGTCATGTCAATAACGTCGCTTATGTTCAATGGATGCAGGATGTTGCTACCATGCATTCAGATTCTCAGGGTTGTCCCCGCAAACTCTATCAACACCTTGGTAGTAGCTGGATAGCACGCTCACATCATATTGAATATCTAAGACCAGCATTTGCTGGCGATGAAATTGAGATCAAAACTTGGGTATGCAACTTGAAGCGCGCCAGATCACTGCGCCGTTATTGTTTTCTGAATGCAGATACTCAATCAATTTTAGCCCGAGCTGAAACCGATTGGGTTTACGTCAATGCGGAGACTGGACGACCACGTAAAATTGATAAGGAAGTCAGCGAATCATTCATTCTCGTTGTTCCGGAGGAAGAACCATGACTCTAATATCAACCGTGAGCTTTGCCCTTGCAATGCTGGTTCTGGCTGTCAGTCCCGGTCCAGGAGTGTTCGCCACAATAGCCCGCTCCCTATCCTGTGGGTTCTTCTCGGCACTGGCTGTCATTGCCGGAATCATCCTCGGTGATATTATTTTCCTGCTATTTGCAATTTTTGGGATGGCTCTTCTAGCTCAAATACTGGGAAACTTCTTCGTTATCATAAAACTGCTTGGTGGGAGCTACCTGATCTGGCAAGGGATAAAGATTTTTTTCAGTAATACCAGTATGATTGATTCAGAAACAATCGTGGCTTCGTCAAAGTCCGTAAATTTCCTCAGCGGGCTATTCATCACTCTTGGAAACCCGAAAGTCATTCTATTTTATTGTGGCTTTCTGCCGACTTTTGTTTCCCTGTCAGAATTAACCCTTACAGATACGGTCACCATCATAACTGTCATAGCCACCGTCTTGGTCGCAGTTCTTGGCACCTATGCCTGGCTGGCAGATTCTGCCCGAAGATTTCTGAAGACCCCGCGCCAGATGAAACGACTGAATCAGACTGCAGGTGGAGTTATGGTAACAGCCGGAGTTGTTATCGCCAGCCGTTCATAAAGGAATAAATACCGATGGATAAAGTTAATATAGAAGAGAAACTTTCCCAGTTCAACGACTACTGGCAACCAAAAATTATCGGCGAACTGAATGGTCAGTACGTCAAACTGGCTAAACTGAAAGGGGAATTTGTCTGGCATCAACACGAAAAAGAAGATGAGATGTTCATGGTCATTAAAGGGAGACTACTGATCAAATTGCGGGATCACGATGTCATTCTAAATCCCGGTGAATTCTTTATCATTCCTCGCGGGGTCGAGCATATTCCGATCGCAGATGAAGAAGTTCAGGTCATGCTCTTTGAGCCAAAATCGGTTATTAATACTGGGAATATCCAAGATGAACGAACCTTGGATGCTATAGAATTTCTCTAAGCGTGGCTAACCAACAACACAAAGAAAAAGGCAGGGTCTGTCCCCTGCCCCAGTTTCTCAATTACATTTCAACTATCCATTTTAAATGTGTTTATTTCACCTTAATCTCAATGGACTTCGGCTTTTCAACTTCAGTTTTTGGTATAGTCAAAGTCAATACCCCATCTTTAAAAACAGCTTCAATTTTTTCTTCATCTACATTTTCTGGCAAAGAAAAGCTGCGGCTAAAACTGCCATAGTAGCGCTCGATACGATGGAATTTTTTCCCTTTTTCCTCCTTTTCCTGCTTATTTTCACCACTGATATTCAGCACATGATCCTCTAAGCCGATTTTAACATTCTCACGCTTAATACCGGGGACTTCAACGTTGACACTGAAGTTGTCATCCGTTTCACTGATATCGGCTCGAGGAGCCCAATCTGCTCCTTTCACGTTCAAATCCCTCCCACCGCGAAACGGCCAATCCTGCGATTTTGAGTAAGGATCTAACATGCCTTCCATTTCCCTAAAAGGGTCCCACCTTGCTAGTTTCATAATTTTACTCCTCAATCATTAACGGGCAGCTATCATCTGACGAATCACCCGTTTTTAATCCGTCAGAGTTGAATTACCTTCATATTCAATACTATCTCTCATATTCAACTTTTCAAGCATTTGCACAAAACTATTAAGTAAGTTACACCATAAAACAGTATGTTAGGCAAATACATCTATCGTCGATTTTTTTACTTTCTTATTATGTTAATGTGCTCAGCAGTCAAAAATTTCATAAATATGATTTTTTTACAGGAGGCCACTATGGGTCATCTATTCTCACCATTGAAACTTCGTGAATTAATTATCCCTAATCGAATCTTCGTTTCACCTATGTGTCAGTATTCAAGTCTGGATGGAAAACTTAACGATTGGCACTTTGTTCATTATGGAAGCCGGGCAGTCGGTGGAGCTGGTTTAGTCATCACTGAGGCGGTTGCGATTATCCCTGAAGGAAGAATCAGCTCGGAGGATCTGGGTATTTGGAGTGAAGAACACAGCGAATCATTTACCCCTTGTGTGGACATGATCAAGGCACAGGGTTGCATTGCCGGAATTCAGCTTGCTCATGCAGGGAGAAAAGCATCCACAGAGCCCCCCTGGCTAGGTGGTAATCCATTGAACCAAGATAACCACGGTTGGCAACCACTAGCACCAAGTTCAATCCCCTTCACTTCTGAGCACAATACACCAAAAGTTGCAACAACAGAGGATCTAGACAAAATCAACTATCAGTTTGCTGCTGCAACCAAACGTGCCCTTAAGGTTGGTTTTCAGGTTGTGGAGTTACATGCCGCCCATGGTTACCTGTTGCATCAATTCCTTTCACCATTAAGTAATAATAGAAATGATGAATTTGGCGGATCGTTGGAAAACAGAATGCGCTTTCCATTACGTATTGCACAAACCGTACGCGAAAACTGGCCGCAAAACTTGCCTATGTTTGTCCGCATTTCTGCAACTGATTGGGTTCAAGGTGGCTGGGATCTGGCACAATCGGTAGAATTCTGCCGTCAGCTTAAAAACCTGGGAGTTGACCTGATTGATTGTTCGTCTGGTGGGCTCATAGCTGATGCAGTAATCCCAATTGAACCCGGCTTTCAAGTAACATTTGCGACTGAAATCAAAAATAAACTCGGGATTGCAACGGGAGCGGTTGGATTGATCACTGAAACAGCGCAAGCAGAGCGGATTATTGCGACAGGCCTTGCCGATGCAGTGTTGCTAGGCCGTGAACTGCTACGTAACCCCTACTGGCCATTACATGCTGCTCGGGAGCTTGGAGCCAACCTACATTGTCCTGTACAATATGAACGAGCTTAAACGGCTACTTAGGAGTCACTTTCACAGTAGGTGCAGGTAACCCTCTATCTGTTCACTATTTTACTCTACCGATACTTGATCCAAGAGAAATAAACAGCCAACAACCGCAGAGAACCATCAGAGCCAGACTCAACCAATAGCCATACCAGGAAAGACCAATGTTCCCCGTTTCAGCTCGAGTCAATTCCCGATATTTTTTCATATGCTTGTGAACCTGCCAGCGAATTTCAAAGAAACTTATTTTAATCTCTGCAGCAGAAACCCGGCGCAAGATTTGAATGGAAAAGTAAAAATTGACCAGACTGGAGAATAACAAAACAATGAGCAAGATGAGCAGCAAAGGTAATCCCCTTGTGACGACAATTAGGTGGTTACTTGGGATGATTTTCTGACTGAATCAGCGAACTTTTGAGCTGTTCTATGGTTTGTGTTGATTCTTGATATAGGTTTTTCAATAGTTCAACCTCTTTCACCAATTTCTGATTATTATCTTTCAACTGTTTTAATTCCGTAGCCAGTTGCTTTTCGGTTGCACGTAATTTTTTATTTTGTGCTTTACGCTGATCCAACTCTTGTGCGTAAAGAATAATTGTTTCTGCTTTGATAGCCCACACACTATCTGGAAAATCGACCTGCAGTTGCTGCAGAGCCTCTATCCGATGGCTTTCCTGAAACTCTTCAAAAGCCAGACTAAAACTTTGTTGATCCTGCAATATGGCCTGTTTTTGCTGTGGGAAAAGATATGTACAACCTGTAAGAAACAGGGATATTAGTAAAAGAGAAAATATTCTCATCTTATTTCCGTCTTTCCAGCATATAGTTGCTACCTTCCTGAACTTTCAAATATTCTTTAACTCTTGCACAATCCTGACTAATTGCCAATCGTGATGGATATTCATAGTGATCAGACGGTATCACTGCAATAGAAATAGTCATAAGGGGAAAAGTACGTTTCACACCATAACGATCTTCACCGGCAAAAGAACCAGCTTTTTTATCTTCTTCACTATAAAATGACGGTACTAATTCGGTAAAACCATCGATAATCCTCTGAGCCAGAAGTTCGCCTGTCTCCAAACTGCTAACTACGACATAATCGTCACCACCGATATGACCAACCATATCCTGAGAGCTTCCATTCTCACCAACAACCTGCTTCAATAAGTCACCAACCTTGGCAAGCACATCACTTCCAGCTTTATATCCATATCGATCACTGTAAACCTTAAAATTATCCAGGTCGATATAGAGATGAGAAAATGGTTCCCGCCGACTGATTCTCATCTCGACTTCGCGATCAATTGCGAGATTTCCAGGCAACAGCGTAAGTGGATTAGCATCCAGGTGTAGCTGTTCAAGTTCACTCAATTTTTCACCCATCTGGGCAAAATCACTAGCCAATTGAGCAAATTCATCATTACCCGATAGTTGTGGATGGTGATCAAACCGTCCAGCAGATATTCTTTGCGTTGCTTTTTTAAGCTCTTTGACTGAGCGGTGAATACTTAAAATCACTGTCAGAGAAGCAGGAGCAGACAGCAAGATGCCGACCAAAGTCAGCAATACCGTCATCTGAAACGCTTCTCCGGTATGTTGAGATAGCTGAGCGAGCCCAGTATTGATATTTTGCTGTTGTTGTTGCCTAAAATCAGCCAAATAGTTCAATAGTTGAATCCGTAGTGGGACTGTGATATCAGTGGAGATTTGCTGCGCATGTATCCAGTCATCCCAGAATAACGCCTCAGATAACTGATTATCTGCCTGACGATAGTTATCAACAAGCTTGATTAATGGTTTTAACTGCGTTGAGAAAGAGGGATCATTTAAGGCAAGGGCATAACGAGTAAATTCATTATTACGATTCAACCGCAACTCACTCAACGCCGGATCTTGTAAAATCAATAACTGTTTTTCAATATTCTCCTGCGCTAGAAGATTCTGCTGTAGGTCACGAACCAGTTCAAATATGCGGAATTCAACATTAACCAGATGCTCGGTGTTCAGAGTCTGTTGATGCATGCGAGACAGAGCAAAACCAACGGCCAAAAGGCTGAAGATAACAACAACCAAATAGCCAATAACGACTTTTTTAGTTACGGTTGAAAATAGACTACGCATAGAAACTATCCGCTCCGTTAGTTGGAGAGGTTAAGATCATACTACAAAAACAAATTTCTGTGGGTAATTTAATCCTGCAATTAATCAGGATCACAAACAAAAAAGCGCCTAAAAAGGCGCTTTAAAAAGAATGTACTAAACAATTATATACCTAAGTAAGCTTTTTTAACCTCATCATTTGCCAACAAATTATCAGCAGAATCAACCAAGGTGATCCTGCCATTTTCCATAACATAGCCACGATCTGCAAGCTTCAATGCCTGATTTGCATTTTGTTCAACCAAAAAGATCGTGGTGTTACTCTCCTTGTTAATTTGTCGAATAATTTCAAAAATCTGCTTGATAATCAACGGTGCTAATCCAAGAGAAGGTTCATCAAGTAACAAAACTCTTGGTCTGGCCATCAATGCCCGGGAAATTGCCAACATCTGCTGTTCACCACCAGATAAGGTTCCTCCAAGTTGACTGCGTCGCTTTTCAAGAATCGGGAACAAGGTCATAACATAGTTTAAATCCTGCTGAATCAATTTCTTGTTTTTGCGCAGGAAAGCACCCATCTCCAAATTCTCCAGAACCGTCAGATCGGGAAAAATTCGACGCCCCTCAGGAACTTGGATAATCCCCTGTTGCACAATTTTCTCTGCACCCATCCCCTTAAGAGAATCACCGTCTAAGAGGATATCACCTGAACGTGGTGGTGTAATTCCGCAAATCGACATGAGAGTCGTTGTCTTACCCGCTCCATTTGCCCCGATCAATGCAACAATTTCACCCTCTTTGATCTCAATAGAAACATCTTTAAGAGCCTGGATATTGCCGTAGTAAGTTTGGATATTCTGTATTTTAAGCATCTGTTTCTTCCCCTAGGTAGGCCTCGATAACCTTCGGGTTGTCCTTTATTTCCTGAGGGTTTCCTTCAGCAATCTTCTTACCGTATTCCATGACATAGATAGGATCGGAGATATTCATAACCAACTTCATATCATGCTCAATCAACAGAATAGCAATTTGTTCCTCTGCACTAATTTTACAGATTAGCTGTTCCAGATCAGCAGTTTCTTGAGGATTCATCCCCGCAGCAGGTTCGTCCAATAACAATAGAAAAGGGTCGGTTGCCATTGCACGTGCTATTTCAAGGCGCCGTTGAGCACCATAGGGGAGATTTTTTGAGAACTCATTGGCAAAGTCAGCCAGACCAACTTTTTCAAGCAGTTGATAACTCGACTCTACAATCTGCCGCTCTTCCTCACGAACTCTCTTCCCTCTGACAACCGCTCTGAAAATTCCCGATTTAGTTCGACAGTGACGTCCAATCATAACATTTTCCAAAACTGTCATATCGGGAAACAAGCGAATATTTTGAAAGGTTCTCGCCAAACCCATTTCAGTGACTTTATTTGGCTTCAGCCCATTCAAACGACGTGTCTTTAAACCTTTAGGGTGGAGTAGAATATCACCCTTGGTCGGATCATATATTCCGGTGATACAGTTAAAGAATGTCGTTTTCCCTGCACCGTTTGGACCGATCAATGCGGCAATGTCACCTTCATGAACCTCAAGAGTCACACTATCGACAGCCCGGAGGCCGCCAAAATCCATTGTCAGCCCTTTAACTTCAAGTAGCTTGTGTTTGTTTTCAGCCATTGTTAATTTTATCCTTCGAACCTTTATATTCGTACGTCTGTCGGAGATTGCTAATAATACCCTGAGGGCGGAAAATCATCATCAGCACCATCGCTGCGCCAAATGCCAGCATTCTATATTCAGAGAATGCACGCATGTATTCAGGAAGTAATATAAGAAAAAATGCCCCGATAATAACTCCGAGAATTGAGCCCATACCACCAAGAACAACTATCGAAAGGATAATTGCAGACTCCATAAAGGTAAAACTGGCAGGATTGATAAATGTCGTTTTCGAAGCAAATAAAACTCCAACCATACCAGCCCAAAAAGCACCAAGTGCGTAAGCAGACAATTTTGTACGAGCAATATCAATGCCCATTGCAACACAGGCAATCTCATCTTCACGCATGGCAATCCAGGCACGACCGATCCGGCTATTTTTCAACCGATTGGTCACCAGAATAGTAAAAATCACCAATGCGATCATAATGTAATAGATATAGATAGTAGAATTCGCCAGACTCAGATCCATTCCAAAGAAACTAGGCTTATCAATATTAGCAATTCCACTTGGACCAAAGGATAAACCGTCCCAGTTCTCCATGACGACTTTAAAGATCATTCCGAAACCCAGGGTCACAATTGCAAGATAATCACCGCGCAAACGCAGAATTGGGAAACCAAGAACAATTCCAAACAGACAACCAAGAATGCCACCAATCGGCAGAGTAATCCAAAAACCTAGATCAAAATGATGGTTCAGTAGCGCATAAGAATAAGCACCAACCCCAAAGAAAGCCACATAACCAAGATCCAGCAACCCGGCTAAGCCAACGCTGATATTTAATCCGAGCCCCAACACAACGTAAATCAATGCTGATATCATAATGGTGCTCTGGTAAGTATCAAAAACCAGCGGAAAAACCAGTGCTGCAAGCAGTATGATCCCCATCGCTTTGTAGCGAAAGGACATATCCTCAAGCAATAGTTGTGTCCTACTGCGAATCTCTACACCCTCGTCGGCTACTTTCTTTCTCACTTGTTGCCGTGCCAGCATATAACGCCAGAGATATGACAAAATAAAACTGCCAATCGCTACCCAGACCATATTCATCCAGCGCCAGATAACCACTTGATCCATGGTATTGACACGTACAACCATCAATGGAAAGGTCAGAAAAACGAACCAAACAGACACGATAAGTGATTGTTTTAAATTCTGTATCATATCTGTCCCCTCTAAACCTTCTGCTTATGAGACTTGCCGAGAAGTCCGGCAGGTCTTAGGATCAAGATAAGAACCAGCAATCCAAAGGTAAAAACATCCTCATAATCACTAGAAATATAACCGGCAGCAAAACTTTCTGCCCAACCAAGAATCAGTCCACCCAAAACCGCCCCAGGGATGGAACCAATACCTCCTAAGACAGCCGCAGTGAAGGCCTTTACTCCGGCAAGAAAGCCAATATAAAAATTCACTTGCCCTATGTAGGAGGCCACCAGAACCCCACCGATTGCAGCCAGAGCCGAACCAATCACAAATGTTAGCGAGATAATCCGGTCAACATTAACCCCAACCAGACGCGCCATATTCATATCCTGTTGGGTTGCCCGCATGGCCTTTCCAACCTTGGTCTTTTTGATCAACAGGGTCAGAAGAATCATGGTTATAAAAGTCGTTATCAAGATCACTAATTCAGGAGAGCCAATAATATGAGCAACAGGTTCCATGAAAAGGAAATCAGGAATCAACCTTGGAAACGGCAGGAAATCAGAAGTTTGAGCTAACAAAACATAGTTTTGTAGAAAAATTGACATTCCTATAGCACTGATCAACGGTGACAGCCGAGGGGCACCCCGTAAAGGCCGATAGGCAACTTTTTCCAGAGTATAGCCGTAAGCACAAGCATAGATAACCGCAATAATTCCAGCCAATATCAGAATAGAAACTCCACTTAATCCGTAAATCGTACAGACCCCGGCAACAATCAGAGCAACAAATGCCCCGATCATGTAAATCTCACCATGAGCAAAGTTGATTAACTGAATAATGCCATAAACCATGGTATAACCCAGAGCAATCAGGGCATAAATACTTCCCCGGGTTAACCCACCAAAGAAGAGTTCAAGAAAATATTCCATAAATAACAACCGACCGTTAAGAGAAAATGCCTGTTTTTTTCTAATTTCAACAAAATTTCAGGGGACTGGCAGGAATACCAGCCCCCTGAAAGGGCTTCATCAAACAGTGTTTTCACACTGCTTTATTTGGATAGCTTATTTGAGTTCAGTAAAAGCACCGTTCTCAACTTTATAAACCGAGAAACCAACACCTTCAGCATCACCTTTGCTGTCAAATTTAATCTTACCAACTGGAGTTTCAACATATTCACTGCGCAGAACCTTTGTCACAGCATCATAATCGGTAGAACCAGCTTTTTCAATCGCAGTCAGCAGCGCTAAAGCAGCAGAGTAACCTTCTTGGAAGAAAGCACCTGGTTCAGCACCATACTCTGCTTTAAATTCAGCTGTTGCAGCAGAGTTGAGAGGAATACTGGAAAGATCACGAGGACCAGTAACATAGGAACCATTTGCAGCATCACCAGCAACCTTGAGGAAACTATCGTCTTTAACACCATCATCAGAGATAAAAATAGTCTTTAGACGCTTACGGCTCATCTGTGAAACTAGCTTGGAAGCTTCTGGGTGATAGCCACCGAAAACCAGAGCTTCCGCCTTATTTTTCCGAACCTTTTGTACGATGGAAGAGTAATCCATTGCACCAGGAGTCACTCCTTCAAACAGGACAACTTCAACTTTTCCGGATTCATCCAAGTATTTTTTTGCAAAATCAGCAAAACCCTTACCGTAGTCACCTTTGTCATGCAAAACAGCAACTTTTTTCACGCCCAACTTGTTAATGGCGAACTCAACAGCCATTTTTGCTTGCATATCATCAGAAGCAATAGTACGGAAGAAATTTGGATAATCGCCGCTCTGGGTCAGTGGTGGGTTAGTTGCTGAAGGCGACATAACTGGAATCTTAGCATCCTTGTAAATACCAAGAGCAGCTTTGGTTGCACCTGAACAGATATGGCCAAGAACAACATGAGCACCATCAGTGACCAGCTTGGTTGCTGTGTTTGTAGCAATTTCGGGTTTACACTGATCGTCCTGAATCAGTAACTCAACTTGCTTGCCAAGAATACCGCCCTTAGCATTGATCTGCTTAACAACGAGTTGTGCTGCCTTCATCGCTGGAATACCATAAGGAGCCAAGTCGCCACTGTGAGGTCCTGCAACACCAAGCTTAATTGTGTCAGCAGCAAAACCAGTAACGGACATGCTCAAGACAAGAGCTAAGGTTGAAATTAAAACAGTCATTTTTTTCATGTGTGTGCCTCCTGAAATTAAAGGTTGAGAAAAAAAACAATGGTTTATCGAATTGATACATATAATTCAAAGCAATATGGGCGGTCAAGAACAAACAACATCTGGACTTAAACCTGCGCCAACAAACAAAAAACCAGGTATTTTTGACCTTTTTTGACCAAAAACCGCCACAGCAAACTTAGTTATCAGAGTTAAACTTTGTTTTCATTTCTTCGATCATTGCAGAAATCTTTGGCTGCCCTGCAACCAACCTGGCAAGGCGCTGAAGTTCAGCATAATATTTCTCCAGACTTTCAGTATTTAAATCAGAACCAACTACAGAAAAAGCCTTTTCAACTTGTGTTACCCCGAATTTACCGATGTGATTACCGGCAATCGTTTTAAAAATCGCAAAAGTGTGCTGTCGTTGTTGCTCCAAGTTTTTTTCCTGAGAACGAACAGCATGTTCTTCACGCTTGCGCCTCTCCTCGAGAAGCAACTTGCGTGTGCGCTGCCAGATCGGCCCCAAATCGGCAGAGCCCATCAGATCAGCAAGAACGATCTCATCGGCACTGCGTATTTCAAGCAAATCCAACTTGGCACCCGGTAAGCGAGCTACCGACTTTGAAACATCAGCCAATGGATCTAACTCCGTTTGGCCTTCATGAAAAAAACCAAGAGCGTAACCCTGATCATAAAAAATAAGTGCGGTCTGATCCTCAGTGTATACCCGCAGACATGCAGTAAGTCGCTCAGTCTTTATATGCTCCAGCTGCATACGCACATCAAGGCAACTCAAGTCCTGACCTTTCTGCAGATAGCGACCATGCAGAAGGGCATGAATGCCCAGCACCAGATCTGTTGATAAGCGAAAAATATTTAAGACCGCGTTGCCCAGAATTGAAACTTCAAATATTTTTGCTATGGCATCATAAGCGATCAAACGCTCAGTTTCATCTTTACCAACAAAGATCGAGCTGATGAGTAGGCCTTCCTGAAATAGAATAACCCCAGCACCCTGTGGTGCATCAAAACGGAGATAGCCGGTAAAAGTTCCAACCCGTAATTTTTCCATCGCCTCGGGGAGATTAATACGAGCCGGATTAACTTTCTGTCTCACCGGGTTGCCACGTGGTAAAAAAATCATCGTTCAAAATCTCCACAAAAAATTGATATTTTCATCAATTTTGCAATGTTTCCCATTGCAGATACAAGGCATCTAAATTTTTCTTCAAACTAACATGATCGGCACTCACTTGTCGCCACTGTTCCTGATCCTGGTATATTTCAGGATCGGCCATTCGCTGTTCCAACCCGGCAAGTTGCTCTTCCAGGGTTTCTATATTCCCTTCCACTTTGGTCAGTTCTTTTAGCTGCTTCTGTTCACGCCGCTGCTGATCCTTACGCACCGAGTGAGCCTGTATTCTGGCTTGTTTATCGGTTGATGGTTCTTCAGAGAAGATTTTCCCGATCAGCTGCTCAACCCGATTGGTACTGTGGCTTGAATCACCTGAAGACTCCTTTGTCCGCAAAAAATCTTCATAATTACCAATATAAGATTCAACCTTACCAGCACCCACCTCAAGCACACGAGTTGCTAATGCATCGACAAAATAGCGGTCATGCGATACAAAAACAATTGTCCCCTGATATTTCTTCAGAGAATCAAGCAAAATCTGTTTAGATTGCAGATCAAGATGATTGGTCGGTTCATCAAGCAATAGAAGGTTCGCTGGACGTAATAGCAATTTTGCCAATGCCAGGCGATTACGCTCGCCACCAGAAAGAACCTTGACCGATTTCTCAATATCATCACCTGAAAAAAGAAACGCGCCTAGGATATTACGTAATTTAGGAACCATTGCCACAGGCGAATCCGCCATTATTTCAGCATAAACATCCCGTCCTGAGTCTAACTCATCGGCTTGGTTCTGGGCAAAGTAGGCCTGTAGCAGATTATGCCCCTCAATTCTCTCTCCCGATACGGGTGACTCAACCCCAGCAAGAAGACGCATCAAAGTCGACTTGCCCGCCCCATTTGGACCCACGAGGGCAACCCTTTCCCCCTGCTCTACCGAGACATCAACATGCTGTAGAACTTTGAGATTTTCGTAGTGTTGAGACGCACGATTCAAACTAACAGCGAATCGCCCACCCTTTGGTGGTGCGGGAAAACTGAAGGCAATTTTTTTCCGTTGCGGCGGTAAGGATATCCGTTCAATCTTCTCCAACTGTTTGACGCGGCTCTGCACCTGTGAAGCCTTATTTGCCTGATAACGAAAACGACTAATGAAGGATTCAATCTTACTGATTTCCTCATCTTGTTGTTGTTTTGCCGCCTTCAATGCAATGATCCGTTCATCTCTAACCTGGATATAACGGCTATAATTCCCAGGATATGCAGTTAAGTTTCCATTCCAGATTTCAACGATCTTCGAAACGACCGTATCAAGGAAAAAGCGATCATGAGAAACCAACACCATTGCATAAGGGTAATTCAACAGATAATCTTCCAGCCAATCTCTGGCGGGCAAATCCAGGTGATTTGTCGGTTCATCCAGCAACAATAAATTGGGTTTTTGTAGCAGCAACTTAGCCAATGCAATCCGCATCTGCCAACCACCAGAGAATGTCTCACAGGGCTTATCAAAATCATCCGCACTAAAACCAAGACCGTGGAGAACCCGACCAGCCTCAGATTCCATCTGATATCCACCACGCTCTTCAAACAACTGCTGCAACTCTGCATAGCGTTCCAATTCAAAAGCTTCAGCTACGCCAGATATTTTTTTCTCCAACTGTCGCAGTTCTGATTCCATCCGTTGTAAATCTGCCAGGGCACTCTGAGTTTCTACAAACAATGAACAACCCCGGTGCGTTAAACCATCCTGCGGCAAATAACCAAAAGTAGTCCCTTTAGCGATTTGCAGAACCCCGCCGTCACTCTCTACCAAACCGGCGAGAAGTTTCAACAATGTTGATTTTCCAGCACCATTCTCACCACAAAGGCCAATCCGATCAGTAGGGCGAATGTGCCAATCAATTGTAGAGAAAATTCTTCTGTCGGCAAAATATTTATCAATATTTTTAAGCTGTAACATCTTTATTTACTCGTATGAAAAAAATGACCATTTAAGATTTTGCCACAAAAAAATTAACCCGACTGGGAACCAGCATATTACTTTTAAATTGGAGGTCGTTCTTACTGTAACGCCACCTTATATCACAACATCCTGACAACCAAAAGAACCGATAAAATAAGAGACCCTGCATAATCTCAGAGTCTCTTATAAGAAACATATAATCCGCAAAAAAAGAAGACTGTTGATAGATTGATCAATCTGTATATCTGATCATATATTCTTCAGCCAGCTCAGCAATTTTTACAACATCCATAAAGGCATTATTTACAACCAGATGGTAAAGCAACGGATCGCTGATATTGCCAGCAGCAAACCGGCGAATAAAATCATCACGTTGCTGTTGATATAATGCAATATACTCCATAGCTTCTTTCTCACCCAGATTTTGAGTATTCATAATTTTCTGAATGCGAAATTCGGATGAAGCTACCAATCTCAGGTTAATACAATTCGATAAACCCTGAACTGCAATAGCACTCCCCCGACCAACCAAAACACAATGACCTCGCTTAGCAAAACTACGGATAACTGAACGCATATGGGTAAAAACTTCTGTTTCTTCCGCTCTGCTACTATCAAGAAACATTGAAAATATTGCTTTTAGTGATGAAGGAGTATCCTGGGATTTTTCGATCTGTTCAACAGTATACCCAGAGAGTTCAGCGACCCTATCAAGAATTTCTTTCCCAACAATAACCCATGGATTTCCTGCAGTTCTGGCATTCAAGCGTTTAACCAGTTCTTCGGCCAACGGGTAAGCCTGACAACCAAATTCCCGTGTGATAGTGAAACAGGGAGCCGGCATTCCCGACCCAACACTCTGCTGTATTCGATGCCATGCTTGAAGTTTTTCTTCCTGTTGTGGACTCCATAGATTTTTTTGTACCATGACTGCCTCCCTTCCGGTTGAATATTCAGGATAGTCAATTCAGGCCATGCTCCTTAATTATAACTGACAAACAACTGTTTTGAAGCATTTCAACTCACATTTCCCATAAATTCTTGACCAAGGTACGGGAAAAATAGGTTTTTACTGTATTTCGTAATATCTACTGAGAACAATATCTGCTATAGTCAAATATTATTAATGAATTTTTTGTGTCTCCGCTGTATCTGCGTCGAGACCAGCAAACAATAGAACACAAAGATTTCAATGTAGCCGTTTCAAGGGGAAATACGGCTACCACTACACACAATTTAACCGGTATAACCCTTTGCAGACCCCGCTTAAGGCGGTGAGGTCACGAACAGAGGGATACCGGTACGAGCCGCGGATAGTGCGGACAGAAAGGTTCTACAAGATGAGTAAGAAGATGCTGATCAATGCATCTCATCCGGAGGAAAACCGGGTGGCGATTGTTGTTGATGGAATTTTAAGCGAACTTGATATTGAGATCGCTGGCCAAGAACAAAGTAAAGGGAACATCTATAAAGCGGTGGTCGTTCGAGTTGAAACCGGACTTCAAGCCGCTTTTGTCGATTATGGTGCTGAAAAGCTTGGCTTTCTGCAAATCGGCGAAGTCCACTCCAAACTTCACCCACCTAAAGAAGAATCTAAAGGCCGACCACGGATTGCAGATATACTTCAACGCGGCCAGGAAATTCTGGTTCAAATTGTTAAAGAAGAACGCGGCAATAAAGGTGCTGCATTAACAACATTTCTATCCATTCCCGGCCGTTACATGGTGCTGATGCCAGATAGTACCACCAAAGGTGTTTCACGCAAAATCAGTGTTGACTCTGAACGCCGAAACCTGAAAAAAACCATGGCTGAACTGGATCTCCCTGAGCGGATGGGTTATATCGTCCGCACTGCGGGAATTGGCAAGGACAAAGACGAACTGAAACGTGATTTTGATTATCTGGTGCGTTTATTTGAAGGTATTATTGCCCGTAAAGACCAAATCAAAGCTCCAGCACAACTTTATCAGGAATCAAACTTGGCAATCCGCTCAATCCGTGATTATTTCAGTACAGATATGGATGAAGTTTTAGTCGATGATCATAAAATTTTTCAAGATACCAAAGATTTCTTTTCTCTGGTGATGCCCGAGTTGAAAGGATTGGTCAAACGGCACCGCGAACGTCGCCCGATTTTTTCACGCTATCAGATCGAAGAACAAATAGAAGGCTTAGCAAAGAACCAGGCACCTCTTCCCTCAGGAGGATCAATTGTACTTGATCAGACTGAAGCATTGGTCGCTATCGATGTTAACTCAGGAAAAATGTCAGGTGAAAGTGGGATAGAAGCAACAGCTTACAAAACCAATTTAGAAGCCGCTACTGAAGTTGGTCGGCAACTTCGACTGCGGGATCTAGGTGGCTTGATAGTCATAGATTTCATTGATATGCGGGATCGAAAAAACATTCGTGAAATCGAGCAGGAAATGCGCAAGGCCTTAAAGGACGATAAAGCAAAGGTATCGGTCGGACGAATCAGCCAGTTCGGTCTTCTTGAAATGAGCAGACAGCGATTGAAACCGGTTCTGAGTGTCGGTGCCTATTTGGGATGCCCACATTGCAAAGGACTTGGACAAATAAAAAGTGTCGAAGCTCAAGCGGTGGCATTTTTACGCCAAGCACACACAGCGGCAGCCAAAGGACAAATTGGGCACATAGAGGCCAGCGTCCCTCTGGAAGTTGCAAATTACCTACTCAACCAGAAGCGTTCCACCATCAGCGAACTTGAACGCCAGTTGAACCTTAAAATTTCACTTCTGGGACGTTCCGATCTTTTACCTGGAGATTTAAATTTTGAGCTCCATAAGCGTGAGATGGAACAAGCAAGTACCCGCCAGATTTTGCCAGTGTCGCACGATAATCAAATTGAAATTGCCCTGGCAGCTGCCAAACAAGGAGAACAAGAAGCTGAAAATCAGATTGTAGAGCAGACAAAAATACAACCTGATGAAACAGTTACTGTTCAGGAAACGGAAACAGAACCCGCAGAGAAGAGCAAAAAGCGCCGTCGCCGTCGCCGTAAAAAACCAGTTTCTAACAATCAGGAAACTTCAGAACAAATCCAGACAGGTCAGAGTGAGGAGGCTTCTGAGGAAAAAGATCTAACAGATCAGAGTGTTCTGCCTGAGACCAAGTCTGCTATAAATCCCACACAAATAAATCCAGAGATGGGAGAAAGCAACAAACAGGAAAACGAAACACCTATAGCAGAGGAGCCAAAACCACGTCCGCGCAGAAGAAACAGAAAGCAACCGGCTACTGTAACAGAAGAAAATACAGCTGAGCTCATAGCTCCGTCAGAACAAAACCAGGCAAACAAAAATATAGAAGAAGACAAAGAAAAACTAGAAGTTGCTGTGACAAAAACAAATTCTGCCTCAGCAACGGCTCAGACAGAAGAGAAACCAAAACGACGCCCACGGAGAGCAGCGAGAAAAGCGTCAGAGCCAGCGGCTAGTGTTACAGAAACAAATTTGGAAATAAAACCTGAAACAGAAGCCGTTTCGACTGAATCCAAAGAGGTCAAAGCGGCCGAGCCAGTTGCCGCTGAAAAACCAAAACGCAAACCACGCCGCGCACCCAAAAAGGCGACTGAAAAAATTCCCGGGGAAACTGAAATTTCTCTAGTAGCAGAAGTCGCAACAGAAGAAAAACCAAAACGTCGCCCACGGAGAACAACAAAAAAGGCAGACGAGGCTTCTTCAGTTACAGCAGAACCTGTTACTGCTACAAAATCGGCAGAGGAAGAAAAACCTAAGCGACGCCCAAGAAGAACAACTAAAAAGGCAGGCGAAGCTGTCACTTCTGCTGCAGAACCTGTTCTTGACACAAAAATGACAGAGAAAGAAAAACCTAAACGGAGCCCCAGGAGAACAACTAAAAAAACACCAGAAGCGACTTCTGCTAGCAGTACAGAACCAGCAGAAGGGACATTGAAAAGTGTGGAGACTAAGCCTAAACCCCGTCCACGCAAAGCACCTTCTAAGAAAAAAGAACCAGAATCACCTACTGCATAAACAAAAACTCCCGGATTTGATAAGAATCCGGGAGCGTCTAATTAAGTAATAATCGAGGGTGTAAAAAACTTTGTGTAAATGGTCTCAGTCGGTTACAACCCGTAACCACTGGAGGTACTGATGACCATACC
>JADGEB010000053.1 GCA_016744595.1 Desulfuromusa sp.
GTCAGGGACATGTTGTCAGGGTGACTGACCACCGAGGCAACAGGACTCAGTATTTTTACGATGGCAACCATAATTTAATCGAAGTGGTCAACGCTCTTGACAAAAGTAGCAAAAGCTACTTCGAATCGGTTTTTCCTTACTATCTTGACTACAGTGAAGATGCATTGCAAAACCGAACAGATGTTATGTACGTAAATGGGAAATTGAGAGAGGTCAGTGTTTTTCCCACCCCAGGAGAAACAATAACCACCAACTCAACTTATTATGACAACGGCTTACTAAAAACCTCAATTGATGGACGAGGCACAGCCACTGAAATTATTCCAGATGCTTACGGCTTTGCAGATAAAACCACGGTCGCTGATCACCCCGCAGTCGATTACAATTACGATTCTATCGGTCGGATGACCGCTCTGACTGATCAAGAAGGGGCAAAAACGATGTTTGTATTTGATGACCGTGGGCTATTGCAAACAAAGATTGATCCATTACAGAAACAAACATCCTTCACTTATGACGCAGCGGGGCGTGTCAAGTCCAAAACAGATCGTAACAACCATACTTTGAACTACGAATACACTCCAAGTAGTCAATTGATGAAGGTCACTTACCATGACAACAGCTTTATCAAGTTCACTCGCGATAATCTGGAACACCTTCAGTATCTAGATGATTCCCTCGGACGTACCAGCTATCTTTATGATGAGCTTGGACGAATCACCTCATTTACCGATCCTCATGGTTTTGGTGTTGCTTACAATTATGCAGATGACCTCAACAAGGTCACCCTGACCTATCCTGGGGATAATGCAATAATTTATACCTATGACCAGCTCAACCGCCTTAAATACGTTGAGAATTGGTTGGGGCAGACTGCCACATATATTTATGACGATGCCGGACGGTTGGAGAGTTTCCAAAACTTCAACGGCACAGTCACCAGCTACAGTTTTGATAACGCAAGTCGTTTAACGGGACAAACAGCAACAGGAAATAGTGGCACGATTGCCAGCTATAGCTTTACTACTCTTGATGGCAACGGTCATCCGATTGTCACCGACCAGGTTGAACCACTACAGCCGAATATTGCAGCACAGGCCATCGCTTACACTTATAATAATAAGAAGAACCGTCTGAAAAAAGCCGGGGTGCAGGATTTTGCCTACGACGAAGAAGGGCAGATGGTTAGTGGTTACGGCAGCAATTACAATTTCGATTACGAACACCGCCTGATCGGGGTTGGTAGCCAAATTCAGTACCGTTACGATGGCGTTGGCAATCGCCTCCAAGCGGTCAGAAATGGTGTCACCAGCCGTTATATTTACGATGCTTCCGGCAACTTGCTGGCTGAAGCAGACGGCAATAACAACATCACCAATTATTACATTCATGGACTGGGGCTGCTGGCTATGGTCACCCCGACTGACGACCTATATTGCTATCACTTCAATACCATTGGCAGTACCATCGCCATGACAAACAGCGCACAGACGGTTGTTAATAAATACGCCTACGATCCATTTGGTAACAACGTCGCCGAAGATGTCCAGTTTGACCAACCCTTCAAGTTTGCCGGGCAAGTTGGGATCATGACCGAGTCCAACGGATTTTATTACATGCGAGCCCGTTATTATGATCCACAAGTTGGGCGATTTATATCGGAGGATCCGATTGGGTTTAAAGGTGGGGACTAGTGGTTGTGGGGTGCTTTGAAATGATTAAGTCATGAAAACAAGGATGAAATTTATAAAGAAAAATCAAAATGGAGCAATTCTTCTCTTGCTTTTGATTGCGGTTGCCGCTTTTGGCCTATCAGCAAGTATTACAGGTAGTACTTGGACGACAGTTACTCAACGTGCTAGGGAGAAAGAGCTTCTTTGGCGAGGAAACCAGATTAGAAAAGCGATTGAATCTTATCATGGTAGGTTGCAGGCAGGGACACAAGCAAGTTTACCTGCAAATCTGGATGATTTGATTAGTGATTCACGTTTTGTCAGTGTGGTGAGACATTTAAGAAGAAAATATAATGATCCTATGACTGGTGAACGCTGGTCACTGATAAAAACGCCAAATGGACATTTGTTGGGGGTTCATAGCCGTAGTGATAAAAAAACATTTAAGAGGGCCGGGTTTTCTGAAGAGAACAGTAATTTTAACGGCAAAAATAGATACAATCAATGGGAGTTCATATTTAACCCATCCGCTAATAAATAATCATTACTTGAGTAGGGTGGTCATGGGCAATGATAGGTTGTTTCAGTGGAAATTGTACAAAATCAGTTATTGTTTTTATTGAATGTGAAATAGCATGTTTATCGTTCGTAGTTTTCCTTAAGTTTAATTAGGAGGGTTTATGTATGCAAATATGAGAATACTGGTTGTGCGTGGAATGTTGGCAACTTGCCTTTTTTTTCTTCTGTTAGAAGTTGCTTTTGCGACTTCTGTTAATTATCAATATGATGATTTGAACCGCTTGAAGCAGGTCGAATATGCAGATGGCTCAAGCATTCTCTACGGATATGATGAAGTTGGTAATCGTATTGGTCACATCCAGTTTAATAGGAATGCTACAGGTCTGCCATATGGGCTGATGGCCATAAATGGTGGAGCTGATACGACGAGTTCTTATGCTGTCACTCTCAATTCTGTTTGTGCTGTAAGTGTTGGGCAATGCGCTGAAATGCAGTTCAGTAATGACAGTGTTAACTGGTCTTCTGTGGAGCCTTACGCTGCGTCAAAAAACTGGATTCTTCCCGATGGGATAGGGACAAAAACCGTCTACGCTAAATATAAAGATGCTAGCGGAAATTGGTCATCCGTTGTTAGTGACACAATTTTAGCTGTTGATGTGGTGGGTTCGTTCCTTTACTACCCCCATATTGCCAGTATCAGCGGGTGGGAAACTGAAATTGGTCTTATTAATACGGGGGACACTCAACTGCAAGGAACTCTCTATGCTTATAGCGGTACGGGGGTGACTATTGAGACAAAATTGATTGACTTGCCGGTACGGGGGCGCATCTCTTATGTTGTAGGCGAGTTTTTTACAGAGCATGAACAAATAGCTTATATGAAATTTGTCGCTGACAGTTCGACAGCGAGTGGCTATGAAAAGTTCTATCGACCAGGGAACAGAGTTGCTATCCCTGCGGTTTCAAGGATTAATCAGGAGCCTATTAATATTAGCCATATTGCTTCTGGAATTGGTTGGTGGACTGGAATCGCCTTGGTTAATACGACTTCAGAAGCAAAAACAATGACATTCACGTTTAGTGATGATAGCCAGTATTCTTTGACTCTTTCTGCTGGTGCACATTGGGCTGGTACGGTAGCGGGATTGTCTGGTATTGATGGTGGGGCAGTTGCCTCTGCACAGATAACAGGAGCGCAGGGAGTTATTGGTCTGGAGTTGTTTGGCGGATTGGAGAGTGATTATTTAAGTGGTATTCTTCTTGATGACCAAGCCTCTACCTCTCTTTATTACTCTCATGTCGCCAGCAATGCAACGTGGTGGACTGGTATCGTTTGCTATAATCCTGGCACAGAAGCCACCCAACTTACCCTATCCCCTTACAATAGTGATGGAGTTTTACTAAGCAGTTCACTCATTGATATTGCGGCTAAAGACAAATATGTCGGAACATTTCAGGGGCTTAATCTGCCCGTTGGAACAGCCTGGTTTGAATTGGAGAGTACCAGCCCTGTGACCGGGTTTGAACTCTTTGGTACGAATAATGGAGTGCAACTCGCTGGATATACTGCAGTGAATATAGGTCGTATGGCAGGTAGCTTTGCCAAATTGGAACAGGATGGTTGGACGGGAATCGCTTTTGTTAATGCCTCCTCGGATAACGCATTTGTTACCCTGACTGCA
Organism: Desulfuromusa sp.; assembly: GCA_016744595.1. GTDB lineage: Bacteria > Desulfobacterota > Desulfuromonadia > Desulfuromonadales > Geopsychrobacteraceae > Desulfuromusa. The sequence goes on from JADGEB010000053.1 coordinate 3,875, forward strand.
CTGAGTGATTCAGGATCAGTAATCGCGACGAAGGTATTGAATTTATCGGGCAATGAAAAGATTGTCGATATTGCAGAAAGTCTTTTTGCCGAAGATATTTCTAGTGCGACATATATAACTTTTAGCTCCAATCACGATGTTGTTGGTTTTCAACTGAATGGTTCCACTGATGGAACCATGCTGGATGGGTTGCCGGGGATATAATAGTAGAAAACAGTATTTTTAGTATCAAAAGGGGGGGATAGTTTTATCCTCACCATCTAAAAGCCTTTCCCGCTATCGGGGAAGGCTTTTTTCGTTTATAGTTCAGGATGTCTGCTTAATTACCATGGAATATATTAATCAGGGTTCTTTCGAGTATATGAAGTTATCCCATTTAGAAAAGTCGATCGTTGACACCATACCTCATGAAACAGTCCGGCTTTTGGTCGCAGTTTCGGGAGGGGTTGATTCGGTTGTGTTGTTGCATGCCCTGTGTTCAGTCGCGGAATCCTTGAATCTTTCTCTTCAGGTTGCTCATCTGGATCATCAGATTCGTCAAGAAAGTGCCATTGACGCTGATTTTGTCAGAGATCTTTGTGTGCAGTGGGAGCTTCCTTGTCACATTGAGGCGTGTGCAGTGCCGGCGTTGGCTGAGCAAGGTAAGCTCAGTCTTGAAATGGCTGGGCGGCAAGCTCGTCGGGAGTTTTTGCAACGGGTTGCTAAGCAAACTGATGCTGAACGAATTGTTCTTGCTCATCATCAGGATGATCAGGTGGAAACATTTATGCTGAGATTACTGCGTGGCAGTGGTCAAAGTGGTCTGGCTGCAATGCGTGTTCTCCAAGAGATCTGGTGGCGTCCATTATTGGGGTGTTCTCGTGGAGAAATTCTTGAATATGCTCGACAACGCAAGCTTGGCTGGGTTGAAGATCAGAGCAATAGTGACCCGGCTTTTTTACGCAATAGACTCCGTGGGCAGTTGCTTCCGCAACTGCGTGAAATTAACCCTCGTATTGATAACCACATTGCTGGGTTGACGCAACAGTTTCAATCTGAAGAGGATTACTGGCAAGAGTTGATTGGGCAGAAGTTTGCCGATTTGGTTGTGTCGTATGAGGATGGCCTCCGCTTAAGTCGACCACTTCTCTTGGCGCAGCATCCGGCTTTGCGCTTGCGCTTGTTGCGTGAGGCATTACGCCAACTTCGTGGAGATTTACAGAAAATTGAATCAGTACACCTTAGAGCTGTGGAGGGTTTATTGGCTGGGCAGCGAGTTCAGGCTCAGTTGGATTTGCCCGGTTGCTGGGTTGCCCGACGTTATGAAACTCTTTGGCTGCGGGATGTTGCACCAGAAGAATTGAGCTCTTTTGATTTGTCTTTGCCTATTCCTGGAGAACTAGAGCTTCCTGATGGGCGTGTGTTATGTACCTGCTTACAAGACGAGCAAGGAGGGGAATCCGCAAATGTTGCCGAGTTTTCCTTTGCCGATTTAGCCCAGTCGTTACGAGTCAGGTGCTGGCGAGCAGGAGATCGATTTGAGCCACAGGGAATGGCCGGACATAAAAAATTAAAAAACTTCTTTGCTGATAACCGAGTTGAGCGTGAAGATCGGTTAAGGATCCCATTGCTGGTTAGTGAAAATACAATATTGTGGGTGGTTGGCAGACGTCGTTCACACCATGCTGTTAGTGGGCATGATGGGGGGAAGGTTCTGCGAGTAGAACTGCTTTGAGGGTGTAAAAAATAGGACAAAAAGCTTGTAGCGCTGTGCCTTTTTATGGTAGTTTTTTCAGCTAATTTCACACAATTTATCGGTCAAAACAATAACTTAAAATCTATAAAACACTCCATAGGGGGTCTTGTGAGCCAATTTCAAAAGAATTTAGCATTATGGCTGGTTATCTCTCTGCTGATGATCATGCTCTTCAATATGATGACGCAGAAAGATACCGAGCAGAAACAAATCAACTATACCGAGTTTCTTAGTGCCGTTGATGATGGTCAAATAACCAATATTACCTTCCAGGGGAGCCAGCTTACGGGAGTGTTTGCCGATGGTAGCAAATTCCAGACCCATGCACCACGAGATGAGCAACTGATTCCTGAATTGAAAGAGAAGGGAATTGTTATCGAAGCAAAGCCAGTTGACGATCAAGGTTTCTGGTTCACTTTGTTGATCTCTTGGGGCCCTATTCTGTTGCTAATTGCAGTCTGGATTTTCTTTATGCGCCAGATGCAAGGTGGTGGCGGTAAGGCAATGAGCTTTGGCAAAAGCAAAGCCAAATTGCTGACCGATACCCAGGGAATGGTGACGTTCAAGGATGTGGCTGGAGTTGATGAAGCCAAGCAGGAGCTTGAAGAGGTTGTTGAGTTCCTGAAGGATCCAAAAAAATTCACCAAACTTGGAGGAAAGATCCCCAAAGGGGTGTTGTTGGTTGGATCTCCGGGAACAGGTAAGACTCTTTTGGCTCGTTCTGTCGCGGGCGAAGCGGGTGTTCCTTTCTTCACTATCTCTGGTTCTGATTTTGTTGAAATGTTTGTTGGTGTTGGTGCTAGCCGGGTTCGTGATTTGTTCTTGCAGGGCAAGAAAAATGCTCCCTGTATTATCTTTATCGATGAGATCGATGCGGTCGGTCGTCACCGTGGAGCTGGGCTTGGTGGTGGCCATGATGAGCGTGAGCAGACATTGAACCAGTTATTGGTTGAGATGGATGGTTTTGAGTCGAACGAAGGTGTCATTCTGGTTGCGGCTACTAACCGTCCGGATGTCCTTGATCCCGCATTATTGCGTCCCGGGCGTTTTGATCGTCAGGTGATGGTGCCACGACCTGATATTAAGGGGCGGCATAAAATTCTTGTTGTCCATTCGCGTAAAGTTCCCATGGATGACAATGTGAAACTTGAAATTATCGCCAAGGCAACTCCAGGATTCTCCGGTGCTGATCTTGCCAATCTGATCAATGAGGCTGCATTGTTGGCGGCTCGTGCCAACAAAACCAAAGTTGATAAGGATGACTTCGAGGCTGCCAAGGACAAGGTTCTGATGGGTGCCGAGAGGCGTTCAATGGTGATTACCGAAGAAGAGAAGAAGGTGACTGCTTATCACGAAGCGGGGCATGCTCTGGTGTCTTTGCTGACTCCTGGTTCTGATCCGGTTCACAAAGTTTCAATTATTCCACGTGGTCGTGCTATGGGCGTTACCATGTATCTTCCTACGGAAGAAAAATATAGTGAAACGGCCAAGGGCTTACATATTCGAATTCGATCTTTGCTGGGTGGCCGGATTGCGGAAGAGTTAACCTTTGAATCGGTAACCAGTGGTGCCAGTAATGATCTTGAGCGGGTGACTGCTATTGCCCGGAAGATGGTTTGTGAATGGGGAATGAGCGAAAAAATTGGCCCAATGGCATTTGGTGAAAAAGAGGGCGGGGAAGTCTTTCTTGGTCGCGATATGGGGCATGTCAAAAACTATAGTGAAGCGACTGCTGTTGATATCGACAATGAAATCCGAAGAATGGTTAACGAAAACTATGAAGTGACCCGTAGCTTGATTAAAGATCATCAGCAGCAATTGATTGATTTGTCAGAACTCTTGCTGGAAAAAGAGACTCTCGACAGTGCGGAAATCCTTGATGTTGTTTTCCCTGATGGGGTTCCTGAGTATTTAGAGCCCAAAGTTGTATCTCAGGTGGAAGAAGAACCGGCTCAGGAAGATGACTTCAGTTATGATAATAACACTGTTGCTCCTGAAGCAGCAGACGAGAAAGAAAATGGTGAAGATAAGCCTGCGGCTGAACCCGAGGAGGAAGAGACACCTGAATCTTGAGCCTTGCAAGCCCTTTGCCGTTATCGGGGCGAGATTGTCAGCTTGACTTAACTCTGCCATGTATTATGGGAGTGTTGAATGTTACCCCTGATTCTTTTTCAGACGGGGGGCGATATTTGGATGTTGATGTAGCAGTGCGGCAGGGTTTGGCTTTGCAGCAGGAGGGTGCCGCAATTCTCGATATCGGTGGTGAAAGCACTAAGCCTGGTTCTCTTTCCGTTTCAACAGAAGAGGAGCTGGCACGGGTTATTCCGGTTATAGAAGGTCTTCGGCGGGAAACAAATATCCCTCTTTCAATTGATACTAGCAAGGCGGCTGTTGCCGAAGGGGCAATGGCTGCTGGAGCTAACTTTATTAATGACATTAGCGGGTTGACCTTCGATCCGGAAATGTCTGCAGTCGCAGATGGAACGGGTGCTGGATTGTTTTTGATGCATACCAGTGGTCGACCCAAGGTTATGCAGCAGCATGCTAAATATCAGGATTTGTTAGCTGAAGTCATTGTAAGCTTGCGCCAGAGTATTGACCTTGCATTGACTGCCGGGGTTGAGCGAGGCCGGCTTGCAATTGACCCTGGTATCGGATTTGGCAAAAGTGCTTTAGGTAATCTGGAACTATTGCAACATCTGAAAGAATTGCACCAGCTGGATTGTCCGGTTCTTCTGGGAACTTCGCGGAAAAGCTTTATTGGGAAAGTCCTTAAGCAGGATGATCCACAGGAACGCCTCTTTGGGACTTTGGCGACGATTGCTTTGGGGGTGAGCCAGGGCGTTCAGGTTTTTCGAGTTCACGATGTTCGTCCTGCGCGTGAAGCGGCGTTGGTTGCCTGGGCGATCAGGGAGCAACAGCTTCCCGATTGATGGCTAATTCTTTCAAGTTCCCTAAAAGCATCTAATTGATTATTCTTTTCATGTTTTAGTATATAATAATTTTATCATAATAACCTTGGTACGGTGGCTGCAATGTTAGATGTCTTTTCAAATATCCGTCTGCTCGATATTCTGGACATCAGTATTGTTGCTTTTATCATCTACCGGATTATCCTTCTCATCAAAGGAACCCGTGCGGTTCAAATGCTCCTTGGCCTCGCGGTTATTCTGGCCGTTTATATGGCTTCCCGTGTTGGAGATCTACATACTCTTAACTGGTTCCTAAGCAATTTTCTCTCTTCAATCATCCTTGTTATTGTTGTTATTTTCCAGAATGATATCCGGCGAGCTCTGATGCATGTTGGCCGCAATCCTTTTTTGGGTGTGACGAACTCAAATGAAGAGTCTGCAATCATAGATGAACTGGTTAAGGCTTGTGGTGCTTTGGGTAGTCGAAAAATCGGAGCGTTAATTGCTATTGAGCGGGAGAATGGAATTAATGACATCCTTGAGTCAGGTACGTCAATTGATGCGCGCGTTTCTTGTGAGTTAATCCGGGCGATTTTTATGCCTTCCTCTCCAATTCATGATGGTGCTCTGGTAGTGCAGCAGGGTCGTTTGACTCTGGCAGGGTGTTTTTTGCCATTGAGCCGGGGACTTGATCTTACTAAAGATCTTGGCACTCGACACCGTGCCGCTATTGGTCTGACCGAATTGGCAGATGCAGTGGCCATTATAGTTTCTGAGGAAACCGGAAATATCTCTGTTGCAGTTAATGGTGGAATGACTCGGAATCTGGACGCTTCAAGCTTGAAGAAGGTTCTTGGTCGTTTGTTGCAACCACGTAAGGTTAAAAATAAGAAGCAAAAGCAGCTGAAGAAAGGGTAGCCCAGATGTTCAAGTTGTTGACCGAAAATTGGACATTTAAATTAATTTCCCTAGTTTTGGCATTGATGCTTTGGATGTTTATTATGGGGGAGCGGCGCCTGGAAGTTGGCTATCGCGTTCCTCTGGAGTTGCAGAATATTCCTAAGGAACTGATGGTTGCTAATGAAGTTCCCAGTCTTGTCGATGTCCGGGTAAGTGGCCCACGTACTTTGCAGATGAAAGTCAGTCCAAATGATATCAGTATTATCGTTGATCTTGTCGACCTCAAGCCAGGATTGACAACATTCAAGCAGCTGGAAGAGAGATTGAATCTGCCAAGTGGATTACGGGTCACGCGTTTGTCACCATCATTTATTGATTTAAAGCTGGAACGGATCAAGCAGAAACTGGTGCCAGTTAAGATTGCCCTAGCGGGTGAACCGTTATCAGGATTTAAGGTTCATAATGTCAGGGTTGTCCCCGACGAAGTTATTATTGAGGGGGGCGAAACCGAGTTGAAGAGTATCAGTGAAGTCACAACTGAAGAGGTAAATCTGAATGGTGTCAATGAGGGATTCTCTCTTATTGTTCCATTGGTTCACCGTGGTACCTATACTCACTTTAAAGATGAAAAAACCACGGAGGTTCAAGTGGAAATTCAACCTGTAAAACTTTTGCCACCTGCAGATCAGAATAATATCGAACTGCAACATGCTGAAGAGAAAGCGGAAGGGGAAAGCTGACAATGGAAAAAAAACTATTTGGCACCGATGGAGTAAGAGGGGTCGCCAATATTGAACCGATGACCACTGAAATGGCGATGCAACTCGGACGGGCAGCTGCTTTTGTCTTTAAGGACGATACAAGCCGCCGACATCGAGTTGTGATTGGCAAGGATACCAGGTTGTCTGGTTATATGATTGAAAATGCTCTGGTTGCTGGAATCTGTTCAATGGGTGTTGATGTCCTAATTGTTGGTCCACTCCCGACACCCGGTATTGCTTTTCTAACTTCGTCCATGAGGGCAGATGCTGGAGTGGTCATCAGTGCTTCGCATAATCCTTATCAGGATAACGGAATTAAGTTCTTTTCGAGCACTGGATATAAGCTTCCAGATGATCTTGAGTTGAAAATTGAAGATTTAATTATTAACCATCGTTTGGATGAATTACGTCCAATTGCCGATGAGGTTGGAAAAGCATACCGTATTTCTGATGCAATTGGACGTTACGTAGTTTTTCTAAAAAATACTTTTCCAAAGGATCTTGATCTTCAGGGATTGAGAATTGTCCTCGATTGTGCGCACGGAGCTGGCTATAGGGTCGCACCTGCAGTATTAACCGAATTAGGTGCCGAAGTGATTCCGATTGGGGTTGCACCAAACGGAACGAATATCAATGAAGGCTGTGGTTCGATGCATCCAGAAGTGATGGCAGAAAGAGTGCGCGAATATCGCGCTGATTTGGGAATTGCTTTGGATGGAGATGCTGATCGAGTCATCTTTGTTGATGAAAATGGTGCAGAGGTTGACGGTGACCATATTATGGCACTTTGCGGGACGGAATTGATTAAAACTGGTCAGCTAAAGAAGAAGACAGTCGTTGCTACAGTGATGAGCAACATGGGTCTTGATATAGCGATGAAAAAAGCCGGGGGAAAAGTTATTCGGACTGCGGTAGGGGATCGTTACGTCGTCGAAGAAATGCTCAAAGGGGGCTATAATCTTGGTGGTGAACAATCGGGGCATATGATTTTTCTCGATCATAATACCACCGGAGACGGAATTCTTTCGGCTTTACAGGTTCTCTCAATTATCCAACGGAGTGGCAAAAAACTCTCAGAATTGGCGCAGGTGATGACATCACTCCCGCAGGTGCTAGTGAATGTTAAGGTTCGGAAGAGAGCCGATCTGCAAGACATTGCTCCTATCAAGAAAGTGATTGATGAGGTAGAGGCCGAACTTGGTGACAAAGGGCGTGTGTTGGTGCGCTATTCTGGTACTGAACCGTTGCTGAGGATTATGATTGAAGGGGAGAATCAGGATCGAATTGATACTCTTGCTGATCAGGTTGCCGCAGTTGTACGTGAACATTTAGGTACATAGAAGAATCCGGTACCATTATGGATGGTGCTTTGATTGAATAGTTTGAAAAAACTGACATGGGAGTAAGTAAATTGGCAAAATTAAGTGTCAATGTAGATCATATTGCAACAATCCGTAATGCTCGCGGGGTTTTGGAACCCGATCCTGTAGCTGCTGCTGTTCTTGCTGAGCTTGCCGGAGCTGATGGAATTACCATTCATTTACGGGAAGATCGTCGTCATATTCATGATCGAGATGTTGAAGTCCTGCGGCAGACAATAAAAACCCGCATGAATCTTGAAATGGCTCTGACTGATGAAATGATAGCTATTGCATTAAAGACTCTTCCTGACTCGGTGACTCTGGTTCCTGAAGGGCGCCATGAATTGACCACCGAAGGTGGATTGGATGTCCTTTTGTTGCAAAATACACTGAAACAGAAGATTGCTTTGCTGCAGCAGGCTGGAATTATTGTCAGCTTGTTTATTGAGCCAGATATTGAACAGATCAAAGCCAGCCATAAAGTTGGTGCTGATTATATGGAAATTCATACTGGAATGTACTGTGAGGTACGGACTGAAACTGCGCGTCGCGAACAATTGCGGCGGATTGAGCTGGCTATCAGTGCCGCTCGCAAGCTTGGTCTTGGAATCAATGCTGGGCATGGGCTCGACTATCGCAATATCTCCCGGGTGGTTGCTCTATCGGGTATTGAGGAATTTAACATTGGCCACAGTATTATTTCACGCGCTGCTTTGGTGGGGATGGAACGAGCGGTACGTGAAATGGTAGAATTGTTGAAAGGGTAGCTTTGGCAATCATCGGGATAGGAACCGATTTGGCTCGTAGTGAACGTTTTCGTAAGTTTCTCGATCCAGGTAATAAAGTGTTAGAGCGTATTTTCAGTGATGATGAGCGACGTTACTCGCTGCAAAAACGTGATCCTGTCCCTCATTTAGCCGCTCGTTTTGCTGCTAAAGAAGCTTTTTTAAAAGCTCTCGGAACTGGTTTGCGAGACGGTCTTTCTTGGCAGCAGGTTCGTGTCGTGCTTGATCACTTAGGTTGTCCTTCTCTCGAGATTTCTGGTCGTGCAGCTGAACTGATGGCAGCATGTGGTGCTCGTAGGGCTCATCTCAGTTATTCTCACGATGGCGACTATGCTGTCGCTACTGTTATTCTGGAGGATTGATGCAACTTTGTAGTGCCAGTGAAATCATGGCTCTTGACCAGTACGCAATCGACCATCTGGGAGTGCCCGGTGTCGTATTGATGGAAAATGCCGGCCGAATTTGTAGCGATCTGTTTACGCAAAAATTCAGCGGTCACTTTCCTGGTTCCATTCTGGTGCTTGCCGGGCGTGGAAACAACGGTGGTGATGGCTATGTTATGGCTCGTGTTCTCTCCGAACGTGGCTGGCGGGTAACAACTCTGATCCTTGGATTGGAAGAGACTATCTCTGGTGATGCTAGGGTTATGTTGGACATAATCCTGAAAATGGGACTTCCAGTTAGTTTTGTTAAGGATATTCCTGCTTTGCGGGATCATTTTGCCGATGCAGCACCAAATTTTATTGTCGATGCAATTTTTGGAACTGGGCTGAATTCTGATGTGCGTGGATTACACGCAGAAGCAATAACTCTTACCAATGAGTCGGCTGCTGCAGTGTTTTCTGTAGATATTCCCTCTGGGGTTGATGGTTCTACGGGTCGAGTTTGCGGCCTAGCTGTGAAAGCCGATCTGACAGTAACATTTGATCATGCCAAAATTGGTCACGGCAGCCAGCCAGGTGCTGTTTTTACTGGGAAACTCAAGGTTGCTGATATTGGTATTCCGTTGAGTGGGCGAATAGAGTTTTCTAGCAATGTACATCTTCTAAATGAAGGAGAGGTTCAAGCCCTCCTTCCTGAACGCTCTATCGTTGGTCATAAAGGAAAGTTTGGACACCTGTTGGTTCTTGCAGGTTCTCCAGGGAAAACAGGTGCTGCAGCCTTGGCTGGTAATGCGGCCGTACGTAGTGGATGCGGTTTGGTGACAGTTGCCACACCAGCCTCAGTGCATGATATTATTGAAGTGAAGTTGACTGAAGCAATGAGCTGTCCTCTGCTTGATCAGGGTGGATTGATCTCTTTGCAAGCACAATCAGAGATTGAACAATTATTGGTTGAGCGGCAGGCAATAGCTATTGGACCAGGTTTGGGGCAAAGTGCAGAACTGACTGAGCTGATCAAGTTATTAGTGGCTTCAGCGACAGTGCCCACGGTTGTCGATGCTGATGGTTTGAATCAGTTAGCATTGCATTTGGAATGTTTGCAAGGGCGAAGTGATCAACCGTTAGTTTTGACCCCACACCCAGGAGAGATGGCTCGTCTGACAGGGTCGACAGTTAGCGAAATAGAAGCAAATCGTTTTGAAATTGCACAAGACTTTGCCGTTCAACATGGGGTTGTTCTGTTGTTGAAGGGGGCACGCTCAATCATTGCTGCACCCGATGGACGGGTGAATATTAATTCCACCGGGAATGATGGGCTTGCCAGTGGTGGCAGTGGTGACGTGTTGACTGGCATGATCGGTGGTTTGTTGGCTCAAGGGATGGATGGTTTTTCTGCTGCAACTTTAGGGGCGTGGTTGCATGGTCGAGCTGCAGAGTTGGTGGCCAATTTTCAGGGAACTGCGGGAATGTCTGCTTCTGATCTACTCCCTCAGCTTCCAGTTGCTCGACAACATTTAATGAAAGGAGCCTGCTCATGATGACTGCACGAGATATCATGACTGAAGAAATTGTTTCGGTTACGTTGGCAACCAGCCTGAAGGACTTGGCTGACATATTTGTGAAAACGCGTTTCAGCAACTTGCCAGTTTTGGACGAGTCTGGAAATCTGGTTGGAATAATCAGTGAAACAGATCTGATAGAGCAGCATAAACCTCTTCATATCCCGACAGTAATGACCTTGTTTGATTGGGTTTTTACTTTAGGGAGTGAAAAACGTTTTAAGGAAGAGGTTGATCGAGTGACGGCAGCTACAGTTGGGGAGCTCTATCGTAAAGATCCGGTGACGTGCTCTCCCGATACAACAATCCGTGAATTGGCTGGATTGATGAGCCAGCATAAGGTTCATCTACTGCCTGTAGTGGATGCTGGAAAGATGATTGGCGTATTGGCTCGACTTGATTTAATCCGGGTGATGGAGGATTGATTTGAGTTTGTGGTCAGTTGTCAGTTGCGGAGAAGCGCAGACGCTGGAAATTGGAGAAAAACTGGGTCGGTTGCTAATGCAGCCGACTTTAGTTCTGTTGCAGGGAGACTTAGGGGCAGGTAAAACAGTTTTTGCACGGGGAGTTGCACGTGGCTTGGGGGTTGCTGCTGATACTCCAATTACCAGTCCGACCTTTACACTGATGAATCATTACCAAGCTCGGCTTGATCTCTACCACTTTGATTTGTACCGTTTATCAGACCCCGATGAACTGATTGAACTTGGTTTTGATGACTATGCTTATGGTTCAGGGGTGGCTCTGATTGAGTGGCCGGAAAAGTTGGAGAATCCAGAAACTCCAGGGCTGTGGGTTAATTTAAAACGTTTAGATGATGAGCGACGGGAAATAGAAGTTTTTTTAAAGGGTGAAACAAGCAAGGATCTGAGTGTCGCCTTGCAGAAAGTTTTTAGTTAATACTTGGAAAGTCATTTGTCCAAAACGGAAGGGATATGAACTGATGGGTAATATTTTATTGTACGATACAACTTTGAGAGATGGAACTCAGGCTGAGGATATCTCTTTTCAGGTTGAGGATAAGGTGCGGATTGCCAAGTGTCTTGATGAATTGGGGATTGATTATATTGAAGGAGGATGGCCGGGGTCGAATCCGAAAGATATCACTTTTTTTCAAGCCATCCAGAACGAAACACTGCTGCATAGTAAAATAACTGCCTTCGGATCAACTCGACGCGCTAGAATCACTCCAGCAGATGATAATAATATTCAGATGTTGATAGAGGCAAAGCCCGATGTAGTAACGATCTTTGGTAAGACTTGGGATTTTCATGTTCGTGAGGCTCTACGAATATCTTTGGATGAAAATTTGGAGTTGATTAACGATTCTCTGGTCTACTTGAAGGAGCGGGTTGCTGAAGTTATTTACGATGCTGAGCACTTTTTCGATGGTTATAAATCTAACCCGGAGTATGCCCTGAAAACTGTGCAGGCTGCGGCCGCAGCAAATGTCGACTGTATCGTACTCTGTGATACTAATGGTGGCACATTGCCTCATGAGTATCCTGCGATAATGGCAGCAGTACAAGAGACAGTTTCTACACCGATTGGCATCCATGCACACAATGATAGCGGTTGTGCCGTGGCTAATTCACTTATGGCTGTCGATTGTGGTGCAGTCCATGTGCAAGGAACCATTAATGGTTTTGGTGAGCGTTGTGGGAATGCCGATCTATGTTCTATTATTCCTTCATTGAGTCTCAAAATGGGACAAGAATGTCTTGGTGAAGGTAAATTGGCCACTTTGCGTAATGCCTCACGATATATTTATGAATTGGCAAATCTGACCCCTAATAAACACCAAGCCTATGTAGGCAATTCAGCGTTTGCTCACAAGGGGGGAGTTCATGTTTCCGCCATCCAACGCCACCCTGAAACCTATGAGCATATTCGCCCTGAATTGGTTGGCAACCGGACCAGAATTTTGGTTTCTGACTTGTCTGGTCGTTCAAATATTCTTGCAAAAGCTGAGGAATGCGGTATTGAGCTTGACAGTAAAGATCCAGTGACACTAGAGATACTTGAAGACATTAAGGAGATGGAAAATCAGGGATTTCAGTTCGAAGGTGCGGAAGCTTCCTTTGAATTGTTGATGTTAAAAGCTATGGGGAAGCTCAAACACTATTTTTCTGTGACAGCATTTAGAGTGATCGATACCTTACGTGAGAGTGATCAAGAACCGGTGTCGGAAGCGACAGTTAAGGTGAAGGTTGGTGGCAAAATAGAGCATACTGCTGCAGATGGAAATGGTCCGGTTAATGCTCTCGATTCCGCCCTGCGTAAGGCGTTGATCAGTTTTTACCCACAGATCGCTGATGTGAAGCTGCTCGACTATAAAGTGCGGGTTTTACCGTCTAGTCAAGGGACAGATTCGGTGATCAGGGTTCTGGTGGAATCTGGTGACCAGGATACGCGCTGGGGTACTGTAGGGGTTAGTAGTAATGTGATTGATGCCTCCTATCAGGCTCTTGCCGATGCGTTGATTTATAAACTGTATAAAGACAATTAGTTAGGGGCTTAGGAAGCAAAGCATAATAAAAAGTGTGCTAAGCTTCTAATATGGTTACTAAAAACAAGTATTATTAT
>JADGEB010000054.1 GCA_016744595.1 Desulfuromusa sp.
CCATGAAAGTTTCATTTTTCGGGACTTGCCTGATTCTTCTTACCGGATTGCCTCTGGCTTATCTGGTTGCCAGATACGATTTTAGAGGCAAATCAATCATAGAAAGTATTATTGATATACCGGTCATGATCCCCCACACTGCAGCCGGCATTGCTCTGTTGATGGCTTTTAACCAGGGGGTGATGGCACGTATTTTCCAAAAAATAGGAATTCACTTTATCGACACTGAAACCGGTATCATGATCGCCATGATGTTCCTCTCTTCGCCGTTTTTGATCAATGGTGCCAAAGAGGGATTCAAAAATGTGGATCAGAAACTGGAAAATGTTGCCCGCACTTTAGGAGCCGGGCGTTTTTCTGTTTTTTTTCGAGTTGTTCTGCCCAATGCCCAAAAAGACATTGTTAATGGCATGCTGATGATGTGGAGTCGGGGGCTGGGGGAATTTGGTGCTGTGGTCATCATTGCCTACCATCCGATGGTGGCGCCGGTGATGATTTACGACCGTTTCAACAGTTACGGACTTTCATATTCCGCTCCGGTAGCGGCAGTCATGATTGCGGTCTCGTTGACAACGTTTCTGGTGGTCAGAGGTTTGAACAACAGAAAGCGAATATGAAACTTTCCTTGCTCATGGATATGCTTGAGCTGTAAATGTTGAAAGTTCTCGCTTGTTTGAGTTTGAAGAACTGTTCCATTGCTTAGCTGATGTTGGAATAGCAGTGATTATGTCGACCCATAATCCCGCACAGATAGAACGTCTCGGTGGGCACGAAATTCAAACTGAGGGAGGGAAAATTACCAGAGAAGCTTTCCTCTCTGTTTCCTGAGTTCCTTGTCTTTCTGCCAGCTATTCTTTTCAGCATTTATAACTCTATTTCATCCGGAAGATCACCCTCAGGAGAAAACCACTCTTCCTCAATAAAAGTACTGTCGGTAATTTGTTGCAAGTTCCTCTTCATGTATTTCCCCTGCGCCAATACAGCTATGGTTCCATCTGGAAGATACAATTCCCCAGTTCCTTCATAAAGTCGACCCCGATCGTTGGTTACACGCCCAACCACTTTGAGCTCCACCCCTAGGGGAACCGGTTTCTTGTACTTGACCTGTAAATCGACGGTCACCCCAAAGGTGTTCTGATCGTAATGTGCCATAATTGCGCGACCAATGACTTCATCAAGCAATGCTGCCGAAACTCCTCCATGGGCAATTCCCGGGTAACTCTGGTGTTCTTCCTGTGGGGTAAACAAGGCGATGACTTCTTTCTCTTCAGTTTCAAAAAATCTGGTTTTCAGACCGAATTGATTTTCGGTGCCACAGACCAGGCAGTGTTTGGAAATAGGTTGAGAATTTTTGATTTTGTGATTCATTGTATCCCCCGTGAGTATTTCTACAATATGATCTGTAGCAGTTGCAGAGCATCATAAAACAGTTTGCCAGCCAGAATGATTAAAAGCAAACCAAGACAACGGATAATAATACGGTAACTGTTTCCTGTCAGGAAAGATTTTGATTTTCCAGTCAAAACGGCCGCAGCGATTTTGGCACCAACCAGACAAAAATAAAAGCCACTGATGAAAGCAACCCCGGCTGATGGATGCCTGTTCATAGCGTTGGTCATGGTTGGTGCCCCAACACTCAGCCAGAATAGGTAAGGGTGTGGACTCAGAAAGTTAGTTAAAATTCCCTTGCTCAATGATTTTGGGCTTGTTAACTGAGTACTCAGATCAATACTCTGAGTTTTTAGACTCTGATAACCAAGCAATAGCAGGAAAAATCCGCCCCCTAGAGAAACGATTCCCAGGACAACGTTGAGATTGGATAGCTTTGCCAGAATAAACAACGATATCAGGACAATTGGCAGGTCGGTGATAATTGGTGCCAGAGCCACTTTAATTCCAGAGCGGATGTTATGCTTCAGGGTTTCGGAAATCACGAGAGTCAATAAGGGGCCAGGTGCGAATCCAGCAGATAGTCCGAGAATAATACCGATGATGAGGAAGTTAAACATGGTTCTTCACTACCATGGAATAATTCGGACGACCAGAGTAAAAATATTTGTCCCAAGTATAAACCTTTTGTTTTAGACTGCAGTTGTGGCTCTACAAAAATATTTTGACGGAGGATATATTGGAAAAGAAACGCATTCTTCCTATTCATGTCGGGGGTACCATCGCGTCAGCTACTTCTGAAACCGGCTTCCGCCCCAAACTCTCTTTTGCCGATTTACTCAGTAGAATTGACTTGAAACTTGCCGGGCATCGTCTTATTTCACAGGCACAATCCCCTTTTGGCGAGTGTGGCATTGACAGCGCCGGCATGCAGCTCTCACATATTCAGAAAGTTGCTGAGACAATTTGTGCTAACTATGACCACCATGATGCCTTTATCGTCACGCATGGAACAGACACGCTTGCTTATACTGCGAGTATGCTCGCCTTTATGCTACAGGGAATCCAAAAACCTGTCATTGTAACGGGTGCCCAGAAAACACTTGAAGATAAAGATAGTGATGTCGTTGGAAATCTGGAAACAGCTCTGCTCGCGGCATCAACGACTAATTGCGGAGTTTGGGTATCATTCAACAGAAAAGTTATTAATGCTGTTAACGCGACGAAAGTAGACATTGGCGTAAAGCGTGTTGATGCATTTGTTTCAAATCACAGAGACGAAATTCAAATCTCTGACTTCCAACGTGACAACTATGCTATTAACAAAGGGCAGCTGAAAAAATTCAACACGGGGATTTCCAATGCGGTCGATATTTTTTGCCTGACTCATACGACGAACCCCATTTGGCTGAAAAACTACCTTGACAACTCAGACCTTAAGGCACTTATCGTCCTTATCTATGGGATGAGTGGCCACCGAGAGGAATTGATGGAAGCCCTTTCATGCTGGGCTGACGACAACGAAGCAATTATTATCGCAAAAACACATTCACCGTACGGTAGCACCGATCTGTCAAAATATGAATTGGGTGTCAAAGCCCTGAAAATGGGGATTTTATCATCGCTTGATATGACCCTGGAAAGTGTCTACGCTAAAACTTGTCTCATCCTCTCTCAGTGTGTTGGGGGACAAGAATTTCGTACCCAATTTTATTCAAATCTTTGTGGAGAACTTGATGGAGCTAGTGTTCAGATATTTAGGGAGAAAACCGAATTTTGGCTTTCTAGTATCTAGGTAGCTGCTCCTTACGAGTAGCGCCTCAGGGCAACGTGAGTGGAGGAGATGACTTTGTGAGTTGGAGAAGCCCGACCACTTGACTTTTGTTCGATTCTCATGTTCATTTGAGAAACATTGTTTTATTGTGTGAACCTTTAGTGACCAGAAAACTTTCCATTATCCCGCTTTGGTTGCTGCGGGATACAACTAGAAACAGGAGGAAACACATGAAAAAAGTGGTTGTATTGATTCTTGCGAGTTTGTTGGTTTTTATGTCTGGAGCTGCATTCGCTGAAAAGTTGTATGTTGGTACAGATACTGCTTTTGTCCCTTTTGAGTACAAAGGTAAGGATGGCAAATATACAGGTTTTGATATCGATCTGTGGGCAGAAATTGCAAAGCGTATCGGTGTTGAGTATGAACTGAAGCCGATGGATTTTAATGGTTTGATTCCTGGTTTGACGACCGGTAATCTAGATGTTGCTTTAGCAGCAATTTTTATCAAATCTTCTCGGGAAGAGAAAATCGATTTTTCTCATCCCTATTTCAGAGCTGGTCTGAAGGTTATGGTTCCTGCTGACAATATGGACATCAAAGCTCCTGCTGATCTGAAGGGGAAAGTTGTTGCTGTGAAACTTGGAACAGCAACCGTAGAATATGTTGAAACTCTTGGGGCGAAGAAAGTTGTCAAGTTCCCAAATATCGACCAAGCCTATCTTGAGGTTGCCACCGGCGGTGCCGATGCTGCAATGCATGATACTCCGAATGTTCTCTATTACATAAAGACTGCTGGCAACGGCAGGGTTAAGGCTGTTGGCCCAGATGTTAAAGCAGCCCAGTACGGAATTGCCTTCCCACAAGGGAGTGAATTGCGTGATAAAACAAACGTTGCCCTTCTGCAGATGATGGAAGATGGCGCTTATGCCAAACTTTTTAGAAAATGGTTTGATGCTGACCCTGAATAATCAGAAGGGACATGCAAACCGATCTGCCTTGAAACATCAGCTTTAGGGGAGAAAAAAATTTATGCATTCAGAATCCCTTCAGCACAAGTCTGTGCAGGAGGGATTCTTTATTTTATTAACCAGCTCCGGCTAACCGCTTTTATGGAAGTGTCAAATTATGGGTTTTGAATTTTCAGTCATTACCGAATCGCTGCCTGCTCTTTTGGCAGGAGCCAAACTGACCTGGATTATAACTATCCTGGGAATTATCGGTGGCATGGTCTGTGGTATTCTTGCCGGGTTAGGTCGAATTGCCGGCACAGAAGCTCTTGGAGAAGAACCACACGGAATCTTCAAACCGATCAGCGTTGCGATCCGCTATATTTCTGGTTGTTATGTTGAGACAATACGAGGAACGCCGATTATTGTTCAGGCGATGTTCCTTTATTTTGCCTTTCCCATGTTGGTCAAGGCGGTCACCGATATCGAACGTTTTCGGATCGAAGCCTTAACCGCTGCAGTCATCACCATTATCTTCAATGCAGGAGCCTATATTGCAGAGATTGTCCGTGGCTCAGTTATTTCGGTGAATAAAGGACTTCTGGAAGCTGGAATGTCTTTGGGTATCAGTCGTTTTCAACTGATTGTACATGTGATCGGTCCGATTGCTTTTCGCAGAATGATTCCTCCGCTTGGCAATCAGTTCATCATCAGCCTCAAGGATACTTCGTTGTTCATTGTTATCGGAGTCGGTGAATTGACCAGACAGGGTCAGGAAATTATGGCGAGTAACTTCAGGGCACTGGAAATCTGGCTGACTGTCGCCATCATGTATCTGATCATGACGACAGTGTTGGCTATGTCATTACGAAAGATCGAGAGAAAGATGAAGATTTTCTAGCAGCCAGTCGGGCTATCAATGAACTGGCTGCCAGCTTCGATTGCTTCCAAAAGAAAGTCGAGAAAAAGATGTCGAGCATTATTGAATTGAAGAATATCTGTAAATCGTTTGGTGATACAGAAGTACTACACAACATCGATCTTTCTATTCGAGAGGGTGAGGTTGTTGTGGTCATCGGTCCGTCTGGCTCTGGAAAGTCCACCCTGATCCGTTGTATCAACTGTCTTGAAATGATATCGAGCGGCGAATTGACCGTTGACGGTATCAGGATCCCTGAAGAGAGGGGACGAACCCGTCAAATACGGCTTGAGGTCGGGATGGTTTTTCAACAATTCAATCTCTTCCCGCATATGACTGCGCTTGAAAATGTTGCTTTCGGTCCTTGTAAGGCGAGGAAAATGAATAAGTCCAAAGCGAGTGATATTGCCAGAGATTTGCTTAAAAAAGTTGGTTTGGCTGAGTTTGAAAATAAGCTCCCCGGTCAGCTTTCCGGTGGGCAGCAGCAACGTGTTGCCATCGCCAGAGCACTTGCCGTCAGCCCTAAGGTTCTGCTATTTGATGAACCAACTTCGGCTCTGGATCCCGAGATGATTGGTGAAGTTCTGGATGTCATGAAAAGTATTGCCAAAGACAGTGGGATGACAATGGTTGTGGTTACCCATGAAATGGGATTTGCAGCCCAAGTTGGCGACCGACTGATCTTTATGGATGATGGTCGAATTGTCGAGGAAGGGAAGCCTGGCGAAGTGATGAAAAATCCTGAATCAGAAAGACTCAAGGATTTTCTGGGGCATGTAAAACACCACTAACTTGAATTGTTGAGTAGAGGAAAAAGATATCAGGCGAATAGCTTAAGTTACTGCTGTAGAAAAACAGCCTTAATTTCAGGAGGAATGGCGGCCGGTTTTTTGATTTTTGGATCATAACAGACCATCACGGTTTTTGCTGCGGCGAAAACTTTACCTGCCCCATCATACATCCGATAGCTGAAATCAAAACTTGAGCGCCTGACTTGATCAGTGCAGATGCTAATTTGCAGTGGATCATTCAGTTCAATCGGTAAGAGATAATCGCATTCGGCACGCACGACGAGAAACATCAATTCACTGTCGAGGAAAGCTCCGAAGTGTTGCTGAAACAATTTTATCCGCGCAGTTTCCAGATAGGTGAAAAATAGGGCATTATTGACATGGCCATAGGCATCCAGATCGGAAAAACGGATTTCAATTGGAGTGGTAAATTCGAATTCTGCCATATGCTAACTCACTTCAGGGGTATTGCCTTGTAAAATATCAGAAATCCGTAAACGGTAATCAACAATTTCCTTACGCAAAGAAGCGAGATTGGCAATTTTCTGATCTACTTTTCCGATATGAACGTCGAGGATCTTCAGCAACTTTGGTGTAATAGTTCCAAAGGATTGTTGATTGATATCGAAGTTTTTTGCGAGTTCTTGCATCTCTTTTAGTGAAATTCCTAATTCCTTCAATTTCAGAATAAACTTCAGGCGTAAGACGTCATCTCTGCAGTAAGTTCGGGTGCCACCGCCCAAGCGCTCGGTAGGCCCCATCAGGCCGATTTCTTCATAGTAGCGTATCGTCCGAGTGGTGATTCCAAGTGTTTTTGCAAGTTCACCAATTTGAATCGATTTTTCAGTCGCTGTGTCTGTATGCATAGTAGATTACCTTTACGTAATATTTCTATATCAGTATCACTCTTGCTTTTGTTCTGTCAATAATCATATAACTCTTTGCATAAACGTAGGAATTTGATTTATTGCAAAACAAATAAAATGCTGTTATATCTACTGTTAACCTTTACGTAAGCTATGTATGAAAAAGAAGCTTTTCAGATTGAAGAGCTATTTCCTCCTTTTGTGAGATGATCAACCATGGAATATACCCGCGAAATCTATTGGAATGTTGGTCACGGGGCAGCCACTCTGGTGCCAATGTACCTGCTTAGCTTTGTCGCTATAGCAGTCCTGATTTATGTATTTTCACGCCGGATCAAAATGTATAAACAAGGACAACCCTTGAACCGAACTGATCAGCTGCCGCAGCGAGTCGCCGGGATGATCAAAAGTGTTCTGTTGCAGAGTAAGATCCTCAATGTCCGTGGCCCGGGGATTGCCCATGCTCTGTTCTTCTGGGGGTTCTTTGTCTTGTTCCTTGGTACCTGTCTGATCTTTGTTCAAGCCGATTTCACTGATCTATTTTTCGGTGTCAAGTTTCTGAAAGGGACATTCTATCTGTTTTTTTCCCTGATTCTCGATATTGCTGGACTGGTCGCAATTGTTATGCTGATTGGCTTGTTGATACGACGTTATGAAATTCGCCCCGCGGGGCTAGAGAATAGTGGAGACGACATTATTATGAATGGCCTGCTGCTGACAATTCTGATCAGTGGGTTCGTCATCGAAGGCATTCGCATGGCAGTGACCGAATTAGGAACGCCGCTGGCTCTTTGGTCTCCCGTTGGTTTAGGGGTCGCAAAGATATTTGCCAGTTTAGACGAAGCGACACTTCTCGGGCTGCATAGTAACCTCTGGTGGATACATCTGATTGTTGTCATCGCCTTTATCGCCATTATCCCCGTCACCAAATTTCGTCATATGTTCACTACCAGTGCGAACTACCTCTTCACCGACCTTGGACCCAAAGGACTGGTTCCGACCCTCGATATGGAAGACGAAGAAGCTGAAAGCTTTGGTGTCGCGCAAATAACTGATATGAGCTGGAAAGATATTTTTGATGCCGATGCCTGTACCAGTTGTAAACGCTGTCAAGACCGCTGTCCTGCCTGGGTGACCGACAAGCCTCTATCACCAATGAAGATCGTTCAACAGATTGGTGAAATTGCCGAGATCAGTCCGACCACTCCATTGCTGGACAAAATTGATAAAGACGCCATTTGGGCTTGTACCACCTGCCGAGCCTGTCAGGAAATCTGTCCTGCCAATATTGAGCACGTCAACAAGATTATTGATATGCGCCGCAATCTGGTGTTGATGGAGGGAGAATTTCCAGGCGAAGAAGTGATGACCGCTATGGAGAATACTGAAGTCAATGGTAATCCCTTTGGTCTTGCCTTTGCCAGCCGTGGGGATTGGACTGAAGGGCTTCCAGTCGTAACCCTTGGTGAGAACCGCGAGGTTGATATTCTTTACTTTGTCGGCTGTTATGCCTCTTTTGACAAACGCAATCAAGCTATCGCCAAAGCTTTTATTCAGCTTTGTGATGCAGCGGGTGTGAGAGTCGGTATCCTCGGCAAAGAAGAAAAATGTTGTGGTGAACCAATGCGCAAGATGGGCAACGAATATCTGTACCAGATGCAGGCAGGTGAAAATATTGAACAGATTAAAGGCTATGGAATTAAGCAGATTGTCACTACCTGTCCCCACTGCTTCAATACTCTGAACAAAGATTATCGTGATCTTGGTCTGGATGTGGAAGTTAGTCACTACACTGAATATCTGGCTGAGTTACTTCAGCAGGGGCGGCTGAAAATTACTCCGCAGACCTTTGATTGTACCTATCATGATTCCTGCTATCTGGGACGATATAACGACATCTATCAGGCACCACGGGATTTGTTGGTTGCTGCTGGTGCTCAGCTGACCGAAATGGAAAAGCACAGTGCGGAATCATTTTGTTGCAGTGCCGGAGGTGGTCGTATCCTTGCTGATGAAAATATTGGCACTCGGATCAGTAAAAAACGAGCACAAATGGCTGCTGAAACTGGAGCACCAACACTGATCTCCAATTGTCCCTTCTGCTTGACCATGTTTGAAGATGGTATTAAGGGAGCGGAACTGGATGAACAGTTACAACCAAAAGATTTGGCTGAAATTTTAATTGAACGACTTGCTAGATAATTGAGGATCAAGGTATTCCGGGGGCATGTACTCGATATGTGTCCCCGGAATACGAGTTGATTTGATGATTGGGTCAATAATCAAAGGAGAATATTGATGAAAATACTTGTTTGCATTAAGCAGGTTCCAGACATGGAATCGAAGTTCAAAGTAAATGCTGCCGGAAGCTGGTACGAAGAGACCGATCTTGCTTGGCGGATGAATGAGTATGATGAATACGCTGTTGAACAGGCGGTTCAGTTGAAACAACAGGTTGGTGAAGCTGATCTGACAGTCCTTTGTATCGGTTCTGATCGGGTCAAGGAGACAATGAAGAAGGCTCTGGCGATGGGGTGTGATCGAGGGGCCCATATTGCTGATGACGAAAGCTATCTCAAAGATCCCTATGCCATCGCATCATTGATTGCCGGGTTTGCAAAAGATAAAGGTTTTGACCTGATTTTTACTGGAATGCAATCTCAAGATCGCGGTAGTGCACAGGTTGGTGTGCTGGTTGCTGAAATGCTTGGTATTCCTAGTTTGACGACTCTGGTTGAATTCAGTTATGCCGATGGCACGATTAACGCCAAACGGGAATTGGAAGGAGGGATCAAGGCCAAAATTAGCTGTACAACCCCAGCATTGGTTACCTGTCAACTTGGTTTGAATACTCCACGTTATCCAACTTTGCCAAATATTATGAAGGCAAAGAAGAAAGAAATGATCTCAACTCCGGTTGCCGAACTGAGTCCGGAAGCATCCCTGTTGGAAGTTATTCAAGTGGCGCCACCTGAGAAAAAAGGTGGAGGGTTGATTCTTGAGGGCGATCCGGCTGATCTGGCAGATCAGCTGATCAAGATTCTTAAAGAAAAAACGACAGCTTTGGCTTAGGAGGATATGATGAAGACATTACTTGTTGCTGAATATAGAGATAGCGAGCTACTTGGAACCAGCGGTGAACTGATTAATTTTGCTTCCCAGTTGGGTGCTGAAAGCGCCATGTTCCTGGTTGGTTCTGAAAATTCTTTGCCAGATTATAATGGCAAACTCTATCTGGCAGATATTGGCCAGGCAGGTGAGTTCAATCCGAGCCAGCACAAGCAGCTGCTGTTGGAAGTGATTGAAAAGGAACAACCACAAATGGTTGTTTTGCCCCACTCTTCCTATGGTTGGGATTTGGCTCCAAGAATTGCTCTGGCACTGAAAGCTGCGCAAATTTCGGAGGTCGTCGAAATTAAGGATGGTAATCTGGTGGTTCCATCCTGTAACTCCAAATTGCGGCGCCAGGTGAAAGCAGCTACAGATATTTCAGTTGTGACCCTGCAGGGCGGTGCTTTTACTCCTATGGAGGATCCAAGCGGCACTCCTGAGGTGGTTAAAGTTGAAGTCGTTGCTGGTGGAGATATTCAGTTTGGCGGTTATGAAGAAGCGGAATCTGGCGGGGTCGATCTGTCTAAAGCCGAGATTATTGTCAGTGCTGGCCGTGGTATCGGCAAACCAGAAAATCTGGCAATGATTGAAAATCTGGCTAAAGCCCTCAAAGGTGAATATGGTGCCAGTCGTCCGGTCGTTGATGCTGAATGGGCAGACCAGAGCCGTCAGGTTGGAACAACTGGACAAACGGTAACCCCCAAACTCTATGTTGCTTGCGGTATTTCCGGGGCAATTCAGCATCTGGCCGGGATGAAGAAATCAGAATTTGTCCTTGCGATCAATACTGATAAAGATGCTCCGATTGGAGAGGTTGCCGATGTTTTGGCGGTTGCTGATTTAAAGCAACTGGTTCCGATTTTGACCGAGAAGTTAAACGCACTGTAGAGGTAAATTATGGTTGAGCAAATTTTTTCTGAAATCCCGCAAAACTGTCATTCAGGATCAACGAGTGATCCTGTTTCGATTTACTTTTCGATTGATGATGTGAAAAAGACGGTGCAGATGTCTTCTTCCGGCTGTCAGGTTGAGAATGGCCGGACTATTGATAATGCTGATTGTGTTTGTAAAACCAGTACCGAGTTCTTTTTGCGTGTTTGGAATGAAGGTTACAAGCCGGGGCTCAAGGATTTTCTATCCGGGGCGATCAAGTCTAACAATCCTGAAATTTTGAGGGTATTTCTTGCTGCTTGTGGAAAGGGCTAGCGGCCACAAAAAGATGATATTCGGGAGTCCACAGTTGGCTTCAAGTACCCGTTTTTTTATCTTTTTGGTTTTTTATTGTTCATTGTTGAAAGTCAACCTTTAATGGTAGTGCGCTCAATGTTGGGTGCAAATTCCAAGGATATCTAGCTACTTCGACAGGACTCTTGATAAAGATATTGGAGAGATTTACTGGTGGAGATCATGAACTGTCATACTTTCGCACGGATGGCTCGATGAGGGAGAAAGGTCGAAATAGTTGCGGAAGGGCTATTTGGCACTGCCAGACAAAAGGTGCGGTAATCGGCAAGCTAATCTAAGATAGCAAAACCTGCTTTATCCTCTCCTCCGAACTTTCTGTGGCATGATGTGTTGAGACAAACAGCTACCGGGGCAGGGCAGGCACTATTTCATGGTCTTCCGCTGGGTATTTTTGTCGCAGGTACTGGCGGAACCGCTGCAGTGGCACATTCCGGTGAGCTGGTGTTTGCTGTTTTTCGGTCTGGATTTGCAAAAATTGATAACCAGCACGGCTGTGGCAAAGATCAGGAAGGAAAGTGTCAAGGTTGCCAAAAGGGTTGTCATCTCTGTCTCACACTCCAAAATCATCAAAGAGGATATTCTCTTTCTCTACGCCGAGTTCATCCAGTATTTTTAAAACAGCTTGAGACATTGGAGGGGGACCACAGAGATAATAGACGATGTCCTCGGGCGCTGAGTGATCTTTGAGATAGTCGTCGTAGAGAACCTGGTGGACAAAGCCCGTGGCACCGCTCCAGTTATCTTCCGCATCTGGTTCTGAAAGTGCCACGTGAAAGGAAAAATTTTCGTGCTCCCTGGCCAGTTGTTCAAACTCTTCAGTGTAGAAAAGCTCCTTCATACTTCTGCCGCCGTACCAAAAACTGACCTTGCGCCTTGTTTTGAGGGTTTTGAAAAGTTCAAAAATGTGGCTGCGCAAGGGAGCCATTCCGGCGCCGCCGCCAATGAAGACCATCTCGGCATTGCTCTGTTCCAGATAAAAATCACCATAGGGACCAGAGATGGTGACCTCCTCTCCCTTTTTGAGATTGAAGATATAAGATGACACCTGACCTGGCGGTGCCGCAGTCTTATCACCTGGCGGTGGCGAAGCGATACGGACATTGAGCATGATAACGCCCTTTTCGCCGGGATAGTTGGCCATAGAATAGGCTCGTGTTACCGGAGTGTGAACGTGGGATTTATACTGGAACATCCTGAACTTTGTCCAATCGGCGAGAAAGCGGTTGTCTATTTCAAAATTGGCGTAGGACACGGTGTGCGACGGTACTTCGATTTGGATGTATCCTCCTGATTTGAAATCAATAGTTTCACTCTCTGGCACTTCCAGAATCAGCTCCTTGATAAAGGTGGCCACATTCCTGTTTGACTTGACCCGGCATAACCACTTTTTCGTCTCCAGAACCTCTGGGTTGACCTTGATTTTTAGATCGCGTTTGACTGGAACCTGACAGGCCATGCGGACGCCATTTCTGGCATCGCGGTTGTTTATCTTGGATCTTTCGGTGGGTAGAATGGCGCCGCCACCGGATTCGACCGTGACCAAACACTGGGCGCAGCTGCCACCGCCACCACAGGCCGAAGGCAGGTATATTTGTTGATCAGCAAGGGATGTCAGCAACTTGCCGCCGGGGGAGGTGGTCAGTTGCTGGCTATCGTTGATGTAGATTGTGATTTCACCCTCGGGCAAAAGCTTTTTCTTGGCAACGGTTATAAATGTTACCAGAATAAATTGCATGATAAGGAAACAGCCAATACCGAAAACTATTTCATTCATCCTGTTTCTCCCTTATCAGCGGAAGCATTAGCAGGCTGTTGAAAAACTATCTGCGTTGCAACTGCGCTTTTTCGACAATTTTTGCCTTACATTTGCGGCTTCGAAAACGTTTTTCAACACCCTGTTAGAGGCCTGCGAGTCCCATAAATGCCATGGCCATCAGCCCGACCGATACAAAGGTCAGTCCCAGCCCCCGTAATGCAGCAGGGGGGTTGGCATATTCCAATCTTTCCCGAATGCCCGCCAGTGCAACAACGGCCAGAAAAAACCCTCCACCGGCACCGATGCCGTAGGCGATACTTTCAGTAAAAGTATAATTACGCTCCACCATAAATAAAGAGGCTCCGAGGATGGCGCAGTTGACTGTCAGCAGGGGCAGAAATATTCCCAGAGTGTTGTAGAGCGCCGGTACGAAGCGATCGAGAACCATTTCCAGGATCTGGACGGTGGCGGCAATGATGGCGATATAGGTGAGCAGACCCAGAAAAGTCAGGTCAATGTCACCAAAGCCCGCCCAGTCGAAGGCGCCGGGCTTGAGTAGGTAGCTGAGAATGAGGTTGTTGAGGGGGACGGTGATAATCTGCAGTACCAGCACGGCACTTCCCAGTCCTACGGCTGCCTTGACCTGTTTTGAAATGGCGAGGAAGGTGCACATTCCCAGAAAAAAACTCAGCGGCAGATTTTCCAGGAATATGGAGCGAAGAATTATATCAAAATGATGTCCCATCACTTTTTTTCCTGCTGTTCTGGATCAAGGGTTCGAATTATCCAGATAATTGTGGCGATGATGAAAAAACCGCTGGCCGGCAGGACTAGCATGCCGTTTCTTATATACCAGCCACCGTTGGTGGTCAGTTGCAGGATCTCAATGCCGAACAGCGTTCCGGCTCCGAAGAGCTCGCGAATAAAGGCGACCAGCATCAGAATCAAACTGTAGCCCAGGCCGTTGCCTATGCCGTCTATGAAACTGGCTACGGGCGGGTTGCTCATGGCGAAGCCTTCGGCTCGACCCATGACGATACAGTTGGTGATGATCAACCCAACAAAGATAGAGAGTTGTTTTGAGAGTTCAAAAAAGAAGGCTTTAAGAATCTCATCCACCAAGATAACCAGAGTGGCGATAATGGTGATTTGGATGCCGATGCGGACACTGTTGGGTATCTGGAAGCGGACGATGCTAATGGTGAGGCTGGAAAAAGCGGTTACTAGCGTCAGGCAGATGGACATTACCAGTGCCGTTGCCATCTGTCCTGTGACTGCTAGAGCCGAGCAAATACCCAGAACCAGCAAGGCGATGGGATTGCGTTTCAGTATTGAATTTGTCAGTAGTTCAATATTGGTCTCAGCCATCTATCCTTCCTCCCTTTTTCCTCAGTTTGGTCAGAAATGGTTTAAAGCCATGTTCGCCGAACCAGAAGGTGATGATATCGTCAACTCCCTGGATTGTAAGTGTCGCTCCCGACAAGCCGTCGACATGATGGATCGCCTCCTCTTGACCCTTTTTCTGGCCAACGACGAGGGACTCTTCATTGGACTGGTTATAGATTTTTTTCCCCTGCCAGCCCGACTGCCAGCGGGAGTTCTCTATCTCTCCGCCAAGGCCTGGTGTTTCGCCGTGCTCGTAAAAGGAGATGCCGCTGACGGTGCTCATATCGCCCTCGATGGCAATATAGCCGTAGAGGGTAGACC
>JADGEB010000055.1 GCA_016744595.1 Desulfuromusa sp.
ATACCCGTCCGTCCACTCGCTTTGATTAATTAAGTCAGCTAAATTTACGTCTGCGCCGAGAGCCTCAAGCCAAGCAAGGACAGAATTGGGAAATTTACGAAGTTCTATCTGATTGAGAATAGACAGGAGCATCAAGTCGATCAACTCGCGCTCTTCTTCTTGCAGAAGCGAACATATAGGTTCTGCCATCAACTCCTGCTCATATGCTGCGAATGCTGATAAGATGGCCAAGGATAAATCATCAGGAGTAATTCTTGATCTTTCGGCTGCGGTCAATAAAGTGTTGAGCAGATGATGAATCGCGATAGTCCGGCCTTCAACTCCGGCAGGGGCAGCTTCCTGATGGTAATCTTGCAGAGCAGGATCGAGATCGCTGATGAATTGAGCACGTAATGGATGGTTCTGCAATGCATTCTTGAATGCAGTTCCGGCTGATTCAGCTGCGGTAATCAGTACTTCTTGCATTATTGGTGCGATGATGTCACTTCGTGTAGAAAAAACAAGAAAAAGGTCCGTTAATTGTTCCTTCTCTGTTCTCGTCTCAAATGATTGATCACTGCCGCACGAAGAAATGAAGCAAAGGATAAAAACTAGATGCAGCAAGATGATCGGTAACTGAAATTTTTTCATTTCCCTCCTTCCAGCCAAGCATTTATGGAATCAAACTGCTTTACTGTATAGCACGATGGTTTTAGGGGGGGGGGGCTTTTCTTCAATAAGTGGGTGAGACGATAGCGGGATTTTTTGTTCGATGGCTGGCCAGAAAAGCGCTGCAACAAAGATAAATGGAGAACTGAAGATAAGGAGCTTGATAAGAAGGTTCATCTTTTCCCCCCAAAGATGATTTGCATCTACTGTTTATTAATAGCTCTGATCTGTTCTTTCGTCAAATAGTTTTATCGAACTCTACTTATTCACCACTTCCATCTTGGTCAGTTTATTCCCAGGGAGCAGGGGTCAGGCTCGTAGAAGCGGCTGGGATTATTTTAGAGCTCCAAGTGTTGTACTTGTTGGTAATAGTATTGTCTTATAAACGTACCAACCTATCCACCTTCAACAATTCTCAATCCTGAAAACTTTATCTGTCTGCGATAACTTCACCACAAAGTAATCCTCTCGATTAAGTTCTTCTGGTAATTTATCCTTGAGAATTGACGCCACAAACTGAATACCTTTGGTGTTAACTAACTGAGCAATTTTTTGGAGCTGGTTATCGTGCATCAGCTCCTTCTTATCATTTAACAAAAAGTGCAGACACGGAATATTTTCTTCATCGGCAAACAGGGTGTATGCAATATCAAAACACGAAATTTCACCCTGCTTTTTTCCTGAACTAAAATTGGTATTAAATGCGTTGAATTTATATAAACGCTGGCCTTTTTTGTTTATGATCGGGTCAAATTTCAACGCATATTTCTCATCATAGAGTTTGTGGGAAATTGAAGAAAAGTGCTTGTTAAATTTATTTATCTGTTCTTTGATTTTCAGTTCAAAGGCCTGAGAAAACAGCGCATTGTCAATATCATCCAGCTGATCGTTGAGCGTGGTCAGATTTAACTCAACCTCTTCCAACTGTTGAATAGTATTTTCGTATTCTCCTTTTTTTTGGAACTTTTCGTTGAGAACTGCGATTAGCTTCTCTAATTCTTCAAAAGACTCACTACGAGATATCGCAACAGATAATTCAGCCTCCTCCAGTAAGAGGCGTCTCAACAGTTTTGATTTTGATTTAATCTCGGTGTCTAGTTTTGGCAGATCCCTAGAGACATACTTAACCTTCTCTGCAATCATACTATTATGAAATTTACATAAATCCTCAAATGTTTTCTGAATACCTTCTATCCGGTCGGTTGCTTGTCTGTAGATATGTTCCAATTGCTGTAGGTCTATTTGGGATCTACTTTTTTCAAGGTCTTGCTTTGCTTCATTGATCAGATCATGCCGAATGTTAAGTTTTCCGATAGCTGAACTCACAATATTAATTTGATATTTGATCTGATTCAATCTGTCCAAATCAGACTCAAAATTTTCGTTCAGGTTAAAATTAGACTTGCGATGGTTTAAAACTTCAATTTCACCCTCCAAAAGGGAGAGTGCCGTTTCGTAAGCTGATTTTGTTTGATTTTTTTCAAGCCTGTTTTTGAAGGTCTGTTCCTGACCGATCTTGCTCAACAGTGCCTGTTTAGTATCCCCCTGCTCAAAATCACACCCCAACAAAAACAAGTATAGCGTCTCATACTCAGCGTCACTTGTATAACGGTCCAATGTCTTAAGGGTATTATTGATACTCAAGTCCTTGTAGCGGATATTGTGGGATATTATCTGTCGAAAAGTTGGTTTTTTTTCATATTGACCGGGAAACAGGATATCAGTTAACGCTTCCTCAAATTCATCGTCAGTTTTATCCATCCCATTAATTTTTTGAACTTTCTTCTTTCTAGGCAGAAAATTACGTTCAATTCTGATTTCTGGGGATCTGTCTTTGATCAAATCTTCTTTTAAAACAAGAGTGATAAGTACATTATTCTCAATTAGAAAAGTCTTTACTAGCGTATATTCATCTTTTTTGTTTTCAGGGTCGGTATAAATATGCTTTGGGCTTGCTCCAAGACAAAAGTCAATGAGCATAAGAACTGTGGTCTTGCCGACGTTGTTACCGGTTTTAGTGTCTTGAGAATCCAGGGTTTCATCTACAATCAGATTGATACCATTGTGAAAATTGATCTCACGAATCACATCTGATTCGCTTGAAATCGTCAAGGACTTTAAGAACATAGTTCTACTCTCCCATGTTCATTCAAGCTAATAACGTTCAATAAAAACAGCCAATCAAGGCATAGTACAAACACGGGCATGGTCATCTCCCTATACGTTTTGGTCCTCACATATAAATCCAGCAGATCCATGACGCGATGTTCTCTAAGCGCTTCCAGCACGAAAGCGCCGTTGAAATAGATGCTCTGCTCTGGGTGGATATTGTCAGGAAGCAGCATAGACATATCCTTCCGGATTTTTAAATATCTTACAGCGGATAAATGAGTCTACCACCAAAATGTTTACACAAAGTTCCAATTCCTCGTATGGAATTGTTTCATAATTCGCACTGTTTTGAACTCTGTCAACTGTGCACTCGATTATTTTGAAGAACAGCTCATCGTCTCCAAGTAGAGACATATGGGCCAGATAATCTTGCCGAATCGCTCCTAGCACTGATGTGCTCTTATTGGAACCAAGCTTGTCGAAATCTGAATAGATCCTGTCTACTCGCCCATGATGAATATTGTAGTCATCAATAATGCCACGCGCAGCATCCAAGTGATTGTAGTCGATCTTTTTATCTATGTCGAAAGGGACAGTCTCAACAGCTGATGCGGCCAGGCTCCAATCCTCTTTTGCGAGGATATTTATGATTGCGGCAAGATTTGTTTCAAGTTTAAGGGGGTCAACCTCTGTGCCCAATTCCTCTTTTATAAAGCTGGCAATACGTCTTTGGTCCGCAATTTCGAGAGCAGAGATTATTTTCATAATTAAAGCAATATCATAAATGTCGGACTGAGGGGCAAAGTCCAGCTTTTGACTATTTTCGAAGGTCTTGCTTCGTAATGCGTTTGCATTTTTTGATATTGATATGAATTTGAAGGAAAAGCCGGTATATGCGGACAGATCTTTGCTCAGTGCTGACTCAATCTTTTCCTTAGTGGCCGTCGAAGAAACTTGGACTATTATCTTGTTTTTGTTGTCTAATAGATCTATTGCCTCAACATTTTGTTTACAGGAATTCAGATTCTCCAGCTCCCAACCAAACAATTTATTAAAAAAATGAAGGTAGAAATTTTCACAATGGAGATGATAGTCAAGTATGTTCAACTGGCCACGAAGCTCAATTCTGGTTGCGAGCACTGACAGTCTCTCATCGATGTAGTTGTAATAGTGTGATCTATTCATTTCGTCACCAGATTTTGGGTTCTAGATGAATGTTATGTTTCTTCAACGAGAAGATTTTTCTGATTCAAAGAAGACATTTCAAATAATGCCGACAATAGCATAAGAATCGGAGCCCGTGAACATCTTGTGGTCAAGCGATGGGAAATTTTCGCTTCAAAACTATGTAGATGTGAAACTTCCTCCGCTTCCCTTAATAAGGCTTCGATCTGCGTATCAAATGTTATGTCAAAATTGGTTGCATATCTTCTAGTACTTTTGCAATACCCCGTTGCAGTAACACGGGGGGGCAAAATATATAAAACTAAGTTAGTAGATAATAACAGTTTATATGCCTTAATCTAGATCCACATTTGAGAAACGCGTTACTGCCTCAAGCAATAAGCTGTAACATTTGTTATCTCCCACTGTGGTCGCCTTTTCCCGCCACCTTTCCAGCGAGAGCTGACCTTCATCTCAAATAACCGAGATCCAGAACCAGATATCCTAATATCATCCCTGCCACTGGCTGATCTACCCATATCATTTTGTGCATAGGCTGTTATCCTTAACTGCTTACAAGCTTCCCCGCCTGAAACTCGACCAGACATCAGAATATACCCATGCTTTTGTCCGACACTCGTATTGGAAAATTGATAACTAGCTGCTGCTGGCTTTGTTGCCGTCTGATGTGTTTGTAAATAGGAGGCTTCTGCAAGCAATCTTTCCGTTATTTTGGCCACCCTATACTCATCAACTGCTACACGCTGCTTAATATCAGCAGAAACATTGAGGGAACCAAGCCGCTTTGGTGTATAGGCGACCGCTGTTTCATGGCTGGGTTCATTTGAAAAATGAACTTGTCCCGTTTCGTCAACCCATCGATAGATAGCTGAACTGGTTGGTTGTGGAGATTCCGGAGCGGTTTTTTGCTTAACGGTTTTTTTTGAAGAAATACGTGGTTTATAATTTTCAATGATAGGCGAAGGCTTTAGAAGGGGATCTTCTTCAATAATAGGTTGAGACGATAGCTGGCTTTTTTGTTCGATGGCTGGCCAGAATAGAGCTGCAACGAAGACAAATGGAAAGCTGAAGATAAGGAGCTTGATCAGAAGGTTCATCTTTTCCCCCAAAGATGATTTATATCTACAGTCTATTAGTAGCTCTAGTTTGTGTTTTGGTCAAATAGTTTTATCGGGCTCTACTTATTGACCACTACCCGCCTAATTTCCACCAGACTCCTTGGAAAATTTCGCGATTTCTACTGAAGACCTCATGGTTGTAACGGATTTATTGAAAAAATCTTCCGCTAGAACCGTCATCCCCCGCTCCGCTGCAATTTGACCCACTTTCCATGGATTCAGGGTTAGGGCTGCCCTTGCCGCCTCTCCGCCGGTAACGGAGGAGGCTCCTTCAGCAGAAATGGTGTCGATCCAGACAAGAGAATCGTTCATATCGGTGAGGGTCCATTGAATAATGGCGATGTCGATTGTATCCTGGGTACCAAAAACCGGACGAGTTCTCTCAAAGGTGATCAGTTGTGGAATCAATAATGCTTTAACATCACCAGAAGTGAGCGCTTGTTTATTATCGACAACCACAACATCCGAAAAAATGGCTTTTGACACTTCCTTTGCTTTTTCACTGATAACTTCACCGATATGGAAAGTGATTTTATGTTCTGGTGAGACCCAGGTGGCCTTTTTAAACTCATCGGTCAGTTGAAGTCCCACTTTCAATGGGATGTTTGGGTTAAGAGTATGGCTGACTGGGGCAACAGTAAAATAGAAATCTTGAGGGGGGCTTAAAATACAGCTGGGCAGTGTTATCAATAAGCAGAGAAACAGAGTTGCGGAGAACAGTCGACTATATTTTGTCATTTTTTTTTCCTTTCCAGACAAAAGGGATTTGATAGATTTGGTTACTTTTCTCCTGGAGATTCATCATTTCGATTCTAATAGATAGCTTCTCCACATTTTTGATTTTTTCCGGCAGACGAAAATAAACAAAGCCGCAACTCTGTTTGCCTGTGGAGAGGGTTTGAGTCTGAAAAGCTTTAGTTTTAAAATTTCTCTTAATTTCAGCCAAATCTGAAACCTGGCTTAACGCCACTAACATCAGTGGCGTACTGCCGAGAAAAGCTGAAGCCTCATTGAGAGCCATAGCATTTGAAGCGTCTACAATATTGACCTCGTCATTCACCTCCATGTGATCATTTGTAAGACCATTTAGCGAAATTTTGTTCTTATGAACCACAATACTCCCATTGCTATTGAGGTTTTTCACCATCACAAAAACGGGGAGGATATTTTCCTGAAACAGATCTACGCCAAAATAGGTATTGTTTTCCTGAGAGTCAAACATGGGATCGACAGCTATCTGTAATCCGTCTCTGAACAGGGTGTGCTGGTAGTGGTCTATCTGTTTGACTGGATATGTCGGTAGTTGGGGGGCGGAACAACCTGAATTTAGGAATAAAGCTCCGAAAAGTAGAGATGAGATGCCAATTTTATAAAGATATTTACAAACAACAATATAATCTTTCCTTTCTGACGTCATTTTTCTCCCTTTTTTCGCATAACATCCAGCCAGAAATGATAGCTGGTAGATTGCTTTGAAGCCCCCAATAGAAATAAACATCAGTTACTGGAGTCTCAGCCTTGAAATATTGCCACACTCCACCATATCCCCATCTACCAAGGCACCGCTTTAAAAATACCTGCTGCTTTTTTTCAAAGTCGCCGCCGCCGGTATGTCTAAAAAGTTTTTAGTGCTTTTGAAGCATGCATCTTCAACTTAGAGCTACTGGTACTATCATGAATCTTTTGAAGAGTTTCTATGTACTTACTGTTGCCAGATGCGGCTAAGGATTTACACAGCCAAGCCATGGTATCAACAGAGGTGCTATCAGGGTGATCTTCTGCAGCCATAGTATTCAATGCTTCCGCGGCGGCGGCAAAAACTTTTTCGTCGGTTTTGATACTGCGGATAATCATTTTAGCGGCATCACGCTTCAGGGCAGCCTTGTCAGAATTGAGCATATTGATGAGGCGATTATCTACTGCAGACAAGTTTTCATCCCA
Source organism: Desulfuromusa sp. (assembly GCA_016744595.1). GTDB lineage: Bacteria > Desulfobacterota > Desulfuromonadia > Desulfuromonadales > Geopsychrobacteraceae > Desulfuromusa. The sequence goes on from JADGEB010000055.1 coordinate 7,005, forward strand.
AGTTTTTGTCTCATTCAGGATCTGGCTACGTTGCGCATACTCTTCAATTAGCGCATGACTTTGCTTTGCGTAGCGTTCCAGTTTTGAACTTGATGTGTTAGCGGAAATTTCTTCAAATAAAGGACGATATTGTGAATCACCTGAGGCGGCCAGAGCTTTGCAAAGCCAGGCCATTTCATCAATGTGGTCGGCATCGGTTTTCGTGGCATAACCTTCGCTAAGCAAAGATGCCACTTTTGTGTAAAGCTCTTGGTTAGCCAAACCAGAGCGGCTGATAATCTTGGAAGCATTGATTCGTTTGGCACTGCTGGGAGAATCAAGCCCAATCATCAGAGCTTCAATTTCAGAACTTCGATTGGTTTGTGTAAACCCTGTTCCTGCAAGCAGCAAACAAAATAGAGTTCCTAATACTATAATCCAATTTTTCATATGTTCCTCCTTTATCAACCTATATTGCTCCTCTACTTATTTACCACTTCCATTTTGGTCAGTTTATTCCCCAGTACTGCCGCCAAAATAACTAGCAGTGAAGAGATAAAAATCATAATGATCCCAAGGGCTGACAATTTCCCCCACAGCCCATCTTCGGCAAAATGGAGAATCTGCACTGCCAGAACTTCAGTTCCTGGCCGGGAAAGAACCACCGAAAGGGTCAGTTCACGCAGGAACATGCTGGCCATCAGTATCCAGCCAGAAACGATACCGGGAATCAGGAGCGGGATGACAATTCGGCGCATGGTGTAGAAAGGACCAGCTCCGCAGACCCGTGATGATTCTTCCAGGTGACTATGGATCTGCACAAAAGCACTTGAAATCGGTCTTATCCCATAGGGCAGATAGGTGGCGATGTAGCCGATCAACAGGGCGGTGAGTGTCCCGTAGATGGGGGTGCGGACAAAAAACCACATGAAGCCAACACCAATAACAATACCGGGGAAGGAAAAAGAGAGAAAACTGAGCGATTCGAGAATCCCCGATGCGGTTGAGCGGATCTTGACGATCACATAGGAGACGAAGATCGACAGCGTTGTCCCGATGGTTGCTCCGACCACACCAAGGAACAGACTGTTTTTCAAGGAGAGTAGCGAGATTGGATCTTTGAGAACTTCAACCCAATTGTTCCACGACATCATCGAAAAAGCTTTGGCACTCGGAACCATCGAATAAGGGAGCATTGAGGTGTAAAAGAGAACCATAACCGGCAGCACAATCAGGACAAAAGAAAGAATCCCAACAATCACAAACAGGGGATACTTGGCGTTTTTTAGTTTTATCAGGGTGGGTTTGAATCCCCGGCTAGAAATGGTGACGAACTTGCCACTTTCAGAGGTTAAATAGCGATAAATATAGATCAAGGTGATTGAGGCGGCTAATGCACTCATACCGATGGCTGCCGCTTTGCCAAAATCGGCGGCAAATCCGCTGGCAATATTGCGGTAAATATGAGTCGATAGAACATAAATGCGACCCGGCATCCCGATGACCGACGGAACCGCAAACGAAGCAAGACTTCTGACGATAACTAGGATTGCTGAGGCCAAGATTGCAGGGCGGAGCACCGGCAACGTAACTCTCATCAAAGTCCGTAGATTGGATGCACCACACACCTTGGACGATTCTTCCAATGAGACATCAAAAGCACTCATCGCTGGCGCAATGATCAGATAGGCAATTGGCAGATCCAGCAAACCTTCTACGAGAATCATCCCCGGCAACGTATAAATATCAAACAGCGCATCTTTGAGACCAAACAAATCCATGAGGAGACGGTTCAGAGTGCCGTTACTCGGGTTCAGTAATAACACCCAGCTGACCGAAAAAAGGATATGGGGAATCATCATCGGGACAATGGCGATGACTTTGAAAATGAATTTAAAAGGGAGGTCGGTTCTGGTGTTGACATAAGCCAAAAATAACGCAAGTAAAGTAGCAACCAGTGCCGACCCAACGGTGAAAATTACTGTATTCCATAGGATTGCGGCAAAATCTGGATCAGTGTAGGCCTCGACATATTTGACGGTTGTAAACTGGCCAAAGGAGACAAAGTCTTGTGAAAAGCTGCCCAGTAGCAACATGATGACCGGACAGAGGGTCAGAAAACCAACGATGACAATCAGGGTTGTGGTCAGAGTTGGTTTTTTAAACATATCAGCACCTATGTTGAAAGGAGGAAGCAATGGTCAGGGTCAAAAGAGATGAAGATAGTGTCACCTTCAACAATGTTTTCGGTTGGTTCAATTGTTGTGGTCAGTAAGGTCTCTCCGATACGAATTTCCCCTTCGTAGGCTTCGCCAATAAATATCAGGGATTCCATTTTGCCACTGAAAATGTTTTGCCCTTCAGCAGCTTGTTCTGGTGCTAACCGGATAAATTCGGGACGGACACAAAGCATGGCATTCTGTCCAACTGGAATTTTCTGGCTGTTAAGTGCGACGATGGAGCCAATTTCTGAAGCAAAAATCGCATGTTCTCCATCCAGTTTCTCTACCTTGCCCTTAATCAAGTTGGCTCGGCCAATAAAGTCTGCAACGAATTTGTCATCTGAATTGAAATAGATTTTTTTCGGATCTCCGATTTCGATAATCTTGCCTGAACGCATGACTGCAATCAGATCGGAAAGAGCCAAGGCTTCAATTCGATCATGGGTGACATAGATCGCGGTAATTTTCAATTCAGTGAGAAAGCTGCGCAACTCCTTGCGAGTTTCTTCACGAAGTTTAGCGTCAAGGTTACTCAATGGCTCGTCAAAGAGAATGACTTTTGGCTCGGCAACCAGTGCCCGAGCCAAAGCGACTCGTTGTTGCTGTCCACCACTCAGTTTTGTTGCCGGTCGATTTTCAAAGCCATCCAGCTGGACAAACTTGAGAGCTTTTGCGACCTGTTGGCGGATCTTGTCTTTAGGGGTTTTGCTGGTTTGCAGTGGGTAGGCAACATTGTCAAAAACATTCATATGTGGCCAGATCGCATAGGTTTGAAAAACCATCCCAAGACCTCTGTTCTCTGGCGGGACAAAAATACCCTTTTCACTTGACCAAACCAGATCATCACCAATGTAAATTTCACCAGCATCGGGAGTTTCCAGTCCCACAATGCAACGGAGCAGGGTGGTTTTACCACAACCACTTGGTCCCAGAAGGGTAAAGATTTTATTGGCAGGGATGGTTAGATCGACACCATCCAGTGCCTTGATCTGTTTTCCTTCAGAATAATAATGGCGGGTCAGCCCTTTAATCCGAATTTCCATAAGACCTCGAAATAATGACTATATTCCGGGGACATGTATTTGTTACGTGTCCCCGGAATACGAATCAGTTGCTTCACTCCAGCTGCGTCATGCGGGAAGTGGTTGTTCAAAAAACAAAATTCTATTTTGCATAAAAAATCTTGCGAAACTCTTTACCCCAACTGCGGATTTCATCATCAGAAAGAGATCTGATCGGCAGAACTTTGACTTGACTGATCCCGTCAATTGGTGGAAATACGCCAGGAGCAAGAACATATTCACCAACTTTGGTAGCCAGTAACTGCATGGCATTCTGGCTGAGCCAGTAATCAACAAATACTTTTGCGGCTTTAGGGTTAGGTGCATTGGCGGAAATGGCAATACCACGCGGTGTGCCCAGCAGGGTGTCGACTCTGGCCCAATCAAGAGGAGCCGGAGCTTTGGAAATAATATATTTTGGCATGGAGATTCCGAGTACTTTTTCTCCACTTTCAATCGGAGCTGGAGTCGGGCCAAAGGATTTGACAAACATGGGCTTGTTTGCGGCGAGCCCTTTCAAGAATTTCCTCCAACTGGTGTCGTTACCGAAAATTTTTGCCTCTTTTAAGCCGACCAACCAGGAAATAGTCGTTGCATGTGAGGATGGATCAGGCATGACCATTTTGTTGTACCATTTTGGATCGGTCAGGTCTTCGTAGCGAGTGGGAACGTCTTCAGGCTTAACCAGATCCTTGTTGTAGATAGGAGCAACATACTCGATACCAAACTGAATAATGGTATCATCCTGCTGTGCCCAGGCGGGATAACCTGCTGCGGCTGGTGATTTATAAGGAGCTAGAACCCCTTTTTCCTTCAGCATCTGCATGATCGGTAACGGACTTTGCAGAACATCAGCTTGTAGCTTTCCCGCTGAAAATTCGGTCAGGACTGTAGCGAGATATTTGGAGGTGGAAATCCGCGTGTAGATGCCATCGATGTCCTGTCCGGCATTGAACTCATCCATGATCGGTTGAATCGCCGTAATATTGGCATAAAAGTTCATCTTTTCCGCAGCTTGAACTGTAGTAAACAGTCCTGGAAGCAGAACAAAGCCTAACAGTAAAACAAACATTTTTTTCATGGTGATGGCTCCTTTTGGGAAATTTGCGGTTAAGAAACTCACTCAAAGAAACGCTTACTTGTTGTGGCTTATGGCAATATAGAGATGACTGCCTAACTCATTAGTACCAGTCTAGCAGATAAAAATATGTGTAAAAGGAATGGGCTGCTTTTTGTTAAAATTAGTTTGAGCAGTATTGGCTGGTAGCGAAAAAATAGAAAAGCGAGCCCCAATTTGAGGCTCGCTTTTTTTGTTTAATTGCTGATTTGGAAATAATTATTTATTGCAACGTTGTCCAGATTTTTTACTACAACGTGTGCCGCGATCTTCGCAATCACGATCACCACCACGTTTGCCATGGAAGCCTTCACCGCGCATATCTTTGAGTTGTTCTGCTTTTTGCTGTTGTTCGGGAGTCAGAACAGCAAAGAGCTTCTGTTTTGCTGTTGCACGCTGAACCATCATTTCGGTTTTCAAGTCAGCATGCTTTTGAGCTATAGCACGGAACTCGGATTCGTTGAACTTTTTACCTTGCTTGTATTCGCGTAAATTTTCGCGGCTGGCTTGCATTTCTGCATGCATGGCTTGACGATCTTGCCAGTTTTTTTCATGAAGATCTTCGAGTTGTTCTTTTTGCTTCTCGGTCAGGTCAAGAATGACAGCCATTTTTTCCAGTCGGTTGTCCATTCGTTCTTCGTGCTGCTCATAGTTCATCCCCTGTCCTTTACGGTCACAGGAATTGTCACAATCTTTTTTTCCATGACCCCCTGGCCATGCGAATGCTGTTCCGCTGGATAACAAGATGGCGATCAATAATGTTGGGATAATCGTTGATTTTTTCATAAAAATTCTCCTTAGGTTGCAGTAATTGTTTCTGTCGTTTGATGATTCTACTATAAAGCAAAGAATCTGAAGTGTGGGTTAAGTGCTGTGAAAATTGAGTAAAGTTATGTAAAGTTTCAGGAGCTAATTTTCTTAACAATTCTTTACACCCTGTAGGGCTTGATCTCGTTATGATTAATACGAGAAGACAGATGAGGAGTTATGATGAATCGAATTCTGGTGATTGATGACGATATAGAGCTCTGTGAATTGTTAAACGACTATCTTAATGGTGAGGGTTTTACGATTGAGACAGTTAACAATGGCAAGCAGGGCGCTGAGAAGGCGCTTGCTACAGAATATGACTTGGTGATTCTGGATGTTATGTTACCAGAGATGAATGGTTTTGATGTCCTCAGAAAAATCCGCGAAAGCAGCAAAGTTCCAGTGATTATGTTGACTGCTCGAGGGGATGATATTGACCGGATTGTCGGTCTGGAATTGGGAGCTGATGACTATCTGCCAAAGCCTTTCAACCCTCGTGAGTTGGTAGCACGTATCCGGGCGATTCAGCGGCGTGTCGAAGTGGCTGAGCCAACATCTTCCTCCGACCCAAGTTTTGCCGAGCTGAACGTTGGTGATATCGTTCTTTGTAAGACCAATCGAATGGTTAAGCGTGCTGGTGATAATATTGAGCTGACTTCGGTAGAGTTCAATTTACTTGAGGTGTTGTTGACACGGGCAGGAGAGGTAATCAGTCGGGACGATCTGGTGGAAAAGGTTCTTGGCCGGCGCTTGTCGGCTTATGATCGTAGTATTGATGTTCATGTCAGTGCCTTACGTAAAAAACTTGGCCATTACGACGGCAATACAGAACGAATCAGAACTATCCGGAGTGTTGGGTATCTCTACTCTCTGCCAGAAAGCCAATCCTGATGCGTAGTTTGTTTCTAAAAATATTTCTCTATTTTCTGTTAATCATCCTATTGGTTTCAACAGCAGTGGTCATCCTGACCTACTTTCGAGATCAAGAATTTCCCCCTCTTGCACATCAGGATTTTGCCCGGCAAGCAGTTGCAGAATATGGGCGAGAAGCAATTCTCGATTTTGAGCGTGAGGGAAGTGAAGAAGTTGATAGGTTTGCTGATCGTTTGTTGGAGAAGTCGGGAATCCACCTGTTGTTATTCGATAATCATGGCCGGCCGCTGACGAATCGAAGAGTGCCACGTCGGATGCAGCACATGGTACAACGAGCGATGCAAACTGGCGAAGTTGTTTTCCCCATGATGGGAGCGCGTAACGGATTAGCCAGTGCTGTTCGGGGGGCGTCAGGAAGGATCTATTTTGTTGCTATCAGCCTGCCTGAGCGGCCTCCATCCCGGAATTTAGTTAAAGGGGTGACGCATGGTTTTCTTGGTTGGCAGCTATTACTCCTGCTGACAATTACAGCTGTTGTTTGTTATGTCCTTGCTCGTTCTTTGAC
>JADGEB010000056.1 GCA_016744595.1 Desulfuromusa sp.
CTTGAGGTTTATATGGTAAGCGGCCGAAAGATGTCAGAATTGAAGGCTGAACATCGTTTTTCTGAACAACCTTATCGGACCTTGAAAATGGCACCAGAGTTCTCTCGTGCTGAACTCTATGCACGCATTAATCACCGGACAGAACAGATGCTTTCAGCTGGACTGATTGATGAGGTTAAATGCTTGGTCGAAAGATATTCTTTTGAACTTAATGCATTACAAACCTTGGGGTATCGAGAAGTTGTTTGCTACTTAAAAGCTGAAGTCACGGCTGAGCAAATGTTGGATGATATTCGTAAATACACGCGACAATATGCGAAGAGACAACTTACATGGTTCAGAAAAGAAGAGGATATTATTTGGGTTGATTCCTCAACAAAGTCTGATAAAGTAGTACGATCTATTGATAAATTTTTACTTTAGTAAAGGAGTGGATATGCCTAAATCACCATTTAATATTCAAGATCAGTACTTGAATCAAGCTCGTAAGGAGAGGGTAAAAGTGACTCTTGTTATGATGACCGGGGAAAAATTGGATGGATATATAAAATCATTCGACAGCTTTTGTATTCTAGCTGAAAGTGGTGGCGATGTTCTTATCTACAAGCATGCGGTGAGTTCAATCACTTCAGCTGATGGTAATTTCCGTTTACACGGCGGACGTGATTAGTTCTACTTCGCGGTGATATTTTTTCACTTAAGGGCGGCACCAGTGGTGTCGCCCTTGCTGTTTCTTCCCTTTGATCTATATAATTGGTTCTTCTATAGCCAGTTTTTTTTGAAAATGAGATCTGGTTCAAGAAAGATGGATATAAATGTTAAAGATTGAATCGATTGAATCCGGTAGTTATGCCGCTGAGCTCGGAGTTCAGGCAGGTGACAGGATACTTAGTATCAATGACCATGAAATATCAGATATTGTTGATTATCACCTGCATATAGAGACGGATCACCTTCTGTTAGAAATATTGCGGAAGAGCGATGATCTGTGGGAACTTGATCTACAAAAAGAGCCACATGAGGATCTTGGTCTCATTGTTGAACATCCACAACCACACCAATGTGGAAATCAGTGTGTTTTCTGTTTTGTCCACCAGCTACCAAAAGGGATGCGGCGTACTCTGTATATCAAAGATGAAGATTATCGATTTTCCTACCTTTATGGTTCATATATTACTTTAACCAACCTGAATGAGTCTGATCTGCAGAGAATTATTTCAGACAAACTTTCCCCGCTTTATATTTCTGTACATGCAACAGATCATACTTTACGTGAAAAATTACTTGGTGCAAAAATTCCAGAGATTTTGCCTCTGCTTAAATGTTTAGCGTCAGCAGAAATCGAACTCCATTGTCAGGTAGTTCTCTGCTCAGGAATAAATGATGGGAAGGCACTAAAGCAGACGATTGAGGACTTAGCAACCCTCCATCCACAAGTGGTCTCTGTTGCGGTTGTTCCAGTTGGTTTGACCCAATATCGTGTGAGATTGCCGCTAATAAAAAAAATGACGGAGAAAGGCGCGACCTCCTGCTTGAGAATAATTCATCAATTCCAACAAGATTTTTTAGTTCAATTCGGTAGCCGTTTTGTTTTTGCTGCCGATGAATTTTATCTTCTGGCACAACAACAGCTACCGTCAGAGGCTGATTATGAAGATTTTCCTCAAATTGAAAATGGTGTTGGGATGATTACACAATTCCGCCAACAAGTTGCGAATGTCTTGAGTGAAACACAGCCTATTGAGCTAAATAAAATTACTTTGGTAACCGGTTGCTTGTTTGTAGAAGAATTGAAAAGTTTTACCAGTCAACTTAGTTTGAAGGCCGGGATCGCTCTGCAAGTGATTGCAATAAGAAATGATTTTTTTGGTTCGGATGTCACGGTAACTGGATTAGTAACCGGGACGGATTTGTTGAATCAGCTTCAGGGACTCGCTCTAGGGGACGGACTGTTAATTCCAGATGTCATGCTCAAAGATGGGGAACATCTTTTTCTCGATGATATCTCTTTAAAAGAGATATCATCCTCTCTTCAACTTCCTGTTTTTGCAATAGAAAGCTCACCGTGGGGGATACTGGATGGGTTGGAAATGCTGGTTGATGGTCCAGTTGATATCATACATTGCTGATGGTGCGTAGCGCATCGTTGTAACTTTTTCAATAATAACAATATTTAAGAAGGTCTATGGATATTTCTGTTTCTAAAATATCTGTTTCTGGTATGAAGTGCCAGAAATGTGTAACTAAGGTTACAGCATTAATTCAGGCTTTTCCTGAAGTTGCAGAGGTCTCAGTTTCTCTTGATTCCGCGGAAGTAGTCATAACCTCTACATCGGTACATCCTGTCCCTGTCGATTTGATCACGACAGACTTGCGTGAAGCTGGTTTTGGCACTACTCCCACTGATGAAGCTGTCAATAACTCCACCCCTCTCTCAATTGAGCTTGATTCTTCAATCGATCAATGCGAGCCGCTACGGTTTTCTATCTCTGGCATGAGTTGCACTGCTTGTGCGGCTTCTATAGAAAGGCGTCTCAGCGGGTTGCCTGGCATTAGTCAAATAAATGTTAATTTAGTTGGTAATTTTGCTCAAGTCAGTTATGACCCAAATCGTACGACAATAAACGATGTATTTTCAGAAGTTAGTAAGGCTGGATTTCATGCATATCAAGATCAACAATCGGATGATCTGGTGGCATCCAAACAAGAATTAATCTTGGTCTTAATTGCAGCAGCAGGAGTGATACCAATCATGTTATTGATGTTGCTACCGGTATTTGGTCAAGCAACAATAATGATTATTGGTCTCTTAGCAACGATTGTACAGTTTACGGCCGGTTCGGGGTTTTATATAAGTGGCTGGAAATCTTTAAAAAATCGCAGTGCTAATATGGATGTTCTTGTTTCTCTTGGAATTACAGCTTCTTATGGTTATTCAGTCTTGGCTATTCTGGGTGTTCTTGGGCCTGATCCAACAGTTTTTTTTGAAACCAGTGCAATGCTGATCTTGTTTATTCGTTTTGGTAAATGGCTTGAAACTAGAGCTAAAGGACAAGCCGGAGCCGCGCTGAAAAAATTGTTACAACTTCAGCCTGATCGCGCTGTGCTCTTTGAGGAAGGCCAGGAAAAAAATATTTCTACGAGTCAGGTGAAATCCGGGGACTTACTGTTGGTTCGTCCAGGAGAAAAAATTCCTGTTGATGGTGAAGTGATTAAGGGAACTGCTGCAGTAGATGAAGCTATGATTACTGGAGAAGCAGTCCCTTTATCAAAAGAGCCTGGATCTAAAGTTATTGGTGCAACGATCAATCGTTCGGGACGATTAATCATCAGAGCAACCCATGTTGGTGAAGATGCTACTTTGACTCAGATAGTCCGTCTTGTCGAAGCTGCTCAAGGTGATAAGCCTCCGATACAAAGACTTGTTGATAAAATCTCCAATATATTTGTTCCACTTGTTATTTCATTATCTCTCCTGACATTTGTTGGTTGGTATCTGCTGATAGGGAAAGATTTTTTGTTCGCTTTCCAAATGGCCATTGCTGTAGTGGTGGTTGCTTGTCCTTGTGCTCTTGGACTGGCAACGCCAACGGCAATTATGGTCGGTAGCTCTATTGGTCTAGAACTTGGAATTTTATTTAAAAGGGCGACAGTTCTTGAACAGATTTCTAAACTGCAGGTTTTGTTGCTGGATAAAACTGGCACCTTGACCAGTGGTCTGTTTCATGTGGATGAGATCATTTCAGTTCGAAATTTTACCGGAAAAGAGTTGTTGTATTTTTCCTCATCTTTGGAAGCGGGTAGTACCCATCCTCTGGCACGTGCAATTGTACTCGAATCACAAAGTCATAAGATTGATCTTACGGAAGTGACCGACTTTGAGGAGATCGGCGGCCATGGATTATCAGGAATCGTAGCAGGGAAGTCGGTATTATGTGGCAGTCGAAAGTTATTGGAAATTAAAAGCATCGATATGTCTGGAGCCACAAAGATTGCAAAATCTCAGGTAGCGGCAGGGAAGTCCCTGATCTTTATTGCCATTGATGATAAATTACAGGGTGTCATTGCGTTATCTGACAGTATAAAACCTTCTGCCTCTATTGTTATTCAACGGTTGCGGGAAATGGGGATTGACCCTGTTCTGGTAACAGGTGATCGACGTGTTGTTGCTGAGAGCGTTGCTGCTAATATTGGCTTGACTCATGTTGAGGCAGATGTCCTTCCTGAGCAGAAACTTCAAGTGGTTAAAAAATATCAACAGCAAGAGAAACTGGTTGGCATGGTCGGGGATGGGATAAATGATGCTCCGGCATTAGCCCAGGCTGATGTCGGTATCGCAATTGGAAGCGGGACAGATGTCGCTAAAGAAACTGGAGATTTGATTCTGGTAAATGGTGATCTGTTTGATATTGAACGAGCTATTACACTGGGTAGGCAGACGCTGAGAAAGATCAAGCAAAATCTGTTCTGGGCTTTTTTCTATAATTTTTTGAGTATTCCTTTGGCTGCCGGGTTATTTTATCCTATTTTCGGTCTTTATCTCAAACCTGAGTTCGCTGGCTTGGCGATGGCTTTTTCCAGTGTGTCGGTGGTTACCAATAGTTTACTGTTGCGGCGGGTGAAAAATCGTTTACAGAAGATTGGAACATAGTGTGGATCAGAAAATGAAAGGTATTCATTCAGAACCTTTGGATGGATCAACTAAGGTTTCCAGACAGCAATTAATTATTGGGGTCATTGGGGCAAGTAGTGCTTCTCCCCGTGGTCTTGATCATGCTTATCAGGTGGGACGATTGATCGCTGAGAGGGGCGCTGTTCTAGTTTGTGGTGGTTTAGGTGGAGTGATGGAAGCCGCTTCACGTGGATGTGTCGAAGCAGGGGGAGATGTCCTTGGTATTTTACCTGGTAGCTCATCTGATTCTGCCAATCCTTATGTTACACTGCCGATTGTCACTGCCATGGGACATGCTCGGAATATAATTATTGCCCAGACCGCCAGCGCTCTTATCGCAATTGAAGGTGAATGTGGAACCTTATCTGAAATGGCAATTGGCATGAAGTTGGGGAGGCCGGTGGTGCAGCTAAATAGTTGGTCGAAACTTTTGGCCACATACCAGGCAGAAACTCCAGAGCAGGCGGTTGAGATGTTATTTGCTGCACTTGAAGGAAGGTTGGATTGATGATGAACAAAGTGAACGCTCCTCTGGAATCACTGAGGTGTTTACAACCTTTGACCGAAGCTGATGCGGTGACTCACATGATCGAGTGGTTGCGTGGTCGGGGCAAAATTCTGATTATGTGTCACGATAACCCTGATCCCGATTCAATTGCATCTGCTGTGGCATTGCGACATCTGATTCTGATAAAAACCGGGCAGGATGCAGTGTTAGCTTATGGTGGAGTTATTGGTCGTAGCGAGAATCGAAAGATGGTTGAGCTTCTGGAAATTTCTCTGGTGCCAATCTGTGAACTTAATCTTGATCAGTTTGCTGTTGTTTGTATGGTGGATACCCAGCCAGAGGCTGGAAATAATTCCTTGCCTGCAGGGCAACCAGTTCATTTGGTCATTGACCATCACCCACCGAAAAAGGAATTTACAGATATCTTCTGGGTTGATGTTCGCGAAGGCTACGGGGCTTCAGCAACCATTCTCTATGAGTATTTGAATGACCAAGAGGTATCGATTAACACAAAGTTGGCGACCAGTTTGTTCTATGCGATCAAATCGGAGACCCAGGATCTTGGCCGTGAATGGTCCAAAGCTGACCGTGAAGCCTATTTGAAACTGCTCCCGCTTTCGAATAATCAGATTCTTTACGATATTATTCATCCCCAGGTTTCAGGTGATTATTTCTCTACTTTTCATACCGCAATTGAAAATGCACAGGTTTATGGTGAAATGCTGGTATTTAATTTGCGAAAGGTTGGAAATCCCGATCTTGTTGCGGAATTAGCTGATTTTCTGTTACGTCAACAAGGTGTAGAGTACGTTCTGGGAATGGGTTGGTTTAATGGTACCCAGATACTATCGATGCGTTCTCTGAACCAAGAAGTGAAGCTTGGCTTGCTTATTCAGAAAATGGTTGCAGGGATTGGAACTGCTGGGGGGCATGGGATGATTGCAGGAGGTCAGGTTCGCAGTGTTTCTGAGGACGACCAATCGCAGCAAGAGCTGGAACAACTCCTTACTGAACGGATGTTTCAGATTCTGGATTTGAAACAAAGTGTAGGTGAACCCCTTATTTGAGCCTTTTTGCCATATCCCGTCGTTTGACAGAATGCTGAAAGCTAGGCTATAACCATCCAGTTTTTCAGGGAGTTGTTATGCATTTTCTTATTATTTTGTGTTGCTTGTTCTTACCTTTGCATTCAGCATTTGCTGCCGTTGATATTGCGTTGCGCGGTAAAGATCCGGTGAGGTTAGAAGATGTCTATCAGCAGGATGGTATTCCTTATATAGCTATTGAGGATGCTTTGGATGTTGTCGGCTTGACTGGGCACTGGAATTCAATCACGCATAGTTTCAAAATTAGTACAAAACATGGTTGGGCAGAAATTTCTCCGGCAAGTGGTTTTTTGAAAATAGCAGATGAATATTATCCCTTGAAAGAGAAACCACGATTTATTGATGGCCGTTTACGTGTCACCGATAACTTTATTCTTAATCAGTTAGCTCAATTAACTGGGCGGTCGATTTATTTTCGTAATCTTGATCCTGGAACAGATAATCTTCCCGCAAAACAACAGTCAAGTGGTCTGGAGAAATTATTCGCTTTTCTACTGAATAAAAAAGTCGCTGCAAGTGGACCTATGCTTCGTGCCGTTGCTCTTGACCCTGGACATGGTGGGTTGGATACGGGTGTTATTGCGTCTTCTGGGTATAAGGAAAAGCAGCTCAATCTCGAAATTGCAGAAAAACTTGCAAAACAGCTAAAAATGAAACTGGGTATTCCAATTTACTTAAGCCGTGATGGTGATTACGAGCTGACGATGGAACAGCGTTTACAATCTGCATCGAAGGATGATGTTGATATCTGGCTGTTATTTCATGCCCAGGCGGCATTCTCTTCAGAACTACGTGGTGTGAGTCTGTTTGTCCGTCCAGAAGAGATTAATCAGAACATTGTTGTTCAGGAGGCTGTTGAAGAAATTGTTGAAGTAAATTTAAGCGACAGCATGCTCTTGGCTAATGAACTGGCACTGGCATTGCGGAAAAGTGCTATAGAGGTTCGTGGAATCTATCCGTCTTCGCGCCTCTCATTGGGTCGTGGAAACTTGCCAACAGTGCAGATTGAACTTGGGTTTTTAAGTAATTCTGATGAACTACAGCAGTTACAAAATCCAGAATATCAACAACAAATAGTTCAGGCGCTGTATGCTGGTATTCGCCAGTATGCTAAGCAGTCGAAGGAGAAAATTGATGGAGTCAACTGAAAATCAGCGTTTGGATGGCCGTAAAGACAGTCAATTACGTCCAATTACTTTTCAACGCCAATTTACCCGTTATGCAGAAGGGTCGGTATTGGTTTGTTGTGGTGAAACTAAAGTTCTTTGTAATGCCTCTGTGGAAGAACGTGTTCCCCCGTTTATGCGTGGGAAAGGGCGTGGTTGGGTTACTGCTGAATATAGCATGCTGCCTCGTGCTACCCATACGCGCTCTATGCGTGAAGCTTCCAAGGGGAAAATTTCTGGAAGAACGCAGGAAATTCAACGTCTGATTGGCCGGTCGTTACGGGCGGTTACTGATTTAGATTCTATGGGGGAAAGAACTATACAGATCGACTGTGATGTACTACAGGCTGACGGTGGGACCCGAACTGCATCGATTACTGGTGCATATGTTGCCCTTCATGATGCTCTGAGTGGTTTGGTAGGCCAAGGAAAACTAGAGAAAATGCCGCTGAAAGATAGTGTCGCTGCCATAAGCGTCGGTATTGTCGGATCAAAACCATTTCTTGATCTTAACTATGAAGAAGATTCCAATGCCGATGTCGATATGAATTTTGTTATCACCGGTTCTGGGAAATTTGTTGAAGTGCAGGGGACAGCAGAAGAAGAGCCTTTTTCTCTTGAGGAACTTGATACTCTGCGTGATCTGGCATTGTCAGGTTGTGCCAAATTGACTGCTTTGCAGCAACAAGCTTTAGATTGTGAGTCATGAAATTACTCGTCGCAACCGGAAATCAGGGTAAGCTGAAAGAAATTAATCGCTTGCTGGCTGATGCTCCAATCGAAATTGTCGGACTCGATCAATTAATCGATCCCCCTGAAGTTTTCGAAGATGGGGAAACATTTGAGGCTAACGCCTGTAAAAAAGCACAGGAAATGGCACGCTTTAGTGGCATGTTGACTTTAGCTGATGATAGCGGTTTGGTTGTTGCTGCGCTGAATGGTGATCCGGGGGTGCATTCTGCCCGTTATGCAGGTGAGCATGGTGATGATGCCGCTAATAATCTCAAATTGTTAAGAGAGATGGATCCGGTCAAAGATGAAAATCGTCAGGCTGCCTTTCATTGTGTTATGGCCCTAGCATGGCCAGGTGGTCGCTGTGAATGTCGTGCTGGCCAAGTGTCCGGGTTGATAATGCATGGTGAGAGAGGCGAAGGTGGTTTTGGTTACGATCCCCTTTTTATGGTTCCAGAATATGGTAAAACCATGGCAGAGTTACCTTTAGAAATAAAAAACCGCATCAGTCATCGCGGCACCGCCTTGCGTAAAGTTATTCTTTTGTTGCTGGAGTTGGCGAAATAGTAAGGTTATTTATTTCATCAGGTGAATAATTAAACTACCAGACACTGAAAGTTTTGGACTAAAGTTCATGGCTTTTACCCGCGCGATAGGACAATAAAAATATGGCTATTCTCACCGACATCTCTGCGAGCCGCCTCTTCTCAATTTAGTTGAGCTGCAGCCAATTGACCAAGGGTTGCGATAGCTGATTCGATATCTTCATCCCACCGTGCAGCGTTCAAACGAATAAAATTCTGGTATCTCCTTTCAAGTGAAAAGATTGGTCCGGGTGCGATGCTGATCTTGTGTTTTCTCGCATCTTTATAAAGTTGTAATGCATCAACTCCTGAAGGCATCTCGATCCACAGGTTGAACCCTCCTTGTGGACGTGAGGCTCGTGTCCCAATAGGAAAATATCGACCGATAGCCCCCTGCATTTGTGCCATCTGCTGGGCATAGCGCCTGCGGATAGAGCGCAGGTGGTGCTCATAGCCGCCATTGGCAAGAAATTCAGCAATAGCCAGCTGTGGTGGGCTTGCTGTGGCGACTCCGGCGAGCATTTTTCGCCGTTCAATGTCATCCTGATAGCGTCCTGAAACAACCCACCCGACCCGGTAACCAGGGGCGAGTGTCTTACTGAATGATGAACAGAGAAGCACGTTATCATCACGGTCAAAGGCCTTGGCAACTTTAGGTCGTTCACCACTGTAAGCCAGATCTCCGAAGATATCATCCTCAATTAAAGGAACCTTGTAATGGCTGAGGATGTCGACCAGACGCTGCTTATCTTCTGTCGACAGGCTACTCCCGACCGGATTGTTAAAATTGGAAATAACCAGGCAGGCTTTAACCTTGTCTGCGTTGTGGCTCAGAGCATAATCAAGGGCTTCAAGGCTGATTCCTCCGCGCGGTGATGTTGGGATCTCAAGTGCTTTAAGGTCAAGCTCATCAATTAATTGGAGAAAGTTAAAATAAAAGGGAGTTTCAATTGCAACCGTATCACCGGGGCGACATAGGGTTCGCAGGGACAGATCAACAGCCTCGACGCAGCCAGATGTGATAACAATTTGATCTGGACTTAAGGTACAACCCGAAAGGAACATCCGTCGTGCGATTTGCTGGCGTAAACGCAGATTGCCAGGTGGGAACTGGTAAGACACTGCTTGATTTGGGTAGCGCCTGATTTCACGAGCCATCATCCGATTAAGTTTGTCGACTGGGAGTAACGCACAGTCAGGAACAGAAACGCCGAGTTTCAACAGTTGCGGATCAAGGTGGTCACGCATAATTCTCCGGTAGATTTCGTTCAAATTGACTTCAGCTGGATTCTTAAGCTCTGGAGGATTGAAAATCGGCTCGGATGGGATTTCGAGTAGCTGTGTCTGGACGTAAAAACCCGATTGAGGGCGTGCTTCGAGAACTTGACGGTCTTCGAGTTGTCCATAAGCCTCTTTGACCGTATTGACGCTGACTTGCATTTGCTTACTCAGGTTGCGGATTGATGGGACGCGGTCACCTGGGCGTAAAGTGCCTTGATCGATCAGGAAGTTGATGCGTTCTGCAACTGTCTCGTAAAGTGGCTTCTTCGATGTTGTTAATGGGCTGTTTTGCATGTTTAATCCGTTCAATTAAGATATTTAGTTTGTTTTATCAGTAATTACGTTGAGCCAACAGATACAATTTATCATATCGTTAATGGGTACAGTTTTGTAAATATTGTTTTTGTTTGGATACAATTGTGGTGTGCTGTATCTGGTCACTCGAGAGAGATAAATCCATAATGTCACAACATCAACAAGGGAGGTCTTATGGAGTTGTGGCTGAAGGAAAAGGAAATGATCGATCTAAGTGAAAAGTTCAGAGGTTATCAAGTTGTTTGTCGCAAGGGACACTGTTGGCTGACGCGTGAGGGTGATAGTCGAGATTTGATTATGTCCGCTGGGGAAGAGTCCTTAATTAATAGTCATTCTATTATCGCTACGGCTCTTAGTGATGTTCAATTAACGTTGGTTTGTGAAAGTAATATTTAAATAATTGTCGTGAAAAGAATTTAGAAATATGCCTGTAATATTTTTAAGATAACACTATTATAAGAAAAATCGGTGTGATGTCTTGATTTGAATCAAATCGTCTCATGCAGTCATGTGTAAAGTTATTAGGAGTTGTTTCTTTGTCGTATTTATGTGTAGAATGATATCATACTTAATAATAAATAACAGATAGGAGATGGCTTCATGGTTGAAAAGGTTGGTTTTGTTGGGCTTGGCACTGTGGGTAGACACATGGCAAAAAATCTACTTAAGGGACGCTATGAATTGACTGTTTATGACAATAACCCTGAAACTGTTAATGATTTGGTTGAGCTAGGTGCTAATGGGGTTGATACTGCTATTGAAGCTACGCAGGGCAAGGATCTTGTTATTGTGATTTTGCCTGAGAAAGAAGAGCTTGATGCTGTTCTTTCAACTGATACTGGTTTTATGGCTGGCCTTGATCCGGGTACGATTTTGGTTGATATGGGGACTCATTCCTTGAAGACGACTATCGAGCTTGCTGAGCAAGCTGCGAAGCAGCAGATTATGTTTGTTGAAGCTCCAGTTTGGGGGACAAAGGAACATGCTGCGAATGGTTTGTTGACTCTTCTTGTTGGTGGTGATGTTATCGCTATAAGTCGTTGTCGTGAACTATTTTCTCTGATTTCCCTTAACCTTATCCATGTTGGTGATATCGGTTCTGCTACCAGAATGAAGTTCGTAGTCACTCAATATCAAGCTCACTTAATGGAAGGACTAGCTGAATCGTTGGTTTTTGGTGAAAAGCTTGGGTTTAGTATTGATCGTATCCTTGAGGTTTTCGATTCTGGTGGTTTGGCTTCACCACTGACCCATTCAAAGGGACGTACTATCTCGCGTGGTGATTTCTCTCGGAATTTAGCTCTTAAGTACGTTCATGAAGGACTCAAGAGTGTTAAAGAAGCGGCAACCATGTCTGGATTGGAATTGCCAGCCAATGACGCTGTTCTCAAGGTTTATGAGCAGGCTGTTAATGACGGTCGTGGTGAAGAAGATTTTTCTGCCGTTATCAAGGTTCTTCGCAGTTAGTTTTTACTTAAAAATGGTAAATAATAAAGGGGGTACTCTTCTTAAGGGCACTCCTTTTTACGTGGAGATTTCCCTTTGGGTGCTTGTGCGAGTTAATCCCTTGACACCCTGTGGTACCAATGTTAAAACGCCTCGATTTGATCAGTCATAAACATATAAGGAGAAAATATCATGGAAAGAACATTTGCAATCATTAAGCCTGATGCTTTTGCTGCTGGTTCAGCTGGTCAGATTCTAGCTCGTATTTATGCCGAAGGTTTTAAAGTTGTTGGCTTGAAAAAGCTTTACTTGAGTAAGGTTGAAGCTGAAGGTTTTTATGCTGTCCATAGTGAGCGTCCTTTTTTTGGTGAGCTGACCGATTTTATGAGCAGTGGTCCTTGCGTTGTTATGGCTCTTGATGCTGACAATGCGATTTCCAAGTGGCGCGATCTGATGGGCGCAACTAACCCTGCCGAAGCTGCTGACGGAACTCTACGTAAAGAATTCGGTAGCAACATTGGTGAGAATGC
>JADGEB010000057.1 GCA_016744595.1 Desulfuromusa sp.
ATAGCGACCATCAGGCCGAATGCCGTCGTATTCATGGCAACCGAAATACTGGCCGAAAGGAGGTCAGCCTTTTCAGCAGGATTGGCATTGGCAACCGCAGTAAAAGCCTCAATCAGCCCCATAATTGTACCGAGAAGTCCCAACAGGGTTGCAATGTTCGAAAGCAAACCGATGTACGGAGTCCGCTTTTCCAACTGAGGAATGATCTCCATCATGCTTTCTTCCATAGCGATTTCAATATCCTCACGTCGCCTGACTGCACCTTGCCGTGCCAGCCCCATTGACAACATCTGTGCGATAGTAGACTTATCCTTGTCGACAATTTTCCGCGCGTTATCAAAGTCACCTTTCACTAGCACTGGTTGTACCCGAAGCCACATTTTACGATTTTCGTTACGGGTTCGAGTCAACTGGATCCAACGCTCAGCGGCAATCGCCATACCAACCGTAAGCACAAGCAGAATCGGGTACATAAACGTTCCGCCCTTTTGAAAAAAGCCAATGATTAAATAGATACTTTCCATTTCTTTTACCTCCCAGATTTGTTTGCAGTGCTGACTTCGTAGAAGTCAAGCTGTCTCTTGAAAACGTCCCGATCTACCGGCACGGCGTCTTTGTTCAACATCATTCCCAAACTTGTCTCTATTCCAATTTCGGAGCTTTTCCAGGGGACGATATAGAGTGATTTTGGGGCTTCATCGTTACCAACGATAGACATTCCTGAAAGCTCTTTGGTTTGATGCTCCACGGGTTTCTTATTCTCCGGTTCCTGAGCAGTTGCAGCAATCAGGACACCAGGGACTAGAACCAAAAACAAACAGATAAATATAAATATTTTACGTTTCATATTCCTCATCCTGACTATTGAGCAAGACGCAGTTGCAGCTCAGAAATCCACAGTTTGAGCTGCTGATTAACAGGACTCACCGCGCTATACAACTGATATTGAGTGAGTGCGCATTCCAGGTCATTCAGATAAATATCGCAAAGAATTCCAAGGTTTCTTCGTACGGGAAGATAATCTGGAAACCTTAAGAGAGCCTGTTCATAGACTGTTCGTGCTTCTGAAAAACGTCCCTCTTTCCGCAGCAACAACCCATATTCGTTACTTGCTACCGGGTGTTCCGGGATGAGTGTCAGTGCGATCTTCAGATATTCTTCAGCCAGTTCCGGTTTGCCAATCATCCTGTATGCCATTGCCAGATTGATATAGGGAGCTGTCACCTCTGGTGAATTTTTAATTATATTTTCCAGCAGCTCGATAGCCTGGTCAAAGTTATGATCATTCAAATAAAGAACCGCCTGAGCAAAATCACGACGCCCTGCCCCATCCAGTTTTACATTTTCTGTAATGATGAATCCCTTTTGATTATCGCCAGAAAGTTGTGCGACCGACCCACCCGCAGTTGAAAGGGTTGTGTCGGCTAATTCAGATTCAATTTTCACTCCAGACACACACCCGGTCATTAGCGCTAAAAGAAGTCCCAGTGGGATATACTTAAAACGAACCAACACAGCTAGCTGGAGTAGTTTTTTTCTCATTTTCATTCTCACTTCACCATTCATATCTCACCTATTCCACAACAGTGTCTGCAGGAGAGATCTCCGCCGCATTTTCAGGAACAACCTCTCCCTCTTCAGTCAATTTTGGTTGAACAATTTCGTAACTGAAGGAATCTAGCGACGCGATCACTGCACTATCCTCTTCCTGTTTTGCATAGCGAGCAGGTACAAATATCGCCAGTTTCTCCAGACTTTTGTCGATCCACTGGTTATAGATTCCGAGTGACAGCAACTCAAGATTACTTTCATGAACCTCAATAGCACGCTCTTCAAAAGGATAAGCTTGTTCCTCGATGGCCAGTTCGTACTCTTCCAATTCCAGTGGATCTAACCCGTCTGGACGTTCTGACTCCATCAACGCCTGACTGAAATGTGCGTAAATTTCAGCCAGGTAAAATGTTGCGGCAGCAGTCACCTCACCAACCTCATAATTGAGAAGTTTGCTGAATCCCTGTGTCGCTGTTTTCATCAGTTTCTGTTTTTTGCGTAGATTTACGGCAAAGGGCTTAACCAGCTCAACTGAAACAAACGGGGAATAATTCAATTCAGCTAGTACCAATGCCGCCTTAGCAGCCAGGAATTTGGTTCGATCTGTCCGTTCAGCAGCAGCAGATGCATCAATCACAACAATCTTCCTGAGCTCATCCAGATATGCCTCTTGTTTATTCTGTTCTATAAAAATTCCAGCAATTTTATTTCGTGTTTCAAGGTTGATCCCGATTGGTTGAGGAAAATAGGCTACATAACGCTGATAAACTTGCAAGGTTCGGTCGATAGAATTTGCCTGTTCGTACAATTCGGCTGCGAGCAAAAGAGCTTCCTGACGAATTTCATCATCGTCAGATTCAGTTTCAATCCGTTCATATTCTTCAGCCGCCAGAGCAAATTTTTTGTCCTCTCGATAAACGTAAGCAATTTTCTTGGTTACCTCCGGTTGCAACTCATGCTTAGGAAAATTATTACGGAATCCTGTCAACACGGTTGCTGCACGCCCCCAGTCTTGAAGCTGGATTAAGACCACAGCTGCGTCATATTCAGCGGTCTCTCTGATCCCTGAAGTCGGCGCTATGATTCCGATCCGCAGATAATGATCAGCGGCTGTCGCGTAATTCTCAAGATCTTTTGCTTGTTCTCCTTGCCGGTAAATCGTTGCAGCCAGATTATCAATCAGATCAACACGTGATTCATCATCCTCAGGAAGCAGATCCAGCACTTCAATATAGGCAGATTCAGCCGCGCTGTAGTATTCAAGTTCGTAAGATGAGTGAGCAGAAACCAGCCAGGCAGATCGCATGATATTTTTATCAGCAGTAGAAAATGTGACGATAAGATTCTGCGCTGCAGCCAACGCCTGTTCATAATTTTCCATTGCATAAAGATCATCTGCTGCTGCGCCAAGAACAACCGCCGCTTTCTGATGTTCAGGAAACTTTTCAGCAAAGGTTAATGAACTACGAACAATTTCCTGTTTGATCGGCAATTGGTCATCCTCTGCTGTCAATTCAAGCTGTTTTCGAAAAGCATAGACAGCTGCATAACCAGCTTTGGAAGATTGTTCATGCAACTCATAGCTGTATGCCGTCTTTTCATATTCCGTTGCGGCTTCGGCAAAAGATAGATCTTCCATCAAAAGATCAGCCAATTGATAATTGATCTTCGACGCTTTGACCACTTTTGGAAACGAAGTCAGAAATTCTCGATACCAGTGCTGTGCTTCGGTGAAATTTATCGCCTTCTCTTTGATCCGTTCTGGATTCTGATAGAGAGCATGATAGTGATTTGCCAAATCGGTTAGGTTGGTTTTCAGGTAAGCGATGATTTCTGGACGATCATCCGGCTCGAAATACTGCCAGTAATCAGCCAGCAGTCCGTAGTTTGTTGCAAAGGATTTTTTTGCTTTGATCACCAGGCTGGGAAATCCACCAGCAGTATTGATCTCAATGATACGCATGTGGAACAGTGGTGATTTCTCGTGGCATAGGTTCCGCTTTGCAAAGGCGCTATAGGTAGCTACAGCATCGCTGTAACGGCGCTTGGCAAAGTAATACTCTCCGAGATTACCGTAGAGATGAGCGGCATAAGTGCGCTGGCCGTTGGTTGAGAAATAGTCCACAACCGAATCAGCTCCGCCAAGATACGAGAAACCCAGACTGATAACACGGAAAGTATCTTCAATCCGCTTGCGCTCAAGCTTGTCTTCAGCCTGATCAAAATCATAACCGATTGATACCTTATAATCGAGTAAGGCAATAAACTTATGTTGTGCATCTTCATACAGTTCCTGCTTATAAAACGTCCAACCTAACTTGTAGAGAGCCAGCTGGTAGTAAGTTGAACTGACACCCATATCGACAATGCTTTTATAGGCGTCTTCTGCATCCAGAAACTTGCGTCGGGAAAAAAAGTATTCGGCACGCCTGAACTGAACTTCATCTAGATAACGGGATTTTGGAAATTGACGAACCAGACGGTTCATAACCAGCATCGCTTCATCGATTCGTCCAAGCTCCTCATATGCCCGAGACATCTGATAAAGAACCTGATCATTTCGCTGATAGAATGGATATTCATCTAGTAATTTTTGATAAAGAATGATTGCCTCAAGTGGCCCGGTTTTTTCCAGATCGTCAATTGTTTGATCTTTTTCTTCTTTCACTGTAGATGCTATGGGGACAGGCTGAGGCAAGCTTGCCCGCTGCTCAAAATCAGCATCAGATTCCGTTGATTTAGGAGGTTGCTGCTCTGGTGATGGCACTTCTGGTCGTGATGAAGACTCAGGCGCGACTAACCTCGGTGAATTTTCAACTTCTGGGTTGCTATCATTTATCAGGCCATATTCTTTCTCGACCTTCAGATCAGCCAAGCGTCGAAGTGCCTCTGGTGTCTGGGGGGAACTCTGTGATTCTCTCAAAAAGTGTTGATAGCTCTCGATTGCTTTCTCAAGTCCTCCAACCAACTCTTCTTCATTGATTTCAATTTGTCGATCACGCAACTGAGCAATCGTTCCTCGATTGTCAACCGAAGAGCAGGCAGTCAAAAACACCATCAATGAGATAATAAAGAGTTGCAACCGATTCATTGCTCGATCCTCTTCTGCCCTTGAGTACGTGTGGCACGATCAAAACTATCAGCCATAGCGAAACGCGCTTTAACCTGAAACTCTTCAAGTCGATCACGCCGTCGGGTCAGTTCGCTAACCGCTAAGACTTCAAGCATATGACCTTGACGCGCCATCAGTGTCGTCAGTTGTTCAGTCGCTGCCGTGATGCGGATTCTTTGCCGCCGAATCGACTTATTGTAGCCCTGATAACTTTGCGTAGCAGCCTGACGGATTCGCACAAAAGAATTGTATTGCTGTTGTAATGTCTCAATGACCTGGTTCAAGTCATGCAAGTTTTGATAAGCTTCGGTCAAACGTTGGTCATAACCGGTGTGAATATTCCAGTCCAGGACTCCGTGTAAGCGCCGAATCCGTGATGTTACCTGATCTGAAACAGCAGCAGTGTCGGCGCTCAATGTTTGTTCAAGCTGAATTATACGTTCTCTGCTGGTTCGCTCATCTGCGGTTGCAAGGTAATCCGGTCGAGGCGCTATCAGCACTGTTTGCAAGCGCTTATCAATTCTCTCTCGCTGTTCAAGACGCAAACGCATTTGTGAATCGAGTAACCGAAACTTGGTATCGATCTCAGGAAGGAGCGGTTGATAATATGTTCGCCGTTTCTCAATTATCTCTTCAAAAGCATCCAGATCGCCATTCCAGTTTTCCAATTTTCTGCGCAACTGTTCCAAGTCAAGATAGTTTTTCAGTGATTCCTGAAAGTCATGTGAAGCCATAAGATCAAGCAGATAATAGGTCTCAGGTGTCTCCGGTATCTCGCGCAATTTCACGACCCAATTATCATCCTGTTTCAATTCTTCCCGTACCAATGCACGTAAAAACTTTCCTTCACGAATACTTTTGATTGAGGTTTCTAGTTTGTCGACTTCCTCTCCAAATGATTTCAGAGCACTGCCGTATAACAGTGCCGCTTTACTGTACACACCAAGTTTTCCGTAGGCATAGGGCACGGCAAGTAGTGCTTCCTGCACGGCAAGATCGGTTATCTGACGTTCAAGTAGGAGACTCCAGGGGATCAGTGCTTGTTCAAAGTGTTCCATTGAAGCATCGGCCCATCCCGAACCCAGCAGTGCACGATTGGAAAATGGCCCCTCAAGGCGGACTCGATCAAGAACTTCCTTGGCTCCCAAAAAATTATTCTTTCCAAGTAAAATATCGCCAATCACAAGGTTCGATTTATCCTTGATTGCCAGTGTCGCTGGTTTTTTACTCCTGATCTTACCGTTCAGGTCGAGGTAGCGATGACCTTCTTTATCCTGACCAGCCATGAGCAGAGCAATCGCCAAATTGTAGCCGGTAAAACCTTCCAGACTTTGCGTATTTTCTAATTCCAATAAAAGAGTGACAGCCTCATCGAAGCGACCAGTCGCCATGTGAACCTGCGAGCGTAAAAAAATCAGGTCATCACGAATTACTTCTGGAACAGACCCACTGATTCGATCCAGAACATGCTGAGAATTGACCGGTTGATTCTTCTGAAAGTAGATTTTTGCCAGACGGAATATAGCCTCATTGCGAATCTCTTCTGCGACGTTACCATTGATAACCGCTGTAATGGCGCGTCCAGCACGCTGGTGCATCCGATAAGCCAGTTCAAAATCCCCGACGGCAAACTCGGCCAGTCCAACATGCACGTAGAGAGAATCAAGCTCAGGCTGATCGAGGCCATGATGTAGTGCCAGTTCAGTATCGAGTCGAGCAATGGCATCGAACCACTCCTCCTGAAAAGCATAATAGAGGGTTTCTCCAAAATAGAGATCCTTTAGCTCTTCTGGTGCACTCGTACTTGCTGCCTGCGCAGATGACACCAATAACCATAAGCTAATCAGAAAAAATACCAGCCGATACATAACCTACCTATTATTAAAAGTTATTCCCTGGTGTGCCAGGATCATTTCAACAATTGTGGGTCCAATATCTTTTTCAATCTTGTAACTTTCCAAGTATTCCAGCTCGTTACCTCCGGTTGATTTGCCACTGAAACTCACCAGAACTTCATGCTCACCAGTTTTAATATTTCCAGTATAAATCCGCTGCACACCACCCATTTGCAAAGCTTCCAGTTCCTTAAAAGTGTAAAGGTGTTGTGCAACCACTTGTTCATCCAACCGAATCTCAATCGAATCAAGCCTGAACAGATCGCCTTTGGCTAAAGCCAGGAACATCGAGATCTGAGTGTGGGAGGGATAAAGCAACTTCTCTTCCAATAGATTCAATTCAGCAGCAATAGAAAGGACATCGCTCTTGATTTCCTGAACCTGTTCGTCAAGGCCTTTGATCTGCTCCCTCGATACCTCCTGTCCATAGGCAGTACAACTTAAAGTGCAGATTAAAATCCCTAACCAAATCACGCCCCAAATATTATTCATAATTACAACCTTCCATTTAATCCTTGGTTCTTAAAACTTTCCGATTAGATTGATGAAAAACCCCTGATGTCGATAATCGAGCTGGGTCAAGTCATCCGAGAAATCACTAAAATTGTAACCAACTCCCAGCTTAATGTGGTTTCCCAGGTGCCGGTATATTGCCAACAGTGCACCACTACGGTTGTCCTGTGCATCAGGTAAATCAAGCATACGCACTTCCATTAACGCATCCCAGCGATGGATGAAATGCCAATCAGCACGTAGTACATATAGATGTGCACGACTGTCAAAATACTCTGGATCTTCCCGATCCTGAGCCACTTGGCCAAAACGGTAAGCGTATTTGGCACCCAGAGTCCAACGAGGCGTCAGATCGTACATGACATCCACTGCGCCGATATGACTGCGTTGGATAAAGCTAAAATCACTTCCACTCGTATCATCAGATGCTGGAAAATTATAAAAGTAGGTATATTTGAACAGCAGGTTCAAGCGGTCGAAGCGAACGGGACGGTAGGCATAGCCCAAAACTGCCTCGGTATAATCGCCAGCATAGGAAGATCCAAGTGAACTTTTGCTTTGTGCATAGTTGAATTTGCCCAGAATTCTCCAGTCTGGGTTCAATTGAAATTTAAAACTATTCTTGAACAACCAGGTAGTGCGCTTGGAATAACTGGAATCAACCTGTTCGGTGTTATCAACACGGTATTCCAATCCACTGGCGACAGCTAACCGGTCGAAACCATAACCTGCGCTTACTCCAAGAGCTGTTCGCTCCAGTTTAGCAGCGGTATCGGGATCTTTGAGGGTGCCTGCATCAAGATTCACACTGAAATTAAGCCGGTCGGTCGGGGTCAGATCTACTCCTGCAGAATGGATCAGGCCTGTTGGCACATCACCGTGTGCATACCGTTCTTCCAGATAAACACTGGCACTATCCGAGTAACGACTGCGAAACCCGGAAGTCATGTTGCCCTTTCGTGACAATAGACCGTTGTCGGTACGCTCATTTTCCAATGCATAATTCACGTACATCGTGGTTCGATCACTATAGAGATACTCGGTTCCCAAACTGGCACCAGTGCCAAGATCTCCCTCTGAGGCCTCACCGAGCAGTTTGAGTCGATCGGTCAGGCGCCAACTGCCGCCAACACCAATCCGACCATTATCATCTCGATCGTCCGTTGCCTCTATAGTTTCCTGAATGAAACCATAAGCCGTCCAGTTAGCGTGTGAATCGAAGCTTATCCTGGCCACTCCATCAGTACGCTCACCTTCTTCCTGAGTTGAGGAGATAACGGCCGAATTGTCCTGACGGCTATCGGCACGCACACCCGAACTTAAAGTCCAGTTACTATTTAGTTGATAATTGATATTCAGTTCGCTGGAATCGGTCTCAAGACCCTCAGGCTGTACCTGCTTATCCAGTTTTAAACGTCCCAGCCAACGATCACCTAAAGGGAGTTCTGCGGTAGCACCATACTGGGTCAAATCACCGGTTGTAGACAGACCGGGAGCCGAATAGCCGGCACCGAGATCCTGGAAATAGAATGTCATCCGGCCACGCCAACGATTAACCAGATCACTAAAGCTGAGACCACCATCAATCCGATAGGCAGTGGCTTCCACTTCGTTGTCAGCCAAAACATCGGAGCTGCTGAAATTATAACCACCATCATCTGAACTCGCTGTAAGCACGCCCGGCCCCACCGTTCGACCCGCTTCCAGTTTGAGCCACGATGCAGAGGATTTACGTAGCGTCAGATCAATTCCTCCCACACTATTTTCAACATCTGCTTCTTCCTCCCAGGCGGCAGTCAAACCAGCTTTGATATGGTCATTGAACCAGTAGTGTATTTTACCCCCTGTAACCAGCGTGTCCGGATCATCAAAGCCCGGAGTATGCTCGTAACGAACCACAAGAAAAACCGGGTGGCCGCCAATAGAGTCAGTATCTACCAGCAGATCATCAGCTGCAGTCGTTGGTAAAACTTCAGTCAACAGAATTCGGCCTTGAATGTAATCAATATCGTAATCAAGTTCTGCCGCAAGATTCTTGACTCCTAGAATCATCCCGGAGTCTTTGTCACGCACCTCAATACGGATGCTCTCTGATCCTTCGAGAATATCCTGTTGATGCAAGAAAAAGAGAGATCCTCCCGTACCACGAAATTCATCCCGACCGGCAACAGTGCCTGGGTCTGCACCGAACCCGTCAGCCATCAGTCGTGCCTCACCGAAACTGGTAGTGTCGAGCATCTGGTAATGGAGGTTTGCGCCATACAATTCACGATCAACATGAGCAAGATTGTTCTCTGAATAACCTATCTTGAAATTTCCCCAGAGTCCGTAGGTCTCGTTCTTTTTCATCTTGAGATAAAACTTACCCTTGGTTGGGGCATCATCTATTACAGTACTGTCATCGCCCAAGGTTGGATAATGACGATCAGGATCCATTCTCCGAAACAATGCATCGGTCGACTTATCCATGAAATTGGAGAAAATCTCGTCAAAGGGGCCTTCTCTGGTGTCAGCACTTGCAGTCAGTGACCAGCCGTTAGCAAGTTTGCCACTGGTATAGAATGCCAGCCGTCCCTGGAGGCTTATATCTTCACTGTAACGAGGGTTATCCGGTTCAAGCAGTTTGGCCGGCCCGTTGGTTGTATTGCCAGATGCTGTCAGGTCAACAAGCCCCACGGTAAACCAGTCACTCTTGTCCAGAGCCAGATCACGGAGGAACAATTCACCATTTCCTGCTTGATCAAGAACCGCAACCTCAACGGTATGCAGTCCCTGTGGAAGGATTTCTTCGGCAATAAAATTACCCTTATCATCAACCGGCACGGGAAATCCGGCCAGCCAGACAAGATGCTCATCAGGAATTGCGTTGCCGTAGGCCTGAACAGTTCCACCTTGAAGCGGTATGTTGCGACTGGCAATCCGGCTCTCGCCATATCCAACCAGTAATTCCTTATGCGGGTTCGTCATGATGACGACAGGGTCAACCTGATCGACGATCCACAGAGGCTGAGGAATTGTCTCATCGAAATGCCCATCTTCATCGTAAACACGAACCAGATATTTTAAGTTGCGTTCAGAAGCAGAATAAGAATCCGCATTCAACTGCCACTGTGCTTGTTCAGTGGCAGTTATTGCGATAATTGCAAAGGGGATATCACGAGCCGATTGCTGTTCTTCAAAGATTCTGACTTCAGCTCGATCAATAAAACTGCGATAGTTTGTATAGAGACGAAAAGTAACCAGATTTTCGACGAATTTTGTTTCTTCAACATCTTGATAACGGACAGAGCGCGGCCAAGCAGTAATATTAAGTCGTGGCTCCAATTTAATACTGTCATGTTTAAACTGAACCTGTGCTTTTTTCAACGCAACATCAATGCAACGTTGAACATCCGGGATGCTCTTGCCAGGATCATTGACGGGTTGACCATCAACGGTGATACGCATAAGATTCAGGGCAAAAGGGTTCTCCGTTTTTACTTCGCGATCCAGACGGGTAATTTCCACCCCCTCATAGTCATCCAGAACCGCCAGTTCATCATAAACAACCTGTACCTCAACTCGAGAACTATCCATTTCAATAAAACCAGCGTTAACGACATCATCGGTTTGCACATAACCACGCCCCTCAAACTCGGCTTGTTCAGGAGTCAGACCAAGTTCCGTAATGACAGCTTCCATAGCGCGACGAGCACGTGCCGTTGACCAACCGATATCATCACCATAAACACTAGCAGTACGACGATTGAGTCTTTCATTACTGGTATAACCAACAAAACGGAGACGCACATTGCTCTGGTTAATGACTTCAGTCATTGCCTGACGTAAGCGTTCGATGACCTTAACGGAAATATCCGGCTGGCCATTGTCAAACTGGATCGGTGCAATTCCACCCAAGGGGGAGTCGTAAATACGGGTCACTGTTTCAGCACCAGCAGCATCTGGACAAATCTGTGGTTCATCAGGCAGATTTTGCATAGGGTCATCGTGCCAAAATTCTACCTCGACCCGTCGATTAAGTGCCCGACCTTTTGGTGTAGCATTTGCTGCCACTGGTTGTGTTGCACCGTTTCCCTCACTATCAATAACAGTATCAGGCGTCACCATTACATCCTGAACCGCAAGCGCAACTCGACGGGCGACAGCTTTTGATAATCCTGAGTGGGTTCCATAGATACGTTTTTGGCGACCGGTCAGTGGCGTACTGTCAGTATGAGCAATGAATTTGATGAGAACATTATGTTTATTTTGAAGATTCTTCCGAGCCTGTGCGACCTGTTGGAGAAAAGGTTGTGAAACACTCAACATGCCTTCGTCATAGTGAAGTGGTTCAATCAAGTTTTTGACTCGGGCTCGGCGGGAATGTCCTTCTTTGTAGCGTAATTTACAGACAGTTTCGATCCGGCAAACTTTAATTCGATTGGCATCGCGTGAAACAATGACTTCTTTAGCGACAATTTTTTCACCAATTTCATCGTACCAAACTTCTACATCAACGCGTCGATTGAGCGCACGACCTTCCACAGTTACATTAGTGGCAATCGGGCTGCTGTCGCCCGCACCTTCGTAGGAAATCGCTTCGGCAGGGAGATTCAATGCGCGCTGGCAATATTCCGCTGTTATTCCTGCCCGTTCACGAGACAGACCAACATTGTCAGCGTAAGTCGTCTGTAAATCAGTACTGAGAGGTAAGGAATCGGTATGGCCAACAAAGTGAAGGCGGACATTGTTGCGATCCAGCATATTTGCCAGAATATTGCGTAATCGGGTTAGATAATCTTCTGGTATTTCTGCTTCCCCTTCACGGAAATAAATCGAAGGAACCTGGTCAATAAGCTTGACAGTTTTAATAACCGGTTCAATGACCTGACGCATCTCGACCTGATCTCCCTGATCCTCATCAAAGATCGCAGGATCGAGTATCCAGGGTATAAGAGGTCGACCAGAGGGGAGATGTTTTTCAGTCGCAGTACCACGTGTTG
>JADGEB010000058.1 GCA_016744595.1 Desulfuromusa sp.
GTTTAACACCGTCATCTGCCGCGACAACCAATACCACGATATCGGTTACTTTCGCACCGCGTGCACGCATTGCTGAAAAAGCTTCATGACCCGGAGTATCCAGAAAACAAATGTCTCCACTTTCGGTTGAAACACGGTACGCACCGATATGCTGGGTAATCCCCCCGGCTTCACCGGACGCAACTTTAGCTTTACGAATGTAGTCGAGTATGGAGGTCTTGCCATGGTCAACGTGACCAATGGTACCAATGTTGACGTGCGGCTTCGTCCTTTCGTACTTTTCCTTGGACATACTTAACTCCTATCCTCGGTCTAACCGTTGACCTTGGCGATAACTTCTTCACTAATTGCTTTTGGTGCCTGATCATAATGATCAAAAACCATAGAGTAGGTGGCACGACCTTGAGTTGCGCTACGCAAATCAGTTGCATAACCAAACATGCTGGACAGTGGCACATGTGACTCTACGACCTGCGCGCCTCCACGAGCATCCATACCCATGATCCGACCACGCCTGCTATTCAGATCACCGATAACATCACCCATGTATTCCTCTGGAACAACAACCTCAACAGCCATTATTGGTTCGAGCAATGCAGGTGCGGCTTTCTTTGCACCATCTTTGAATCCCATTGAGCCCGCAATTTTGAAGGCCATTTCGTTAGAATCGACGTCGTGATACGAGCCATCAAAACAAGTAACCCTAACATCAACAATCGGGAAACCAGCCAAAACACCGTTTGCTGCTGCTTCCTCTGCGCCCTTACCAACAGCAGGAATATATTCACGGGGAATAACACCGCCCTTGATAGCGTCAACAAACTCAAAACCATCTCCAGGCTCACCAGGCTCAAGTCGCAACCAACAATCGCCATATTGACCACGACCACCGGACTGACGAACAAATTTACCCTGGACTTCAACTGGCTTAGTTATTGACTCACGATAAGCAACCTGAGGAGCACCAACGTTACACTCCACCTTAAACTCACGCTTCATCCGGTCAACAATAACGTCGAGATGCAACTCCCCCATCCCAGACAATATAGTCTGGCCAGTTTCCTCGTCAGTCCTAACGCGCAACGACGGGTCTTCTGACAAGAGCTTACCCAAAGCAACACCCATCTTCTCCTGGTCAGCTTTTGTTTTTGGCTCAACAGAAAGGTGAATAACTGGCTCAGGAAACTCCATTGATTCTAAAAGAGATGGTGATTGAATATCGCATAGAGTGTCGCCCGTCGTTGTGTTTTTCAAACCAACAGCTGCGGCAATATCTCCTGCATAAACCTGCTTGATCTCCTCACGCTTATTGGCGTGCATCTTCAGCAAGCGACCAAATCGCTCCTTCTTACCCTTAGTTGAATTCAGGACAGTTGTCCCAGACTCGGCAACACCAGAGTAAACGCGAAAAAAACTCAACTGACCAACAAAAGGGTCAGTCATAATTTTAAAAGCCAGCGCTGCAAACGGGGCATCATCATCAGCAGGACGCTCAAGCTCCTCGCCAGAGTCAGGGTCTACCCCT
The DNA here is from genome assembly GCA_016744595.1 of Desulfuromusa sp. GTDB lineage: Bacteria > Desulfobacterota > Desulfuromonadia > Desulfuromonadales > Geopsychrobacteraceae > Desulfuromusa. The sequence goes on from JADGEB010000058.1 coordinate 1,526, forward strand.
TTAATCGCATCAACATCCAAAGGAGAAGGCATGTAATCGACAACAGCATCCAACAATGTCTGAACACCCTTATTCTTAAATGCACTCCCACACAAAACAGGACAAAAGTCGATATTACGGGTGCCTTTGCGAATTGCTTCCTTAATCTCAGCCAAGGACAGCTCTTCGCCGCCCAAATACTTTTCCATTAACTCATCATCGTTAGCTGATATTTCCTCCAGCAACGCCTCACGAGCCATCTCTACATCGTCAGCCATATCAGCTGGAATATCGATCACTTCGTACTTAGCACCCATCGATTCATCATCCCAGACAATTGCCTGCATGGTGACCAAATCAACCAGCCCACGAAAGTTCTCTTCAGCGCCAATCGGTAACTGCAGCGGCAATGGGTTTGCACCCAAGCGATCGCGAATCATATCAACGCCACGCGTAAAATCAGCGCCGATTCGATCCATTTTATTTACAAAAGCAATCCGCGGCACACCATATTTATCTGCCTGACGCCAGACTGTCTCAGATTGAGGCTCTACGCCACCGACCGAGCAAAACACAGCAACTGCACCATCAAGCACCTTCAGCGAACGTTCAACCTCAATAGTAAAATCGACATGACCAGGAGTATCAATAATATTAACACGGTGATCCTTCCAGAAACAGGTTGTCGCCGCCGAAGTTATGGTAATACCTCGTTCCTGCTCCTGCTCCATCCAATCCATAGTGGCAGCACCATCATGGACTTCACCGATCTTGTGCGAGACTCCCGTATAATAGAGAATACGCTCCGTAGTCGTTGTCTTACCGGCGTCAATATGAGCCATAATGCCAATATTGCGAGTTTTGTCTAATGCAACTTTACGAGCCACTACCTAACTCCTGATCTAAACAACTTAACTACCAACGATAATGAGCAAAAGCCTTATTGGCCTCCGCCATACGGTGCGTATCTTCACGCTTCTTGACTGCAGCACCACGGTTATTAAAAGCATCAAGAAACTCACCAGCAAGACGCTCACGCATAGTCTTTTCACTACGTGACTTAGCGTGGATCGCAATCCAACGCATCGCCAAAGCAGTACGACGGGATGGACTCACTTCGATCGGCACCTGGTAGGTTGACCCACCGACACGACGAGACTTGACCTCTAGCACAGGGCGAACGTTCTCCATGGCGGTCTTGAAGACCTCCAAAGGGTCGTTCCCTGAACGCTCGGCGACCAAATCAAAAGCACCGTAAACAATCTGCTCAGCAGTGCTCTTTTTTCCATCTACCATGACATTATTAACAAACTTGGCAACCTGCAGATCCCCAAATTTGGGGTCAGGCAAGATGATCCGCTTAGGGACCTCTCTTCTCCTTGGCATAGCGTCCTCTTCCTCAGACTATAGTTACTTCGGGCGCTTAGCGCCGTATTTTGAACGGCCCTGCCTACGATCCTTAACACCAGCAAGGTCGAGAGTGCCACGCACGATATGATAACGAACACCCGGTAAATCTTTAACCCGGCCACCACGAATCAATACAACAGAGTGTTCCTGAAGATTGTGTCCAACCCCAGGAATATAGGAAGTCACAACAATCCCGTTCGTCAGACGAACACGAGCGACTTTCCGCAACGCAGAGTTAGGCTTCTTTGGAGTCGTTGTATACACACGAGTACAAACCCCACGCCTCTGCGGACAAGATTTTAATGCAGGCGCTGTCGACTTCACGACCTTCTTCTTACGCCCATTGCGAATCAATTGGTTAATAGTTGGCATCTAGATTCTCCCAAATCTCTATCATTGTTTCAGTCGATCGGAATCGACTTTCCTGTGGGGAAAAACCCGCTGAGATTATCAATCGAACTCAGCTTTGTCAAGCCCTTTTATCTTTTCTGAAAATTATTCTTTCGTGGGTTAGAAGGCGCTATTTAAAGACCTCTACCCCTATTAATCGGCCTCTTCAGAAGTCTCTGTTTCCGACTCATCGATTTCAATCGGTTCTTCCAGTTTGACTTCAGGTTCCGGAATCATCAGTTCTGCAGAGCGATACTTACCAACACCAGTACCAGCTGGAATCAAACGTCCCATAATGACATTCTCTTTGAGGCCTCGCAGCGAGTCAGTTTTTCCCTGAATTGATGCCTGAGTCAGCACCTTAGTAGTTTCCTGGAAAGAAGCAGCTGAGATAAATGACTCAGTTGACAGTGACGCCTTAGTAATACCCAGCATAATAGGCTCACCGATGGCCGCTTGGCCACCATCGGCCAATACCCGGTTATTTTCACCCTCAAAGACCCACCGATCAATCTGATCATCAATCAGGAAGTTGGTATCACCGACATCTTTAATCTGAACTTTACGCAGCATCTGCCGTACTATTGTTTCAATATGCTTATCGTTGATCTTAACACCCTGCAAACGATAAACCTCCTGAACCTCATCAACCAAGTACTTGGAGAGTTCCTTACTGCCAAGCACTCGCAGAATGTCATGAGGGTTGCTGGATCCATCAACCAGCTCTTCGCCCGCATGAATGGTGTCCCCCTCATGAACTGAAATATGCTTACCTTTAGGAATCAAATACTCAGCAGGATCTCCTATTTCAGGAGTGACTATAATCTTGCGCTTACCTTTGGAGTCCTTACCGTATGACACAACACCATCAATCTCGGAAATAACAGCAAGCTCTTTTGGTTTACGTGCTTCAAATAGCTCAGCGACCCGGGGCAAACCACCGGTAATATCCTTTGTCTTGGTTGTCTCACGCGGAATTTTAGCGAGAATAGCACCAGAGTGGAGCTCAGCCCCCTCTTCCACGGAGATATTGGCACCGATAGGCAACATATAGCGAGCCTGGGTTCCATTTGGCAATCTGACAGCCTTGCCATCTTCCCCCTTTAGGGTAATTCGTGGCCTCTTGTCCGCAGATTTAGCTTCCGTAACAACCTTACGTGACAGACCGGTTACCTCATCAACCTGCTCTTCCATGGTAACGCCTTCAGCAATATCGCCGTAATGAACGATACCACCAACCTCGGTGATAATGGGCACAGTGTAGGGATCCCATTCCGCCAATACATCGCCACTCTTAACCTCTCCACCTTCTTGGCTGCTCAAGCGAGCGCCATAAACAACAGCGTACCGTTCTCGTTCACGACCAGTCGAATCGACAACAGCAACTTCACCTTTACGGTTCATGACAATCGGAAATCCATCAGCGTTGTCAACAGTGGTGAGATTGATAAACTTAAGTGCGCCATCAAAGCGTGCTTCAAGGGCAGTTTGCTCTGCGCGCCGTGAAGCAGTACCACCAATATGGAATGTACGCATGGTTAACTGTGTGCCTGGCTCACCAATTGATTGCGCTGCAATAACTCCAACAGCTTCTCCAAGGTTAACAAGATGACCACGTGCTAAATCACGACCATAACAATAAGCACAAATTCCACGCTTACTCTTACAAGTCAGCACTGAACGAATCTTGACTCTTTCAATTCCAGCCTCTTCAATAATCGCCACAAGGCTTTCATCAATCAACTGATTGGCCTCAACCAACAGTTTATCAGTGACTGGATCAACTATATCATCGAGAGCAACGCGACCAAGAATCCGATCACCAACGCGCTCAATGACTTCACCACCCTCGGTCAGAGATGAGACCTCAATACCGTCAAGAGTGTCACAGTCCTGCTCTATAATAATCGCATCCTGAGCAACATCGACCAAACGTCGAGTCAAATAACCAGAGTTTGCCGTTTTCAACGCAGTATCAGCCAGCCCCTTACGAGCACCGTGGGTCGAAATGAAGTACTGTAGAACCGTTAATCCCTCGCGAAAGTTTGCCGTAATCGGTGTTTCAATAATGGAGCCATCCGGCTTGGCCATCAAACCCCGCATTCCAGCTAACTGACGAATCTGCTGTGCACTGCCTCGTGCCCCCGAATCGGCCATCATATGAATCGCATTAAATGACGAAACTTCAACCTCTTCGCCCGCATCGGATTTAATTTTTTCTATCGCGATATTTCCGAGCATTGTACCGGCAATATCCTCAGTACATTTGGCCCAGATATCAATAACCTTGTTGTAGCGCTCACCATCGGTTATTAAGCCTTCAGTATATTGTTGCTGAATGTCCTTAACTTCCTCGGCAGAAACTTTAATTCGAGCTTCTTTGGTCGTTGGAATTTCCATGTCATCCAGACAGATCGATACTCCGGCCAAACTCGAATAGCGGAAACCCGTTTCCTTAATTTTATCGGCAAGGATAACGGTTTCCTTATTTCCGGCAAACCGGAAGCTGATATCAATCAAATCAGCAACCTGCTTTTTACCCATAACCTTGTTAACATGCTTGAAGTCAATAAGATTAGGGACAACTTCACGCAACAGAACCCGTCCAACAGTTGTCTTGACACGCTCTACAGGAGCTCCAAGGACTGGTGACATTCTGACCTTGATAGAAGCCTGAAGATCAGCTTCGCCAGCATCATAAGCCATCCGCACCTCTTCAACAGAGGCAAATACCTTGTCAGTGCCAATAACAAATGGACGCTCCTTAGTCATGTAGTATAAACCAAGAACCATATCTTGAGATGGAACAATAATCGGCTTTCCACTCGCAGGGGAAAGGATATTATTTGTCGACATCATCAGAACTCGAGCTTCAATCTGACTTTCAATCGAGAGCGGCAGGTGAACAGCCATCTGGTCGCCATCAAAGTCGGCGTTAAATGCTGTACAAACAAGCGGGTGTAGCTGGATTGCTTTGCCCTCAATCAAAACCGGCTCAAATGCCTGAATACCAAGACGGTGAAGGGTTGGAGCACGGTTAAGCATAACCGGGTGTTCCTTAATAACCTCTTCAAGAACGTCCCAAACTTCAGACTTCTCTTTTTCAACCATCTTCTTGGCACTCTTGACTGTTGTCGACAAACCACGCTCATCAAGTTTTTGATATATGAACGGCTTGAACAACTCAAGAGCCATTTTCTTAGGCAATCCACATTGGTGCAGCTTCAACTCAGGGCCAACAACTATGACTGACCGTCCCGAGTAATCGACCCGTTTTCCAAGTAGGTTCTGGCGGAAACGACCACCCTTACCCTTAAGCATATCGGACAACGATTTCAGTGGGCGCTTACTTGGACCTGTAATTGCGCGACCACGCCGACCGTTATCAAACAATGCATCAACAGCCTCTTGCAGCATCCGTTTTTCATTTCGAATGATAACTTCTGGAGCACGCAGCTCCATCAGCCGCTTGAGACGGTTATTCCGATTAATGACACGACGATAGAGATCGTTCAGGTCAGAAGTTGCAAATCGACCACCATCCAATGGAACCAAGGGACGCAATTCTGGGGGAAGAACAGGAACTGTCTCAAGAATCATCCACTCCGGCTGATTGCCACTCTGACGGAATGAATTGATAACTTTCAGCCGCTTAGAAACCTTTTTCCTTTTGGCCTCGCTGGTAGCTTCTTTCATCTCGATCCGTAGTTGATCGCCAACCTCTACCAGGTCGATTTCAACTAACAATTCGCGGACAGCTTCTGCTCCCATTCCGGCAACAAACTGTCCTGCAAATTCGTCCATTGCTTCACTGTATTTATCTTCCGGGAGCAATTGACCTTTTACCAGAGAGGTCTCACCTGGATCGAGAACTACATATGCCTCAAAATAAAGAACTTTTTCCAGATCCTTGAGGGTCATATCGAGTAAAGCACCAATCCGTGAGGGCAGAGACTTTAAAAACCAAATGTGAGCAACCGGGCAAGCAAGATCAATATGCCCCAAGCGTTCACGCCGTACTTTACTCGGAATAACTTCAACACCACATTTTTCACAAACAATGCCACGGTGCTTCATCCGCTTGTATTTTCCGCAATTACATTCGTAATCCTTGGTTGGACCAAAGATTTTTGCGCAAAAAAGTCCGTCACGCTCCGGCTTGAATGTCCGGTAGTTAATTGTTTCTGGTTTTTTAACTTCACCAAAAGAACGCTCACGGATCTTCTCCGGAGACGCCAACGACAGTTGGATAGAGTTAAAACTCAATGGATCTTTTGGACGCTCAAAGAGACTGAAAATATCTTCCAAAACGCATTCTCCTTGTAGGATGAGTGCTTTAATTTCTGTGACTAACTATTCAATGTTTACTGGTTGAAACTTCTCTTATTAATCTTCCAGCAAATCAACATCCAGACAAAGAGCCTGAAGTTCCTTGATCAAAACATTAAAAGACTCTGGCAGACCAGCTTCAAGGGTATGTTTTCCCTTAACAATGGCTTCATACATCCGGGTTCGGCCGGCAACATCATCCGATTTAACAGTCAGAAATTCCTGTAGTGCATGTGCAGCACCATAGGCTTCCATTGCCCAAACTTCCATCTCCCCGAGTCGCTGGCCACCAAACTGCGCCTTACCACCCAACGGCTGTTGGGTTACCAAGCTGTATGGACCAATCGACCGAGCATGGATTTTGTCATCAACCAAGTGGTGCAACTTAAGCATATACATAATGCCAACTGTTACTTTTTCCTTAAATGCATCACCTGTTTGACCATCATACAGGGTCATCTGTCCACTAGTATCGAAACCAGCCCGATTCACTTCAGCTTTAATCAGTTTCTCACTGACGCCCTCAAAAACAGGAGACGCCATTGGCACGCCCTGAAATAAGCGCCTTGCCAAAACCTTGAGGTCATCCTCGTTCAAGGCATCAATGAAGTCATCTAGTTCACTATCATTATAGGCAGTTTTTATCTGTTTCTTAAGAGCCTCTTCGCTGTATTGCTCCTCAAGAACTTTTCTAATTTGATTACCCAAGCCACGAGCCGCCAGACCTAGATGAGTCTCAAGAATTTGACCAACGTTCATTCGAGAAGGGACACCGAGAGGATTCAATACAATCTCAACCGGGGTTCCATCTTCCATATAAGGCATATCTTCCTGCGGAAGAATCCGTGACAGAACACCTTTATTACCATGTCGTCCAGCCATTTTGTCACCAACTTGTAGCTTGCGCTTGATGGCAATGTAAACCTTTACCATCTTGATGACACCTGGCGGGAGGTCATCTCCCCGCTTGCACTTATCAATCTTGTCATCAAAAACAGCTGTAATGAGCTGCTCACGTTCAGCTAAGCGGTTCAGCAGGTTATTGATTTTATCTTCAATATCACTACTGCCAGTTACAGAGATTTCCTGAATACGGGCAAAAGGAACATCGTCAAACGCCTCTTCGGTAATCTTGCGCCGGTTAGGTAGCAGTGCCTTACCAGCTTCATCTTCAATTGCAACCGCAGCGGTCAAGCCAACCAACAATGATCGAATCTTGTTACGTGTCGATTTACGCAAAATTCGGATCTCATCCTCACGGTCCTTGATTAGCTTATCTATTTCCCGCGCTTCAATCTGTTCGGTTCGGGCATCTTTATCAAAGCCTTTACGGGAGAAAACCCGAGCGCCGATAACGACACCCTCTTCACCCGGTGGAACTCGCAATGAGGTGTCTCTGACATCACCTGCTTTTTCTCCAAAAATTGCTCGTAACAATTTTTCTTCAGGCGATAGTTGGGTCTCCCCTTTAGGAGTAATTTTTCCAACCAAAATATCCCCAGGTTTGACACTGGCGCCAATACGGATAATCCCCGACTCGTCCAGATCGCTTAAAGCATCTTCTCCCAAATTGGGTATATCATCGGTAATCTCTTCCTTACCAAGCTTAGTATCACGCGCGACACATTCAAATTCTTCAATATGAATTGATGTATAGCGGTCATCCTGAACCAGTTTTTCCGAGATAAGAATTGAATCCTCAAAGTTGTAACCATGCCATGGCATGAACGCAACCAGAACATTCTGACCAAGAGCCAACTCACCCCACTGGGTAGAGGGGCCATCGGCAATTACATCACCGCCAATTACACGATCACCAATTTTCACAATCGGTTTTTGATTGATACAGGTATTTTGATTAGAGCGACTAAATTTATGTAAGTTATAAATATCGACACCAGTACCCGTTTCATCTATGTCCTTATCGTCAATCTGGATAACGATTCGATCCGCGTCGACACTTTCAACAACTCCGTCATGGCGAGCAACAACCGAATTTCCAGAGTCATGCGCTACAATCCGCTCCATACCAGTACCAACAAGTGGAGCATCTGTACGCAGCAGCGGCACAGCCTGACGCTGCATATTCGAGCCCATCAAAGCCCGGTTAGCATCATCATTTTCCAAGAATGGGATTAGGGCGGCTGCAACAGAAACAATCTGCTTGGGAGAAACATCCATTAAGTCAATTTGATCTGGCGGCAACAGTAAAAACTCACCTGTCTGACGCACATTAACAAGCTCATTGATAAACACACCATCATCATCAATTGGTGCATTTGCCTGAGCTATTGAATGGCCCTCTTCTTCGAGTGCTGAAAAATACTTAATCTCTGAACCAACTTGGCCATTACTAACAATTCTGTATGGTGTCTCAACAAAACCATACTCATTAATCCTGGCGTAAGTTGACAGCGAGGCAATCAAGCCGATGTTCGGCCCCTCTGGAGTTTCAATCGGACAAACCCGACCGTAGTGAGTTGGGTGAACATCACGAACCTCAAAACCAGCTCTTTCACGAGTCAAACCACCAGGTCCAAGAGCAGACAAGCGACGCTTGTGAGTTACCTCAGAAAGGGGATTAGTTTGATCCATAAATTGAGAAAGCTGAGACGATCCGAAAAACTCCTTAACAACCGCTGAAACAGGCTTGGAATTAATCAAGTCGTGCGGCATCAAGCTATCAACATCTTGTAAGCTCATCCGCTCTTTGATCGCACGCTCCATACGCACCAAACCGACACGGTATTGATTTTCAAGTAGCTCACCTACAGCTCTGACTCGACGATTCCCAAGATGATCAATATCATCAATGGAACCCTTGCCATTTCGAAGACCAACCAAATAACGTACTACACTGAGAACATCATCTTTGGTCAGAGTCGAAAGCTCTAATGGGCTATCAAGTCCGAGCTTGTGGTTGAGTTTTAAGCGACCGACGGCCGAGATATCATATCGATCTGCATTAAAAAACAAGCTTTCAAACAAATTTGTTGCTGTTCTGATTGTTGGAGGGTCACCAGGTCGCAGGCGGCGGAAAATCTCAATAATTGCGTCCTCGGCTGTCTCAACTTTATCAACCCTTAAAGTATCACTTAGATAAGAACCTACATAGAGGTGATCAATGAAAAGGGTGGAGAAGTTGTTAATCCCCTTCTCTCTAAATTCTTCAAGCTTTGCTTCACACAGTTCTCCATTGCACTCAAGAATGACCTCTCCAGTGGTCTCATCAACAATATCACTGACAACAACCTGACCGACTAATTCTTCACCAGTAATCGGAATTGACTCAATTCCTTCATCATTGAGCTTACGAATGGCTGCGCGAGTAAATTTACGGTTTGCCTTAACCAGCACTTCACCACTGCCGGAGAGAACATCTGAACTAGCACGTTTACCTGCAAGAAGGTCAAAATTAACCTTCTTTGAGTATTCCTTGCCATCCCAGGAAATCTCCTCCAAATCGTAGTAGTATCTGAGCAATTCTTCGGTTGTATACCCCAACGCCTTCAGCAGTACAGTTGCCGGAAGCTTGCGTCGCCGATCAATACGAACCCAGAGCAGATCCTTATGATCAAAATCAAAATCTAACCAAGAGCCCCGATAGGGAATCACACGAGCACTAAAAAGAACTTTGCCGCTAGAATGTGTTTTCCCTTTGTCATGAGAGAAGAAAACCCCTGGAGAGCGGTGCAATTGACTAACAATGACACGTTCGGTTCCATTAATGATGAATGTACCGTTCTCCGTCATTAATGGGATTTCACCGAAATAGACTTCTTGCTCTTTAATATCACGGATAGACTGAGTCCCGGCATCCTTGTCAACATCCCAAGTAACCAATCTTACCTTAACTTTAATTGGAGCGGCATAGGTCATGCCACGCTGATGACATTCTTCAACGTCATACTTTGGCGCACCCAGACCGTAGGAGACATACTCCATGGAGCAGGTATCACTAAAATCGTGGATTGGAAAAACAGAACGAAAAACCGATTCTAATCCACTCTGCTTGCGCTCAGAAGAGGGCAAATCTGCCTGTAAAAATCTCTTATAAGAAGTTTTTTGAATATCAATCAGGTTTGGAATATCTATGATATTCGTAACCTTTGCAAAATGCTTCCTGAGGAGCGGATTATTCGCAAACGAATACGCCATGTTTTCTCCTTTGGGGGTCAGGATTACAGGTCTAAACAAATAGACCTAAGCAGACACCACTCTGGACCAAAAAACAGATTCATCCCGGCAAATATACCGGGTTGTCAACGACAATAGCCAAGGC
>JADGEB010000059.1 GCA_016744595.1 Desulfuromusa sp.
AAATATAGGTCATGGCCACTTCAATGCGCTTGTTACGCGGTAAATCGACTCCAGCAATACGTGCCAATTTTTCCTCCTAGGGCCTTATCCCTGCCTTTGCTTGTGTTTGGGATTCTCGCAGATGATCCGGATAACACCTCTGCGCTTAACAACCTTGCATTTATCACAGATCTTCTTAACCGAAGCTCTTACCTTCATTTTGAGATCCTTCTCCAATTAATTTTACCTATCAACAGTTGACAGGTCTAACAATTTTTCTAGTTTTACAGACGGGTTAATATTTCAGGCCCGTGTGCAGTAATCGCTATTGTATGTTCAAAATGAGCCGACCGCTTGCCATCAACTGTTACAGCAGTCCAACCATCTTCCAAGACTTTTACCCCCGCCAATCCGGCATTGACCATCGGCTCAATCGCAATGGTCATTCCTTCTTTTAACTTAGGACCTCGACCTGGGAGGCCATAATTTGGTATCTGTGGATCTTCATGTAATTGCCGGCCGATACCATGACCAACAAATTCCCTTACAACACTGAAGCCATTCTTTTCAACCAACAATTGGACAGCATTAGATATATCTGAAAGGTGTCCATCCGGTCGAGCAGCAGCAATTCCAGCATCGAGCGAATTTTTCGTAACCTGTAGTAACTGAGTAGTTTCTTGATCAATCTCGCCAACTGGAATAGTCACAGCTGAATCTCCATAGAATCCATCTACAATCAGACCAAAATCGATACTAACTATGTCACCTTCAAGCAACGGTTCGTGATTGGCGAAACCATGTACAACGCGATCATTAGGCGAAGCACAAATAGTAAAAGGAAAGCCACCATACCCCTTGAAGGCTGGTCGTGCCTTCCATTTGATACATTGTTCTTCAGCTAATTGATCTAGCTGCATTGTCGTAATTCCTGGTCGGACTTTTTCGCGAAGTATTTGTAAAATCTCCGCAACCATACGACCGGCTTTACGCATTTTTATAATTTCAGAGCTTGATTTTACAATGATCAACTCAGTGACTCTGTAGTACTGAAACTATTGCCTGCTGAACAGCTTGAATCTCCCCCATACCATCAACAACCGTCAATAAACCCTCTTTTCGATAATAATCCTCAAGAGGCGCTGTTTGTTGATGATAAACCTGCATCCTATTACGAATTGTTTCTTCGCAATCATCTTTACGTTGCACCAACGCCCCGCCACAAGCACTGCAAGAGCCATCCGATGATGGCGGGTCATACTGCAAATGAAAGCCCCTCCCACAGTCGATACAGGCACGGCGTCCAGTCAACCGCTCTACCAGAGCCTCAATCTCAACTTGTAAAGAAACAACCGAGTCAAGCTGCTTACTCAGACCTGCAAGTACATGCTTTAATGCGTCAGCTTGCGGTTGAGTACGAGGAAAACCATCTAAAATAAAACCATTTTTACAGTCTTCCGCCTGCAAACGCTCACGGACTATCCCAACAACAACTTCATCAGGAACTAAATCGCCAGCGTCCATACACTCTTTTGCCTTAAGTCCCATAGGAGATTGTTCCTGAACAGCAGCACGCAACATATCACCAGTTGAAACTTGGGGGATGCCGTAATGTTTCATCAACATCACAGCTTGCGTGCCCTTACCAGCCCCAGGAGGGCCAAGTAAAACAATCTTCATAAGATAACCAATTCTAGCCGTGTCGACCCTTTAGGGTCACACCCTTCATAAATCCCTCATAAGATCTGGAGATCAAATGAGCTTCAATCTGTGACGCAGTATCCATACCGACACCAACAACAATCAACAACGAAGTGCCACCAAAAAAGAATGGAACGTTCAGCTGACTGATCAACATTGTCGGCAATACACAAACCAAAGAAATATAAATCGCGCCAACAAAGGTCAATCGACTCAAAACCATATCTAAATAATCAGCTGTTTCCTTACCAGGACGAATACCTGGAACAAAACCACCTTGATTTTTTACGTTATCAGCCACATTGACAGGGTTAAACGTTATAGCCGTGTAGAAGTAGCAAAAGAAAACAATAAAAGCAATATAAAAAACGTTATAGACCCAATGTGACGGAGCTAGATACGTTGACATTGTTTGCACCCATGGTGCATCTATAAAGTTAGCTATAGTAGCTGGAAACATCATAATAGAGCTGGCAAAAATTGGCGGAATGACTCCACTCATATTAATTTTCAAAGGAAGATGGCTAGCTTGCCCACCCATATTACGCATACCAACAACCCGCTTAGCATAATGGATAGGAATGCGTCTCTGTGCACGCTCCATAAAAACAATTGCACCTATTGTCACAAGCATTAAAGCAAGAATGAAAAGTACGATTGTTGGAGACATTGCACCAGTCTGAACTAGACGAATCGAATTGACTATGGCTGAGGGCATTCCAGCGACGATGCCAGCGAAAATGATCAATGAAATACCATTTCCGATCCCACGCTCAGTAATCTGCTCACCAAGCCACATAATAAACGCGGTACCTGCTGTCAGAGTAATAACTGTCATCAAGATAAAGCCGATACCAGGGTTAGGAACAACTGGCTCTCCAGCTGGCCCTAACATTGATTGCAAACCAACGGCGATACCAGTCCCCTGAATAAGCGCAAGAACAATTGTTCCGTAACGCGTATACTCAGTGATTTTCTTCCTACCCTGCTCGCCTTCTTTAGAAAGCTTTTCGATAGGTTCAAAAACCACAGTAAGCAGTTGCAAAATTATCGAAGCACTGATGTATGGCATAATTCCAAGAGCAAAAACTGCCATTTGTTGTAGAGCACCACCTGTAAAAGCACTGACAAGACCCAGCAAAGTTCCCTCTGTTCCTTCAAAGAACTTAGCTAAAACCTGAGCGTCAATACCAGGGGTCGGTACATGACATCCGATCCGATAGACTGTAAGCATCGCCAGGGTGAAGAGAATCCTGCGCCGTAACTCCGGAATAGCTAAAATATTCTGCAGAGTCGACATATCTTAAAGAACCTCTACCTTGCCACCAGCAGCTTCAATCTTAGCCACAGCAGACTTACTGAACTTGTGTGCATAAACAGTTAAAGCTTTTGTCAAGTCACCATCTGCCAGCACCTTGATGCCGTCCTTGATACCTACAACCAGACGAGCTTTACCATACTGCTCTAGATCAACAACAGTACCTGCATCAAACAACTCTAGGTCACGTAAGTTTACCAAGTTGTATTCTTTTTTATTTCTAGAGACAAAACCACGCTTTGGAATCCTTCGCTGCAAAGGCATTTGACCACCCTCGAAACCTGGCTTCACACCACCACCGCTACGTGAATTCTGCCCTTTGTGCCCCTTACCAGCCTGCTTTCCTGTTCCGGAACCGTGACCTCGGCCAATACGTTTTCTATTTTTTGTCGAACCGGGAGCCGGCTTTAGATTGCTTAAATCCATCTTGCTATCCTCTGAGTGTAATCAGTCTTCAACCGCGACCATGTGTTCTACTTTGCGAATCATCCCACGAATCTCTGGGGTGTCCTGCAAAGTTACTGTTTGATGCAGTCGATTTAATCCCAAGCCTTTAAGAACTTTTGCAAAATAGGCTTTGCGACCAATCGGACTTCTCTTTAGGGTGACTTTTACTTCCGCCGCCATTATTTTGTTCTCCTAGATCCAGAAACTCTCAGGCCTTGTCAATACCACGACGGGCATTAATTTCCTCAGGGCTTTTGAGCATTTTAAGCGCACTCATCGTTGCCTTAACTACGTTGTGTGGGTTATTAGAGCCCAAACACTTAGTCAAAATATTACCGACACCAACTGCTTCCAAAATCGGACGAACAGCACCACCAGCAATAACACCAGTACCATCCGATGCTGGTTTCAGGAGTACTCTTCCTGCACCAAATTTACCGATAACATCATAAGGAATAGTTCTTCCTTCTTGAATAGGCACTTTTATCAAACTCTTTTTGGCCTTTTCAACACCCTTACGAATCGCCTCAGGCACCTCTTTTGCCTTACCAAGACCGTAGCCGACATGGCCATTTCCATCACCAACGATGACAAGGGCAGAAAAACTAAAACGACGACCACCTTTGACAACCTTAGCGTTACGATTAATATGAATGACTCGATCAGTCAATTCTAATTCATTGGGATCAATGTGCAGCACAAACATTCTCCTCTACAGCTTCAAGCCGGCTTCTCTCGCAGCATCAGCAAGCGCCTGGATGCGTCCCTGATACAGGAAACCATTACGGTCAAAAACGACATTGGTGATATTTTTATCAAGAGCTTTTCTTGCAATTGAGCTACCAACTGCCTTGGCCGCTTCGATGTTGCCACTAGATGCCAAATCAACATCGCTACCAAGACTTGAAGCCGCAACCAAGGTTGTACCTGTCACATCTTCAATGATCTGTGCGTAAATATGTTTGGCACTACGAAAGACGGAGAGCCTTGGGTACTCACTCGTTCCACGTACTTTCTTTCTAACCCGTGCTTGACGTTTAAGTCTTGCAACACGTCTCTTTTGGGATACTTCCACTGTATGCTCCTTACTGAAATACTACTTTACTTACCAGTCTTGCCAGCTTTACGCATGATACGCTCGTCAGCATATTTTATACCTTTGCCCTTATAGGGTTCAGGTTTACGATATGAGCGAATCTTTGCTGCAGCAGAACCAACAAGTTGCTTATCAATCCCCTTGACGGAGAGCTTGGTCTGTTTTTCGATTTCAACGCTTATTCCTTCTGGCAACTCATAGACCACAGGATGAGAATAGCCAAGAGCCAAAGTAAGGACATTGCCACTGATCTCAGCGCGGTAACCAACACCGTTGATTTCTAGATCCTTTTTAAAACCCTCAGTCACACCCACAACCATATTATTAATCAAAGCTCTAGTCAAACCGTGCAACGCAGCGTCCTGCTTACTGTCAGAAGGTCTTGCAACCTTAACGAGATCAGTCTCTACCGCAATAGTCATGCGCTCATGTAGTTGCTGTGAAAGTGTGCCTTTCGGCCCTGCTACAGTCATAATATTTCCGTCAAGTGAAACCTTGACATTAGAAGGTATAGCGACTGGTAATTTACCGATACGTGACATTATTGAAAGCTCCTTGTTCTGCTATTACCAAACGGTACAGACAACTTCACCACCAACTTGCGCCTGGCGAGCAGAAACATCATCAAGAACTCCCATAGATGTCGACAAGATCGAAGCACCAAGGCCGTTCTTTACTCGTGGGATATCATCCTTACCAACGTAGACACGTCTACCTGGAGTAGAAATACGCTTAATTTCATGAATAACAGGCTCTTGATTATCGTCGTATTTAAGATGAATCCGTAAGACACCTTGTTTATTATCAGTTATAACCTTAGAATTTTTAATGTATCCAAGATTCTTCAACACTGCAGCAACTGCAACCTTGACATTACTCGATGGCATATCAAGTTTTGCATGGCCAGCCATACCTGCATTCCTGATGCGGGTTAGCATATCAGCCATAGGATCGGTCATGGACATAGGTGGATCTCCTTCTTGCTGTTACCAGCTGGACTTGACAACACCGGGAACTTTCCCTTCGGATGCCAGTTTCCGCAGACATATTCTGCACATATCAAATTTACGATAATAAGCGCGTGGACGGCCACATATCGGACAGCGATTATACTCACGAACCGCAAACTTTTTGGGCCGTTTTGATTTGGCAATCATCGATTTCTTCGCCACAATATCCTCCGCTTTTAAGCTTTATTTTCTAAACGGCATGCCGAGACCAGTCAATAAAGCGCGACCTTCCTCGTCTGTCCGAGCCGTTGTTACAATCGTAATATTCAAACCAGAAACCTGAGCAATTTTATCTAAATCGATTTCCGGAAATATTAACTGTTCGCGAACCCCTAAGGTGTAATTGCCACGGCCATCAAAGGCCTTTGGCGAAATCCCTTTAAAGTCACGAACCCTAGGCAAAGCAACGTTGACCAAGCGATCAAGAAACTCCCAAGCACGATCTTGACGCAATGTCACACACGCACCAATAGACATTTCCTCACGCAACTTAAATCCAGCAATAGATTTCTTGGACTTAGTAATTACGGCCTTCTGGCCACTAATCCGTGCCAACTCATCAACTGCAGACTCTAGCAACTTAGGATTCTGAATCGCCTCACCGAGACCCATATTCAGAACAACTTTTTCAACACGAGGAACTTCCATAACTGTTTTATACTGGAATTCCTTCATCAGGGCAGGTACCTGCTCCTGAAGATATGACTCTTTTAACCTGGCCATCGAACTCTCCGTTTATTTATCTACACTCTCGTTACATTTTTTACAGTAACGAGTTTTACTACCATCTTCAAGCAACCGAACACCAGTACGTGTTGCCTGATTACATGAGCCACAAATAAGCATGACATTTGAAAGACTCAACGCGGCTTCCTTTTCAACAATCCCACCTTCAGGATTTAACTGATTAGGACGTGTATGACGCTTAACAATATTGAGACTCTCAACAACAACTCGCCCTTTTCCAGAAAGAACACGTAAAACTTTTCCTGTTTTACCTTGCTCTTTTCCAGCGATAATTTTCACCATGTCATTCTTCTTGACATGCAATTTAACAATAGACATCGCTTTAACACTCCAAGCTATTTAAAATTTATAAAACTTCGGGAGCCAATGAAACGATCTTCATAAAGTGCCGAGCCCGTAATTCTCTAGCCACAGGACCAAAGATACGAGTACCAAGCGGCTCATTTCCTGTACCTACAACTACAGCTGAATTTCCGTCAAAACGGATAAAAGAACCATCGGGACGCGGCACCTCTTTAGCTGTACGCACGACAACAGCACGAACAACGTCACCCTTCTTGACCTTAGAGTTCGGCAACGCTTCTTTTACACTGCAGATTATAATGTCGCCAATACCGGCGTACTTGCGTTTTGATCCCCCAGGAACTTTAATACAACAAAGTTTTTTTGCGCCTGAGTTATCGGCCACACTAAGCATAGTTTGCATCTGGATCATAACTATCTCCTACGCGGTAACGGCTTTTTCCAAAACCTGTCGTACCCGCCAGCGTTTACCTTTTGACAATGGCCTTGATTCAACAATGAGTACTTTATCACCAATTCCGCAACTGTTAGACTCATCATGAGCTTTACAGCTTACGTTACGCTTGATGTATTTTTTGTAGACACTGTGCTTGACCAAATCATCAACCCTGACAACAACAGTCTTGTCCATCTTATCACTGACAACAACACCGACTCGGGTTCTTCTGTTACCTCGTTCTAGACTCATTTTTCCTCACACACTAAGCATTCAGCTTACCAGAAAGAATAGTTTTTACCCGGGCCACGTCTTTGCGCACTTGTGCAACCCTCGCAGTATTCTCAAGATGTCCGGTATGCAACTGAAACTTCAGATTAAATAATTCCTGCTGTAGTTCTTGTGTTTTAGTTTGCAACTCTTCAACACTGAGATCATTGATTTCACTAGCTTTCATCGCCAACCTCTCTTCTAACAAACTTTGTTTTCATTGGCAACTTATGGGCTCCCAGACGAAATGCCTCACGCGCCACCTCTTCAGTAACTCCCTGCATCTCATACAGCATGTGACCAGGTTTAACAACAGCTACCCATTTTTCAGGTGAGCCTTTACCCTTACCCATCCGAGTTTCGGCAGGCTTACTAGTCAATGGCTTATGCGGAAACGTACGGATCCAGATTTTACCACCACGCTTAATATGGCGGGTCATCGCACGACGAGCCGCTTCAATTTGACGAGAGGAAAGCCAGCCACACTCTAAGGCTTGCAAACCGTAATCACCAAAACTTACTTCTGTACCACGCGATGCCTGACCGGTCATCCGCCCAGTAAATTGTTTTCTACGCTTAACTTTTTTTGGCATTAACATGACAAGCTACTCCTGATCAGCCGGCTGGCTGTACTTTCTCTTTGCCAAGAACCTCACCCTTAAAGATGAGAACCTTCACACCGATAATTCCATAGGTTGTCTTTGCTTCAGCAAACCCATAATCAATATCAGCTCGTAAAGTGTGTAGTGGCACACGACCTTCACGATACCATTCAGTCCGGCTCATCTCGGCACCACCAAGGCGACCGGCACAATTGATTTTGATTCCCTTTGCGCCAAACTTAAGAGCCATGCTGACACTACGTTTCATCGCACGACGAAAAGCGACCCGCCTCTCAAGCTGCAAGACAACATTTTCTGCAACCAATTGTGCATCAACTTCTGGCTTGCGCACTTCTTGGATATTGATAAAACATTCATCATTGGTGATCTTAGCAAGATCTTTTTTCAGCACTTCAACTTCAGAACCTTTTTTACCAATGATAATTCCTGGGCGGGCAGCAAAAATATTTATTTTTACCTTATTCGCCGCACGCTCCAGCTCAATTTTAGAAATACCAGCATGATACAGACGCTTCTTCAAAAAGTTTCGCAACTTCAAATCAGCATGTAACTTTTCTGAATAATCAGAATCCGCATACCAGCGGGACTCCCAAGTCCGGTTGATTCCCAGACGAAATCCTATCGGATGAACTTTCTGGCCCAAAGGGATACCTCCTCGACTACTTCATATCCAGAACCACAGTTATGTGGCTGGTAGGCTTACGAATTCGGCTGGCACGACCCTGAGCACGGGGCATAAAACGTTTGAGCGCCGGTCCCTGATCGACCATAACTGTTTTCACAAACAGTTGGTCAACATCAGAAACACCGCCTTGCTCAGCGTTTGCGACAGCTGACTTCAACAGTTTAGACAAAATGGGAGCGGTCTTCTGTGGAGAAACTTGAAGGATATTCATTGCATCCTGAATCCCTTTACCGCGCACCATATCAACAACGAGCCTCGCCTTGCGAGGCGAGAGACGTACGTTTCTTAATTTTGCTTGAGCTTCCATCACTTAGTACTCCTGTCAGAAAACGTAGTACTTTTATCTGACCTTGCTTTTCCTATCACTTCCGTGCCCGTAATATGTACGAGTCGGCGCAAATTCACCCAACTTATGTCCAACCATATTTTCACTGACAAAAACCGGGATAAACTTTTTACCATTATGAACAGCAAAAGTCAGGCCGACAAATTCAGGAATTATGGTCGAACGGCGCGACCAAGTTTTAACAACCTTATTCCGGCTGGCATCTCCTTCGAGATCCACATTACGTAACAGGCACTCTTGAATATAGGGCCCTTTTTTTATTGATCTTGCCACGAGCTTCTCCTAGAGGCTTAAGTTACTTCTTATTCCTACGACGAACGATAAACTTATCAGTCCGCCTATTGGTTCTCGTTTTATAACCCTTAGTTGGCACACCCCAAGGAGTTACTGGGTGGCGGCCACCAGAACTTTTACCCTCGCCACCACCATGTGGGTGATCAACTGGGTTCATAGCTACACCTCGTGACTGGGGACGTTTACCCAACCAGCGATTACGGCCTGCCTTACCAATCTTGATTTTTTCAAAATCAAGGTTACCAACCTGCCCTATCGTTGCACGACACTCTTGCATAATCAGACGAACTTCACCGGAAGGCAGACGAAGCTGAGCATAACGACCTTCTTTTGCAGCAATCATAGCATATGCACCAGCGCTTCTAGCCAACTGACCACCCTTACCAACCTTAAGTTCAACATTATGAACCCAGGTTCCGAGAGGAATGGAACGAATCGTCATCGTATTACCTGGACGAATATCGGCTGAATCACTAGCAACAACGTTGTCACCAACATTCAATCCGTTCGGTGCCAAAATATAACGCTTCTCACCATCAACGTAAAACAATAACGCAATCCTAGCGCTACGATTAGGGTCATACTCTATCGCAGCAACTTTAGCTGGAACTTCAAGCTTGTCACGACGAAAATCTATAATTCTGTACCGGCGCTTATGTCCACCACCAGTATGTCGCTTTGTAATACGCCCAGAATTATTACGACCGCCAGAACGGGTTAAGGGCGCGAGCAACGATTTTTCCGGCCTATCCTTAGTGATCTCTTCAAATGTCGAAGAGGTCATGTGACGCCGACCATCCGAGGTTGGATTAAACTTCTTGATACCCATATTAACTACTCCATACCTGCAAAGCGCGCAGCCTTACACACCATAAAAATCTATGTTTTGGCCCTCAGCAAGGGTCACATATGCTTTCTTCCAGTTATTCCGTTGCCCCTGATTGGCGCCAACCCGCTTCATTTTCCCGCGAAACTGGATTGTATTTACGGCTTTAACTTTTACGTCAAACGCCTGCTCAACAGCCCGCTTAATCTCGATTTTATTCGCACCGCGATCAACCTCAAAGGTAACAATCTGAGAGTTCTCTTTGAGCAGGTTCGCTTTTTCTGAGATTAACGGCTTGCGAATAATTTCATATAAAGGTTTCATTTAACAAAAGCTCCTTCAATTTCATTCACAGCAGCATCAGTCAAAACCAGATTAGGATACCTGAGGACATCATAGACATTCACACCCTCTGCGCGTAAAACCTTGACGTTTTTTAAGTTGCGTGCAGAAAGCTCAAGCTTCGAATCTGGCCTATCAATAACAATCAACACGCCTTCCAACTCAAATTTCTTGATCATCTGATCAAAAGACTTAGAGCTTATCTTATCCATATTCAGCTCGTTAACGACAATCATCTTTTCAGCCTGAAAGCGCACCGACAGAGCACTGCAAAGAGCAGCTTTTTTTACTTTGCGATTCAACTTAAAAGAATATGAACGGGGTGAAGGCCCAAAAGCAGCACCACCGCCTACAAAATGTGGCGCACGTATGGTTCCCTGACGAGCATTGCCCGTCCCCTTCTGCCTGTATGGTTTTTTACTTCCACCAGCAACCGCACTGCGGTTTTTAGTAGCGGCCGAGCCTTGTCGACGCGCTGCAAGCTGATAGCGAACCATATCATGCAAAAGATACTCTTTAACTTCAGAATTAAAAACTTCATCAGCAAGCTCACGCTCACCAACTTGTTTATTGTTCTGGTCATAAATTGTTACAGTTGCCATTTATCTACTCCCAAATCCGTAAGATCTAAGCCTTAGTGCCTTTGCGGATTTCAATCAAACCGTTCTTTGCCCCAGGAACAGCACCACGCACAAAAATGAGATTCTGTTCAGGGCGAACATCAACAACAATAAGATTTTGCGTTGTTACGCGAACATTACCCAATTGCCCTGGCATCTTCTTACCCTTGATGACCTTTGCTGGCCACGCAGACTGACCAATAGCACCAGGTCTCCGCTTGAACATAGAGCCATGAGTTGCACGTCCACCAGAGAAGCCCCAGCGCTTAATTACACCCTGAAACCCCTTACCCTTGCTTGTACCAGTAATGTCAATCCGGTCACCAGGACTAAACAATTCACACGAAATCTGATCACCAACCGCACACTCACCAGTAACCTTAAATTCTCGTATATAGGAAAAAGCACCCTTACCAGTTTTTTTAAAGTGACCCATCTCAGGCTTATTGACCCGCTGTGTCTCTTTTGGCTGAAATCCAAGCTGTGCCGCTTCATATCCGTCATGATCAGAAGTCTTTTTTTGCAGCACAGTGCATGGTCCAACTTCCAGTACGGTCACTGGAATACGTTGTCCGTCAGCTGCAAAGATCTGACTCATACCTATTTTTTTTCCTAATAATCCGTTGGTCATTATCGTGCCCTTAAATCGCTGTAAAGTATTTCTAGAGCTTTATTTCAACATCAACACCGGCTGAAAGATCAAGCTTCATCAAGGCATCTACTGTTTGCTGTGTTGGCTCCATAATGTCGAGGAGGCGTTTAT
>JADGEB010000005.1 GCA_016744595.1 Desulfuromusa sp.
CCTACAATATTGAAGCGGTCAAACTGCGCCAAGCATGTGAGCAAGAAGGCATCCCATTCATGGCAATCGAGTCTGATTATTCTCCGGAAGATATCGGCCAATTGCAAACCAGGGTTGAAGCCTTTATCGAGCAGATTCAAGGGTAACAGAAAATGAATATCGGTATAGATCTTGGATCACGAGCGATTAAAATGGCGGTTTTAAAAAACGGTGAGTTGGTCAACAGCAAGGTTGTTGAGAGCTCTTTTGAACCGCATAAACAAGCATCGGAAATGGTGTCATCTTACAGTACTATTCCGGTGGTGGCCACTGGATATGGCCGCCATCTGGCACAAAAACACTTTGCTCAGCAGGTGATTACTGAAATCAAGGCACATGCGCTTGGCGCACGCTATTTCTTTCCCAATTGTCGAGCCATCCTTGATGTCGGTGGACAAGATTCAAAGGTAATCTCACTTGATGAGAATGGTCGGGTTATTCAATTTCAGATGAATGATAAATGCGCTGCGGGCACTGGTCGATTTCTGGAAATCATGGCGGCTTCCCTCGGCTATTCATTACAAGAGTTTGCAGCGGCAGCCAAACTGTCAACGCAAAATATCCCCATTAACAGTATGTGTGCAGTATTTGCTGAATCAGAAGTGGTTTCATTACGCAATCGTGGCCATGCAGCGGAAGATATCGCCCGCGCCATTCACCTTGCAATAGCTGAGCGTCTGGCCAGCATGTTGGAAAGACTTGGTATCCATGGAGATATCGTTTTTTCAGGAGGAGTTGCGCGGAATTCTTTTCTACCAGCGATATTGGAAGACAAGCTTGGCAGGACACTCCATATCCCGAATCAGCCAGAGATTGTTGGAGCTCTTGGAGCCGCCCTGCATCTGCACAAACAAAAACCGTCAATTGCTGTTTGAAAACACCATAAATTTGAGATAGAGGATCTAATCAAACCTTACTACTTCTGACAATAACCCGAGTCTATAGGAACCTTTTGCCCTCTGTGCCAGAATAGTTGTCGCCTCTAACTGAACTCCAAAAAAGATATTGGGGGCAAAATGTATAATAAAGCATGCCGAGCTATTGTGGTTCAGAAGGCAACCGGCTCCAATGCTCTTCCCCTCAAAGTCCTTTTCTACAAATCGATTTTAGTAGGGGCTCAACATCTCCACATCCAAATCTGCGTCGGTTAAGTCCTTGAGTTGCTTATATGGTGACTATGTTTGAAAAAATTAAAAGTAAGGAGGAGGGATATCAGGATAATCAATACTACTGATATGGGATGTGCAAATATGTCGAATGGGTTTTCGGACAAAGCTGTTGAAAAAGCGAGCAATCCCTTCTCAAATTCTTTCCCTAAAAAAAGCCCGATAATCAAACTGACTATGGAAAATTCAAACCGCCGCAACAGATAACCGACACCACCAAAGCAGAGCAGAATTAAAACATCAAAGGTCTGATGGCGAAAAGAGAAGGCTCCGACCGTCATAAGCACAATCAACAATGGAACCAGGATCGCGCTTGGAACAAGCACAATCCGCGAGATATGGAAAGCAAACAGCAGAGCTAACACCCCCATGATAATCATCGATAACAGGCCGCTGATGATCAGGGCATAAATCAGGGGTGAATGAGATTTAAACATGCCTGTGCCTGGTGTTATCCCATGCATCAGAAAACCAGCAAATATGACTGCTGCCGAACCGCTCCCTGGGATTCCAAGAACAAACAGGCTGGCCATCGCACCACCGCTGGAGGCACTGTTGGCAATCTCGGCGGCAATGAGTCCGTCCGGTTCTCCCTTCCCAAATTTCTGACCAGGTTTTGCTGCTCTTTTTGCAATCGAATAACTCAACAGAGAAGCAACTGCCGCCCCTGCTGATGGCAGTAGGCCAACGATGATGCCGATACAGCCACTTTTGAAAACCGTCCATTTATGTCGGAGAATAGACAGTCCACCAGCAAAAAAACGCTTCATCTCATAACTCTGTCTGCCGTCGTGAGGTGCTATCGATTCACGCAAGATCAGGTTGAAAACTTCTGGTAAGGCGAACAAACCGACGATGCATAATACGATTGGCAGTCCTTTGTCCAGTTCGCTTATCCCGAATGTCCCCCTGGTCAACTCGGTTCCTGGAACTGTACCGATAGACGTCAGTAATAGACCTATGATCCCGGAAAAAATGGATCTAATCAAGGATGTTTCCTGAGACACACCAATCAGGACAAAAATGAAAATAGCCAGAAAAAACATGTCAAGAGTACAAATCAACTGGGAAAATTGAGCCATAGGTTTGATAAATAGAAGCAGTAGCAGCCAACCCCACAACCCACCCAGAAAAGAAGCGCAGATCTGTAGTCCAAGAGCTTCGTTATAATCCCCCCGACAGGTCATCGGGTAGCCGTCGAAGGTGGCGGCTACAGCTCCCGGAGTGCCGGGCATATTCACTAGCACTGCCATGATCCCACCGCCGACCAAGCTGCCTGAGTAAGCAGACATCAGGAACATGATTGCCGTTAGTGGAGTTAAAGAAGCGGTCATCGGCAGCATGATTGCAAGGCTGAGAGAAGATGTGATCCCCGGAATGCCGCCGATTATAATTCCGATCAACATGCCACAGGCAACAGCCAGAAAAAGCTCAGGCCTGGCAATCAATTCCAATCCTCTGATAATGGCATTCAGATCCAGCATTTTGAATCCTCAATCAATCGGCCACAGAGGTAAAGGAACACCGAGCAGCACAGAAAAACCGAAATAAATGATAGTCCCGGTACCGATGATCAACAGAACCAGCAATCGTAAGTCACGGATGCCGAACAACCAAACCATGACTGACGTATAAATAATCGACGTGATCAGGTAGCCAAATATGTTAATGGCCCACACATAGAGAACAATTGATACGCCAAGAAACAGCTGTTTTTTATTTATGGGGGTATTTCGGCTAGAAGGCTTACGGGTGGTAGTGGTTATGGCGCTTTTCAGAACAAAGGGTGCCAGTAACAGAAGCAGGATAAGCAAGGTTCTGATGTAAAGCAGAGAGCCTTGGCATTGTATCAAAGATCCTGTGGCAGTGAAATAGTAGGTTCCAGCCCATAAGAGTGTGGCAAAAACAATAACAAGCACTGGAAAATCAATAATGATTTGTCGACCGTTCCGATGGAGCTTCAAAGCGACTCCCTTCCTTTTGGGTGTCGTAACGGAGCCGGGAGGGACATTAATGGCTACTCGTTCTACCCTTCCACCACACAGGCTATTCCCGGTATTTTCCTTTTAATCACTGCTTCGATAATGAGGATTGTGGTCAGCCGTTGCAAGCTGTTGGTGAACTTTTTTCCTGATAGATTCACTACTACAACCCCGTAAGAGCTTATATCAAAGAGCTCCACATCGAAATCTTATTTTCGCATTAATTCCTGAAATATTGCCAATATTATAAATGTTTTTTGATGTATGGTTACTTTCTGATTGCTGAAACTTACACTAGTATTACAAGCGTTCTTTCTTATTTATAGCCCTTTTTGCATAGCTCCCAATATGGGACAGGGCGGGAGATCCCGCCCTGTCCCTCAAAGAACTACCGTAAACAAACATCGAAGAAAGAATTAAGAAGCTGTAGGCCATCTATGCTTGAAGTATCTTTAGTTCAGTTATTTCTGTGCCGCTTTCATTCTTTTTTCAGCCACATCTCTGGACTGGTACAGTAAATCGTGAACTTCCGCCAGCGTGGTTTCAGGGTGATTGTTCCAGTTCATCAACCGATGCTTTTTAACCCGCTTTGCTCCGACAACATTGATGACCTCTCGTGCTGCTTGCATGGCTGGCTGGCGGTAATGAACTTGGCCGGTAACATCTTTGACTCCTTTTATTAAAGCACAGAACAGGCTCCATTTATTGGCGTTGTCCGGGCAGACACGATTGTCTTTTTTGTTCCATACACTTTCATCAACAAGAGTTAAAATTGCGACATCTATAATTTTAATATCTTCAGCAGTGGGAGCAATCTGATGATTGGCATTGAACACCATCGTTACAGTCTTGTCTTTGATCGTGTAATCTTCTGCATAGAACCAACCGAAAGGCAGTTTACCTACGGTGGGTTTGCCACTGGCATCTGTATCTACTTCGAGAAGTGTGGGGTCTTCCGGCTTGCGTGGTTGCATTTTTCCGATCCAACCACCATTTTTTGTCTTAAGATAAGCATTAACCGTTCGATCCGGTTTGGAATTTACTTCGTAGCCTTTTTTTATGCCGTCAAAATTAACTTTCAGATTGTTCACTTCGTCAGGGATAAAGCAAGTACCGGTGAGTTGATCTCCCAAGTCGGTAAATGAACATGATATTTTGTCGGCTTGTGCTGTTAGCGGTAGGGTAGTCGCGAGGATGATTGCGGCAATAATACTAGTGAATCTAAACAGTGATCGTTTCATCATAGTTCCCTTTTTGTAAAGATTGTCATTATCTGAATATCCAAGTTATTTAAACATCTCAGGCAAACCAATAGCGTCAATTCAAACAAACCCTTGCAAAATCTCCCTTTTCCTCCTGTTTGTTACAAACAACCTTTTGCACGATTTCGAGCTTCGGAGATTAAACGCTAGCATAGCCTAAATATGCGAACAATCTGAATTAGCTGAACTTTTGTTCTAATTTATGCAACAATCGCTATGAGGAGAATAATTATGAATATAAAAGCGCTGAGGATTTTTTCTTCGATCATAGAGCTCGGAACCTTGACAAAAGCGGCCGACAAACATCATCTCTGTGCTTCCGCAGCAAGCCGGCAGATTTCTATTTTGGAAGATGAACTGGGATTCAAGCTGTTTTCGAGGGAGAAGCGTAGCTTGAGATTAACGGCAAAAGGAGATCTTTACTACAAGGAAGTTCAGCGTATTCTTTACAGCTTAGAAGAGATGCCGCAGATAGCAGAGTCTATCAGAAAATCGTCCGGTTCAAGCTTAAGGTTGGTTGTGATTCCACGGTTGGTTCGACACATTATTTCTCCAGCGATAGTAAAGATGCATAGAGAAATGCCAACTCTGAAAATAAATGTTGATGTACAAGCGATGCGCTACCTGGAACGCTGGGTTGCCGGTTTGCAGTTTCACTTGGGGGTAGGGAGGCTACCAGCTGAACATTCATCCATTATGATAAGGAAATTCTTTTCACTCCCAGTCGTCGTAATACTTCCCAAAAAACATCGGCTGGTCAAGCGTACAAGCTTACGTTTGGAAGAGCTTGCCGATGAGCCACTTATAACAACTTTACTTAATCAAACTACGTTGGGGAGAAACACCACGACTCTCTTTGATGCCATTGGTATCAGTCCTCAACCAGCAATCGAGGTAGCCACGGCTTTTCATGCCTGCAGTATTGTCGCTACTGGGTTTGGCTATACCATAGCCGATCCGTTGGCTGCTCATGACATCGGCTTTGATAACGTGAGTATTGTTCCTCTGGATACAAATTTTCGCTTCGAGTTCGCATTTTTCGAGCCGAAAAATGCCGTACTTGCTGAGCCAACGATTAGGTTTATAGCTCTAGTTGAGCAGGTAACAGGTGAATATATGAAGCGTTATGGATTTTAAAATTGTACCCCGCTGTATCTTCGTTAGATACGATTTTATGATGTTATATTACCTTTTTCACCAACGAGTGGGATTGTCATTCCACAAATCAACCAGACTCGTCTTATAGGTCGTAGTTTATCGCCGGTTCCGGCAGAACCGCAACACCATCCTCATCAGCATAAAGCCACTCACCAGGGTTAAAGATTACACCAGCGAAGTTAACCATCCCGCCCAGATCACCGATACCTTTTTTGACACTTTTACGAGGAATCGTCGCCAGTGCTAAAACGCCTATCGGCATTTTACCGATATCGATCGAGTCCCGGACGCAGCCAAACATTAAAACTCCGGCCCAACCGTTATCAACAGCTTTTTGTGTTAATCGATCACCAAGCATGGCGCAGCGCTTGGAACCACCAGCATCGACGACCAGAACCCGACCCTTTCCCGGTTGACTAACCAGCTCGGAAACCAAAGAATTATCTTCAAAACATTTCAGGGTTGCTATGGAACCCGAAAAGCATTTATTGCCACCGTAATGATGAAAAAGTGGTTCACAAACCTGCATTTTCTCTTCGTATCTGTCATACAAATCTGCGGTTTTTATGTTCGAGATCATTTCTCCTCATCCTTCCAGATCTAGTTAACGGTTCAGCCACACCCGGCTCAATAGGTTTAAGCTAGAACTTGATTGTTAAAAACAACAAACAAGCGGCACAACTGAGGGACAGCAATGAACAGGGTAAGAATTCTTACCAAATGAAAAAGAGCGACAACCGGAGTTTTATGCCCTTGTTTTGCACCAGAATACTCATCCCGTCGGGTAAAAACCCGAACAACTCGGTGGCAAAATTGGGAAAACCGACTCAGCCAGTCATCATCCTAAGGCACCGACAATAATCAAAATCAGATGTATCTCCATCAGTGCAGTAATTCCTTTGTAAGCACTCCCGATAACTCAAGCGGTTCGATTACTTGATCCGTCCCTTGACGAACTTCATAATCGGTTGATAGCCGATCGAAAACATCAACAGGACAACAATAACCAAAGTGACCGGTCGAGAAAAAATATACGAGATCTGACCACCGCTGATCTGGAAACTGTGCAGCAATTCGCTCTCCGCCATTTTGCCAAGGAGAATACCGATGACCAGTCCGGGAACAGAATAGTTGTACTTTTTCATGATGTAACCGAGACAGGCAAACACCAGCACAGTGTAAGGACCGGCCATACTCCCAGTCAGTCCGTAGGAACCAAAAATTGCCAGTGCCATCACTGAAGGCACCAGCATGCGAACCGGAACAGTAACTACTGCAGCGAGTAATGGAATTGTGATCAGGCCGATAACCGCCAGCAGGAAGACCTGAGCAAAATTTGCAAAGATGATCGCGTAAACAACATCGGTCTGTTCCCGGATAAAGGTTGGGCCACCGGTGATGTTATTCATGGCAAAAACGGCCAACATAACCGCAGTTGCGCCGCCACCGGGGATTCCCAGAGCCAACAAGGTGGCCATTGAACCAGCTTCAGAACTGCTATTGGCAGACTCAGACGCCATAACACCTTTGGGATTCCCTTTTCCAAAGCTCTCAGGGTCTTTGTCCCGACGCTTGGTTTCCATATAGGAGAGCAGATTAGCCACTGAGGAGCCGACACCAGGAACTGCACCAATTAAAATGCCCAACATCGAACCGCGGGTATTGACCACAGGATATTTGAGTGATTTTTTGAATCCGCTGAAAATTTTTGGGCGACTGACTTTACGATGTTCCTCATCCTCGACAATGTACTTAGCATTCAGAAGGTTGAACAATTCTGAGGCGGCAAACATTCCCATCATAGCCGGAACCGCCGGAATACCATCGAGCAACAGGTCGATTTCCATGGTGCCACGGGCAACACCCATTTCGTTGTAACCAACGGTGCCGAGTAACAGGCCGAAGACACCGCTGATCACTCCCTTGGACATATAATCACCACGCAGGCTGGCGATCAGGGTCAGCCCCCAAACGGTAACCGCAAACATCTCTGATGGCCCCAACTTGAGAACCAGAACCGAGATCGGTTGAATCAGCAGGAAGAGCACGATATAACCGAGTCCGCAACCAAATGTCGAAGAGCCAAGAGCCATTCCCAATGCCTCGTTATGTTGCCCTTTTCGAGCCATGGGGTAGCCGTCGAAAGCTGTAGCCAGTGCAGAACTTGTTCCGGGAATGTTCATCAGGATAGCTGTCACCCCGCCGCCAAATGAACCCCCGGTAAAGATTGCCGTTAAAAACAGCATCGACATAACAAAATCCATGTGCAGTGTCAGCGGCAGGAAAATCGCCATTGCCATGGAGATCTGCAGACCGGGAATACTTCCAAACATCAGACCAATCATTATGCCAGGTATTACCACCAACCACGGACTGATAGAACCTAACAGTAAAGCCAATGCTTGTTGAACCGCCAGTCCGTCAATCATAACAGCCTCTCAATCATCTCTTTTCCGATCAGCATCGGCATCGGGTAAGGAATCATGTACTCAAAAAACAGTGAAACCAGAAAAGCAAAGGTAAAGGAGTAACCGCCCAGCCAAGCAATCCGACGTTCCCCCTGTAGAAACATCATCGAGGTAATAAACAGGAAGGTTGCGACATCAAAACCAATCCAGTCCATAACCAGCACATATCCCCCCAACAAAGCCATGGCGGCCACAACCGACACCTGTTTTTCTGGTATAACTTCATCTGCATCATGTTGCCCTGATTTACTGTTTTGAGTGTTGTACATATCGAACAAGGTTCGACCGACAACCCAGAAACAAAGCAGGATTACTACAGTTGCCGCAGGCAGAATCAACAACAAATTTTCTGTACTGGCAGAAGCCTGATAGGAATCTGATAAATACCAACAGGTAAGAGTGAGAAAGAAACCGACCAGACTTAACTCTGTAAACTGGATACGTTTGTTCATCATTAGACCTCGTCAAAATAGATCAGGGGCAGAGCTTTTGACCCTGACCGAAGGCTCTGATTACTTAACCATCAGGTTCTTGTATTTGATGAATATCTCGTAATTCTCTTTCATCATTGCTTGGGTTTTCTCTGGACCAGTCCAGTCGGAACCTATCTGGTTACCGGCAAGAAACTTCTTTACACCCTTGTCCTCAACAACCTCCCTGAAGGCAGCAACCAGTTTTGCAAAGCGCTCTGGATGTTTTTCCTTAACTTCGGCTGAAACAGCAAAACCACGGATCGAACCTGGTAACACCGGAACGGTTGAACCGAGCGGTTTGAGGGCTTCATTGACCACAGGGGCATCCCATTTTTTACTCGGCTCATCAAGAACAACCGCCAGCGGCTTCAGGAACTCGCGGATACTCTCGCAACCTTCAGCACTGATGGCAATAAAATCGACCTGTCCACCAGCAACTGCTGAACGAGCCTTGCCGCCGCTGTTGTAAGTCACCAAGTTGAGATTTTTCGCAGGAATATTATTGTTTTTCAGCAACAGCTTGACCATCAGGTGGCCTGCCGATCCCTGAACAACTGAGGCACTGATTTTTCCAGGGTTGTTCTTGATTGCAGTCAGCAGTTCCTGAAGAGATTTATAAGGCTTATCCTTATTGGTGGCGATCAGGTCAAAGTCAAACCACTGGGCATTGATGAAAGCAAAGTCATCAATCTTGTATTTTGCTCCGCCATGAATAATAGTGTTGGACATGTAAGGAGCGAAGGTTGAAGCAAACACCGTGTAGCCATCAGCCTTTTGCCGGAGCACATAATTGGCGCCCAGCATGGTGCCTGCACCCTTTTTATTGACAACCTTGATCGCTTGATCCAACTTGTCTGAGAGGAATGACGAGGTCGACCTGGTCATCCGGTCAGCACTACCACCGACACCGAAACCAACCACGAGAGTTACCGGTCTCTCCGGAAACTCTGCTTGAGCAACAGGGACTAACAGCAGCAAAGCGATACAGCTTAGAGCTAATTTCTGAAGCAAACTTTTCATCTCTGACTCCTTTTCATCTGTTAAAGTGAAGGGACTGTGTTTTAGTTTTTAACCCGTTGTTCTGAAGATATCTAACTGCTGCTGCTGTGTAAACGTTCTGAAATTATTGATTATTTCTGTATTTAAAGATCTTTTTGTTGTTTTTGAAACCAGCCCCGGTCATGTTATAGATAGGTTATGAAAAAACTATTTCTGCTCTATTTATTGATGATGTCTCTGCTGCTCAGAGGCCATTTATGTCTAGCGTTTGAACCGACTCAGCCGGAATGCCTAGCTCCCGCAAAGTTAGGCGGAGGCATGGACCTCACCTGTCGCTTGGTGGCCAACTCCTTGTTGGCTGCAAACCTGATTGATATCCCAATGGCCACCAATTACAAGCCGGGTGGAATCGGGGCAGTGGCGTACAACTATGTTGTTGGGGTAAGAAACAGAGATCCACAATTGATCGTGGCAGCCAGTACTGGTTCTGTCTTGAACTTGGCAACCAAAAAATTCGGTAGCTATGGTGTTGAAGACGTCCGCTGGCTGGGAGCGTTGGGAACAGACTATGGATCCATTGCTGTTAAAGCAGATGCGCCATGGAACTCTCTGGCAGATTTGATCTCAGCAATTCAAACCGATCAGAAGCTGGCAATCGGCGGCGGCGGGTCAATTGGCAGCCAGGATTGGATGAAAATAGCCCTGCTGCTACAAAAAGCAAATATCGATCCCAAAAATATCCGTTATGTTGCTTTTGAAGGTGGTGGAGAAGCGCTTGAAGCTCTTTTATCCGGCCATATCCAGGCATTTTCCGGTGATGTGTCAGAGGTGCATAGTCTACTTGAGCAGCAGCAGATAAAAGTTTTGGCCGTTTTTTCCTCAACTCGCTTGCCGGGCAAATTCGCTGCCATTCCTACTGCGACCGAACAGGATTTCCCGATCGAATGGAGCACCTGGCGTGGCTACTATATGGGCCCAAATGTGAGCGATGAAGCCTACAACTGGTGGGCTAACAGCCTGCGCAGACTCGTCAAAACAGAAGAATTCGTTGCAGAACGGGAACGTTTGGGACTTTACCCTTTATCCTTGATCGGCCAGGAATTCGATCAATATGTGCGGGCAAGTGTTGAAGAGGGGCGTAATTTTGCCAGAGAAGTTGGGTTATTAGATTGAGTGAGCGAAGCTTTGCCATATTTTTACTTATCCTGACCTTGCTGTATGGGACTATGGCTCTGCAGATAGAAGTTCCCTTCGCCTACGACCCGCTTGGGCCTAAGCCTGTGCCCTTGGCTATCGCAGGACTATCGGCATTGCTGTCAATATATATTGTCGTAAGACCAGGGGGGGAATCCGCTGGCACGCAACCGCAACTTCAACGTGGCCTTTGCCTGACAGCCCTTTTATTTTTCTATTCGGCTACTTGGTTGCCACTCGGTTTTCTTCTTTCCACCACCATCAGCGTTTATCTGTTATCGAGATTGTTTCACTGTTCCTGGATGCAGGGTCTTATGACCGCTCTGGTGGTTTCCGTGCTCTGTTACGGTCTGTTTAACTTCCTGCTACATGTACCTTTGCCGCTGGGAACTCTTTTCAGTTATGGCAGTGGTTGATATGGAAATGTTTGTAACTATTATCCCCGGATTGCAGCTGGCTACTGAGCCAATTAACCTCTGGTTGATTCTCATCGGCTCCTTGCTTGGTACCCTGATAGGCGCCATACCGGGCTTGGGCGCAATTCATGGGGTCGCCATCCTGCTGCCAATTTCATACGCCCTGAAGCTGCCGGTCGAATCAACCCTGATTTTTTTGCTGACCATCTATTATGGCTGCGAATATGGTGGCCGGATTGCCTCTCAATTAGCCCTATCAGAAAAAGAAGACCCTGAACCGATGTTGGTATTGACCGGCCTTGGTTCCTTTTGTGGTGGATTAATCTCGATTGCCGGGCTGACGATAGCAGTACTGCTACTGAAACTGTTGAAGATCAACTTCGGTCCGGCTGAATATTTCGTTATGGTGATTTTCGCCTTTTCTGTCATTTCTGTCCAGGCCGGTGAGCGTCCTTTAAAAACCCTTCTCAGTGCCTGTGTCGGCTTGATGCTGGCCACCATCGGTATCGATTCAACCACCGGAGTTTTACGTTTTACCCTAGGGCATCCAGAACTCTACGATGGCATCGAATTTACTACTGTGGCCATTGGCATCTTTGTTATCAGTGAAATTTTTCTTCTCATGGAACAGGCTGGTAAACGACCGAGATCAAATACAGTGATAGGCAAAATTCAACTCGATTGGAGAGCTTTTCTGCAATCGAAATGGCTAATACTGCGCAGTGGTATGGTCGGCTTTGGCATCGGCGTTTTGCCAGGGAGAGGTGCCAACACTGCCAGTGAGATCAGTGAAAAACTGGAGAGTCAGAGAGCAACAGATGGGCAACAACGCCTGCTGGCCAGGGAAACAGCCAATAATGCCGCGGCCGGAGGCACAGTTCTTCCGTTACTGGCACTCGGCATTCCCGGCAGCGGAACCGGCGCAATTCTACTTGGGGCATTACTGCTTTACAACATCACGCCCGGTCCGAGTCTTTTCAACCAGCAAACAGAGCTGGTCTGGGGACTTATTATTGCTGCGCTGATCGGCAATCTGATCTTGCTGATATTAAATATTCCACTCCTCAGGTTGTTTACCAGGGTCCATCTTATTCCAACCCAGGTTTTGACATCAGCTTTATTGACCCTGGCTTTCGTCAGCGGATTTGCAGTTCATGGGAGTCAGTTTTCGCTCTTGCTACTCGCCCTGCTAGGCCTCTTCGGTTATTTGTTACAAAAACGGGGCTACCCACTGGTTCCCTTGTTGCTTGGCTTTGTTCTAGGGGAACTGATGGAAAACAAC
This sequence comes from Desulfuromusa sp., assembly GCA_016744595.1. Lineage (GTDB taxonomy): Bacteria > Desulfobacterota > Desulfuromonadia > Desulfuromonadales > Geopsychrobacteraceae > Desulfuromusa. The sequence goes on from JADGEB010000005.1 coordinate 12,440, forward strand.
CTGCGACGTGCTCTGGCGATTAGCGGTGGAGATATTGGGATTCTGTTTATCAGTCCAAGCAGCAAAATATTCTGGTTTCTGAGTCTGTTGGCAATCTTGTTTCCTATGCTTTGGCAGCGTTGGAAAGGTCGGCGCCAATGAAGCATGACTTTCCCGACTTCAGCAAAAAACTAAAACCGAAAAAACTGCTGGACTCAGTAGCACTAGTGGTGGTGACCCTGGTCGTCGTTCAGCTACTATCACTCGGCGTGATTTTTTCGCGAATGATCTATGACATAGTCGAACATCAAACTGAAAAGCGCGCTCTACAGGCTGCAAAGTATATTGCCCTGATCCCCGAACTGCAGAAAGTTGTTCAAAATGCCGATGAATTTGGCATATTGCAGTCTTTAGCCGAACGAATTCGCTTGGAATCTGAAGCAATCTTCGTGGTAATAACCGATCGGCAAGGAATACAAGTTTCCAACACCGATCGACAGCAGATCGGTTCGCAATATGTCAAACCTGGCGAGTCACGTGCGTTGCGTTATGGTCGCCCTTACCTGTCTAAAGCTCTCAGTTCAGACGGCGCCATTATTAGCGGAAACACCCCTGTTTTTGATGCAGAACTGAATATTGTCGGGATGGTCTCAGTCGGTTATCTGGTCGAGAATGTCCGCCCGATCACCCAAGGCTATCTGGAAAAAGAGCTGTTTTATATCTGGATTTTCATCACTCTTGGACTGGCGGTAGCGATCCTGATCGCCAGAGGTGTCAAGCGAGCCACCTTCGGTCTGGAACCGCAGGAGATCGCCAACCTTTTTCAGGAGCGGGAAGCGATTATTGCCTCGATTCGAGAGGGAATCATCGCGACCGACGAGCATGGACAGCTCTCACTGTTGAACCAAACGGCTCAAGAAATGCTGAGTTCAAGCCGAAAAGGACAAGAGATTTCCGAGCTTTTTCCAGAGATAGATTTTTCCCAGGTTCTGCATCGCGGGGAATCAATTTTAAGCCGGGAAATCAGCATTCAGGGGACGGAGATGATTTTTAATATGGTGCCGATCAGCCATGACAATCAGATTCGTGGTGCGGTCGCCACTTTGCGATGCAAAGATGAAATCGACTTAATCGGCAAGGAGCTTTCACAAGTACAGTCCTACTCCGATATGTTGCGGGCCCAAACCCACGAGTACAACAACCGGCTACATGCGATTGTCGGTATGGTGCAGATGGAAGCCTACGATGAAGTACTAGATTTTATCTCTGAGGAAACCACCGGCCACCGCTTGCTTGTCCGCTTACTCACCGAGACGGTGCCTGACCCGACCCTGTCATCCTTCCTGATCGGAAAATACATGCATGCATCCGAGATGAAGGTAGAGTTCAACATTGATCCGGAATGCCAGATGCTCGATATCCCCGACAATCTCAACCGCCATCAATTGGTGACAGTACTCGGCAATATTATTAATAATGCTTTTGATGCCGCTCTGGCTGGAGAACGTCCGCCGCGCGTCGATCTGTTTATGACCGACTTCGGCAACGATCTTATTTTCGAAATTGCCGATTCTGGGGCTGGAATTCCACAAGAAATGCGGGATACTGTCTTTGTCCGGGGTATCTCTACCAAAAATGGCGAAAAACGTGGCTACGGACTGTATCTGGTCAATAACACACTAAAAGCTTTGCGCGGAGGCATCAGCATACAGACTGCAGATATCGGTGGCGCTCTATTTGTTATCGAAATTCCGAAATGAGTGGATTGAACATGAATACGATCGAAGTACTTATTATCGAAGACAACCTGAAAGTTGCAAAAGCGCATCAACTCTATGTAGAAAAGGTACCTGGTTTCACTGTAACCGGCGTGGTCAACCTGCTCGCCGATGCACCACAAATGCTCAAGGCTCTGGAACCAGATCTCATTTTACTTGATGTTTATTTTCCCGATGGCAACGGCATAGAGTTCCTCGACCGACTGCGTAGCAAACACGCTAATTGTGACGTCATCCTGATCACCGCAGCCAAAGAGATCAACTTGCTGCACAACGCCTTGCGCGGCGGAGTGTTCGACTACATGATCAAACCGGTTTTCTTCGAACGTTTCAAGGAGGCTTTGGGCAACTACCGGCAGCATTGGGAAAAACTAAACAAGCTTGATGACATGAGTCAGGAAGAAGTCGATCAATTCTTCCAGCATTCATTACAAAGTAGCACTAGCAACAAAGAAACGAATCTGCCGAAAGGGATCGATCCCTTAACCCTGGAAAAAATCATTGCTACTTTTGATCAGTGCCCAGACAAAGGAATCAGTGCTGAAGAAGTCGGACAAATCATCGGCGCCAGCCGGACCACTGCTCGCAAATATCTCGAATATTTAATTTCGAGCGGCTTTCTGAAAATCGATCTTGAATACGGCACTATCGGTCGACCGGAGCGAAGGTATTTCAAGACTTAGCAACTGTAACTGATCTTCAGAGCCCCAACCAATAACACTTATTGCATTTTTCAAATGTCCTGCCAAAATACGTTTGCGTATGTCCTTAGGATTTTAAGAAAAACTCGAAAGCAGAAAATCCGTCTCAAAAGTAGTAAGCGTTGAGCAGAAATCGGTAAGGTAATCAGACAATGACCAGTCAGATCAAGTCACGACTACTCCAGCTTAATTTTACTATTTAAAAAAACCTGTTGCGCTTTTATATATGGCATCTTACCCGCACCAGCTCGGCTAAGGCATCCAGGAAATCCTCACGATCATTCAGAGATGGGGCGCGACAAAAGTTTACCAGCCCCAAGCTGGTCGCAAGATTGTGGTACTGAATATCAATTTCCTCTAGGGTTTCAATATGATCGGAAACGAAAGAGATCGGCACCATCAGCACCGCGCGGTGACCAGCTTCAGCCAGCTCGTGAAGAGCTTCTTCGGTTCCCGGTTCCATCCATTTCACAGGCCCACTGCGACTCTGGTAAGCGATCGACCAGTCGTAAGAACCAACCCGCTGCATCACTCCTTGAACTGTTTCTTCTACATGTGCGCGATAGGGGTCGCCTCGGTCGATAAATTTCTGAGGTAAAGCGTGTGCGGAAAATAAAATCTGTACTTCATCGCGCATCAGATCGTGAAAGTTGTCCAGCCCTTCATTGATTCGATTGGCCAAGGCATCCAGATAATTAGGCCAGTCATACCAATCTTCAATTAACTGATATTCCAGCTCTGGATACACCTTAATCGTAGCACGCTTAAAATCATTGATACTGCTACCAGTGGTCGCCCCAGTATAATGCGGATACATTGACAGAACGACCGCAGTTTCAATCCCGGCTGCTTTAATTTCAGCCAAAACGTCTTCAGCCCGGGGATGCCAGTAGCGCATAATCACATACGGCTTGAACTTACTACCCAGCCGTTGTGCAGTACCTGTTGCTTGCTTCTGTGTCCATTCCAACAACGGAGATTTTCCACCAATAGTTCGATAATTTTCTACCACCTTTTTTGCCCGAAAATAAGAAATCAACTTGGCAAATGGCTTCTGTAGCAATCCCCCTGCTGGCAGTTGAATTAACTCCCGATCAGAAAAAAGATTATAGAGAAAAGGCTCAACCGCATCCAGAGAGTCGGGACCACCCATGTTGAGTAGAATCAGTGCAATTGGTTTTGAATCGGGCATAGGCATAACCGTGAGGAGTAAGGAGTAAGGGGTAAGGAGAAAAAGGTAGGATCTTGGGAATTTTAGGATTTCCACCCCACCCTTTCCTCATCACCCTTCACATTATTTTTGACTTAATCGGTGCACACATTCCACCATGTGAACTGCATTTTCAGGTGGAACAGTTGGCAGGATCCCATGGCCCAAATTGAAAATGAAACCCGGCCGATCAGCATTCTCATTAAGAATTCGCTGAACCTCTTTTTCAATATACTCTTTTGGTGCATAGAGGACTGTCGGGTCGAGGTTCCCCTGCACAGCGATATCAGGACCAAGAATGTCGCGCGCCTTACCAAGGTTGATATGCCAGTCCAGCCCCAGCACATCTGCACCCGCTTGTTTGACCAACTCGAGCATACCACCTCCACCTTTGACAAAGTAGATGATCGGGATACCATCACGGTTCAGGCCATCGATCAGTTGCTTGACATAAGGAAGGATATAGCGCTCATAATCGTGCGGTGCCAACAAGCCACCCCAGGTATCAAAAATCTGAATCGTCTGAGCCCCGGCTTCAATCTGCATATTAAGATAACGCCGATCCATCTCGGTGATCTTTTGCATCAGTGCATCATAAAGAGGAAAATCTGAATACATCATCTGTTTGAGGCTGGCGAAGTCTTTACTTCCCTTCCCTTCAACCATATAGCAAGCCAAAGTAAAAGGTGCTCCACCAAAACCGATCAATGGGACGCGACCCTCGAATGCCACTCGCAAGCGTTTGATGATAGCGGGCACGTAAGAAACAGCCTCTGCCATATTCTCTGGAACCACCAGAGCATCAACATCAGCCGAGGTACGGATCGGCTTTTCAAACACTGGTCCGGGGATAAAATCGAGACTCATCCCCATCGGTTCTATTGGTGTCAGAATGTCGGAAAACAGAATAGCAGCATCAGCGTCCAGGATATCAATAGGTTGGATAGTGACTTCAGCAGCACGAGCTGGATCCTTACACAGGTCTAGAAAGGTCCCACCCCCCTGAGCTCGAACATCTTTGTAACACTGAAGATAACGCCCCGCTTGGCGCATCAGCCAAACAGGAACACGGTCAACGGGTTGGCACCAACAGGCTTTGATAAAATCATATTCGGTGGTCATAGAACAAATCTCCTGTAAAAAACATTACGTCATTCAAAACGATATCGATTATTTTTCTGTGTTCTTCGCCGCCTCTTCTTCCAGGCGCTTTCTTGTTTTTATCGGAATATAATTACAGAATGGTTCTTCAGCCATATAGTCACCGTGAACAGCATCTGCACGAGCGCGACAACCACCGCAAACATTGATGTACTCACATTCACCACATCTCCCCTTATAGGCTTTGAAATCTCGCAAATCATTAAAAACTTTTGAGTTAAACCATAGATCCCGGAAAGATGTTTCTTTGACGTTGCCAACAGTGCTGAGAAAATAGGAACATGGCTTCAGGTTTCCTTCGCAATCGATCATACAGATGCTTTGCGCAGCGATGCAGCCTTTACCACCACCCGTGGAAAAAGTGAGGCTGCGCCTCTTGAATGATTCACCCTCTGCCTTGGCCAACTGAGGTACGACACGATAGTAATGGGGGGCACAGGTCGGACGCATCAAAATTTCATCTTCATTCTTCTCTTGCTGATAATGCCAAGTCAGGATTTCTTCATAATCTTCTTTACTGACCAGCTCATCCATAATCTCTTCACCACGACCGGTGGGAACGATCATAAACATGTACCAAGCGGTAGCTCCCAGCTTTTTGGCAACTTTAAAACAGTCACCAATATCGTGCTGATTACGTTTGGTAAAGGATGAGTTGATAATAAACTTCACCCCATTTCGGCGCATCGTTTCTGCAGCACGAATGGTTCCCGCATAAGCTCCCTCGCAATTACGAAAGTTATCATGAATCTCAGCAGTTGAGCCATCCAGAGAGAGAGAAACCATTTTTATTCCAGTCTCTTTCATCTTCTGGCAGATTTCATCAGTGACAAAGGTGCCGTTGGTGGCAATACACATACGCAGCCCTTTGTCGGTTCCATATTGGGCAATCTCAAAAAGATCCGGGCGCATCAGCGGTTCTCCTCCGGAGAGGACAAATACCGGCTTGGAAACCTCACAGATATCATCAATCAGCTTGAATGCTTCCGCTGTTGAGAAATCACCTTCCGAAGCTTCCATATCGGAAGAGCAGCGGCAGTGGATACAACTGAGATTGCACCGTTGGGTGGCTTCCCAGGCAATCCATTTGGGGATAAATTCTTCTTGCTTGGAACTCATATTAATCTCCTGCTGGCTAAATAAAAAATCACTTCGACCAGAATACTACAAACATTTCATCTAGCTCAAGAATTCTCGACTAAAATACTAGTTTTTATCTAATTCCAACCAGACCAGTTGGTCTTGCATATAAACTGTAAAGGCCTGAGGCGCAGCACTTTTAAGCAATTCCCAAAGATAGCCATGAATACTGCCATCTTCTGTAAAAAGTCTCTGATTCTGCAATAATCCAAAGATTCGTGATCGAAGAATTTGATCACAACCGGTCAGATCGATAAACAACAACGTCTCTTCGATAGCATCCAACTGCCCCAAAGGATCTGAGGCAACAATCATCCCCCCCTCAAGAGCTGAAGGCACACCTATCCTTTTCAATAGGTCGCCAGCCAGATCGCGATTGTAGTTTTCAATCGTCAGCTTTTCTCCTGCCGACAAAGGCAAGGTTGGGATGACAAACAAAGTTCCACGTTCCTTCAGTTTGTCCTGAGTAGCCAAGAAATGGAGTTGTTGCAGGATACTATCGAGATCAGCAGCACGCATCTGCGGTGCCAACAGATAGGCATACTGGTCATAAGCAGGTCGTTCCTCACCAGATTGAATGATTGCTTGCCAAGGAATTTCCGTTGGTGGTTGCTCTCTAAGTTTCTCTTCCTGCATTCTGATTAATAATTTCTGTAACTTTTCCATTTTTTTCTGCAATAGCTGAACTTGCTCTTCTTTCTCTCCAGCTACGACCGGAAAAACTAAAACCTGTTGCAAACAAACTACAAACAAGAAACAGCAGAAAAAACGTATTCCATACCTCAACATGATGGGCTCCTGAAAAACACCTAAAAGATTGCCGGTTTTTGTGAACAATCTTGACAGCCTCTTAGCTATAAATTTTGCTGGAGTATACAGAAAAAATTTCAGTTTGGGGATCCAAATATCTGATTTTCTACAATCAAACATCGATAAAGTATAGCCCATAACAAGAAAATACAGCCTAACCATAAAACATAAATAAATCGCTATAGATAACTATTCAACATATTATATGTAATTTTATGCGATATATTGATTGACTAGAAAACAATAATGTGTCAGTCTTAATCATTCTGGCTATTATTGTTTAAACTCGCAAAAAGAGAACTCCAATAGCTCCGTTACACACGTCAAAGTTTAACTAAAAAATCATTTTGACATTTTAGATGGGAGAATTTAATGGGTATCCGAATGAGGTCAATTCTGGTTATGGGGATCTTAGGCTTACTTGCTATCGCCGTTATCGGCATCACTAGCTATAAACTCAGTGTCGGAAATGCTCTGGATGAAGCTAAAGTAAAAAGTAGCATCATTTTGAACTATGCTATGGCGACCAAAAAATACATGAAGCAAGTTCAGAGACCCCTAGTCAAAGAACTGATTGAAAGTGACCGATTTTACCCCGAGCTCATGTCTGGATTTGTCTCTGCAAGGGGAACCTTCGAATTATTCAAAGAATCATCTCCAGACTATACTTTCAAGCAGGCGACTCTCGACCCCCTCAACCCATCCAACAGAGCAGATCAAGACGAAGTAGAATTCATCAAAAACTTTTCCAAGAACCCGTCACTAAAATCATCAGAAGGAAGAATCAATAAGAATGGGGTTGATGTCTTCTATTTTGCACAGCCGATCAAAGTCGGTAGTGCCGGTTGCCTGACCTGCCATGGAGACCCCTATGATGCTCCCAAAGATCAGATTGAGATTTACGGCACTGAAACCGGTTACAACTGGAAGATGAATGACACCGTTGCCGCCTTTGTTGTTTACATTCCGACCAAAGCAGCAATGACTGCGGCAAAAAAACTCTCATTCACTTTGGTTATGATTGGTGCTGGTGGAATCTTTGTGATTCTTCTTATTCTCTGGTTCTTTCTTGATCGTAGTGTCGTTCTTCCTATCGTCCAACTGGCACAACAGACCGAAAGTTTCAGCCTGGGTGAAAACCTTGACGCTCCGATTAACAATAAATCAAATGATGAAATCGGAACGCTGGCACAAGCAATTGAACGGCTGCGAATCAGTTTGGTTAAATTACTACAGTAAGGAGGTTAATAAGAACTCCATGAAAAAAATACAACTAGTAGCTGTTATCTGTATTCTCATACTCACTACCTGTCCGGCATTGGCCACAGAGCAGGAATGCAGTACACTCAAAAATCAGATCAAGAAAGAACGTAACCTGCTGAAAAAGAGAAAATTGCTGGATCATGCAGTGGCACTCTGTCCCCGGGATGCAGAGATACACTATAGTTATGCCTATGCTGCCGAGAGGCTCCGCAAATACGACAAAGCACAGAGTCATTACCTAAAATCAACAGAGCTTGACAGCAACAACGCTAAAGCTTATTTCGGGCTTGGTGATATTTACATGGTGCTCGGAAATGCAAAATCAGCTATCGATTCCTATCAAAGGGGTCTGGCGCTAGTGCCACAGCATAAACGTGCCCGGTCAGCACTTGACTTGGCACAGATCAAATACAAGTCAGAATCTGGCGAGCAGATAACAGCTGCAGAGTTTATTCAGGTCATGCAAGAGAGCAAGGCAGAGGAAACCACACAAGGGGCAGTTGATGGTCCCCTGTTGCGAATACAGATCCATTTTTATAGTGCCTCATCACAATTATCTGAACAAGCGATGAATCAACTTGTAAATGTCGGCAAAGCCCTTGAGAATCCAGCGTTAAGTGGTAAAAAGTTTGAACTATCAGGCCATACTGATGATACCGGGAGCCCGGAAGCCAACTTAATTCTATCGAAACATCGTGCTGAACAAGTAAGGCAATACCTTATAGAAACCTTTGCCATTCAGCCTGAAGCGTTGATCGTTGCATATTACGGAGACACCCGACCGGCGGTGCTCAATATATCAACTGAAAGTCGCGCCAAGAACCGTCGGGTTGAGTTCAAACGGTTGAAACAATAATTCCGGGAACACAAGGAGTTCATATGACATCTTTGCAGGAATTCAAAAGCAAGACTGAAGACCTGACCGGTATCCAGAAACTGGTTATTGTCGCGCGTGATGGGACTGTTCTCTTCCATAGTGGAGATCCAAGTAACAATTTGGGTAACTATGTTGCATACGTTGCCGTAACATCTGAGCAGTTAAAACCGTATCTGGGATTCACTGGCCCTTATCATCTAATCATGGAACAGACCTCTGGAGATCGGATACTGACTATGCTCGGCGAACAAATTATTGTTGGGATTGACTTGGACTCCCACGTCTCACCAACTACCATTCTTGATCGACTGGGATCCCTTGTCGATCAAATTGAAATCTAAAGAGGTGATTATGCAGAAAATTCTGGATGAGTTAAAAGCAACACCTGGTGTTCTTGGGTCATCTGTCTATACGAGTAAACACGGGATTCTTGCTACAAACCTGCCAGAAATATTCAGAGCAGACACACAGAATCGCATCGGCAATATTCTGCACCGGGTTTTTAAGCTGAACGACACGGTCAAACTGGACGTTAATTCCTTTGAAATCCAGTACGAGGAAGCGCTAATACTGGTCAGAAGGCTCTGCAATACCTCATCACTGGTTATTATCTGCGAACCCGAGGCAAAGGTTCATCTAATTAATATGTCGGTCAGCATGTTAACAGCCGACCTTCTTGAGCTTATTGCAGACTGTGAACAAGCTCCAGTTCCTGCTCCAGGAGAAGAAACTACCTCTTCTCAGCCTCCGGCAGATCCAGAAATGATCATCAGTGGTTCGTTGTCTAAAGAATTCACTTTGATGAAACACGCCTTGGCAAAACGGATAGGACCAGTTGCTGGTAAAGCGCTAAAAAGTGCTGTAGAAAAATGGCTAAAACAAGGGGAAGCATCCCAAACACGGCTGAAGAATCTTGCTGAAATCATGTCCCTGGAAATTGATAACAAGGAAGAACAAAACGAGTTTCTTAACGAATTAAGAGAGGTTATTTGAACTCTGTGACCACAGATTCAATTTAAAGAGCAGAAGCCAAAACGATAAGAGTTTCCTACGATGACCCAGTCGTTTATGGTTAAAAAGGCGGAGCCAATAAGACTCCGCCTTGAATTTTACACTGTCAAAAACTTTTTACTTTCTTATGCTTCCGTTTGTACTAGAGAAGATTACTTCCGAGAAAGACCCATTTCCCAGATATTACAACCTTCACCGGGTAAAAAATCATTAACCGGTAGCCTGCTCCTCTTGAGGAAATAATTCAGTAAACACTTCTTTAACCGTTGAGATATGATCCGCTTTCCAAGCATTCGTACCACAGAAAATCAGGCCAGTCTCTGTGTCACCTTTTTGGGCACGATCCAGAGCGTGGACAATACAGAAACGCTCTCGCGAAGTTTGATAAGCACATTTTTTCAGACAGGCAGAAGGACAATAGACATCAAGATCGACATCTCGTTGGCGAACCTTGTCTATATTTTTCCGAATAGCTCGACCTGGCAATCCTGCCGGACTCATAATCAGGCCAATATCTTCCTGCGAGCAATCAAGATAAGCCTGCTTGAACTCATCACCAGCGTCACACTCTTCAGTAACCACAAAGCGAGTTCCCATCTGGACACCATCCGCACCTTGAGCCAGCGCATACTGCAGATCGTCCCGATCCCAGACACCGCCGGCAGCAATCACCGGAATTTCCAGATTCCACTTCTCTTTCAGATAATCTTTAACACCGCGTACAGTTGCATATTGGTCATATTCGCCAGAGCCTATTCGCTCCATTTTTTCACCCAGATGACCACCTGCCGTATCAGGATCTTCAACCACGATTGCATCTGGAAAACGCTGGTAGCTTTTTTGCCATTTACGCACAATCAGCTCAGCCGCCTTCACCGAAGAGACAATTGGTACCAGAGCAACGTCGGGGAAATCCACCGTTAAGCCAGGAAGGTTCATCGGCAGACCGGCGCCACTGATGATCAACTTGGCTCCACCTTCACAAGATGTACGTACCACCTCATCATAGTTTTTGACCGCAACCATACAATTGACACCAATAACACCATCAGGTGCAATTTCGTAAGCCTTGCGTAACTCATCCAATAATGCCTGGCGATCCGCAGCAAAAAAATTGCCACCATTATATCTATCACTGTTCAGTGCCAGACCGGCAGCAGCGATAATGCCGATGCCACCATTCAATGCAACGTGCCCTGCTAAACGAAATCCAGAGATACGCACTCCCATTCCACCTTGAATCACGGGAAATGGAACGTGGTGTTGGCCGATAGTTAATTCCGAGAACATAAAAACTCCCAATTGAGAAACTGTCTATTTTCTTTAGAACACTTCTTTAAGAATAGACCGCTTCATGATTTAATCCGAGGATACTATCAGTCCAGGCGCCGATGAAATGTAATAGTTGTGTAAAAACTATTATGTTTTCAAGCACATGAAGTGACTATATGTGGTTGCACAAGAGTTTAATCTATAGAAGCTTTGCCGTCATACATAAACGTCACGGTTGGGATCTCTGGCGAGGGCTTTTTTTGTGGGACAATGTTGAATTGAGTCCTGACTTCATCATTGACACCTTATCAAGTAGGCTGCATCTCTCATATTCCATAGTTATCCTTGCAACAGGATCTTCTAGCAGCCAATTGGGCTATCAATGAACTGGCTGCTAGGGATTTAGCGTATCGGTCTCTTGTTCCAGCTTCCTTGGCGGCACCCAATGTTGCAACAGGGCAACAAGCTGATCTAGCTCAAAAGGTTTGCTCAAATAATCGTCCATTCCTGCAGCCAAACACTTCTTCCGGTCACCTACCAGAGCATTGGCTGTCAAGGCGATTATCGGAATTCGACTCTCCGACCCACACGCCTTCTCTCTAAGACGAATTTCAGCTGTAGCCTGATATCCATCAAGCTCAGGCATCTGGCAATCCATAAAGATCAAATCATAACTTTTGGCAAAAAAAGCATCCACTGCCTGCCGTCCATCTGGTGCCACATCCACTTGACAACCGCAATGGGTCAACATGACTAGAGCGATCTCCTGATTAATAGGGTTATCTTCTGCAACCAGAACCCGTGCTCTTATTTTTTTCGTTTCCGCCGCCTCCGCGAGACTATGCTTGGTCACTAGCTGCGAAATCGGTCTATCTTCTGTTTTTCCCATCACCTCCGCCAGGCATCTATAGAGGTCATTCTGCCGAACCGGCTTGGTCAGATAAGCCTTTATGCCTGCTTCACGGGCAGTCTGCGCATCACCACGCAGACCGACGGAGGTCAACATAACCATTTTACTCTGGCCGAAGGTTTCATCCGCAACAATAATCTTAGCCATTTCAATGCCGTCGATTCCGGGCATGTGCATATCGAGAATGGCAAGATCATAAGGTTCTCCTCCAGCAACAGCGCCACGTAGCCTTTTTAAACCTTTCGAACCACTGTCGACGCTGTCACACACCATCCCCCAATCACGGGTATGATGCTCAAGGATACTGCGGTTTGTCGCATTGTCATCGACGATCAGAACCCGCAAGTCGGTAAGTTCGCAACGTGGCTTTATTCTGGTTGTGCTGGCGCTCGAATTGATACCCAAGTTGACCTCGAACCAGAACTCGGAACCTTTACCAAAATGACTGTCACAATCAATCCGGCCGTCCATCATTTCAACCAGCTCTTTACTGATTGCTAAACCAAGGCCGGTACCACCAAACTTCCGAGTAGTAGAACCATCAGCTTGGGAGAATGCAGTGAACAAACGACTGCGCTGCTCCTGTGTTAAACCGATACCAGTATCTTTAACCGAAAAGTTTAAGCGGGTGATCTGCTCGCCCATCTCCACCGTTTCAACCTGCACAATCACTTCACCACGATCAGTAAATTTGATGGCGTTTCCGACCAAATTGGTCAAAATCTGCCGAAGCCGACTGGGATCACCACGCAGCGCAGAGGGAACATTTGCCGGAATCAGCACCGCCAACTCCAGCCCTTTTTTATGGGCACGGCCAGCAAGCAACTGCGCCACATCTCCCACCAGCATACGCAAATCAAAATTGATTGTTTCCAACTCAAGCTTACCCGCTTCGATCTTGGAAATATCGAGGATGTCGTTGATGATCGACAGCAGTACTTCGCCTGAAGAACGGATCGTATCGGCAAACCTTTGCTGTTCTTTATCCAATGAAGTTTGGAGCAACATTTCTGTCATCCCGAGGACACCATTCATCGGCGTGCGAATTTCATGACTCATGTTGGCTAGAAACATCGATTTGGATCGACTCGCCTCTTCCGCCTGATCTTTGGAAACCACCAGTTCACGGTTAACTTGAGCAATACTTTCGGTCATATGATTAAGCGATTCCCCAAGGATTTGAAGTTCGTCATCAGAGTTGATCGACAAACGTTGCTCCAGCTTTCCAGTCGCAACCAAAGAAGCATGCTTTTCAATTTGATGGATGTTTTCTACCATTGGATGGGTTAATCGGTAGGAAATCACTACCCCAAGAAGGATCGCTGCAAGTCCAGCCAGCAGAACCCAGCTCAACATCTGATATGGTGATTCCATAAATTCAGAGTATGGGAGACAGACAATGACTTTCCAACCCGTTTCAGTCACCGGTGCCCATCCGGTAAACACCTTCGTCCCGGCAAAATCGTACAGGCCATGAGATTCAGCAGCAGCAACAAAAGTATCCGCTAGCGGCTGTCCAATCTGTCCTTGGGGGCTGGTTGTAAAGAGGATTTTATTCTCGGCATTCAGGAGAGTGACAGATGTGCTGCGATTCGTTTTCTGACTGGCTAACTTCTGAGTCAAATAGTCCAGCGGGGCAGTGCCCCGGAGAATACCCATGAAATCATCGCCAAAGTAATCGATCCGTGCAACCACGAATTCAATCACAACAGCATCCAAATCTGAGCAGGTTACGGGTCCGTTAATAAAAACCCGGTTTGGCTCAGCCAGAACTTTATTTAACCAAGGTTCTTTGCTCCAGTCCAAGTAATCTTGAGAAATTTTTCCATTAATAACCTTAACTTCCTCTTGCCCCGCCTGGTTAAGCCAGCTCAAACTTGGTAGAAGTTTTTGGAATTTTGAAAAATGCTGGGACAGAGGAAGATCGCGGTAATTTTTATGATAATTAAGAGTTTCAACCCTTCCCATCACATCGCTTAGCGCATGAACATCAGACTCCAAACCAACGGCCAACTGGCTAGCCAGAACGGTCAAACTTTCATTCCGAGCTTTCTTAAGATCACCGACCATCAAATAAAGGCTGATGCTCCCCAGCATAATAACGCTAAGAATAATCGCAAAGGCCTGAGCTGCCAAAAATTTTGTGGTAATAGTTCGACGCATTTATAAGCCGGTTGTTTTGGAGTTACTTTTCCGAAACAGGAACAACCCCCATCGCACGGATGATATTTTTACCTGCGGGACTAAAGATAAAAGTTAGAAACTTACTACCCAAATCCGTTAGTTCGCCTTTCCACACTAACCCCAAGTGACCAACTAGCGGATAAGAATTGTTTTTAACGTTCGATTCGCTAGGAGCAATCCCATCAAAAGAAAAGGTCGTTAGTTTTGACCCCACGGAGGCTTGGGGTAAAAAACCGAAAGCAAAGGGGTGCTCTTCGAGAGTCTGAAACGTTTCGGGCGTTGAATATATAATCTGCCCTGCCAACGTTGAGATGTCTTTGAATCCAAAAACATTCTTTTCTAGCACATCACGAGAAGAATCACCCAATTCACGAGCAGCCACATAAATTTTATGCGGCTGGCAATTTCCAAGGTCTGCCCAATTACTGATGGTTCCAGAGAAGATACCGACCACCTGCTCCGGCGTCAAATTATCAATACACCTGCTCTGTAAATTGGCAGCAAAAACCACCGGAGATAAACCGAACTCGCGGTAGACCAAGTCAGCAGCCAGCACCTTTTCCTTATTTTTGAGTGGTCGAGCAACCCGAGCCATATCACATTGTCCGTGAATCAAAACCTTGACTCCACCTGATGAACCTATGCTATCCGGGACACTAATCTGTTTTCCAGGGTTCACCTTCTCAAAGCTTTTTGCCAATTGACGCAAAAGCTGTTGGCTATCACCAGTACCTGCAATCACCATGTGACTTTGTGCTAATACACTGTTGACGAACAGCAGAGAAAAGAAAGTAATAATAAGAAACAGTACGTTGTTTTTCAAAGTAGTCTCCCTAGAGTAATTAAGTCCTTTTACCTGAGAAAATCCGAGTACGGTTCTATGCAAAGCTCTGGAAGAGACTCAGGAGGGCAACAGAGACAGATAGGTTCTCTCACCCAAGGTGACCATCTAGATTCCTATTATATTTATCTCTAAGAAATAATCAATAAATATCCTCCAACGAAAAATGTGGAGATTGTTTGAAAACTGGCTTGTAGCTCCTTGATTTCAATGGTAATAAGGGAAATATGAAACTATTCCGACGCCTTTTCCATCCACTCATCACCTTTATTGGAATTCAAATTGTATGGATTTTACTATTGGTCTCCTGGATCTACTGGTTTCTTGGTCGTCATCAGCAGTTGAAAGAGTTAGCAAATAAGTATCAAGTGGAGTGGTTGCCAGCGACAAGCGATTGGCTGATTTTGACCGAAGGGATTCTTCTTTTGGTTGCAATTTTGATCGGTATCTACGTCATCTTCCTCTACTGGCGTCGCCAGACGTCCCTGAACCGAGCACAACAGCACTTTATCAATCAGGTCACCCATGAGCTAAAATCCCCACTGGCATCAATCCAACTTCATCTGGAAACAATTCAGATGCGCCAACCAACAGCAGATCAATTACAAGAATTTGTCAATCGAATGCAGGGGGACAGTCAACGCCTGAATGGGCTGATCAACAACCTGCTGACAGCGAATAAAGTTGAACATAAGGGAGCCATATTAAACCTGCAACGGGGCAATCTGTCAGAAATGGTAGAAATCTATCTGCTCCGTGAAAAAGATAATTTCCCAGAGGGTGGCTCTTTAGATTGGGATATAGAACCTGGACTAATTGCCCAATTTGAAACAGATGCCCTAGAAACAGTTATGCGAAATCTATTGGAAAATGCGATTCTCTACGCCAATGATGCTCCGACTGTCAAAGTTGAGCTACGCCAAAACGGTGGGATGGCTCACTTCTGTTTTACCGATCAAGGACGTGGTATCCCAAGAAAATATCAGAAAAAAGTGTTCCGTATATTTTATCGGATCAGACATAGCGGCAGAACCATTCGTGGAAGCGGACTTGGGCTGTTTATTGTACGTAATGTTATTCGCTTACATGGTGGCAAGGTCTGGATTGATAGTCCGGGGACTGGTAAAGGAAGTACATTTCATCTGATGATACCTCTGGATGGAGCGGTCTGATGGATAAAAAGATCCCTCTGTTACTTATCGAAGATGAGCCTCATATTGCCAAGGGTTTGGTTTTCAATCTGGAAGAGGAAGGGTACCAAGTCACGCATATTGAAAGTGGCGAACAAGCCCTTGAGGAACTTTCAAACAATTCGTATGCACTTGTTATTCTGGATTTAACATTACCTGGAATTGATGGCCTTGAAGTCTGTGATCGCCTGCGAGAACGGGGTAATCAGATACCTATTTTGATGTTAACTGCAAGAGGGACAGAACAGGATCGGATCACCGGACTCAGCAAAGGAGCTGATGATTATCTGTCTAAACCGTTTAATCTTAAAGAGTTCCTATTGCGAGTCGCTGGTCTGCTTAGGCGCACCAATTGGCAGCAAACCCGCCCCGATAATAACTATTATACCTTTGGCAATAATCAAATTAATCTGGAAACAGATCAGGCAATAACAGCTAATGGAACCATCCAGCTGACCGAGCTAGAAATGAAGATGTTGCAGTTTTTTTTCGATCAGGAGGGAAAAGTATTATCCCGAGGAAAATTACTTAAACAGGTCTGGGGCATGTCACCTGAAACAGAAACCCGCACCCTTGATAACTTTATTGTTCGTTTGCGTAAATATTTTGAGATTGACCCGACAAAACCCCGTTACTTCCGTACGGTTCGTGGTCGCGGATATCGCTTTATTCAAGAGCCCGAATAAAGTCTAACGAACAACTGGCTTTGCCATAGTTCCACCGATCCGCAAAAGGTAGCTCCCATCTGCTGTTGGGCGCACACCCGTTAGATTGAGAAGATCTCGCAAACTGTCAGGCGTTGTTGATGTCGGATGCAAGCGAACATTCAGATTCAACCGCGTCTGCTCAGAACTTTCTCCTATGAGGATATTTCCTCCACCACTCAACTCTAACGCTCCACCTGTGAGAATAACTTTTTCAAGGCTTAAGCGCCGCTGATCTAACTTACCTTCCAGCTGAAAGGCCCCAGCAGTGAAATTGACAGGCAACCCGATCCGTTCCAGCCCCAAAACCTTTGTACCTTCTAAGGACAAAGAGAAGTGGCCACGTCCGTTCATGTTTGGTGAAAGGTTTTCACCATCCAACTGGCCAGTTAACTGGCCACTGATTCGATATGGCATATCCAATTGCTGCAAAGCCGCTAAGGAAATATTTTTGAATTTCAGGGTAACCTGACCATTGCGCCCGACATCAGCATCAACATTTCCTCCGGCTAGAGAACCAACTAAGTTAACCTTCTGGTTATTGGAGAAAATACTACTCCATACCGGTGAAATACGTACTGAGGTCAGTTCTATATCGGTAAATTTCGGGATGTCTGGGTAAATGGACAGATTCAACCCCAACCCCACTGGAAAAAGCATGGATGCATTACGACCTTGCATAGCCAAACCAGTCTGTTGGGAAGCTTCTTGCAATAACCTACGCTGCAATACATCTGCTGGAAAAAAAGCCCAGAGAGAGAGAAATGTACTGCTCAAAAAAAGCAACAGGCAAACGAGGAACAACCTACGGTTGCCAGCAAATCTTGACCAGCTAAGGATCGAAGGAAGGGTGCGGTTCATAGGCTCTCCAAAGACATCAGAACCATATTGACATCAAGAAGAGAACGATCTTCAAAGCGAGGTTTGACCCGCATCGATCTTACCTGAACACCACCACTACGATATTCTACAGCATGTAACAGTTTGACCAGCTGCAACAGGGATAGTTTATCCAAACGAACTTCAACCAACTGCTGCCGGAACGCACCCTGAGTAGTTGCTGGTTGCGGACGCATAGAGAGTAGTTGCTCGCGAACACCGGTTTGTTCGGTCAGGCTTTCTACCTGAGAGAACAGTGGACGCTTACCTTTTTTGGGAGTTCCAACCTCAGCTAATTGTCGACGTAATTGGCTAACCTGACTACTCATTTTTTCTACCTTGATCAAATTATGTCGATGGGTATTAATCTTGCGGTCAAGCGTACTCATCGTTTTGAAATAAGGTTGGAGTAAAGCAAACCAGACAACTACTAATACCAGGATAATTAAACCAGAAACAACAACCGTCCTTTCTCTTGGGTTAAGACGCTTAATCATCGATCTTCCCCCCTTTAAATTTCAGTTGCAGTTCAAAATCAACTTGACTGTTATCAGTTGCTAACTTGGCATCAACAATTTCGACATTACTAAATAGATAATTTTGTCTCAGCTTTTCAGCGATGTGGTTGACCGATTCAAAAGAATCGGCATTTCCGGAGAGTCGCACTTCGTCGTTATTATAGTTGAATTCCTGCAAATCAACACGAAGATCCCGATCAATACCGCTTGACAAGCTTTGTAAAACAGTTGCTGCTCCATGACCACCAAGACCAAAAAGCTGAACTTGTGTTTGCAAATCTATCAGCTGACTTTCTATTTGCAATGGCACATCAACAATCGTCGTATTGGCAGGCATAGCCTCTCGGAAAACACTTATCATCTGTTGCTTTAAATTCTTCTCCTCACGAGTTTTCTGTAAATAACCAAGATGCATTGTTAATGCTCCACCCATAGCAACTAAAAAAAATAGCAGGGCGACAGCTACAAGTTTTGTGCGAAAGATTTCTAACTGTCCGCGGGCAGAAAATTCACCTTGTCGAAAATTTAATTGTCCCGTTTTTTTTGCTTCGCGCATTTCGGTTAAAGCCAGCAATGCTGCAGGTGCCATTTCAAAACTCACTTCTTCACCAAACACACCTTCGGCTGGAATTAAAATTGTTCGATTGGTTTGGTAAAGGATAACCAGTAGCTCTTCTGTCACTCCTGCCCCAGTAATCCAGAGCGGTAGGTCTTCACAAGCAATAGTATTTTCCAACTGGCTAACTTGATTGGCAATAAAGTCAAAAACCTCTTCTTCGCTCAACTCACTGGTACCCGGCAACAATCGATAGTCCCGGATTATTCCGTCATAGATAAGAGCCACCACGACTTCAAGACGACGGCAATAAACCAGTATTCCATCCGTCTCACTTAGAATCGGAAGTAACGCAAAAGGAAAAAGATCGATACGCCGGGGATTTTGTTCTGGGTCAGGGAAATAGGTTAAGAGCTCCTCTACTTCACGCTTGTTGACAACAACAGCATCCACTTCATAATCATCCTCACGCGCACGAGGCGGCAAAAATGAAATTGAATGTTCTTCCAGTGAAATCGGTAATTGTGATTTCAACTCTAACGGCAGGGCTGCTTCGATTTTATTTCTCTCGCGAAACGGAAATCGAAGTCGGCGAAACAAACCAACCCGACAAGGCAATGCAGTCACCAAACGATCGCCCAAAGAGATCTTCCCCCCCAGCATCTCTTTGATCGCTTCGGCTGCAGCCTGAGGAGTATCATAGCTTCGCTTATCCAGCTCGACATCGATTTTTCCTGGTGTTGCTGTCAAAATAGCAACCCTGACATCTTTTCCTTCCAGATCGATACCGATAAAACGTTTAGACATGACTTTATTCCACCCTAGAGCTCAGAAGTTTATTCTCCTGTTTGTCGATAATAGCTTCTGCATAACGGCTTCCTTCATTGATCCGCCCCCGACTGACGACTTGATATGTTGTCCCTGACACCCCGACTGAACCCTGCAACCATGCAGCAGACCAGCGCTCTCCGATTCCCTCTGCCAGTGCAAGGTCTTGCATTTTCTGGTAGGGCAAATTCTGTCGATAGTCAACCAAAGCAGCAATATCCTGTTGATCAAAAATAATTTCCACATTCCCTTCGGCAGCAGAAAACTGCCATGCATACAAAACTGCTGCAGGAGCAGTATTAAGGTTTATCTGCTGCCCACCCACGACTCTTATATATGGTTTTAATTTTTCAAACCGTTGTGAATCAAATCCCCTCACAAGCCTCAGTTCATCTAAAATCATCAGCTTCTCTCCGCGCCTCTTGTAGGAGGGAGACAAACTGGCATAATAAGCATCATCCGGGGTTGTTCTGGTTTTATCTTGGTTAAACCAGTAAACCAATGAATCGGCCAACTCTTGTGCTTGTAATTGATCCAACAACAAAATCTCTTCGCACAGGTTGATAAAACGATGATAACCCGATAAAGGGTTACCACGATTGTCGGCAACGTAATTAACATTCAACCGACCGGTCAAATCAGTGATGGTAATGCTGACATCACCATCACCAGCTGGAATATTAGCTAACGGACTCCCCCAGAATTCTACAGGGTGGTCAAAATCATTCTTATCTTCCTGAAGAATTGTTCGTGCTGCCTCAATTCCACCCCGAGCAAGGTAGTAAGCTTTAGTGCGATCACGAAAAGTTTCAGTCGCCCGCAGATCAACCAAAGTTGAAAAAGAGAATTCGATCACCAAGGCACTGAGTAAAGCAACAACAATCAGAACCAGGAGTAAGGCCATGCCACGTTGATTCCGCAAACTGTTCATCCGCGAGCCCCGGTCAAAACAAAACTACTGCGAAATGGAATCAACCGATCATCATTTTCCAACTCTAGCGTAATCTCAACTAGCTCAGGTGGATTTTTCCCAGACCAACTTTCCTGCCAACGACCACGATAAAAATAGCGTACCTGAAAACTTTTCAAATCGGCAATAAAATGAAGTGGCTCAGACGCCGCCAGATCAGCCAATAAAACCTGCTCGCTACGCAATAAAATAGCTGATTCTTCCGCCTGCTGCACTTCATAGCGAACCCGCGAAATTCCACCGTGTTGCTGCAATAACGGAGAGACCAGCTCCGTATTAAACTCAAGAAAAATTTCTCCAGCAAGTGTTTTACCGGAACTAAAAACAGCCTCTCCCCCTACGGAAGAAAATCTCAGGCTACTCAGCTCTCCACTAATCCGATCAAAAAAAATCCGTGCCTGATGATACAAGTTTCCTTCTGTCTCAAAACGATTCCGAGTCCCGCTGACCGAGCTAAAAACCCCGTATACACTGGTCAGAACCAGAGAACCAACAAGGATAGCCAGTAAGACCTCAATGAGAGTAAAACCTCGCGGACTCTTCCTCATCCCGCCCCCCCTACTGGCAGAAAAGAGACCAGTTGAACCTGTTCATTTTTCTCCTTTTCACCCCACAGAACGATAACAGTAACCTGCTTTACCTGGCTGATCAAGGTATCCTGATAACTGACCTGCCAACGAAAGTTGGCGAATGGCTCGGTAAAATTATCCTCTTGTTCCTCCCAGTTTAATCGTGTGTTTTCAACATTCAGCTCTAACTCGCTCAACAGTTGTTGTGCCAGCAGAGTCGCTCTAGTTATCTGCTGAATTTTATCTTGAACCAGGATAGAGCGATTTGACAACCCCAACAAAGATACCAGGGCAATAGCAACAATCGCTAAAGCAATCATCACCTCGAGTAAAGAAAATCCCTTATTGCACTGTCGCAGATTCAGCATCAATAGTGACCGATCCAGTCAATGGTGAAAATGCAAGCTGCACTTCATCACCGTTCTTTTTACGAACAAGAAGGTGAATTTGTTCCATCCAGCCTAGTGGAAACACCCGAACAAAAACCTGACCAGTACGGAAAGTCCCCTTTCCTTCGACATCTACCTGCTTAATCTGCAGCGGTGACAACTTCACTTCCCGCCCAAACGGCTCTTTTTCAATGGCTCCCGAACTGGAGCGAAGACGAAATGCCAAAAGACTGTTGCGGTTAAAATCGAACATCAACAAATGTTCGTCCCGGGTCAATGTTGCTTCATTATACAATTGCTTGACGGTTCCAGCGATCCGCCGCAATTTTAACCGTTCATCACCCTCACCCCGATTGGTCAGCAGTGGCAAACTGATAAAACTTACCAGCGACAGGATAACAATAACAACCATCAGTTCGATCAGTGTGAAGCCACGCTGATTCCGTTTACCTGAAGACATCTATCGCTCCCCGACGAATACCTTGTACACAATCACCCTATCCCATACCCTGGCTAGCCTGAAAAATCGGCAACAAAATGGCAAGAACAATGAAACCAACGACGGTTCCCATCAGCAGAATCATCAGCGGTTCCAGTAGAGCCATTAAGCCGTTCAATCGTGTTTGAACCTGATGTTCATATATCTCCGCGACCTTGAATAACATCCCTTCAAGTTCACCGCTACGCTCACCAACTGCTGCCATCTGTGGCAACATTGCCGGAAAGACCCCCGTTTCATGGAGAGGCTCAGACAGACCAGCACCTTCTGTCACCCTCTCTCGAACCACCTCAAGTGCCCGTTGGAGGTAATTATTCCCAAGCAGATTCTGAACGATCTCCAAGGTCGTCAATAACGGCACACCACTATGCAGCAATGTCGCAGTTGTCCTGGCAAAACGAGCAGTAGCATTCTGCAGAGCAAGTGGCCCAAACAGTGGCATGCTGTACTTTTTCTGATCAAACCAGAATCGCCCCCTCGTGGTTAATGAAAAACGTTGAGCCGCCCACAGAAAACCAACAAAGAGAACCAACAACAACAACCAATACGTTGCCAGAAAACTACTAAAGGACATCAGCAGAAGAGTTGGCAGCGGCAGAGTCTGCTCCAAATCTTCTAGCATCCGGGTAATTTTTGGCACAACAAAAGTCATCAAAAATAACAGTACTCCGCTGCCAACCAAAAACATCAACAGAGGATAGGTTAATGCAGCTTTGAACTGAGAATTAAAACGAGCTTGTTCATCCGTAAATTCAGCAAGCTGCAGCAAAACCTTGTCAAGGGTTCCGCTCGTTTCACCAACTTGAATCATATTAGTATAAAGTGGTGGGAAGATCTTAGGATGAGCCTGCAGTGCAGAATGGAAAGCACTTCCTTGTAAAATATCATCCCGCACACGAGTCAGAACAGAACCAAGGGAACCCTGTGTTTGTTGCTCCGCCACCATCACCAGAGCCTCATCAAGCGGCATTCCCGCTGTAATCATCGTAGCCAATTGACGAGTTGCAATGCCCAGCTGGGCAGCACTCACCTTCCGCAAGAAAGTTCGCTGGGCTGAGCCAGCAGCATTTCTAGCAACTGCAAGGGTGGTCGGGAACAATCCCTGATCACGTAATTTATGGCTGGCGGACTTCTGACTCAGGGCTTCAATAACACCACGTTGCTTTTTCCCCTGTGCATCAAAAGCACTGTACTCATAAAGCGCCACCGCTTAAACCTCCTCCTGAGTCACCCGCAGGATTTCTTCAACTGTTGTCTGCCCTTCCAGAACCTTGACCAATCCAGCTTGCCGTAGAGATCGCATCCCCATTTTCAGTGATTGTTGACGAATTGTTGCTGCATCAGCATTGCTGGTAACTAGATGGCGAATCGGGTCAGTCACCTCAAGCAGTTCATACAAACCGGTTCGCCCCAAGTAGCCAACATCCATGCAATGACTGCAACCACGGCCACGATAGAATGTTGCATGCACCGGCACTTCAGAACCATCAAACAGTTCTGCAAGCAATTGCTTATCGGGCTGATAGCTGATCCTGCAATGTGGGCAGACAGTTCGTACCAAGCGTTGCGCTAAAACTCCGACTAATGCTGAGGCTGCCAGGAAGGGTTCCACTCCCATTTCCACCAGACGTGCCAGTGCCCCAGCCGAGTCGTTCGTATGCAGAGTAGAGAACACCAGGTGTCCAGTCAGCGCCGCTTGAACAGCAATTTTTGCCGTTTCACTATCACGGATTTCGCCAACCATAATAACATCTGGATCTTGACGTAAAATCGAACGCAGCCCCTGGGCAAAAGTTAGATCTATCTTTGAATTTACCTGAATCTGCCCAACTCCAGAGAGTTGGTATTCGATTGGATCTTCAACTGTAATGATATTTTGTTTCTGCGAATTAATTGCTGACAGTGACGAATAAAGGGTCGTGGTTTTCCCCGCTCCAGTTGGACCAGTAACAAGAAAGATCCCATGACTTTTCTGAATCATTTTTTTAATCTGCGGAAGCATTTTGGCGTCGATACCAATATCTTCCAATCCCAATACTCCCGAACTTTTATCCAGCAAACGCAGAACAACCCGCTCACCAAAGGCAGTTGGCAGAGTCGACATCCGGATATCTGCTTGCTTTCCTGCGATACGGATCGAGAAACGTCCATCCTGAGGGAGACGTTTCTCGGCAATATCAAGATTCGCCATAATTTTCAATCGGGAGATAATATTTGACAAAGCACGGTAGGGAGGGCGTTGTACTTCGTAGAGAATTCCATCAACCCGGTAGCGAACAATCATTTCAGTTTCAAACGGTTCAATGTGAATATCACTGGCACGCTGCCGATAAGCCTGAGTCAGCAAACCATTGACAAAGCGGATGATTGGTGCCTCGTCACTGGTATCAAGCAGGTCTTCAATCGGGATACTTTCACTATCTTCCTGACCAATATCAGCAATTGAACTGTCACTGTCACCGCCCCCCGAAAGACTCTCATAACCCTGATTAATCGCTTCTATTAATTTATCTGGTTCTGCCAGACAGGGGATAATCCGACAACCGGTCAAAACGGATAGGTCATTTAAAATTTGGTTATTGCTGGGATCAACCACCGCCAGTCGAATTGTCTGTCCATCTATTTCCAAAGGAACAGCCAGGTTTTCTTTGGCATAACTGATCGGTACTGTGGTCAGAAGGTGCAGAGCACTTGTTTTTACTTTTGGTTCTGCGACATATTCCATTCCATTCTGGGTCGCCAGAGCTTCTGCCAGAACAACTTCTGTCGTTTCTCCTCTTTCTCGAAGAATTTCCCCCAACCGCAGCTGACTCGATTCTTGCTCACGTAATGCTTGACGCACAACATCCTCTGGAACCCCTTTATCACGGATCAGGATTTCTCCAAGTTGACGCCACTTCAACGGTCGCATGGATTAATCCTCTACTACCGTTTCAGATTTCAAGAACTTTCCCTCTGGATCTTCCAAACCAAAAAACTTATCGGAACCATCTTCAGCTTGGAACATCTCCAGACTGGCACGATTCTTCTGAGTAATTCGTTTCAGATCCTCACTATTTCGAATCACCCGAGGGGTGATAAAAATAAGCAAGCTGGTTTTGTTCTCAACATCTTTCGTTCGTTTAAACAGGTGCCCTAGAATTGGGATATCTCCAAGTAGCGGAACCTTGGTTACCGATTTGGTCATGTCGGTTTGAAATAAACCACCAAGGACAACCGTTTCACCATCTTCGGCAACAATTGAATTACGCAACAAAGTCTTTTTAAAGGTAGGACCTACTTCATTGACTGTTCCAGTCGCCGTTGTTTCAGCGGCAACTGAACTGATTTCCTGGAAAATCTTTAAACGAACCAGATTTCCTTCAGTGATCTGCGGAGTAAACCGTAAAGTAAGTGCTGCATCCTGACGCTCAACCGAGTTGATTGGATTGCCTGCATTATCGGTCGTTTTCGAAGTAATAATTGGGACATTTTTACCAACCACAATCTCTGCCTCTTCATTATCAGAAGTCAGCAAGCGTGGTGCAGAAAGGACATTAATATCAGTATCAACCTGGGAAAGACCGATCAAAGCTGAAAGTGCTGGAACCGTGACTTCCTCGCCGTTAACAATAGTGGTAATCGGGTTGAACATTCCGCCAAGGAGAATACCATCAACCGCCTGAGTAAGAACACTTGAAGTCCCATCTGTAATGGTTGCCAGACCTTTGCCTCCGGTATTACTACTGGTGCCGAAAATCAAGCTGTCGCTGCCGGTATCAACTGCACCTTGCAATGAGGTTCCCAGATCCATCAAAGCGTCCATCGACAATTCAAGAATCAGCGCTTCAACAAAAACCTGCTTCCGCTTGATATCAAGTTGCATGATCAAAGCCTGAACGTTCTCATAGTCTTCAGCTGTGGCATTAACAATTAATGCGTTGGTCGGTTTATCGGCTGTGATTGCAACATCCCCAAATATCTCAGCAGTATGACTATCCTGCTTTGCTGTCTGCCCTTTTTTAGCTCCGGCTATAATTTTGTTCAAAGTTTCAGATAAACCATCAGCCTCAGCGTGTTCCAGATAATAAACATGCACTCCGGCTCTGCCAAGATCAGCCTTTTCATCCAGTCGAACAATCAACTCCTTGGCTCGCAAAATAAATTTGTCATCACCGAGCAACATCAGTTTATTGGTGCGCTCATAGGGGAAGACCTGACCACGTGTCTTTTTTCCGACAGCTGTCCCCGGTTTTGCTCCGCGTACCGTCGCAGTCACTCCCCCTTCCAAAATTTGCATAACCAGCTTGGCCGTTTCCTCTGCTTCAGAGAACCGTAGAGTAACAATCTCCATTTTTTCACCTTCCCAAGATTTATCCAGAGAAGTAAGAATTAGAGATAAACGTTTAATATTGGCCGCACTATCTGTAATAACAACTGTATTTGTTGGTGCGTGAGCAACGACATGGCTGGTTTTAGGCATGAGAGGACGCAGGATGGTATCAACTACCACCGTTGCATCCAGATTTTTTAATTCAATGAGGCGGGTAATAAATTGCTCACCAAGGTTTTTTCCATTACTGATTGGCAGATTTTCTTCTTTTGCTTTGCGAATCGATACAATTTTGTTCACTTTTCCTGATGGAACAATGGTAAATCCCTTCACTTTCAGAACAGTACTGAACAAACGATAGGCTTCGTCAACTGAAACCGGTCGAGGAGATACAACACTGACCTTGCCACGCACCGATTCGTCATAGACAAAATTCTTACCAGTCAATTCGCTAATTGTTCCAATCATATCGATCAACTCGACATTCTGAAAGTCTAGCGTGACTTCAAGAGCCCCTGCTGTTTTCTCTTTCTGCGCTGCCAGTGGTTGAGAAACCAAACAAAGCAGAAGAAAGCATATCGGCAAAAAAATGTTTATGCCGTATCGAATCACCAAGATCAACTCCTATTCAAAACTATATTCAAATGTTTCCGGTTGTCCGTTACGCATCAACCCAAGGGTGATATTGTTCGCTTCTCGAACCTGCTGAAAGATCTGCAATGCTTTTTCAGGACTATTTAGTTCTACCTGATTAATTTCAACGATCAAATCTCCAACTTGTAAACCTATCAGCTCCAGCAATGAACCCTTTTCCATTTCAACAAGCTTAAACCCAATGGTTTTGCCATTCTTCACCTGAGGAATCATTCGAGCCGTTTGCAATAACGAATTCAGATTAGCTCGAGCGTTATTTGCTACAGCTTTTGAGATCTGCCAACGACCTTCATCAACGGCAACAATTCCCTGTTTGGGGGCTGCAGGTTTCCGTTGTCTGACGAGCTGAGCACTCGCACCCTGCCGTTGTTTAAGCAGCAGCTCGCGCCGAGCCCCATGATCATTGAGCACAACCAATTTACGCCCGATTTCACTCACAACCACCCCAGAAGAGAGCTCTTCATTTAGTTGGAAAATACCAGCTTTTGTCCCCACTTTGATCAACGCCAAAGAATCTTCCCCAGCAACGACAGTGCCAATTAATGCCAAATCCCCAGATATCCCAGAAGCCTCGGTAACAGCTTCTGCCGGAATTTCAGTCGATGAAAGACTCACTCTCTCAGCAGCACCAATAGCTTCAGAATTAAATAAGCTTCTACTCAGAATAATCTGAAAGTCTTCTTCCCTTAACTGACGAACCGCTATCTGGCTGGCTCCGGGACGGACAAGCGACATCACTTCGCCACCAAGTGACAGATCAGCAACCCGTCCCACCAACGCACCAGAGATTATCCCGGCAATAATGGACAAAATCAGCAGCAGATAATTCAGAAATCTTTGCAAGTCAATTTGCACAGCAACCAAGCCAATACCGTTCGTCACATCCAAAAGAAACGCCAATCGAATTATCTTAGCGAGACCTATAATCATACACAAATTCAACAAAAATTATTACATTTTTTTTATCTTCATAGGTAGGGCTCAAATCTAGATAAAATAAACGATCCACAACAAAGTGGCTAAGTATCAACAATTTACAACCTTTAGCCGATTCCGCAGGGTGTTAACCAAGGCTATAAATAAACAGAGGGAGTGGGAATTGAGGAGGAAAGTGGCGCCGTGACACTAGGTCAAGATTACAGAGAGTTTTGGCAGAACTTCATTTATTGCTAGCAAGTTCATCGCTATTGATTCGCTCCCAACCACCTTGATCAGCGCGAAATACTGCGTGAACTTTTAACGGTGTGCGAGTGGATCGGGGATCAAGTTCGTGGAAGAATGGTAAGCTAAAGTAGTGTAAACGGGTTGCTGTTCCAAAACGTAGTCGCCCGAGAGGAAGCCCATCAAAATCATCGATAGAATATTCGTCCATCTCAATTGGCCGAAGTTTGTGATTTTTGTGGATGAGCACGGATGAATGACCGTAGCATGTATCAGACGCACAATCAGGGCTTACAGTGTCTTCGGATGAGTTACAAAAAGCTGTTACGGTATCATTGATACCGGGAGCGCGAGCCAAATACTCTCCGTAGAACCCTCTAGCAACGTCACCAAAAGCACGATGCTCAGGCTTAGGATTACATTCGATGACAGCAAGCAAGTCAAGTTTCTGCCGAGTTTCAAAAAAGAGCTGGTTGGCTTTCTCAATAATAACATTAATATTTGACTGATATATATCCCGGTAGGCGTAGTCTAGACAGATAAGCACCATGAAATTGTAACAGCTTGGCTGGCAACGGAAGAAAGGGAATATTTTACCACGATAGAGGTAATGATCGCTGTCAAGAGTTTCTTCACCGCCAAAGGGGTGACTTTTTGCTTCAAAGAAAACTCGCTGCCTCCCATCACTCTCCTTAACCACAACCATGCAACAGTTCACCGGAAGAGTTTCAATATCACCTGAATCGAGATCTTCATTGACTGAATCCAAAGCCTCCTGGTTATCTATATCAAATTGTTGTAGCAGTTTTTTATAATCCCCGAGAGTCATTGGCCCTATCCCAATCACACACACGGTATTCGGACGAATGTCGTTAAGCATAGTTAATGCTTCAGGTAAGTACTGGAAGGGAAGGATGGCTTCTGGAAAGAAAATAAAGTTTATTTTCTTTAGATTCCCTTGACCTAAGATTACCAGATCAATAATAGAAGAAATGGTCTGCCAATTTTTATCCGGCTCTGCCAGGTGGTAGACAAGCTTACGCCTATCCAGAATATTAGGTATCTGACAAGACAAAACATGCAGATGCCTTCTCAGTGGAAATTTGATCAAAAGTTTTTTTTCAACAATTTGAAACATAATCAATCTGACCGGCTAGTCATCAGGCGATATCTTCAACACAAATGAATTCAGGTTTGCGGAGCGTTAACGACACCAAGTGTATACAGTCTATCAGAACCATGGACTGTTTCCAGTTTTTGTCCGGCATTTATCTGCACGGCACCACATTCAGTACATTCTAGCAGGTTCGCGCTAAAGCCATCAGCGTGTAAATCGTTTTTTCAGATGATCTTGATGATTACAAATAAGGGCAATTCATATTATCCTCATGTTTTCGGGCAATATACTCCCCCCAAAAACCATGTAAAGTATAAATTATTATTTTTAGCGCAGTGGGATTTTAATCGACCTTTTAGTTGAGATGATTCTTATCCAAGAAAAAAGTAACAGTAACCCAATTTTCGACGCGATATTAACCACTCCGCATTATTTAAACCTACAAATCATTCGACCCCATAACTCCCTTGACATCAGTCAAAAATACCCTATCCTTCTCTAATCCTTAAAAATCCAATCGACTAGATACAGTTTCATGAGGTTTTTGAGGAGGATTAACGGATCAGCGTTCCTGACGAATACAGCAGAGTATATAAACAAAACAAGCTCGACAACAGAGCCTATAATCCAAAAAAATAAACCCATTTAGCACAAAACTATTCAAAAGGGAGTAATACACAAATGGAGTCGACAATGAAAATGAAAGCAGTCCTCATGGATGAATTTGGTGCCCCTGAAGTAATGAAGATTGGGAAGATTGACAAACCTCAGCCTAAAGCCAATGAAGTCCTGATCAAAGTTGTTGCCACTAGCATTAACCGTCCCGACCTGGTTCAACGGGTCGGAAACTATCCTCCCCCTGTTGGCGATTCAGAAGTTCTTGGCCTTGAAGTCGCAGGGACTGTCGCGGAAGTTGGCAGTGATGTCAGTGGCTGGAAAACTGGTGACCGCGTGATGGCATTGGTTGGCGGTGGAGGTTATGCAGAGTACGCCGTTGCTTTTGAAAATCACTTGATGCCAATCCCCGACAGCATGAGTTTTGAAGAGGCTGCCTGTGTCAATGAAAGCTACATAACGGCATTTCTTAATGTTTTCATGATTGGTGGACTAAAAGATGGCCAAACCGCAATTATTCATGGTGGTGGAGGTGGTGTCAATACTGCCGCAATTCAATTGGCAAAAGCCCTGACTCCGAACGCTAAACTGATCGTAACCGCCAATCCAAGTAAAATGGAACGAGTCAAAGAATTAGGTGTCGATCTGGTTATCGATTATACAGAAACACCAGACTTTACTGGATTGATCAAAGAATACACTAATAAAAAAGGAGTTGACGTGATTCTTGATCACGTCGGCGCAAACTATTTGAAGCCAAATATGAACTCTCTTGGCTATCAAGGAAAACTGGTCATCATCGGGATTATCAGCGGGATTAAAGCTGAGTTAAATCTAGCGTTGATGATGGTCAAACGACAACAAATTATTGGATCAGTTTTGCGCAGTCGACCGGTTGCAGAAAAAGGTGACATCATAGCAGAATTCACCCGTCGCGCTCTGCCGAAGTTTGCCGACCGTAGTATCGTTCCGATCATCGAAAAAGTTTTCCCTCTCGTTGACGTTGTCGCTGCACATCAAATGATGGAAGAAGACAAGCACTTTGGTAAGATTGTCTTGAAAATTACAGATTCTTGATTTTCACAGATAATTATGACACAAAAAAACGCCCCCTGAATTTAAACTGGGGGGCGTTTTCTCTTGTACTTAAGAAAGGAATTTAATGCCTTTTAAAATTACCAACTTTTCTATTTCTCCCCACCAAGAGAATACCTTTGTCAAACCAGTACAGTTGGAGTATTCACAGGATGGAGAAGAACGCACCTGGGAGGCCGTAAAAAGTCACGACAGTGTTTCTGTACTGCTTTACCACAGCGACAAAAAAGCATTCTTACTGGTCAGACAATTTCGGCCACCCGTCTACATGAATCATAGAAAACATACAAGTACATATGAATTGTGTGCGGGAATTGTCGACAAAAACATAACACTAAAACAGATTGCCAGAGAAGAGATTGACGAAGAATGTGGTTACGATGTTCCCTTGAACAGAATCAATAAAATTAGTTCATTTTTCACCAATGTCGGTGTCACTGGTAGCCGGCAAGATGTATTTTATGCCACCATAAATGAAACAATGAAAATCCATTCTGGCGGTGGTGTTCACAATGAACAAATTGAACTTGAATACGTTCCACTGAATAAAGCAAAAGAATTTTTGTTCAACGAGAATTTTGCCAAAACTCCAGGGTTGATGTTTGCGTTTTACTGGTTTTTTGAACAATATGGCAATGATGGACAGGAAGTGCCTATTGAGAAATGAGCCCATCCGGGTCACCAATTGCCTGCGATGCAATTTCAAGAACAGCCTCAAGAGGAATCAATTCTTTTGTTTTTGCCATGAAGCCATTAATATGAACAAAACGAACCTCCGGGTTCGATTTGACAGCACGAAAATCAATCTGCAAATTATCTCCCAAGCGTAGCATTTCCCACCCTGCCCCACGCACTGACGGGGTGATACTGATAACAACCTCATCATCATCAAGGTCACGTAGAAATAACTCCATAGACAACTTGGGATTATCTTCAATTTTGCTGACAAGAACCTTTAAATGCTTTATCGGCAAAATTTGAGTTTCCTTTTTCAACTGCTCCAATCGTGTCATTTTCAGGCCAACCATTTCAATAAAATCTTCTCCAAACTCTTTCATCAGTCCGTAAAAAGCATCATGCTGGGTTAACTGTGTCAACTTTGAAAAACAAGATAAAATATATCCATCAATTGGTGAAGAAGAGGCAAACAGAATACTCGTATCAACGCCAAGATATTGAGCCGTTCGGTATGGGCCCCGAACATCCATCATACTCATGTGTGCATACCAGCCAAACACCACCATAGCGGCATCATGGTAGCCAAGATACCTCATCACCAAATGAAAAGCGCAGGGGAAAGTGGAATCTTGGTGATGGTCAAAATTATGCTTTGCTGGGTCATAATCCATCCCGACATCAACAACGTAAGTATCTGGATCAGCAAGATCCTCTGGGGTCGCTTCACGCCGAAAAATTTCAGCAGTGCCCAAGGTTGCAAGTAAAATACTCACCGACATGAAATCATCCTTATGAGCACTTCCGGGATGGGTAATAATTCTATACACCACTTAACCTTTTAATATTATTATATTATTTATTTAAACCTGTAAATGCGGGCAGCAAACACTTTACCTATCACTACCCTCTGCGAAGCATTAAAGTTTAGCACATCTGATGAAGTTATTGATTCATTAAAATCAGGACACCAACTACTGGCAAAATAAATAGTTCTGCTGAAGCAAAAACATTTCAGGCAAATCGGTAAGTCGTTGTCCACCATTGGTGGCTCCCTCCATCCCACAGCTATTTTGAGGAACGCTAAAAACTCAGGCTCTGACTTCAAACATCTCCCCTCATTTGAAAAACTCCAATTCAAAATTATTTTTTTTGCAAGATTGGTAAGTTTAAATATTGCATTAGAACTCACTTCCTGATAAAATTTCTCTAATTATTAAATTCAAAAGAAGTTCATCCGCAACCATAACGTGTAGCAAGAGGAGCGTAGATGTTTAATCAAATGAAAATGACGACAAAACTCAGATTTGGCTTTGGACTCGTTTTGATCGTTTTGATGCTTGTCAGCAGTATTGCTGTCTTCTACGCTCTCCAGATTGAAAGCGAAGCAAAAAATGTCCAAAATATCCGCTATGTCGAAATCACTAAAGTTCTGAGGATGCTCGATATTTCAGCAGCTGTCCACGAAAGTGTTAATGCTGCTGCTGAGTCAGAAAATAGCGACTTTCTAGACAAAGCGGAATCCCATCGGCAAAAAATTTCTACCCTCGTAGAAGAAATACAAGCTGTCACAGGCAATCAAGGGATCATTAACGATGCTGTTATTGACTTTGTTGATTTCTGCCAAACTAATTATAACCAAGGGATCAAAATGGCTGAATTTGCCATTGATCAAGAATTTACCGATTATATTGTCGCCCAAAAGGTTTACAAGGCGGGGCTGAAGGATCTCGATCTTAAAAGAACTCAAGTGGCAAATATGGTGAACGATCAATTTAACAACTCCCTGGGGTCAATCACAAATAACTGTCAACAAATGATCCAAGTCAGCGGTGGAGCAGCAGTGGTTGGATTTATCCTCAGTTTTATCATTGCCACCACCATTGCACGAAACATTTCAACCCCCCTCAAGAAAACAGTCGATATGATCAACAAGATGTCTGAAGGTCGACTTGATACACGTCTGGATATGAATCGGGGAGACGAAATTGGGGACATGGCTGCAACGATGGATGCTCTCGCCGATAGTTTGCAAAGAGAAGTGGTTGCCAATCTTAAACTCCTGTCTGAAGGTGATCTTCGCATTGAGTGTAAAGTTAAAAATAACGAAGACATTATTCGGGGCAGCTTGGTCAAAATGGGAAATGACCTAAACCAGATCATGTCTCAGGTTCGTCAGGTGACAGACCAGATTGCCACAGAAGCAAGCACAGTGTCTGATTCAAGCCACAACCTGTCTCAGTCTGCAGCTCAACAGTCGAGTTCACTGGAAGAAATTTCAGCATCAATGCACGAATTGGATGCTCAAACCCACCAAAATGCTGGGCATGCAGAAAGCGCGAAAAATATCACATTAAAAGCACGAACTGCTGCTGAAAATGGCAATAGCCAGATGAGAGAACTGGTTACAGCAATGGCTGATATCAATGAGTCTTCACACAATATTTCCAAGATTATTAAAGTGATCGATGAAATCGCATTTCAAACCAACCTCCTAGCACTTAATGCCGCGGTTGAAGCGGCTCGTGCAGGTCAACATGGAAAAGGTTTTGCCGTTGTCGCTGAAGAGGTGCGAAACCTTGCTGCTCGGAGCGCCAAGGCTGCGAGAGAAACAGCTGACCTGATTCAAGGCTCGGTAGATCGAGTCGAAAAAGGGAGCGATATTGCAGCCCGGACAGATACGGCTCTATCGACGATTGTCGATTCGATATCTGAGGTTTCCAATCTAATTGCAGATATTGCTGAGTCGAGCAATGAACAGGCTCTTGGTCTTTCGCAGATCAACAGTGGGATTGAACGCATTGATAAAGCAACTCAACTCAACACAGCAAGCGCCGAAGAAAGTGCAACGTCCTCACAACAACTCTCAGAACAAGCTGAGAAATTACGCGAAATGCTCTCTCAATTTAAATTACGAGATCAGGTCTTTGCGGTAGAAAGCACACCATCAGCAGGTGAATCCTCACCGATGCTGGGATGGGATTAAAAAATGATAAACACATCAACCTCTCAGGAGAAAGGGTTCGTAATGAAACGATGTTGGACTTTTTTATGTATCGGTCTTTTAGTTCTTGGCGTAGTAAGTACCGCCTCGGCAAAATGGACTGAAATTACAACAGCAGACCTTAAAACCAAGATGGATGGAGGAAACATTCTTGTCATCAATCCTCTAAGTAGCATTGAATATAACAACCTTCACATTGAAGGTTCTGTGAATATCTCTGTTCCTGAGCTAAAAATAAAGTTACCGACTGATAAGGCTAAGCCGCTGGCTTTTTATTGCCTTGGCCGAAAATGAACGGCTTCCGTCAAGGCAGCCAGTTTGGCTGATGATATGGGTTATACCGAAGTTTATGCCTATCGTGATGGACTTCCCGCTTGGATTAAAGCAGGACACCCAACCACAATCATTGAAAAATTACCTAAAGTTAAAATCAATAAGATTACTCCACAAAAGTTAAAAGAGAAGATCGACAGTGGTGCCGATTTTGTTATCGTCGATATCCGTCCAAAATACGAGCGGGTTAAAGCTTCAATTGATACCAAAAAAGTTGATGCCAACCTGAGTCAAATCAGTGGAATTGTTGACACTCTTCCAAAAGATAAACAGGTCATTATCGTTGATTTGAATGGTAAAAGAGCTGGTGTTGCCTATCGTTATTTTGCCATGAAAGGGTTGAGCGACCTAGCTCTCCTTGGTGGTGGCATGCAAAAATGGATCAAGTCTGGACTTCCAGTCAAATAATATTTATTCGCCCTCATCGACACTGGCAGAGAGGACTCTGTCAGTGTCCCCTTTCTCATATCAAAAAACTATATGCTTTCCAGTGACACAATACCCATGGAACAGACGCCCCGCTGTGTTACATGGTGAAGATAAACGGGAATGACCAGTCAGATAGGCGAGCCATGTGGCAAGGTTTGTCGTAGGTGCTGAGTAATGCAAGTAAAATAGTATTATGCCCTCGGATTCCTCGCATTCAAAGAATCGAATAATGGTCGGAATCAACAATTTCACAACAATTACACCAGTTAACCATAAAATACTCTACCGACAAATCAGCAGATGCTCTTTCAAGTGTTGCATCCCAAGGGGATTTGGTGCGATGTCAACTATCTCTGATGAACCTATTACCGCATGTTGGACATAAGTGATATCATTATTGCTCAGATACTAACCCATACTATTCGGAGGTCATATGTCAGAATTCACGGAACCCGACTGCAAAGATCCGACAGGACACTGGAAGCATCTATGTGAATTAAGGAAACAGGGGAAAGAACAAGAGGTAAAAGATCTAATGGCAGATCCTGGACATAGATGTTGTAATTGTAATGCAGTCGCCAAACATGCCCAGAATCTCTGTAACCCGAGTCCATTTATTAAGATTTAATGGAATAGTTGAGGACTTCCACCAAAAGATGAAGCTGATTCAACGCAGGTTTTATGGATTTAGAAACTTTGAGAATTATAGGTTACATGTCAGTGTCTTGTGCGGGTAGAAGTAAGGTTGATCAATTTTCGTAGCAGGGATTACCGTCTATCCCTTTTTGGGTGTAGCCCTAGTGCCAATCTCAACAAAAAAAACCTCTTCCAATTTCTCGGAAGAGGTTTTTTCAATGTGGCGTCCCCAGGGGGATTCGAACCCCCGTCGCCGCCGTGAAAGGGCGGTGTCCTGGGCCAGGCTAGACGATAGGGACTTAAAACTACTAAGTCCCTGCGGAAATTGAATCCGCAGGATGCTACATTCGTTAAATGGTGAGCCGGGGGGGGATCGAACCCACGACCATCTGATTAAAAGTCAGATGCTCTACCAACTGAGCTACCGGCCCAAACAACGAAAGGACTTTATACGTGAATCATTTTGGTGCGTCAACCATTTTTTCAGCTTTTTTCAGCAAATGGGTTGCTGCGAATCAGGGTCTGATCCCGTCGTGGTCCGACTGACACGAGAACAACCGGACAATTAGCCCAAGTCTCTATTTTATCGACATAATCAAGAACCTTCTGAGGCAGATCAGAATAGTTTTGCAGAGCGCAAATATCTTTTTGCCAACCAGCAACTTCTTCATAAACTGGGGTGCATTCTTTCAATACATCAAAGTCCTGCGGGAAGTCTTCCAACAGCTCATCTCTGTATCGATAAGCAGTACAGACTTTAACCGTGTCCAGCTCACTGAGAACATCCATTTTGGTCAACGCAATTCCGGTTAAACCATTAGTACGAACCGCTTCACGTAAAGCGACAATATCAAGCCAACCACAACGCCGTGGACGACCTGTTGTTGCTCCAAACTCTTGTCCGGCAGCACGTAATTGCTCACCCATCTCATCATGCAACTCTGTTGGGAAAGGCCCTTCACCAACCCGGGTCACATATGCTTTTGAAATACCAATAACCTCATTGATCAAATGCGGGCCAATCCCGGCTCCGGTACAAGCACCACCAGCAATCGTTGAAGAAGAGGTCACAAATGGATAGGTTCCGTGATCAACATCAAGAAGGCTGCCTTGCGCCCCTTCAAAAAGGATATTGTGACCCTCTTTAACTGCTTTATCCAGGGTGAGTGAAGCACGCCCCAGGTAACCGCGAAGGCGCTCAGCATAGCCTAGGTATTCCTCTATAATTGCTTCTTCAGACAAAGGTTGCTCCCTAAGAAACTGTTCAAGATAAAAGTTTTTCTCCGGCAAGACTTCATGCAGCTTCCGCTTGAAGGTCTCTGGTTTAAGCAGATCGGCAAAGCGGATACCACGTCGACCGACCTTATCTTCATAAGTTGGTCCAATTCCTCGCCCGGTGGTTCCAATCTTCTTGGCTCCCGCTTTCAGCTCCCGAGCGATATCGATTTTTTTATGATATGGCATGATCAGATTGACAGCACCATCGACCATCAACTGGTCATCATCTTTCAAAAAACCTTTTTTCTTTAACCCATCAATTTCTTCAAGAAAAACCTTAGGGTCGAGAACCACGCCATTACCAATAATACAGCGCTTTCCCTCATGCATTATCCCGGAGGGGATCAA
The DNA here is from genome assembly GCA_016744595.1 of Desulfuromusa sp. Classification (GTDB taxonomy): domain Bacteria; phylum Desulfobacterota; class Desulfuromonadia; order Desulfuromonadales; family Geopsychrobacteraceae; genus Desulfuromusa. The sequence continues at coordinate 50,336 of JADGEB010000005.1, forward strand.
GTGTAAAACCGTTTTTACGTCACCGATCACCAGAGTATGCCCAGCATTATTTCCACCCTGATAACGCACGACTTCTTGCGCATACTCGGTATAAATATCGACAATCTTACCTTTACCTTCATCGCCCCACTGGGCACCGACGATAATTACGTTGGCCATATCTTTATTATGCTCCTGTTACGCCGACAACTTGATGTCATCGACTAATTAAATAGATGATTACAACTCAAAATCATTTTGGCTCATTTCCTGCCAGGAAACCTGTTTTTGCTCCCCATCCAACAATGATATCATTTCAACATCGCACTCTTCTCCGGCCACAACAGCCATAAAGCGATAGTTCATTTTCTTGGCATACCCAAGAGCATCTTCTCGAGTACGGTCAAGTATATCCCGCGCGACAGAATAGCCTTGTTTTCGCAGTTGACACGCTATTTTTTGTGCTGCTCGCAAGTTCTCACCAGTCGAAAAAATCAGTAGATCACAACTTGGGACAACCCGTTCATCTAATACTCTATCCAAGGCAAACAGCAGATGCAACAAACTAAAGGTAAAACCCGTAGATGGGGCAGAAAAACCGTATTTTTCGGTCAGATTATTGTAACGACCACCACTGCAAACAGTATGACCAATCCCGGAAAGAAACCCCTGAAACGTAATCCCGGTATGATAATTCAATCCACGCAGTTCACCAAGATCAATGGTGACATGATCCTGAACACCATACACGTCGAGAACATCCAGAACTTGATTCAAGCCATCCAGAGCCCTTCGGGAACGTTCATTGTTAACGGTTTTTTCAGCCCGTTCCAAAACTTCACGACCACCATACAATCGAGGCAAAGCAAGAATTTCTTCACAAGCACTATCTTCTAGCTCGCTTTGTTCCAACAGCCCTTTCAACTCAGAACTGTCTTTGCGCAGAATAGCATCGGCAACCTGCGCAGCCAAGCTGCTATCCAACGGTAAACCATCCATAACACCACGAAAAAATTCTACCTGACCGATATCAATCGTGAATTCTTGCGCACCAACCGCAGCCAGAGATTCGACGGCCATGGCAATCATTTCAGCATCCGCTTCGGGACTGTCCAACCCGATCAGCTCAACCCCAGATTGAAAGATATCTCGATCCTTACCCGCTTGCTGCTCGGTGTGGCGTAAAACCCGTCCACTGTAACAAAGTCTCAGAGGCAATGGCATCTCACTCATACGAGTTGCGGCAATTCGAGCAATCTGTGGTGTCATATCGGGAGGGAATGCAAGCAAACGACCACTCTGACGATCATCAAAGCGAAACGTCCGCTCTCTCAGTCCTTCACCAAATCCCCGTTCCAAAACATCCAGATATTCAAGTTGTGGTGTTATTACTGGACGGAAACCCCAAGCAGCATAAACCTGTTGCAATTGCTGTTGCAGATATTCAACCTTGGCGGCTTTAAGTGGCAGGAAATCGCGCACACCTTTCGGCAGATCAGTTTCCGGGGGTGAATCAGAAAAACGCATCTATTTATCTCCATCCTGGCAAGGGGATAACCTCTAGGCTCAGGCATGAAATTCAAGTTGTTCAATATAAAATTTTGTCTTCAAACGAACGTGGCAATTTAGCAATAGTTACGCCACCATGTCAAGAATCGGTCGGCCGGAGACATCCTAATTTTATTATAAAGAATGTGCCTATTTTGCTTCCTCACGCAGGTATTCAAGCAGTGCCCGCACACCGAATCCGGTACCACCTTTCGGCTGACCAGCTTTCCCCTGTTCTGCCCAGGCCACTCCGGCAATATCCAGATGTGCCCAGCTATACTTATCGGCAAACTGCTGTAAAAAAGCTGCGGCAGTAATAGTTCCAGCCGCTCGCCCACCAGTATTTTTCACATCAGCAAAATCACTTTTGACCAAATCTGCATACTCATCCCAAAGTGGTAACTGCCAAAATCTTTCACCACTGCGCTCCCCAGCCTTAATTAGCTGTCGAATCAGTCCTTCATGGTTGCCAAGAACTGCTGCCGCTTGATGACCCAAAGCAACAACGCAAGCTCCTGTCAGGGTTGCGAGGTCAATAACAAAACGGGGTTGATAATGCCCAACATAGGTCAAAGCATCAGCGAGGATCAATCTTCCTTCCGCATCGGTGTTTAAAACTTCAATCGTTTTTCCTGACAGAGAAGTCAGAATATCACCGGGACGAATCGCTGTTCCTGATGGCATATTTTCTACTGCCGGAACCACTGCGACCAAGTTAATCGGTAATTTCATTTGTGCCGCAGCCTGCATGGTTCCAAGAACGGTAGCAGCACCGCCCATATCCATCTTCATTTCGTCCATTTTTTCAGAGGGCTTCAGGGAGATTCCCCCAGAATCAAATGTGACCCCCTTACCAACCAAAGCAATAGGCTGATCAGTGTCGATGCCACCCCGATACTCCAACACAATCAGATACGGCTCTTGTTCACTTCCCTGAGCGACACCAAGCATGGCACCAAAACCCTGCCGTTCCAATTCCCGGCGATCCAATAAACTGGCACTGATTCCAACCTGCTCCGCCATAGCAACAGCCTGCATTGCTAAATATTCTGGAGATTTCAGGTTTCCCGGAGCATTCACCAGATCGCGGGCAAAGCAGACTCCTGCAGCAATCGCTTCAGCAACCGTAACTGCCGCTTTTGCGCTAGAGATATTCTCTTCGGTAGAAATCAATAAATCAATTTTGTCCAGAGAAACGGGTTGCCCCGGTTTAGCCTTTGGAAGATAGCGATCATAGCGGTAGTCTGCCAGCAAAACCCCTTCTGTAATTGCCTGAATTCGTTCGGTCAGATCGGTTTTTTTGACCGACAATTGCGATAGCGCAAGAATAAAACTTCCCAGTTGCTTTCCAGCTAACAATTTGACTGCATCGCTCGTAACTTGCCGCAAAGAGCCAAGAGAGAAAGTGGATTCTTTTCCCAAACCAACCAGCAAAATTCTTTCAGCAAGCGCCTGTGAGCCACCATGCAACAACAGAGTTTCCCTATTGCGTCCAGTAAATTCTTTGCTGCGGGTTGCCCGCTTAAAAGCCTCACCAACTTGCTGATCAAACTGTACAATTTGCTCTTCTTTATATTTTCCTTCAAAAACACCCAGAACCAGGCAGGATGTTTTCTGCTCCATGGCATTTCCTTTTTTGACTGTAATTTTCATATTATTCACCTTTCTGCTTCTTCAATGAACAAATTCCCTTCAATCCCTCTTTAAGACAATCCCGTTCATTGAGCGTAAGTCTATGTTGGCTATTGTTTCGTTAATTTATCGAGCATTGCAGCAACCTTCTGAGTTGCAGAATCAACCGTTTCCAGCTCAATTTCAATTTTTCTCTCAGGCAGAGTATGAAGATAAAGAGGGTCATAGTAACGAACCATCAGCTCACGCACCAATTTATCCCACTGCCCTGAATCTAATAATTCCAGAAATTCAGCGACAACCTTACTCCCCAGACGCTCTTTTAATGCATTGATTGGTTTTTTAAACTGTTCCCGCAATTGATCGAGAGCAGGGTAATCTTCCAGAATAATTTGTGTGCGGACATCCATGGATGCGGTCAGCCAGAGGCTGGTTTGTACCTGCATCGCTTGATGGAATGACTTCGGAATCATCAAACGACCGATATGCAGACTTTCACCCTCGGTCACTAAGTATGGCTTATCTTTCAACTGTTCCAGACGATCCCAGAGTAGTGCATCAAACTTTTTTTGCGCTGGTTGCTGTTCCAGCCCCAGAGCCCCGAAAGCACTGCCACGATGGTTTGCCAACCCTTCCAGATCAACAATCGGATAGTCCATCTGCTGAAGCTGATGCAAAACCCGAGTCTTCCCGACTCCAGTTAATCCACGCAAAACAAAAATAGGCCGCCATTGCTGTTGCTCAAAATAATCGAGAACCTTGCGGCGAAACCCCTTATGTCCACCGAGGAGTTGTTGAGCAGGAATTCCTGCCAAGTTCATAAATGAAGTCATCGCGAGAGAGCGCATTCCACCACGCCAACAAAAAACAATCACCGGACCGGAATAATCCTGCCACAAATCCTCAATCCGTTGCATCAACCTGGGAATTTTCGGCGCAACCAGCTGGACTCCAAGTTTTCGGGCGTCCTTTTTTCCCTGTTGCTGAAATAGAGTCCCTATCTGCACCCGTTCTTCGTTACTAAAAATAGGGACATTGACCGCACCAGGTATCGTTGCTTCAGCAAACTCAGCCGGAGTCCGAACATCTACCAATAAGGCACCCTTGCGCCTTTTCTCCAGAGCTATTTCAAGTTCAATTGTTTCCCGCATCCAATAACCCCAATATCTTTATTGCGCTTCTATTCTTCAATAAACCTTGATGGTTCTACACCAATAGCAGGGGTTACACAACAGCACGAGGAAAAAAGGGTAAAAAACTGGTTGACGGTATCATCTAATTCCGTTATTGTCGGCAACCTTGTCGCGGGATGGAGCAGTCTGGTAGCTCGTCGGGCTCATAACCCGAAGGTCGGGGGTTCAAATCCCTCTCCCGCAACCAAAGAAAAATCAAGGAGATCGCTTAAATGCGGTCTCCTTTTTTTGTTTCTTCACTGAGGGGAACACCCCTCAAGTCATTACAAGATAAACTGTTCCCTCTGAACTGGATGTAAATGAGGTAAGCAACAGTGCTATTCTAAATAAACCTTCGTCAATAATTGATCACTATAGACCGACTCAGCGAGATCAAAATATTTGCATCACATCCGTCCAATAATTTTATCCAGCAAAGCAGACACCATCTCCACCTCATCGTTTGACAATTCAGCAGCAATTTCAGCAGTAAACTCATCATGAAACTTATGATGCTGCTCAAAAACATCTTTCCCTTTTTCGGTAAGCACCACCAGCCATGAACGGCGATCCGATGCGTGCGGTTTGCGCACCACGAACCCTTTTTGTTCCAATTTATCGACAGAAACAGTTAACGTGCCGGTGGTGATCGCCAAACGTTCTGCCAACTCCTTCATCCGCATATTATCGCGATGGCCAATCACCTCAATAGTGTGCATCTGCGCGGGGGACAAACCACTCTCCTTGACCACAGAATCCTCCCACGAGGAGATTTTATCGTAAAATTCAATAAGTTGACGCGATAATTTTGAGATCATCATTTCCGCTATTCTCACATGGGAGGGTTAACAAGACCATAGCCCGAAAAAATCACAATGACCAAACCGGATAGACGCATAATAAGAGGTTCAACCCACTGTTTTTGCAATTTATTGGCTGCACTTGACATCCTAAAAATTAAAAATATCACAATCGAGACCGCAATAGCAGTAGCTACGGAATAGGCCGCAAAAACAAGAGTAGCCGCCCAGGCACTCCCAGAGTTTAAAGCGTAACCATACATCACCGCTGCCGTGGGACACGGAACAATCATATTGACAAAACCGATAATAAACAATGAAAACGGCAAGAATTTACGCTCCGTGCGTAAGTCTTTAAAGCGACCCATGCCCCCTAAACCATGATGATGAGAATGATTGTGCAGTTCAGAATGGTGGTGATAGGAACTCTCATGATCATGATCGTGATGATGCAGAAGGGTGGGGTTACAGAGTAGGATCAAACCTAAAACAATAAGCACAATAGAGGTGATCCGTTCCAGCCAAAGACCAAAGGATAATGGGATAGAGGACGATAAGGCTCCAAGAGTTGCCCCAAGAACAAGACAGGCCAACGCTGTCCCCATCACAAATGAAGCCGTCAGGTAAAACACCCTGCGCCCCCTTTTTTCTCCCGAAATAAATGGCACAAGCACCAGCCACGAATGTCCACAGGGATTGACCCCATGCAGGAGTCCTAAAAAAATACTTGATTGGATGGCGGCGATTAACAAGGTTATTTCCATAGCGACGTTCCTTTAGTAAAAAAATGATTGCGTCGCAGCATAGCCTTGTTGGTTTGATCGGTCAAGTAACTTGACTGTCTAACTATAAGTCTCTCAAAGTATCTACAAATACCCTCCAGTCAAACTGGGAACCTTATTTGCGAACTGTTAAAGCGGTTGCTCTCATCTTGAGCTACCCAAAGGTGACTTGTTGAGCCGTTCCCATTGATCGGCACCGCTATCTGTGACTTCCTACCCTGGTAGGTCATATCGAACCACTTCTTCGTCATTCCCTATCATTGAAGCAAAGTAGCCTCTCCTGACCTGATTTACCGGAGAGGCTCGGAAGTATAGGCAACATTTGCCGCTTCTGACTCGTATCGCTCCATAAACTTATTGGCTCGCACGTCATCAATCCAATCAGGATTTAAGAGTAGGGATTTTCCACTGAGGATCAAATCTGCATCTTGCAACGCCTCATCAGCAGTGGCACGATCAAAGATACCACCACAAATCATGAGAGGAAGCTCCGTTGCCTCCCGTGTCAATTGGGTCATATTTTTATCGGTACCAAAGGCTTTCTGACTGAATCCATAGGTAGAAACCGAGATAGCATCGATAGGTTCTTGGGACAAAAGGGTAATCATTCCTTGATACTCTGCCGCTGAATCAAAGAGAGAAACGTCCATATCGGCAATCCCCCAGTTGGAAATTCTGAACGTCAACAAACAATCTTCCGGGAGAATCTGATGAACAGCCTGAATCACTTCATGGGCAAAACGGTAGCGATTTTCCACCGACCCACCATATTTGTCGGTACGTTTGTTGGAATAAGAGGACAAAAACTGGTTGATCAGATATCCATGCGCACCGTGAATTTCAATACCGTCAAAACCAGCCGCAACCGCACCTCTGGCCGTTTCCACAAACCCGGAGATGACATGCTCGATATCAAACTGACTCATGCTGTCCGGTACGGGATAGGGAGCTCCGGTTAAAGGATTTTCCTGCGTCGGAGTGTTGGAACTAGGTGCTATAGCACGATTTGCCGGATTCACTTCCGCCCAGGCCATCCGGCCACAATGAAACATCTGCATGATCGCGATGGCACCTTCGTTGTGAATTTTTTCAACAACGGATTTCCAGGCATCGATTTGTCGCTGAGTCAAAAGACGCGACTGCTTGGGATATCCTTGAGCACTTTCGTAGTCAGTAACGATGGCTTCGGTATAGATTATACTTGCCCCATTCTCCGCCCGACGAATCAGGAAATCAAACACATCCTGACGTGGAATACCATCTTCTCCTGCGGACATCCGCGTCATAGGTGCAACACCGATACGATTTTTCAATTTGTGGTTTTTCAGATTAAATTCTGTGAAGAGCAGATCCTTTTTCATTTTTCAATTCTCCTATATCTTCAACTAATAAGTAATCTTTTCATAGAGGAATTAACACGGCCTGAATTCAGCTATAACTTTAGCAGGCTTAAGAAGTTTTATGCCATCATCAGCAATGAAATAATTAATTTTCCCCCTGCTGACTGACGATATAGTCTGTCAGTCAGCTTTTAAATTGGTTTGTCAATAAACCTCATATCCGTTTTTTACTTTCCAATTGCAGCAAAAATCTTTTTATCTCAAGGCCACCAGCGTAGCCAGTTAATTTGCCGGATTTCCCAACCACCCGGTGACAGGGAACCACAACAGGAATAGGATTCAGTCCATTTGTCCTGCCCACAGCCCGAACTGCTTTTGGACGATCAATTAAACAAGCTTGTTCTGAATAGGAACGGGTTTCACCATAAGGGATGGTCAAAAGAGCCTGCCAGGCTTGCTGCTGAAATTCGGTGCCAGTAAAGAGAAGAGGCAAATCAAACTCAGTCCGCTTCAAGGCAAAATATTCCCCAAGCTGAATTTGTGTTTGGCAAATAATATCATTTTCTTCAAGCGCTATATCACCCCACACTTTCATTGTTTTTCCCCAGTTACAAGCAAAGACGATAGCCCTTAAGTACCTGCTGTCAGCAACAAGATAGATTAAGCCGATAGGGGAAGATATTTGCTGATAACAAATTTTCATCATTATTTCCGTTTCGACAGAGTTTCTGCAAATTCATTCCAGACATAGTGCGTCATATAAGAACGGCTTGCCTTCCACATAGCTTCATCAATCAGGTTTTGATCCAATGCTCTTTTAATGATGAGATCACTTTCCGGAAAGGCATCTGCATCACCAAAACAACGCATCATGATCATTTCAGTCGTCCATGGACCAATTCCTTTTATTGCCAGTAACTTCTTTCTAGTTTCTGACAAATCTGCAGCGTAAGAAAAATGGAATTCATGCCTGTGAACCATTTCAGATAAAGTCCTGATGGCGTTAGCCTTGGAACGGGTTATCCCTATCTGTTCTATCTCTGCCGTCATCAATTTTTCAGGTGAGGGGAAACAATAGATATCCTTACCACCTATCAGGGCTCCGAACTGTTCAATCAACTTAGACAGTTTTCCGGTTGCCTGCGAAATTGATACAAGTTGGCTCAGAATAATTGAAACTGCGGCTTCAAAGGGATCGAAACTCCCAGGAACTCTTACCCCTGTTGATCTGATTGCAGGTGAGGCCGGCAGATACACAGGGTTGTGGTCAACATCAAACATTCTACGGATATTAAGCAAAACCAAACGAATTTGTCTCAGCCTGAAACCTTGTAAATGGATCTGTAATGCATCCTGTGACTTGTTTATTGTGACCTTAATTGTCGCGTACGAATTTTGATTGAGAACATAACGTTCATAGGAATCAAGGGTGACTCTTTCGATACCACGAGCCGCATGCCGGTTAAAAAAAGCCAGAATGCTGGCAAAATCATACGGTTTCCGTACCATCAGAGTTAATAAAAGACCATCACTCTGGTAAACTTTGCTACGGCCACCTGTTCGTATTTTTGATGGTGTCATCTGGTAAACAGCTTTGAACGCTTGGTTGAATCTTCGAATCGAGTTGAATCCCGTCGCAAGAGCAATGTCAATAACCGGCTCACAGGTTTCCAAAAGCAAGTGCTTTGCCAAGTGTAACTTTCGCGTTTGCATTATTTCAATCGGTGACACACCAAGTTCTTCGCCAAAGACCCTTCTTAAATGTCGCCCTGAGATACCCAGTATCTGTGCAATCGACTCAACATTCTCTGTTCCAGTTGTCGATTCTTCAATCAAGCGCAGGCCGTCATGAGCCAATTTTTTCCCCGGATTGATAAACTTGTTGCCCGGTGCCAAATCTGGGCGACATCTAAGGCATGGCCTGCAACCCGCTTTTTCAGCCTCACTGGTACTTTTATAAATAACAATATTTTCAGGTTTTGGTCTGGCAGGACAAACCGGGCGACAATAGATCTTCGTGGTTGTCACACCAAAATATAAACGCCCATCATAGCGAGGATCGCGACGGAGAATAATCTGTGTGCAATCTGAGTTGGTCAATTGTTTCATGATACTTACTATATCCCACCATTCACTAGATTGCTGGCAGTTTTCGGACATAATCCCTATATTTGAAGCTAACAGTCTACCCGCAACCAAAAAAAACAAAACAAATAAGTCCTTTTCATGTTCTCCCAGATATAGAGGATGTGATTGGCTTAGCAAGATGAACAATGGGGAAAAATTATTGGAGAAACTGATAATTGTAGACTGAGCATTCCAGAACTGCCTGAAAATTCGTTTGTCTGGGGGGGGATGAAATAAAAAAAGGCCGGAGAAATTTATCTCCGGCCTTGGCATTTTACTCTTTAGCCATTGTTACATGGCCGCCTTACGGGCAGCATCAAGCCAACCATTCCATTTGGTCTGGTTCGCTGCGATCCATTCCTGAACGTGGCGATCGATATCTTTTGCCGATTTTTCTCCATCCTGCATCTTGGTATTTTGCTCATTGATGGCGCTTAAAGGCAGGGTGAACTGCTTAAAAAATTCTTTTGCTGCTGGATTAGCGGCAAGGAATTTTTTATTGGCAACAATCTGAATATCTGCAGCGACAAAACCGAGCTTAAGAGGATCGCTGACCGCACCTTCAACACCAGACATTGTCAAGCGATCGACCTGCGGCTTCTGCGCTTCTGTCGGCTTGATTTCCGGTACATTCATCCAGACAACATCAACACCAGGCTTAAATTTAAAGATGGTCCAGTTTGGTGCCCAGGTGTAGAAGAAAACAGGATTTCCCGATTTATAGCGAGCCAGGGCATCTGCCATACTTGCTGAATAAGCTGCTTTGATCGGTTTGATGTGATCTTCAAGGCCGTAAGCTTCCATATGGAAATCGATCGTCCCTTCACAACCCCAACCTGCAGGGCAGGCAGTTAAATCAGCTTTGCCATCGCCGTCGGCATCGAAAGCCTTTTTGACCTCGGGACGTTTGAAATCAGCAATCGACTTAATATTGAATTTTTCCACATCTTTTTTTGAGACCAGATAACCTTGCAAACCACCAGCTTTGACGACGTAACCGACCTTTTCACCTTTGTCGTAAAAGCCTTTTGGCAGCTGCCCATCGTGGACGGGGAACCATCCGTTGGTCCAGTAATCAAGATCACCAAGAGCAAGAGCTTGGTAGAAGAGGGGGTTGGTCAGCTCTTTCGGCTTTTTGACGTTGTAACCCAATTCTTTTAGCCCAGTGCGTACCAGCGCTTCTTGAAAATAACCGGTATTCCAGGTCGCACGAGCAGGTTTTACCTTAATCCCTTTACCCGGTTGTTGCTGGTCTGCAAATGCAGGGAGGGCGAGGACTAACAGTAGCAGGACAAACAGTAAGCGTTTCATTTTTCTCTCCTTTTTGTGTCAATGTGAATGAAGTAGGAATAAGCTATTTTTGACCAATCCCTTGGGTAATTCGATCAAGAACCATGGCCAGCAGAACTATCGATAAGCCGCCAATCGTTGCCAGACCAATCTCTAGGGTGTTCAGCCCCTGTACAACAGGGTTCCCCAAGCCACCAGCACCAATCAGGGCAGCGATAACGACCATGGACAAAGCCATCATCAGGGTTTGATTGAGTCCAGCCATAATGGACGGTAACGCAAGAGGAAACTGTACCTTAAATAGAACCTGTTTGGAGGTTGCACCAAAGGCGAGCGCCGCTTCGATCAGCTCTGGATGAACCTGACGGATACCAAGGCTGGTTAAGCGAATAATTGGCGGCAGAGCAAAAACAATCGTCGCCAGAATGCCAGAGACGGTGCCGATGCTGAACAGCATAACGACCGGGATCAGATAGACGAAGGCCGGTGTGGTCTGCATGGCGTCAAGAAAGGGGCGCATCCACATCTCAGCACGATCACTGCGGCCGGCTAAGATACCCAGAGGTATGCCAACGACAGCACAAAAAACGACTGAACAAATAACCATCGCCAGAGTTGTCATGGTGTCTTCCCAGAGACCAAGATAGCCAATAAGAAAAAAGGTCAACACAGTGAAAACCGTGACTCGTCTACCAGCATAACGCCACGCAGCACAAGCGATGGCGACAATGATCAGCCAAGGTGGCAGGGTAAAAAAGAGCCACTCCAACCCTTCGAGGCTTATTTCAACCGGAACTTTGATAATTTGGAAAAATTCCCGGTAATTTAACACCAACCAATCGACAAAGGTCTGAATCCATTCATCTAATGGGATCAATTGTTCGTCAAAATTGAATATACGCATCAGTTCACTATCGCTCCAGAATTCTGTCGTTCGGTTGTTGATTGCTCGTCGTCATTGTTCCTATGCAATGTGCGCAGGAACAGGTTCTTCGATACGCATCCCCGGTATTCTCTCTCGTCGTCCAAAATTGGTAGCGGCCACGGGTGACTCGCGACTTCGGGGAGGATATCCTGCATTGAATCAGCAACATTCGCTGTCATGACGTCTTCGAGGTAAGCATTGGGGATCAGGTGTGGTTGTTTGTCTTGATCGAGAAGTTCGCGGAGGGAATCGGTTGAAACAACGCCCTGAAAGATCTTGTCGCTGTTAAGAACATAGCCGTAGTCACGGTCGTTTTTGATCAGTCGTTGCAATGCCGCTCGGGGGTTTTTGCCGTCAGTAATCGGAATGGTAACTTGAGTGTTGCTGGCAATATCACCAGCCGTCAGAATGTTGGTTGGATCGACCCCGCGAAAGAACGCTTGTACATAGTCATCGGCTGGATTTTGGAGAATTTCCTCTGGCGTACCGACTTGCACCACCCGGCCACCTTCCATGATAGCAATCCGGTCACCGATACGCATTGCTTCGTCAAGATCGTGAGAGATGAAAACAATGGTGCGTTTTGCTTTGGCTTGCAGTTTCAGTAGCTCATCTTGCATTTCCGTTCGGATCAGCGGGTCAAGTGCCGAAAAAGCTTCATCCATCAACAAAATGTCTGGATCAACTGCCAGACCACGAGCCAATCCCACGCGTTGTTGCATCCCACCAGAAAGTTCATCCGGCATACTGGCAGCCCAAGCGTCCAAACCTACTTGCTCCAACGCTTCCAGTGCTCTGGCTTCGCGGGTTGATTTATCGATCCCATCCATTTCCAAGCCGAAGGCGGTGTTCTGTAATACGGTCATGTGTGGCATCAGAGCAAAAGACTGGAAAACCATACTCATTTTTTTGCGACGCATTTTGACCAGTTGTTCATTGTTCATACTGACAATATCTTCGCCATCAATGAAAACCTGCCCACTTGTTGGTTCGATCAATCGGTTGAGCATCCGTACCATGGTCGACTTTCCTGAACCAGATAGACCCATGATGACAAATATTTCACCCGTGTGGATTTCAAAGCTTGCACTTTGGACGCCAACAGTTGTCTCAGTTTTTTCAAATATGGCCTCTTTATCCAGCCCCTGATCAAGCATTTCCAACGCTTTCTTAGGCTGTGTCCCGAATATTTTATATAGATCTTTAACTTCTATCTTTACTTCTACTTCCATTTTTGTTCCTTATTTTTCAAGTGCTTGACAAGATTTTGGAGAAATATATTAAAAAAAATGTGTGACAAAAACAGACCAAAATCCACAGCCAAAAGCGATTGAAGGTAAATGGGGGTTATCTGCTGTCAGCAGCGTCTCAAGAATAAATAGTATTTTATTTTAAAATGACAGAGCGACCCGCGACCCGACGTGTGGGAACCACAAAATCAAGCGCAACTCTGATTGGAAAGAAAATCTGTGAAGCAACACTCGGGGTGAAGTTCTTGACGATTTTCTTGCGGGACAAGGTCGGAACATCCTGGCGGATGCCGCCTAGTACCCTGTGACAATACGAAGATATGCCAACAATGTCAAATCTATGTGCAAAATACTGCAACATAGAGACTTTTCAGCAAGGCAGATCCTACAGCCTCTGTCTTGTCAATCATCAAAATGTCATTTTCTCCTCGCCAAGCAACAATTCTCTAAGAAAATTTGCAGACGAGTTATCCTTCTGCTATTTTATCCAACATTTATTAAGACTAGAGACCGTAATCAGTCTCTCAGTTCAACAGAAACCTCAGCTATGGAGGTATCATGAGTGACAAAGATTTTATTGCTGAGACGCGTTATCAGTTAGCTGCGGAACAGGGTCATGCTGAAGCTCAATTTAACTATGCACACATGTGTGAAAAAGGTGACGGTGCTGTTCAGGATTATACCGAAGCTGCACGCTGGTATAGCAAGGCCGCAAAACAAGAGCACATTCAAGCACAACTTGCGCTAGGCTACCTTTATGAGCGAGGGAATGGTGTTCAACAGGATGATACCAAAGCAGTCTACTGGTACCACAAAGCAGCTCAACATGGTGATGCCAATGCCCAGTACAATCTTGGGGTTATGCTCGCCTTTGGTCAGGGGACTGATGCTGATTATAGCAAAGCACTTGCCTGGTGCCAAAAGGCAGCAGAGCAAAATCATGTAGAGGCTCAGTACACCCTCGGGATGATGTTTGCCAACGGAGAAGGAATAAAGCAAGACGAACAAGAAGCAGTCAAATGGTATCGGCTCGCTGCACAACAGGGAAACGCTGATTCCCAGTTCAATCTTGGGGTAATGTACGCTTTTGGTCAGGGGGTCGAGAGGGATGCTGTTCAGGCGGCTAAATGGTGTCGTATGGCTGCTGAGCAGGGTCATGTCGACGCCCAACACAACCTGGGTTTTATGTATGCAAAAGGAGAAGGAGTCGAGATTGACCCCTTTGCAGCAGTCGACTGGTATAGGCTGGCCGCCGAACAGGGCGATATTGATGCCCAATATAATTTAGGCAGTATGTACATAAATGGCACAGATATCCCGCAGGATTACGATGAAGCCCGCCTTTGGTGGACACGGGCAGCTGAACAAGGGAATGCAGCCGCACAATACAATCTGGGAGTTTTATATGTATTTGGCTATGGCGTCATGAAAAGCGATGCTGAAGCGGTCAAGTGGTGGAGTAAAGCGGTGGAACAGGGCTATACCGATGCTCAGTATAATCTCGGCGGCATGTATGCACTCGGCCGAGGAGTCCCTAAAGATCATATCAAAGCCTATATTTGGCTGAGTCTTCCAGCAGAAAAAGGACATGAAGACGCACAAAAAGCGCTTGAGTCTCTGGAGAACAAAATGTCACCAGCACAGATTGAAGTCGCACAGCAAGATGCAGAAAGAGTCTGTCAAAGGCTGGAAAAAAATATTGGTTAAAAACCACAAAGGCCGGTGAAATTCACCGGCCTTTGTGGTTTATTGTAGTCCACCTACTCTATCTCATCAATTCCATCAATTCCCAAAAATTTATCCATCATTTCAACCAGATAAGGAATCTGCGGTTTCGTCGCATAGCCATCGGCACCGACCTGATCACACTTAACGGCCATCTGTTCATTTATCAGTGACGAAAACATGACAACCTTAACATCTCGCAATACCGGATCATCCTTGATTTTTTTACACAGGGTCAAACCATCCATCTGAGGCATTTCAATATCAGATATTAAGAGGTTTAACATGCCGCTAAGCGGCTCCCCATCAACGACTCGTTGCCTGACTCTCTGGATTTGATCGTAACATTTCTGACCATCAACAAAAACTTCAAGGTTCTTATAATTTGAACCTTTTAGTACTTTTTCAATTCCATTCCGGATCAAGGCTGAATCCTCGGCCAGCATCAACTTCATTCGCTCCCGGGTGTGCGGCATCTTTTCCTGCATCTCGGCAGCATGGAGTCCTGCCTCATAATCGAGGTTTGCTTCTGAATCAAACTCAGCCACAATGTGCTCTAAATCAACAATCAGAATTTCACGCCCTTCAATGTTGACGCTCCCGGTAAACCGCGGCCGGTACTGATCAATAAAACTAGCCATCGGTTGAACATCTTCCCAAGAAACCCGGTGGATCTGATTGACCCCATCGACCTTGAAACCATTGACTCGATCATTAAACTCGCAGACCAACACCACTTGTCGCACATCATCCCCCAGACCTTCCTCTTTCTGGGCAATATGTGACTTTAGATCGACCAAAGGAATCGTCGTGCCGCGCAGCAGCAAGGTTCCAAGCATCCCTTCTCCACTCCCTGGAATTACGGTTAATGCTTCTTGGTCAAAAGTAATAATTTCCTTTAGCTTATGTACATTAATGCCAAAAGGCTGCGTCCCAAGATAGAATTCAATGATCTCCATTTCATTGGTTCCAGTCTCAAGAAGAATCTCCTGCTTCTGATATTCGCTCATCAATAGACCTTTCAGTAGTAATAAATTACATTTACATATTATTTGATCATCTTAATCATATTATGTCAATATTTAACTCACTTTTTTCTCCGCTTAAAAGCATTTATAGTGTATAGTAGATCATTAGATTAATTTTACAGTTCAGCAAAGAGGTTCTTGATGACAGACATGGCGCAATCACATTATCAGTTGGGCATGAACTACTTTCGAGGTAAGGGAGTAGAAAAATCTTTTGCTGAAGCGATGAAATGGTTTCGACTTGCAGCTCAACACCGGCATAAAAGAGCAATTTTCATGCTTGGCCGGATGTACGACAAAGGTACAGGAACCACAGAAAGCCCAGCTGAAGCAGCAAAATACTATCAGCAAGCCGCAGAACTTGGGTACACACGAGCACAAAACGTTCTTGGTCAAATCTATATCAAAGGTCGCGGTGTCCCAGCAGATTACGATCAAGCGCTCCACTGGTTTCGCAAAGCAGCTGATCAAAATTTTTCTGATGCTCAGTACAATCTCGGACTGATGTATGCAAAAGGACATGGGGTCCCAAAGGACTTTGTTGAAGCCAGACGCTGGTGGGGAATGGCAGCTGAACAAGGAAATCCCAAAGTCCAGTTTACCCTTGGACACATGTATCTGGTTGGAAAAGGAGTTAAAAAGAATTATTCCAAAGCGCGTCAATGGTTACGTCAAGCAGCAGAGCAAGGATTGCCAACAGCTCAATACCACCTAGGAATGATGTATGCCAGAGGTACTGGGGTTTTGCAAAGCTATACGGAAGCTCGCATCTGGTTACAAAAAGCTGCCGAGCAGAATTATCTTGATGCCGTTTATAATCTGGGAAAGCTACTCACCTCAGGAAGTGAAGAAGTTCGTGATCCCACTTCAGCAGTTATTCTCCTGAAACAAGCCGCCACACGCGGACACCAGCGGGCACAGGTCGCTCTTGGTCATAATTTCATCAAAGGGATTGGGACAGCACAAGATCTGCAACTTGCCTACCATTGGTGGCTAGAAGCAGCTAATGCCGGAAATGCCGATGCCCAATACAATCTGGCAGTAATGCACCTCAACGGCAAGGGGGTTAAAAGGGATACTCTTGCAGGAAAAAGATGGCTGACTGATGCTGCAGATCAAGGACATACCAAGGCTCAATACTGCCTCGGAATTATGTACTCGACCGGCAAAGGAGTTCCCCAAGATATGGACGAAGCTTTTCGTTGGAAAGAAGCGGCTGAGTTCTGGGAATCACTATAATGACTAATCCCGAGAATTCATATTTGAATCAGCAAGAATCAGCTTACCATATTCTTCCATAAATATTTATTCCCCATTGCATACCGCATGCATTTATGCATAATACTGTCATGCATAATCTTACAGTCAACCCGCAGCTACAAGCCCTAGCCGATGCAACTGCACGGATGATGATTGTCGTTGATCAAAATGGCAACATTTCCCTGATCAGCAAACTGGCTCAAGAACGACTTGAAATCACTTCAAAAACATCTCTGCAAACAAGACTGCCCGGATTCTGGCAACATATCAGCAACGTTCTTGATGGGTCGCAAACCAGTTGTGAAGTTCCTCTGCAGATCGCTGGTCGGGAGTATCTTGTCGGGATCAATCCACTCATAGAAGCTGATCGCGTCAATGCTGCAGTCTGTATTCTGGTTGATGGAACCCAACTTGATACAATGATCCGCCAACTGCCTTCATTTCAAGCTCTTTCCCGTGAGCTGGATACAATTATCGACTCGTCCTCCGATGGTCTTTTCGTCTGTGATTCCAACGCCAATGTTATTCGTATGAACCCCGCATCTGAAAAAATTCACAATCTACCCGCCAGTGAAATTGTCGGCCGCAATATGCGCGAGCTGATCAAAGACGGCTTCATTGACAACTCTGCGGCGCTGGAAACCAGTAAATGTAAACAGCGTGTCAGTCTGTTACAGGACAAAAATGGCCGCAAAATGATCTCGCTATCCACTCCAGTATTCGATGAACAGGGAGAATTGATCCGAATTGTGGTCAGCGAGCGAGATATCACCGAAATCGACAATCTGCAACACAAACTAGAAGAACAGCAAGCAATCAAAGATAGTCTCCGTGACCAAATGCTGGCAATGCAGCAAGTTGAGCTGGATTCACAGCCGATTATTGCCCGTAGCCCCGCTATGATTCGTGCACTACAGCAATCAATCAAAGTTGCAAAAGCTAATTCTTCTGTTCTGCTGCTGGGAGAGTCCGGGGTTGGCAAGGGATTATTTGCTGACTTGATTCACAAGAATTCGATGCGCACCGAGCAACCACTGATCAAGATTAACTGTGGGGCAATACCAGAATCGCTGATTGAAGCAGAACTATTTGGCTACGAAAAAGGGGCTTTCACCGGTGCTCAGGCCAGTGGCAAGCCAGGACACTTTGAATTGGCAGATGGTGGCACTCTATTCCTTGACGAAATAGCCGAACTACCACTTCCATCACAAGTTAAACTGCTGCGTTTCCTTGAAGATGGACAAATCACCCGACTGGGCGATACAAAAAGTCGAACCGCCGATGTTCGTGTGCTGGCAGCAACTCACCGGGATCTGGGGGAGATGGTTAAACAGGGGAAATTCCGCCTCGATCTTTATTATCGACTCAATGTTATTCCCATTCAGATACCCGCAGTACGCGAGCGTGATGATTGTATCATTCCTTTAATCAGGCACTATCTGGAAAAATTTGGTGATCAGACCGGCACACACAAACGCTTGACCAGAGTGGCATTAGATGCCTTGGCAAGTTACCCTTATCCAGGGAATGTACGGGAACTGATGAATATCTGTGAACGTCTTGTAGTCATGGCAGAAACGGAGTTGGTCGACCTACCGGATCTACCAATGCAGATCACATCCCATACCCCAGAAAAACAGCTTTCTAGCAACCGAATCTCACCCGGAACTTCCTTGCAACAAACCCTTGATCAAGTTGAAAAAGATCTTCTAAAAAAAGCCCTTCAACAGTTCAACAACCAAACCGAAATTGCGGTCGCACTCAAGGTTAATCAATCAACTATTGCCAGAAAACTTAAAAGGCATGGCTTGAACTGAACGACCAGGTTCTTCATGCAAAATTGCATAAATATCGATGCAAGCAAATAGAAGCAACCTCCATTCAACCCAGTCAAAAATCTTTCACTCCGTATAATTTTCCATAAAAACATATAGTTATCCGCTTAAAATAATTTGTTTTAGCCTGCAAAACAGAGCTTGGCACTCTCATTGCTAATGAAACAACCCATTACATCCATAGACTTATAAAGAAATAAGGAGAACCTCAATGTCTGTTCTAAATAACGCCTCAATCAAGATCCCCTTTCCACAAAACGAGCCTGTCCTTTCCTATGCACCCGGTACCCCGGAACGGCAGAAGATAAAGGATGCATTGGAAGAACTGAAATCCAAGCAGATTGAGGTTCCCCTGATCATTGGTGGCAAAGAAGTTCGAACCGGAAATCTGGCAAAAATTGCCTGCCCACATGATCATTCGATTGAGTTAGGGAGTTACCACAAAGCCGGGGCCAAAGAAGTGCAGATGGCAATTGACGCTGCCATGGCAGCCAAACCCGTCTGGCAAAGTCTTCGCTGGGAAGAACGAGCATCCATTTTCTTGAAAGCAGCTGATTTGTTGGCTGGACCATATCGGTTCCTAATCAATGCTGCGACCATGCTGAATATCAGCAAGAGTCCTTTCCAAGCAGAAATTGATGCCGCCTGTGAACTGATTGATTTCCTCCGTTTCAATGTCTACTTTGCACAGGAGATCTATGCAGACCAACCGCTCCACTCACCTTCACCAATCTGGAACTATGTTCAGCATCGTCCCCTCGAAGGTTTTGTCTTTGCTGTTGCACCGTTTAACTTTACTGCAATTGCCGGGAATCTACCAACGGCACCAGCGATCATGGGCAACACAGTAGTCTGGAAACCAGCATCCTCTGCCGTTTATGCACCTTACCATCTAATGAAGCTGTTTAAAGAAGCTGGCATGCCTGACGGTGTTCTCAACTTCGTCCCTGGTTCTGGCAGTGATGTCGGCAATGTCTGCCTTGACAGTCCCGACTTCAACGGTATCCACTTTACCGGCAGCACCCCAGTATTTCAGAGCATGTGGAAACAGATCGGCAACAATATTGCCGAGGATAAATATAAAACCTACCCGCGCATTGTCGGTGAAACAGGCGGCAAAGATTTTGTCTTTGCCCACTCATCCGCTAACGTAAAAACTCTCGCAACTGGAATAGTACGTGGTGCCTTTGAATACCAGGGGCAGAAATGCTCAGCTGCATCCCGTGCCTACATCCCAAAGTCACTCTGGGAACCAGTTCTGACAGAAATAAAAGCCCAGACAGATCGAATCAAGGTGGGCGATGTCTGTGATTTTGGTAACTTCTTCAACGCCGTCATCGACAAGGCAGCATTCAAAACGATCACCGAATATATTGATTATGCCGCTGCGGCCAAGGATGCTAAAATTGTCATCGGTGGTGGCTACGATGACAGCAAAGGCTTTTTTATCGAACCAACTGTCATCACCACAACTGATCCCCATTTCAAGACCATGGAAGAAGAGATTTTCGGCCCGGTGATGACGATGTATTGCTACCCGGATGCCGATTACGAAGCGACTCTGGAACTATGCGACCAAACTTCCCCTTACAGTTTAACCGGGGCCATCTTTGCTCAGGAACGCCCAGCAATCAGTCTGGCACTGGCCAAACTGGAAAACGCCTCCGGCAACTTCTACATCAATGACAAACCGACTGGCGCCGTTGTTGGCCAGCAACCCTTTGGTGGAGGACGTGCCTCGGGAACCAACGACAAAGCAGGCAGCAAGCAGAACCTGATGCGCTGGGCTTCAGTTCGCGCAATCAAAGAAAACTTCGTGCCACCACAGACGTTCGAATATCCTTTTATGGATGAGGAATAAGTTGATTAATTCCTCCTGATATCAGTATCAGGAGGAATTTTTCTTTACCGTTACTCTCTGACAAACAGGATAAAACAATGTCATTTTTTAATTACGCTGTATCGAAAACCATCATGCACGTTCCCAAACCAATTGTTAGCCATTTTGCCAAAGGCTATATTGCGGGGTCGACACTAGCAGACGCTGTCCAGGTGACAAAAGACCTGAACCAGCAAGGGATCATGACAACAATCGATATCCTTGGTGAATTCATTACTCAACTGGATCAAGCGGTCAGTTTCAAAAATAATGGACTGGAAATCTTACAGACTATTGACCGTGAAAAACTCGATGCAAATCTATCGATCAAACCAACCCAGATGGGGCTACTCCTCGACGAAGAACACTGCTTCGATATTATTCGTGAGCTCGTCGTTGAAGCAAAAAAAATAAATAACTTTGTTCGTATCGATATTGAAGATGTTCCCGTAACAGACGTCACATTTAAATTCTTCCGTAAGTTACGTGAAGAGTTTCCTGGGCACGTCGGCACAGCCCTTCAGGGTTATCTGCGCCGCACACCACAAGATGTCATCGATATGGGTGATGGATTCCAGAATTATCGACTTTGCAAGGGAATCTATATCGAATCACGCAAAGATGCCTGGAAAAATCCGCAGGCAATCAATCGTAATTTCATGGCATCCCTGGAGTTACTCTTTAAACAGGGCGCCTACGTTGGAATTGCAACCCACGACGAGTTATTGATTTTTGAATCGATGAAATTGATTCGTGATTTGGGTCTCAAACCTGACCAGTATGAATTTCAAATGTTGCTGGGTGTTGATGAAGAATTACGTGAGATTATTCTGGACGATGGCCATAGGCTGCGCATTTATGTTCCATATGGTGAAGATTGGCTACCCTATTCAAAACGTCGTCTCAAGGAAAACCCAACGATTGCCCAACATGCTTTAAAACAAATGCTTGGTTTAAATAAGCATTGATCATTGTTTTCTGTTATTTTAATGAAATGGATTATCGTGACCGGGCAATTCAATTGACCGATCAAAAACAGAAAGGTAGTCTTTCGCATAACATTGTTTTTAACCATTCTACGAGGAGGAACACATGAAAAGAACATTCCGCAACATTCTATTAACTCTCTGCACCATCGCTCTGATGGCTGGGCTTTCCTGGGCTGACACCCTCAAGGTTGGGGTTCAAGCACCAATTACCGGCAGCTATGCCAACGAAGGTCAAGGCATCGAAAACGGTGTACGCCTGATTGCCGCGCAAATCAATGCCAAAGGTGGCGTTATGGGCAAAAAAATTGAAGTTATCCCTTGTGATGACCAAGGCACAGCAATGGCAGCAGCTATTTGTGCGAAGGATCTGGTCAACAAAGGTGTCTCCATGGTTATCGGCTCTTATACTTCTACTTGTGCCGAAGCTGCCCAAAAAACTTACTTCAATGCTGGCGTATTACAGACATCTGATGGTACCGCAGACAGCTTGACTGAGCATGGTTACTGGACATTCCTACGCAACTCATTCCCTAACAGTGCTGAAGCTTTTTTTGCTGCCAACTACATGGTTAACGTCAAAAAGTACAAAAGCATTGCTGTTGTCTCTGACTTCTCCAGTTATGCTGCTGGGCTAGCCGAAGCAACTGTCGCTGAAATCAAAAAAGCAGGCGGCAATGTTGTCACTTATGCCAAAATCAAAGCAGACTCCCAGAATTTCACCCCAGTTCTGACCAACATCAAATCTAAAAAGCCAGACGTAATCTTCTTTGCCGGTTATTACAGTGATGGCGGTCAATTACGAGCACAACAAAAGGCTCTGGGAATTAAAGCTGATTTCATTGGTGGTGACGCTAATGACAACGCTGATTTTGCTAAATTGGCTGGTTCTTCAGCTAAGGGTGCCCTTATTATCAACGTTCCATCACCAGCGGCTCTCCCCTATGAGATTGCCAAAACTTTCATTGCTGACTACCAAACAACCTACGGCATGATGCCACCATCAATCTGGGGTCTGATGAACATTGATGGCATGCGCGCTATCATCCATGCCATGGAACACAATCAAAGCTTTGACACCAAAAAAGCGGCAGACTATCTGCACAATATGGATAAGCCTCTTGAAGGTATTACCGGATCAATCTCTTTTGCAGCAGATGGTAACCGTAAAGGTGGCGCCTATGTCGTGAAAGAAATTCAGGCCGACAACAGTTACAAAATTATTCACGCTGAATAAGAGCGAGTGAGTTTTAGCTAGACAAAAGGGGGCGGGAGAATGCCGGTAATGCGCTTTCGCCCCCTTTTTCTGCCCTGCAGACGTGAAGGAAGGGAACTAAAAATCCTTCTTTGACTTGTGAACGGCAGACAAACAAAACGATCCAAATGATGGGAGCAAGTTTTCATGGATATTTTTCTGCAGCAGCTGGCAAACGGCCTGACCATCGGCAGCATCTTTGCCTTGGTGGCTCTTGGCTACACCATGGTTTACGGGGTAATGAAGTTGATCAACTTCGCCCATGGCGACATGGTCGCAGCCTCAGCATTCGTCGGTTTGACAATCTATACTCAAGTGATGGGGCAGGCAACTTCACTCTTCGCGGTCATAGCTATTTTCTTTCTTGCCGCGGCGGTTATGGCTTGTGTTGGGATCATGCTCGAACGACTTGCCTACCGACCACTTCGCGAGGCACCACGTCTATCAGCTGTTGTTTCTGCTCTCGGTGCCAGCTTGATGATCCAGAATGGTATTATGCTGATATGGGGACCACAGATGCGGATATTCCCCGAACTGATACCGCAAGTCTACTGGGATATTAACGGGGTTGTCATCAGCCTGATTCAGGTCATTATTCTGGCACTATCAGTAACTCTGATGATCGCCCTATACCTGTTTGTTGAAAAAACCCGGATGGGTGCTGCTATTCGAGCCAGTGCTATCGACCAGGATGCCGCTCGGTTGATGGGAATCAATGTCAACAAGGTCATTGCCCTTATCTTCATTATCGGTTCATCTCTAGGTGCAGTCGGCGGTCTGTTTATCGGTCTTTACTATCGTGGCATCACCTTCAATATGGGTTGGCAATACGGTCTCTATGCTTTTATTGCAGCGATCCTTGGTGGTATCGGCAATATTCCCGGTGCCATGCTTGGCGGTATGATGCTGGGTCTGTTTCAGGCATTTATCGCCGGCTATGTTTCCAGTACCTGGGCCGATGCTTTTACCTTTATCCTTTTGATCCTGATCCTGATTGTTCGCCCTACCGGACTTCTCGGTGAGCGGGTTGCGGAGAAAGTCTGATGAAAAACTTAGAGCGTTTCGGCTTTCCAGCCTTTATTATTGTCATGGCGATCTTGCCAAACCTGCTTAACTCACGCTGGCAGGCAGTTGCCATCACCTTCCTCATTTTTACCGTTGTTGCTCTCTCTCAGGATATCATTCTGGGTAAAGCAGGGATGTTCAATATGGGGCAAGCACTTTTCTTTGGAATGGGTGCTTATATTACCGCAATCCTCAACTCCCAGTACGGCTGGCCGCTGCTGGCAACAATCCCGGTAGCCATCCTCCTGCCGGCTCTGTTCGGCATCCTCCTTTCCGGGCCAATTATTCATCTGCGCGGTGACTACCTGCTGGTGGTCACAATCGGCTTCAATATCGTATTTGTCCAAGTCGTCCAGAATAATCTCGGTGGGATAACCGGTGGCCCGAACGGAATCTTTGGTCTCGACTCGATAAGCTTGTTTGGCATGCAGTTAACCAGTCAGCTATCGGTTTACTACTTCGCTTTTGCGGTTCTGCTACTCACTTTGGGAATCATGCACAACCTGGAAAAAAGTAAGGTTGGGCGCGCCCTTCACTATCTTCGAGAAGATCAACTTGCCGCTGAAAGTATTGGTATCAACACGCGAGTATACAAAATTTTTGCTTTCGGCCTCGGTGCCGGAATCGCCGGTTTAGCTGGAACCGTCTTTGCGACCCAGTATTCAGCGGTCAGCCCGGAAGCATTTGAATTTATCCAATCAGTGCTGTTTTTCAGTATCGTCTTGGTCGGAGGATCTTCGATTCCTGGCATCCTGCTCGGCGTGTTCATGATGTTTGTCCTACCAGAAATTTTTAGAGAATTTGCAACCTGGCGTTTTTTCATCTTTGGTTTTGCGATGATTCTGGCAATGATCCTGCGGCCGCGTGGTATCTGGCCTGCATCTTTCGGCAAAATTCCCAAGTTTTTGATCAAGGAATCCAACCATGGCGCATAATGAGCTGATCCTGACCGATGTCACCAAACGTTTCGGTGGCTTGACTGCTGTCGATGCCCTGAGCTTTAAGGTCAAACCTGGCCAGATCTACGGCATTATCGGCCCGAACGGTGCAGGTAAAACCACCGTTTTCAACTGCATCACCGGTATTTATAAATCTGAAGAAGGTTCCGTCAACTGGAGTGGTGAAGAGATCCGCGGATTGACCCCGTATCAGATTGTTGATCGTGGCATCGTCCGCACTTTCCAGACCATCCGCCTGTTCAGCCAGATGTCGGTTGCAGAAAACATCATGAGCGGCCGCCATATCAAGAGTAAACAGAGCTGGTGGCACGGAATTATTCACACTCCCGCTTCAAGGCGTGATGAACTGGAAAACTGGCAAAAAGTAGAAGAACAACTTGATTTTTTCCAGTTGACTGAATTTGCCGCCACACCAACAGGCTCTCTTCCTTACGGTATTCAACGCAGGGTAGAAATGGCTCGTGCCATGGCAGTTGATCCTACTCTGCTGATCCTTGATGAGCCTGCTGCGGGACTAAATGACAATGAAACTTTGGTTTTATTGGATACAATCTTCAAAATCCGCGACAAAGGGGTTACGGTGCTATTGATTGAGCACGATATGGATATGGTGATGGAAGTCACTGACTATCTGACGGTTATTAATTTTGGTAAGAAAATCGCGGAAGGAACTCCAGCAGATATTCAGAACAACCCTGCGGTTATTGAAGCCTATCTAGGAAGTGAGGATGACGATGAGTAACGACGTCCTGTTTGAAATAAAAGATCTTGAAGTTTCCTATGGCAGCATCGCCGCACTCAAGGGAATTTCACTCGAAGTCCGCAAGGGTGAAATTGTCACTATTCTTGGTGCCAATGGTGCTGGAAAAACTACGACCATGCGTACCATCAGTCAATTACTTAAGGCAAAATCAGGCTCGATCAAATTCAAAGGTCAAGAGTTAACCCAACTTCCAGCACACAAAATTGTTAAGCTGGGAGTCAGTCAATCCCCGGAAGGTCGTAAAGTATTTGGTATCCTGACCGTCGAAGAGAATCTGATGTTGGGGGCTTTTGTAAAAACGAGAATGAACAAAGAAACTTTGAAGTGGGTTTATCAACTCTTTCCGAGATTGGAAGAGCGACGTAAACAACTGGCAGGAACCCTTTCTGGTGGTGAGCAGCAGATGCTCGCTATCGGCCGGTCACTTATGAGTGATCCAGAAATGCTGTTGCTTGACGAGCCATCCCTTGGCCTCGCCCCGATTTTGGTTAAAGCAATCTTTGAACAAATCAAGATGATTGCCAACAAAGGGCTGACAGTTCTGCTGGTTGAACAAAATGCTAAAGCCGCCCTCAAGCTGGCCGACCGGGGTTATGTTCTTGATGTCGGAAAAATTGCTCTATCAGGCACATCAACTGAGCTATTGGCATCCGAAAAAATTCAGGAGGCTTACCTAGGAAAGAAAAGCTGATTCATAATAAAACTGAGAAAGGAGACTAACAATTGAATCTTAAAGATATTCTCGTCCATATAGACAATCGATCGACGTGCCCCTCCCGTCTCGAAGTTGCAATCAGGTTGGCAGCACAACAACAGTCATTGCTTACCGGTATCTACATTATTCCTCATCCCCATTTTGTTGCACACCAACAAAATAGTCAGGAACTTGCTGTTGCAGCGGAGCAACGATTCAGACAGGCAACGACAGAGGCAGGAATTTCTTCTGAGTGGATTTGCATTGATAGCCTCAAAAGCACACTCAATGTCCCCAATGCGCTGAACCTACATGCCCACTATCGCGATCTTCTGGTCATCAGCCAGACCGATACAGAAGCTCCAGACCGAACAATTCCAGATAACTTGCCAGAAAAAGCAGTTCTCGGTTCTGGACGACCAGTACTGATTGTCCCTTATGCAGGAAAATACAACCATGATTTCAAGCGAATTCTGATGGCCTGGCGCGGTGGTCCGGAATCAGCCCGTGCTCTGCATGATGCAATGCCAATCCTGCGCACAGCCAGCCAAGTAAAAGTTATTACCGTCCAGGGGCGAGAAGGTGACGAAGCATACCAATCTCACGAAGCCGATATCTGCAAGCACATGACTCGCTATCAATTACCGTTATCCTGTGAAAAACGGGTAAGTGGTCCTCTGTGTGTTGGGGATATGCTGTTAAATAGCTGCGCAGATTCTGGTACTGACCTGCTGGTTATGGGGGCAACATCTCAATCACGCCGCGGTTACCAGATTTTGGGAGAAACAGGTCAACATCTACTCAAATACATGACGGCTCCGGTTCTTATGTCACACTAGCAATTCCCGCTGATTTGAGAAAAAGAGCGACAAATGTTAGAAGGCGGAGCCTGAGTTTTTGTAGCTCCTCAAAATAGCTGTGGAATGGAGGGAACCCACCAACGGTGGGCAAGGAGGTCGGGCACCTTTTTCTGCATACTCTTTTGTGGTGTACAAAAGAGTTTGGCGACCAGTGGGGGCGCAACCCCGCGACCTTGTTGCTTGTTAACCCGTTATCTGGGGACACGTAACAAGTACATGTCCCCAGATAACTACGTGGTCGCTAGCCGAAACTAGCGCCATTCGGGACAAAGATATCAATATGGACAGATCAATACAGGAACTGACCTGGGAGCACGATGCAATCATAAACTCCTCGTCTGATGGCCTGTTTGTCTGTAATGGTCAGGGGAAAATCCTGCGTGTCAATCCAGCCTCGGAACGAATTAATCATGCAACTGCCAAACAACTGGTCGGCAGGGATTATTTGGATGCCGCCAGAGAAGGGTTGGTTATTCTCCCTTCAGCTGCACTGGAAGCAATCAAAGAACGTGAGCAAATCAGCCTTCTCCAAGAAAATCGCTTTGGCCGAAAACTGATCTCAACCGCCACCCCGGTTTTTGACGATAAAGAGCAACTCATCCGGGTCGTGGTCAGCGAACGAGATATTACCGAGATTGATCTCCTGCAGCACGAGCTTGAAGAACAACAGGCCCTCGGTGATCAATTCCGCCACCAGATTCTGGAACTGCAACAGATTCAGTTAAAAAAACATCTGGTTATCGCTAAAAGCCCTGGCATGGTCAAAGCAATCAAACAGGCATTGAAGCTGAGTCAAGTCGATTCAACAGTGCTGATTCTTGGCGAATCGGGAGTGGGAAAAGGGCTGATTGCCGATCTGATTCACCAAAATTCTCGCCGAGCAGAGCAGCCAATCATTAAACTTAACTGTGGTGCCATCCCGGAAACGTTGATCGAAGCCGAACTGTTCGGCTATAATAAAGGGGCTTTTACCGGAGCCGTCACTAACAAACCGGGACTGCTGGAAGTTGCCGATGGTGGAACCATTTTTCTTGATGAAATTGCTGAACTTCCCCCGTCCGCACAAGTCAAACTGCTACGTTTTATGGAAGACGGCATGGTCACCCGTCTCGGCAGTACTCAAAGCCATCGGATCAATGTACGCATCCTTGCTGCAACCAACCGTGACTTGCAGAAAATGCTGAAACAGGGTCAATTCCGTACCGATCTCTACTATCGACTCAGCGTTATTCCTCTGCTAATTCCAGCATTACGTGAACGCAAGGAATGCCTGCTACCACTGCTTCGTTCTTACATTGATTACTTTTCCGACCGCGCCGAAAAACCAAAACGTCTGACTGTCGCCACAATCAATACACTGATCAATTATTCCTATCCTGGCAATGTCCGCGAACTGATGAATATCTGTGAACGGTTGGTGGTAATGTCCGAGACAGAACTGATCGATGTTACCGACCTGCCGCAATCCGTGATTTCAGACACTACCGATGATACAGAATCTATTTTCGAAAGTTGGCCTCAAGAAATGAGCATGGTACAGATTCTAGAAACAGTAGAACGAAATGTTCTTCTGACCGCAGGGAAACGCTACCGCAAACAGCAGGATATTGCCAGAGGACTGGGCATGAGCCAACCGACAGTCGCCAGGAAATTGCAAAAATATGGGATCAGTCCACATTTCGGACAGAGCGACAGCTAGATTATGAGGAAAACAATGAAAGAAATCACCTGGCAAGATTTTGAGCAAGTTGAATTACGTACTGGTACCATCATCGAAGTTGAAAATTTTCCCGAGGCGCGAGTTCCGGCCTATAAAATCAAAGCCGATTTCGGGTCGGAGATCGGCACAAAAAAATCGAGTGCCCAAGTGACTGATCTCTACAGTAAAGAAGAGTTACTCGGTCAGCAGATTATCGCTGTCGTTAATTTCCCACCGAAACAAATCGGCCCTTTTCGTTCAGAATTTCTGCTCTGCGGGTTTTATCAGGATGATCGTTCCGTAGTTCTGGCGGTACCGGAGCGGCAGGTTACAAATGGGGCAAAACTAGGTTAGAAGGTAAGGTTACAAGGACTTATCCTGCCTGATCCGCAAAAATACTGGGAACTTTGGAAGACCTGACTGGTATTTACCATAATATTTAAAGGTAATCACCTCGCCAATCGATGGTGGTTTTTCACGCTCTGCGTCATTGAACCCGGTACCAATTCTGAACTGTTGACCATCATCCAATTGTACCAGCAAAGAACCAAGCCGCCCCTCATTTCTCCCTTTACCGAGAAGCTGAGCAACAACCGTTGCTTCGGCATCCTGATAACTTTTCACTTTGAGAATTTCTATACTCCGTCCTGCCGTGTAGAAAGCCTCCGGCTTACGAACAATCAGCCCTTCCCCACCAAGATGCTCAATCCGCTGCAATTCCTCTTGCAAGTGATTTTTATTCTTTAACGGGATCTGCGGGATGACAAAAGCATGATGGGATGGATGTTCGGCAAACCAGTTCTGAGTAGTTTTAATCCGTTGCATAAATCCACCGGGTGCATCTGGAGCATCAAAAATAGCAAATTTCAATTGCAACCAACCATCGTGTGATTGTTTCCGTTTGACGATAGCTACTGTTTGCTCAAAGGTACCACGTCCACCCCAAAGTTCTCCTTCTATTGGATAATCTGGAAAATCACGAATAAATTCTTTTGGGGGATTTAGAAGATGACCATTCTTCGAAAACAGTTGTTGGCCATCCCAATAACCACGGACTCCATCAAGTTTTTCACTCATCAGCCAGCTATCAATATCAATCTGTTCAGAATAAACTTTAGGCAACATCGGCTCAGCAGCACCGACCGAAATAGCTAACAACAAACCGCAGCACAACAAACTAACAATTTTTACCCACTTTACAGAAAACATCAGCCCCTCCGCTTCGTTTTTTAAACAACCTGATTGATTTTAACAACGATATCTGTAAAATTTCTTATCAAACAAATAATCAGCAGAAACACCTCAATAGAATTCAGGGAAAGGTTCCATATGGCTAATAGTCCCCCAACTCCACTTTATCGATCTATTTATGATCTGGCACATCAAATTCCCGCTGGTTACGTCACCACCTATGGTCAAATTGCACGTTTGATCGGGTGTACTGCACGCACCGTTGGTTTTGCCATGGCAGCGCTACCACCCGGCAACGATATCCCATGGCAAAGGGTCATCAACAGTCAGGGTAAAGTCAGTCTACGCACTGATGGAGATGGAAATATCCTACAGCGTGACTTACTTGAAGCTGAGGGGCTTCAATTTAACCAGAAAGGACGGATTAACCTGAAGAAGCATAGCTGGATTTTCTCAGAAGGTTTGGAGGGATCAAAAAATGAAAGGGATAAACATCCTTGAACGCAGTTTGTAAGTTGCGTAGTCTGCCCCCCAAAAAGTAATATTCTCGCTTTCCTCCACTTTAGCCGTCAGATAAAGTGCCAGCGTAACCAAACTAACAACGATAATTGTCAATGGATCTACCCGCTTCAGAAACGCCCCCCAAGCCAGAAACAACAGCGAGGTGTACATCGGATGACGGATATAGCGATATAAACCATCTACGACCAGATGTTGTGTATTTTCAAAAGATAAATTTTCAGGAGAAGATTGTCGCTCACGCTGACCGCCAATCCGCCTGAGAAGCCCCAATCCATACACCACCAGAACAACAGATATAATCAGCAACAGCCATGATAAACTCTGCAATCCTGAAAAGGGCTGATCAAACCAGACCGGTTGATTATACAACATCAGCCCAGCGATCCCCTCAAATACAAAATATCGATAAAACCCGTGAGAACGAGGATTATGTAACGAGCGCCAGGAGATCACGGTAAAGAAGAGAGTGACCATGGCAAATGCAACAAAACGCAGTACAATTGGATCCAATTTAAAATCTCTCCATTTTGAAAAGCAGGTAAAAACATAGGGATAGTAATATATTTGACAAGCAGATGGAAATCATTATTCTGATAGACAATAATGCTCTGATTGAAACGAGTTACTTAGATAAGTCCTCTTCCTGAATTTGAGCATAAAAAAGAGCTGACAGAAATTTTGTCAGCTCTTTTTTTAACCCCTCACTTAATTTGCGAACTCAACGGAAACCAGTATATAAAACCTGATTAGGTTTTTTTCTTCAGTCTCTCCATTGCTGCTTTCAAACTCACCCGCAATCGCTCCAAAACATCAGCCAACTGGGCAATCTCATCGTTTCCTTTAACTTCAATCTTATTTTCAACTTTTCCATCAGCCAGCTCCGATGCTACCTGGGTAAAGTGGGTCAGCGGTTTAAGAGCTCTATCGACAACAATAAAAATTATCAACAGAGAAACAGCCAAAATACCAGCCATGATCCCGAGCAGTTTGGATTGCAGCGCCTGCTTAGCCTGTTCGGTCTTACTCAAAGAGAAACCAATTCGAAACCCTCCCCAATGTTTCCCTTTGACACGAATGGGGGTTGAAATATCCCACATTGTTACTCCGGTATCACGGTGATAAATTTGCTGAAAAGCCGGGACAGTATTGTGAGCCGCTTGGATACCAATTTCGTCATTAAAAATTCGCTTGGTTCGATTACCAATCAGATCCCTTTGTTGGTCACCAGTAATTGGCTGCTGGTAAAGAGTATTATGGGTCGGCAAATAGCCATTGACGTCAACCGCCACAGCAAAAACGACAGAATCGTCTTTAAGAAATTCATCCTGCAACGACAAAATTGCCTTATCTAGGTAAAAATCATATTTGGTATGGTATTTTTTCGGCTCAAACCCGGGAATTAGTACATAATCGGTGTCAAAAGCATCGTTGACACTGAAAACACCATTATCAATCGCCTCCTCTATTACCCGCCCAATCAGCTTAGCACCAAGTATCGATTCGATCTTCCCCCGTTCGAGCAACTGCGCTTCAAGACTGTCGCTTTGTTGTTTAATGATATAGTAACTGCCAGCTACAACGACAATCGACAAAACAAGAGTAACAAGAATCGCAACTTTGACACTAATTTTAGAAAACACAAAGACTCTCCTTTTCACCATCAATCAATAAACTAACTTTTTTTATAACCAATCCGCACTGCACCCCAGTGACGGTTTTGAATAATTATTGGTACCGATAGATCACCCATGACTTCTCCAGTATCCCGGCTGTAGCGTTGCAATAAATAATCTTTTTGATTGCGCGCCGCGGCCAAACCAGTACGGTCATTAAACATCCTTTTGGTTCTATTCCATTTGGTATTTACGTCGGCATTGTCAGTCAATGGTCTCGAATAGCGGGAATTATGCGTTGGCAGGTAACCATTACGATCTACGATAACGACAAAAATCAACCGTTTGTCGTAACCAAGAATCTTATCAATAATCGGCCTAACCACACCATCAGAGAGCTTATCGTACTGAGTTCGAAATTTTTGCGGGTCAGTATTGGGAACCGGGATATAAAAAGTATCGAACAATTGCGGTACACTCAATTGTCCCGACGTCAATAGCAAATTAAACTGAGCCACGACATCGGTACGACATTCGACAGCCAACTGCCTGACCTCTTCATCAAAACGATCCAGATCATCTGCAGCAGACAATGAAGTTACTGAAATGAATAAAATGGACAGGAGCAACAATTGATTACGAAAAAAAACCATTTACTTTCCTTCGATCTGATATCTCCACATCTCAAGACATCCGCACACAAAAAGTTGAAACCATTTTTTAATTAAATTATCAGTCAATATAAATATAATAATGTTCTATTTATATCCTACAAGAAAAACAAGTCAAGAAAAAATTACTGTTAATTATGGGCATAGAGGTCAATAACACTGTTAACAAATAAATACAAACTTCGGGAATGTTATTAATTTATTATACTTAATTAAAATATTTCTCGCCCAAAGATTATGTTTTAGTATCTACAAGCAGAAGGGTATTGCTATTGGCAACTTATTCCAAAATAACTTATGCTGATAGAAACTTAACCAGACAATTTTGTCCTTTGGATTAAAAAATGAATGACTACCAGTCAGACCCAGAAAAAAAACCAACAAATATCGAGGCACCCCTTGCATACCCATCACCGCAAAAAAAGGGTCTGCTGCGAAAACTTGGCCCTCTTGGGTTCCTGTTGATTTTTATTTTCAGCAAACTCAAATATCTTGCCGTTATTCTGCAGATCGGCAAGTTTAAAACTTTCATTACCATGCTGATCAGCATCTGGGCTTATGCCATGTTCTGGGGTTGGCCTTTTGCGGTCGGTTTTGTCGCGCTGTTATTTATTCACGAGATGGGGCACGTCGTCGCCCTGCGAATGCAGGGGATCAAAGCGACAGCGCCAATGTTCATCCCATTTATGGGAGCCTTTATCGGCATGAAACAAATGCCAGACAATGCTTTTGCCGAAGCGGTGATGGCCTATGGCGGCCCATTCCTTGGCACTCTGGGTGCAATCGTCTGCGCTGGGATTGGCCTACTGACCGGAAATCCATTCTGGCACGCCCTGGCAATGACCGGTTTTCTCCTCAACCTGTTTAATCTATTACCAATCTCCCCTCTCGACGGTGGACGTATTATCGGCGTGATCAGTCCCAAACTATGGATCGTCGGGTTAATCGGAGCGATTGCCCTGTTCTATTACACCTGGTCACCCATTATTGGGCTGATTATTATCATGGGCAGCTTTCAAATTTATTCATCATCAAAACGTTCAGCAGCAGAAAAAGCTCGTTACTATACGGTGACACCAGGCAAACGGATTGCAATGGGCGCTGCCTTTCTGGCTCTTTTGGCCGTCACTTCTTTCGGTATGTTGGCAATGCAGATCCCGCTGGATAACTTCCAGAAATATGGAAGCGTTACTCCAGAAAGGGTAGAAGATAATAATTCACTGATTCGTATTCGCTAGGATGGTTCTGTGCTTCGCTATCTGACTTTATTATTATTGCTGGTACTTCCACTCTCTGCCCACAGTGCAGACAATCCCTGGACAAACAGCCTCTATTTTGAAAACGACCTGTTTATTGGCACCGACAGCGATTACACTAATGGAGTCAAATATTCTATAATTTCTCCCGACCTGTCACCTCAGGCACCCCACAAGCGAACCGCCAAAATATCACGTATGGCGTTAGATTTATTCCACACCCTGCCACTGGTAAAAAATGCCCCCGCAGAAACCGGACATAAAATCGAGCTGGCCTTTGGACAAAGTATTTTCACACCACAAGATATCAGTCGTTACGATTTAATTGAGGAAGACCGTCCTTACGCTGGATATAGCTATCTTTCTATGGCGTACCACCGCAAAAGCGATGAAGGACAAAGTTGGAGCCAAATGGATACAGCCGAGGTTCAAATCGGCATTGTTGGCCCATCATCTTTAGCTGAAGATGCACAAAAATTTATTCATCGGATTCGTAATTTGCAAAGACCCAATGGCTGGGATCATCAACTAAAGGATGAGTTGGGAGTCACTCTGGCCTTTGAACGCAAATGGTTGTATCACCCAACCCGACAACGCCGCTTTTGTGCTGATGCCATAGGCCATACAGGAATTACTCTGGGCAACGTCATGACCTATCTCAATGCTGGTCTGGAAATACGAGCAGGCTGGAATATCCCGCGAAGTTTTGCCGTGTCGCTGATTCGACCAGCAGGGAGCACCTGGAGTACTCTGGATCACAACCTTAGTATTTACCTGTTTTCCGCAGTTAATGGACGAGCAGTATTACGGGATATTTTTCTCGATGGAAATACCTTTCGCGACAGTCACCATCTAGATAAAAGACCCTTCGTTGCGGATCTATCTACAGGAATAACCGCACGGTATCGGCGCCTCTCCCTAAGCGTAGTCCGAACCCGCCGAACCCGCGAATATGAGCACCAACCAAAACATCATGGATTTGGATCAATAACCCTCAGCTATGCATTCTAAGAATAGATATTGAACAAAACTAAGAATAGATATTGAACAAAACCATTATGTTACACAATCGATAAGAATAAACCCTAACAAGGGAGAGGGCTATGGACAAAAAGCAAAGAACCTCAAGTTTGCCATTTAAATATTCGAACGAATTCAAACCATACTATTTTTCTGATAGAGAAAATATGATTCGAATCGCAATGGAGTATGTTAAATCATCAAAAATAGAAGGTGACTATCTGGAATTTGGGGTGCATATGGGTGCTACATTCCAGGCAGCCTATCATCTTGCACAAAGAGAAGAACAAGCAGGCATGAAATTTTATGCGTTTGATTCGTTTGAGGGAATGCCAAAAAGTGAGGGCATTGATAGCGCCGACCAACTTTACCAATTTGTTGAGGGGCAATATGCTTGCACCGAAGAACAATTTAAACAAGCTATCCAGCAGAATGGCGTAAATCTAAAAAAGGTTATATCAGTAAAAGGATGGTTCGATAAAACTTTAACAAAGGAACTACGGCAGGACTTGGGTGAAAATAAAGCAGCAATTATCTGGGTTGATTGTGACCTTTACGCATCGACTGTTCCGGTATTAGAATTTGTAACAGATTATCTTCAAAATGGAACCATCATTTGCTTCGATGACTGGTTTTCTTTTTTAGGAAATCCAGATAGAGGTGAGCAAAAATCGTTTAATGAATGGATCAAAAAAAATCCACAAATTCACTGTATCGATTATCATATTTTTGGTAAGTGGGGAAAATCATTCATAGTAAACCTGCCTGATAACTAAATCGTTATATGGAAAATAATGCTTTAGTTTCAATGACTCTCTAGAATCCAAACGCAGCTCGCAGACAAGTTCCGGTGACTTCCAGGGCAAACAAGGCCAAGGAGAAAACAGAAACCTCCCTTTATCTCACGGTTGTTCTCCGTGGCATTCCTGCCCTCCTCTTCCCTTATTCCCTCAACAAAACAGAAACGCATACAAAGTAATTACTACCTGACATGGCATTAGAAATATGTTATAAACATCTTCAAATTTTTCCGCAACCCAACCTACTTGGCCGACAAGGGAAACTATCCATGAAACTCAGAAGTACTATTATTGTTAACTCTATGGCACTTATCCTGATCACCGTTGCTTCTGTTTTAGGTGTTGCTCTTTACCAAAAGTCAGTTCTGAGCGACTCTGTCAACAATGAAATTAATCGCTTGGCACAGAAAGAGGCTGAAAGTGTTGCACGCGATGTCTACCTGATGTGCCGAACCTCTCAGGATTCTGTTCAAAAAATAGTCAATGCAAGCCTTAATGTTGCCAGAGAAATATTATATCAGGGTGGTCGTGTGACATTTGATTCTGAAACAGTTCAATGGTCAGCGACCAACCAATATACAAAAACAGCAAAAACAATAATGCTCCCAAAAATGATGACTGGTTCGACATGGCTTAAACAAAACACAGACATGGGGGTAAAAACACCGATCGTCGATAAAGTCCAATCCTTGGTCGGAGGGACAGCAACCATCTTTCAGCGGATGAATAATTCTGGAGATATGTTGCGAGTTGCAACAAATGTTGAAAAACAAAATGGAAAGCGTGCAGTTGGAACGTATATTCCAAGAATCAATCCAGATGGAAATAAAAATCCGGTCATAGATAAGATTCTAAAAGGTGAAACCTTTCGTGGAAGAGCCTTCGTTGTCAATGCATGGTACATCACTGCCTATGAACCAATCTGGGACAGCAATAAAAATGAAGTTATCGGAATTCTTTACGTTGGTGTCAAGCAGGAAAACGTCAAGAGTTTACGCAAAGGAATTATGGATATTGTCGTCGGAAAAAGCGGCAATATTTCGGTGATTGGTGGAAAAGGAAAAGACAAAGGCCGCTACATCATCTCAAAAAATGGAGAATTGGACAAAGAAAATATTCTTGATGCAAAGGACGCTGACGGCCAACCAATCATTCAACAAATCATCGAAAAAGGACTGGCACTAAACCAACAAGCAGGCAGCAAAATCCCCATTGTTTTTGAGAAATATAATTGGCTTGACAAAGGGGAAAGTGAAGCACGAACAAAAGTGGCGGCTATCAGTTATTTTGCTCCTTGGGATTGGGTTATCGTCTCTGGATTCCATCAAGACGATTTTGCCCAATCCCACAATATTGTTGCTAATGCAGCTCATTCACAATTGACCTGGATTGTTATTATTGCAATTTTGATGGTTATCATCTCCATTATCGGCAACTACATTCTCGCCGGAAAAATCAGTAAGCCTCTGATGTTAACCGCCCAAATGGTCAAAGATCTTCAGAACGGACAACTGGACAAACGTCTCAATATTAAACGGAAAGATGAAATCGGTGAACTAGCACACGTTATTGATGAGTTTGCCAAGGATCTTCAACAAGAAATCCTCACCGCTTTTGAAAAGCTTGCTTCAGGAAATTTCACCTTTGAAGCCAACGGAGTCATAGCTCAACCACTAAAAGAGACCAACGCATCAATGAATCAGATTATGGAACAAATCAATAGAGCTGGTAATCAGATTGCATCAGCAGCACATCAAATTACTGATTCCAGTCAATCGCTATCGCAAGGGGCAACAGAATCGGCAAGTAGCCTCGAAGAAATTTCTGCATCCCTGAATCAAATGGCTACCCAGACAAAGACAAATGCTGACAACGCAACAATTGCAAATAACCTTTCCGAAGAAGCTAAGGTTGTCGCTGAAAAAGGCAATAAACAAATGCATCAGATGCACGAAGCTATGATCGATATCGATTCAGCCGGGCAAGATATCTCTCGCATTATCAAGACAATTGATGAAATTGCCTTTCAGACTAATTTGCTTGCACTGAATGCTGCTGTTGAAGCAGCACGTGCCGGACAACACGGCAAAGGGTTTGCTGTCGTTGCCGAAGAAGTTCGTAATCTAGCGGCACGCAGTGCCAAAGCTGCGGCCGAAACAGCTGAATTGATTGAAGGGTCTGTTGCAAAGACAAAAAATGGCAGCCTCATCGCAGAACAAACGTCTGAGTCACTCCAGACAATTGTTACTGAAATCAATAAGGTCAGTGATCTGGTTGAAGAAATTGCCGTAGCCAGCAATGAACAAGCACAAGGAATTGGGGAAATCAATCAGGGAATCGGGCAGATCGATACAGTCACACAACAGAATACAGCCGCTGCTGAAGAAAGTGCGGCGGCGGCGGAAGAGCTGTCTGGACAGGCGGAACAACTCAACCACATGTTACATCAATTCACTCTGCAATCAGATTCTGAGATCGACTCAGCTAATAGAATAGAGTATTAAGCAACCACACTTTCATACAGAAAAGCCCTGTATTCAGCAAACTGATATAGGGCTTTTCTGATTTAAGAGGATTTATATCAGCCTTACTGGGAGTTCCGGGCAAGGCAGAGAAAAGGGACGCAGTCTTAAGAAAACACAACATCAAATTTGGCTACAACATCTCAGGACTCATCCTCTTGACGAGAAAATCGAAGACTGATAGCGTGCAGTCAAACCTTTGAAAGGAGTTATTTAATGGAGATTGTGATTATATCTGAGGCAAAGAGAGGAAGCGGGGCTTAACTTTAAACCCGTAGGACACCTCCCCCTTTCCACCTCTTTGCCCGGCTAAAGCTGGGTTTCTCAAGAATTTATCGAAACCCGTTTCACATGTGCAGGCCACAGTAAGAATGTGTTCGTGCGTCTGCAACACCACT
Organism: Desulfuromusa sp.; assembly: GCA_016744595.1. Classification (GTDB taxonomy): domain Bacteria; phylum Desulfobacterota; class Desulfuromonadia; order Desulfuromonadales; family Geopsychrobacteraceae; genus Desulfuromusa. The sequence continues at coordinate 89,182 of JADGEB010000005.1, forward strand.
TCTCAGAATAGACCGAAGGGGTTTCCATGTCTTATTTACAACCAACACTCCCACAACTGGGATGGAATCATTTTTTTCAACAACAACTAAGTCTGGAAGAGTGGCAAGCGACCACTCCTTCACGTGTGGCTGCAGTTCATGGTCAGATTATCGATATAATCGGTGAACAAGGCCAACAACAGATCAATCTGCCCGGCAACTGGCAACAGTTGGATATTTCGGAGCGACCCACAGTCGGAGATTGGCTTTTGATCCATCGTGAAAACACGAAGCCACAAAGAATACTCGAACGTAAAAGTCTTTTTAAACGAAAAGCTGCCGGCATTGAAGCAAAAGACCAGCTGATGGCAGCCAACATCGATACTCTGTTTATCGTCACCTCCTGTAATCAGGACTTCAACCTGTCGCGTCTGGAGCGTTACCTGGCTCTGGCATACGAAGCAAGAGTTGAACCCGTTGTTGTTCTGACGAAAACAGATCTGGTGGATGATATTTCAAGCTATGTCGATTCAGCAAAAAGCCTGAAAAAAGATTTGCTTGTCGAAGCTATCAACAGTCTTGATGGTCAATCGACTTCTATTTTATCTTGCTGGTGCGAAACAGGGCAAACGGTTGCCCTGACCGGATCATCTGGAGTGGGAAAATCAACCCTGATCAACACCCTATGTCACCGTAACGATCAAGAAACAGCTGAGGTCAGGGAAGATGACGCCAAGGGACGCCATACAACAACATCCCGCTCTCTCCATTTTCTACCTGATGGCGGCATCCTGATTGACAACCCCGGCCTACGCGAGTTGCAATTGGTTGATTGTGAGGATGGAATATCAAGCCTGTTTGAAGACATAGAACATCTGGCACAACAGTGCAAGTTCAACAACTGTCAACACACAACAGAGAAAGGATGTGCTGTCAGGCACGCGCTTGTTGACGGCAATCTGGATCCACGCCGCCTTCTCAGTTACCAGAAACTTAAAGCAGAGCAATCTCGTAACAGCGAAACCATTGCAGAGAGAAGAAGTCGAGAAAAAGGGTTCAATAAAATGTGTCGGAAGGTTATGTCTGCAAAGCGAAAAAGGCAAAATGAATTTTGATTTGTTTCAGTGTTAATTGAGATACAAATAATATCACCGGCTTTTCCAAGTGGAAAGCCGGTGATATTATTCAGAAACATAAGAGCACTCATCCCCTTGCAGCCCTGCACGTTAAAGGTTATAAGCTATTGTTCCCTCGCAACTTGCTGCAACGTAATTTATTTACAAAATTTCACCTTGACAAGAAACCGTATTTTGTTGCGTCATTGTCAGCAGAAATCATTCCACAACCAATACACATAAAGTTACATTTTATGAACGCAATTTGGAAAACAACTCTCAAACAGCAACAGAAAAAGCAGCGCAATCGTAGGCTGCTTTTATTTAGCCTCCTGTTTCTCTTGGCTGGAGTTGGATATTTCCTTTTACCAACTCACCAGTCAAACAAACCAGAATTGGCACTGACAACCTTACCGGAACAAACGAAAGAGATAAATCCACCAAGCACGGCCCCAAAAAAAAAACCAGAGCCCATTTTTACTCGTGCCATCACTGCCGGAGATACTCTGAGTTCGATCATGGATAGCCTGAAAATTTCCCAGAATACGATGTATCAGATCCTGGCTGCTGATGAATCTTTATTGGCGCTGGATGTTCTGCGTCCGGGCAATCAATTGACCTTCACGCTAGATGAAGAAACACGTCAGCTGATGACAATGGAACTCTTTATTCACCGGGGCAAACAGATTATTTACCAACGGAGTGATGCCGACAACTTCAGATACCAAGAAATTATTCTCCCCGGAGTCTGGGAGAAACAGCTTTTAAATGGTGAAATTCACGGTAGTTTTTTTCAATCAGCACTCGCAATCGGACTGAGCGAACAGGAAGTTGCCAATATCGCCGACCTGTTCAAAAGCCGCCTGAACTTCAGCCGCGAAATAAGAGCTGGGGATCGTTTTCAGGTCGTCCGCACACAGCAGTTAGTAGAGGGTGAATTCACTGGCCAAAGCCAGATTCTTGGAGTACAAATCTTTTGTCATCATAGTCAGCACGATGCTTTTCTGTTTGAGGATGGGCACTACTACGATCATAATGGCGACAGCTTGGCTCGAGCATTTTTGCGCTATCCCCACAAAGGCCATTTTCGCATCAGTTCATCATTCAACCCCGCACGTCGGCATCCAGTTACCGGCCGTATCGCACCGCATAAAGGCGTTGATTTTGCCATGCCAACCGGAACCAAAATTCTGGCAACAGGCGATGGCATTGTCACTCGGGTCAAGAGTCACCCTTTTGCCGGCAAATATATCGAAATTCAACATGGCGTCCAGTACACAACCCGCTATCTCCATCTAAGCCGAATCAGCGTCAAACGCGGCCAAAGAATCAAACGTGGTGAATTGATCGCCCGATCCGGCAACACCGGCCGTTCAACCGGTCCTCATCTCCATTACGAACTGCATATCAAAAACCGAGCCGTCGACCCGATCACAGCCAAAATCCCTATGGCGGCATCGATTCCCAAAAGTAAACGCCAGATGTTTAAGAAACAAGTTGCCGAATTAATTGCCGTCATGAATCCACCACAACACCATCAGGTTAGCCAGTATACCCAAGAGACAAAACGGAACAATCCAGAGAACCTAGTTGATAAACCAACCATTTGAGCGATAATAATCAGTGTAGCAAAACAAAGATTTCCCCAGTCTTTCTACCAGAGACAACCTCCCCATGGCTTTTCAAGCCTATTTTTGCTAATCTCATCCAGACACAGCCATCTTCATCTCATGAGGTTATAAAATGAAAAAATTAGAACAATTTTTACTCTACGGATTTGCAGTTTTTAGCGTAATTACTTCATTTTTATTTGTCTTTTACGCTGTCACCGTCAATTTTAGTAGTGAGGCCTCACAATGGTTGAAGACTTTTTCCTATGTTGCTGGAGGGTATGGACTTTTCAATATTTACATTCTGAGCTGGGCATGGCGTAGCCAGGCAGATTGGGCTCCCAAAGCAGATATGGTGATTGCTGCCTGTTTTTTCGGAGTATTTATCATGGATACAATCAAAGGTGGTTTTTCAGGAGGAATGACGACAATTGGCAGTATTCTCGGATTGGCCTTGGTTCTACTGATCAACTGGTTTGCAGTCAATAAATCTTGCCAGAGGAGCAGTACATAACAATACAGCCATATTTTATTCAAACATGAATAAAATATTCACAACAGCATAACCTCTTGTCTGTTTCTGTGCCAGCAACTCTCCGACGAATATTTTTCCATCGTTATTTCAATAAGTTAGATATAGTCAAAATAATATTCATTTGGCACTCAAATTGCTCTAGAATTATTTTGTGAAGAATAAACCGGGCAGCTTGTTGTTGAAAGGAAATATCGATGGAAAGTAACGATAAAGTCAAATCATTGCCAGAACGTGGCTCTGCGTGTGAGGGAAATTTCTATCCGGAGAAAAACCATAAAACAGAGCCAGGGATGAATCCACGTATCCAGCGTCTACGCAAGCTTAGTGTTGAAGCCAACCCAAGTCTATCTATCGAACGCGCTCTCCATGAAACGGCCTTCTACAAAGAAAATTACGGACAATATTCGACACCGATGTTGCGGGCGCTGAACTTTCTCGATCACTGTCAAAAGAAAACTATTTATCTTGGAGCAGATGAACTGATCGTTGGTGAACGTGGCCCGATGCCAAAAGCCGTGCCAACTTTCCCAGAATTAACATGTCACAGTGTTCAGGATTTTCATGTTCTCAATACTCGTGAACAGCAGCGCTACACGATTAGTCAAGAAGATATCGATACCTACGCCAAAGAGGTAATCCCTTACTGGCAGGGAAAAACCATCCGTGAACGGATCTTTAGTCATGTTCCACAGGAATGGAAAGCTGCCTACGAAGCCGGACTGTTCACCGAGTTTATGGAGCAGCGCGCCCCCGGACATACAGCCCTCGATGGACAGATTTATCGCAAGGGGATGGTCGACTTCAAAAAACAGATCGCCGCTGAAATTGCAGCTCTTGATTACCTGAACGACCCGGCAGCGACCGACAAGGCCGAAGAACTGAAAGCAATGGATATCTCCTGTGATGCAGTCATTGTTTTTGCCGAACGCCACGCTGACCATGCTGAAGAACTGGCAAAAGAAGAGACAGATCCACAACGGGTTGCCGAGCTACAGAAGATTGCCGAAGTCTGCCGTTGGGTTCCGGCCAATGCACCACGCACCTTCCACGAAGCAATCCAGATGTACTGGTTTGTTCACCTAGGGACAATTACCGAGCTGAATGGCTGGGATGCCATGAATCCGGGGCATTTTGATCAACATCTGGCACCTTTTTACGCTGCAGAGATTGCTGCCGGAACGTTGACCCGTGAACAAGCCAAGGAACTGCTTTGCTGTTTCTGGATCAAAGTGAACAACCATACTGCGCCACCAAAGGTTGGCATCACCGCACGTGAGAGCGGCACCTACAATGATTTCACCAACATCAACATTGGTGGCATCAACAGTGATGGTAAAGATGGCGTCAGTGAAGTTTCCTATATCATGCTTGAGGTGATTGAGGAACTGCACGTCCTCCAGCCAGGCAGCTCGGTTCATATCAGCAGTAAAACCCCCGACCAATTCCTGAATGCTGCCTGCAAAGTGATCCGTCAAGGTCACGGTTACCCATCAATCTTCAACCCGGATATTTACACGGTTGAATTGATGCGCCAGGGAAAATCTTTGCAGGATGCCCGGGAAGGCGGCTGCAGTGGTTGTATCGAGGTCGGCGCTTTTGGCAAGGAAGCCTATATTTTGACTGGCTATCTGAATGTTCCAAAAATCTTGGAAATCACCCTGAATAATGGAATTGATCCACTCAGCGGAAAAACAGTCGGGATCAAAAGTGGCGATCCTTGCGGATTTGAGAGTTATACAGAACTCTATGAAGCCTTCCTTAAACAACTCAATTTCATTGTCGATACCAAGGTTCGAGTCAGCAATTACATCGACCGGATGTTCGCCAAATACGCCCCGGCTCCCTTTCTCTCGGTGGTCATTGAGGACTGTATCAGCAAGGGAAAAGATTATTACGATGCGGGACCACGCTACAACACCAACTATATCCAGTGCACCGGGCTAGGAACGGTCACCGACAGCTTGGCGACCTTGAAGAAACATGCCTTTGAAAGTCGGACCTTCAGCATGGAACAGATTCTTGGTGCGGTAGCAAAAAACTTTGCAGGGGAAGAATTCCTGCGCCAAACGATCATCAACAAAACTCCGTTCTTCGGTAATGATGATGATTACGCCGATGATATTGCCCTGCAAGTTTACCAGGATCTTCTCGCCGCCATCGACGGTAAGCCCAACGTCAAAGGTGAAACATTCCATCTGAATATGCTTTCGACCACCTGCCACATCTATTTCGGAAAGGTCATGGGTGCCACCCCCAACGGTCGCTTCGCCGGTAAATCGATCTCCGACGGCACCTCACCTTCGCATGGCGCTGATACCCACGGCCCATCAGCGGTAATCAGATCGCTGACCAAGCTAGATCACAGCATGTCGGGTGGCACTCTGCTTAATCAGCGCTTTTTGCCAAGCTTGCTGAAACGGGATGAGGATATTGTCAAACTTGGACAGCTGGTTCGCAGCTATTTCATCCTCGGCGGGCACCATATTCAATTCAACATTATCGACACAGCAACTCTCCACGCCGCTCAGGAGAGTCCCGAGGATTACAAAGACCTGCTGGTACGGATGGCAGGATATAGTGATTATTTCAACGATATGAATGCTGATCTGCAGCAAGAGGTGATTGAGCGGACGGAGAATGAAGCCTTTTAGACTTCACAGGTTTGGCCTTATATCTTCGTCTTTCCTCCCCTTTGTCACCGCTGGAGTGGAGCAAATATTTGACGATTAAGTGAGGAATGTTTGATCCGCAGGCGAGTTTTGCAAGCGCGTCAAATATTTACGGAGCGGAAGAAACCTGCCACAGGCAGGCAGGAGCATTGGGGTCGCTTTCTTTTGGTTCTGTTTTCTTTGTCGATACAAAGAAAATGAAATCGGCTGGCGGGTCGAACCCCGCTGGTATTGATTTTGACTTTCAAAACTTGAGATAAAAACAAAGGACTGATAGTGCAGCAGCCGCTGATATTCGATATCAAACGTTATGCCATAAACGATGGCCCGGGCATCCGCATCACCATTTTTTTCAAAGGTTGTCCGCTCTCCTGCCTCTGGTGTCATAATCCCGAAAGCATTTCGGACAAGCCACAAAAGATGTACAGCCCGGATAAATGTATTGGTTGCGGTGAATGTGTAAAAGCCTGCCCGAACCATGCCTGTAAACTGATTGGGGATGGAATCAGTACCGATTCAGATCGGTGCGATTTAAATGGTCAATGTGCAGTGGTCTGCCCAGCTCTTGCGACAGAAATTTCTGGTTATTACAAAACAATTCCTGAGCTGCTAAAGATTATTGGAAAAGAGCGAACCCTATTTGACCAATCAGGTGGTGGAGTAACTTTTTCAGGGGGGGAACCACTACTATATCCCAACTATCTCATCGAAATTCTAGATAAATGCGGCAAAAGCCAAATCCATCGCACCATTGACACCTGTGGTTTGGTCAAAGAAGAAATCCTTCTTGGAGTTGCCAAACGAACTGATTTATTCCTCTATGATCTTAAACTGACAGACTCCGATAAACACAAGCAATACACCGGAACTGGCAATAAACTCATCCTTTCCAACCTTACTGCTCTGGCAAAGACTGGAGCAGACATTCAAATCCGCATTCCCCTGATCAAGGGAATCAATACCGACCAGAAGGACCTTTCAGCAATGGCTGCTTTTATTGCCGGACTGGCTGGAGAAAAAAAGTCTGTCAGTCTGCTTCCCTATCATGCTACAGCTACCCATAAATACCAAAAGTTGGGAGAACATTACCTAGCAGGCAATTTAAAAGAGCCGGGAACAACTGATCTACAACAAGCTATCAATTGTTTTTCAGCCCATGACTTATTGGCAACTGTCGGCGGCTAACCACTTACTTTTTTAGTCTCTGGAACATTATTTTCATGGATCAGAACTCCACAAAACTCAGCTACGGACAAATCTTCCGTTTTTGGCTCCCCTTAGCAGCAACCTGGTTGATGATGTCAATCGAAGGCCCTTTCCTAGCCGCCATCATTGCCCGGTTGGCTGCAGAAAAAATTAATCTCGCTGCATACGGAGTAGCATTTGCTTTCGCCCTGATTGCTGAATCTCCAATTATTATGTTGATGAGTGCCAGCACCGCCCTGTGCCGTGATCGGGAAAGCTACCGGAAACTACGTAATTTTTCGCTGATTCTCAGTATTAGCGTGACTCTGATTCTTGCAATATTCCTGCTTCCACCAATCTTCAATCTGGTCATCCTCAGATTAATCGGCTTACCTACTGAAATCGCAACCCTGATCCATACTGCCCTGCTGTTTCTCCTCCCTTGGCCGGGAGCGATCGGAATTCGACGTTTTTATCAAGGAATACTGATAGTCAGTCATCAAACCAGACGAATTGCAGTTTCCACGCTATCACGCCTGATCACCATGTCTGGTTGCGCCTTATTTCTCTATCTTTACAGTTCTCTGCCGGGAGCAATCATTGGTGCTATCTCCCTTGCGAGCGGAGTTGTTTCTGAAGCACTCCTGACCCGCTATCTGGCACGCCATGCCATCACCGAAGTCTTAAAAACGGAACCGGCATCAAATCAACAACTCAGTTACCGGGAAATCTGGGACTATTATCTCCCGCTGGCTCTGACCCCTCTCATCGCGTTGTCAATTCATCCGTTAGTCACATTTTTTCTTGGTAAAAGCCGTGACCCTCTCGAATCTCTAGCCGTAATGCCCGTCATCTACGGATTAACTTTTGTTTTTCGTGCCATCGGTCTCTCTTACCAAGAAGTTGCTATTGCATTGCTGGGAGAAAATCGGAACAATTATTTGAGAGTCCGAAATTTTGCAATTATCCTGGGGATTTCTACTTCAGCATGCCTCTCTATGATCGCCTTTACGCCCCTTAGTAAAATCTGGTTTCGGGATCTTTCCGGACTCAATGACTTGCTGACCAACTTTGCCACGTTACCACTACAGATCATGGCGATTTTCCCGGCATTAACCGTATTGATTTGTTTTCAGCGGTCAATTTTGATTGTCACCAGATTTACCAATCCGATTTCTATTTCAACTGCAATTGAAGCGATTGGAATCTTTTCGATTTTATTACTCGCAATGCTATACTTCCCGCTTCCGGGTGTCGTCGCGGCATCGATTGCTTATGTGATCGGACGCCTGCTAGCGATAGCAGCACTGCAACGCCCACTAACATCCCAGCTAAATCAACTGACCCCCAAGAAAGACTCCTGAATTAATGAACAAGCCACAACTAAAGCCGAATACAGCTATCGCAGGACATTGGTTTGTCATTGGCGCTGCCCTTCTTTGGGGTACCACTGGTACAGCTCAGGCATTTGCACCTGACGGATTCGATCCAAAAGTGATCGGTGCGCTACGCCTTCTGATTGGTGGCATCGCTCTGTTACTGCTGGCGATAAAACGGAAAGAACTTGGAAATTTTAGTGACTGGAAATTACTGCCGATATTCCTCGCAGCAACATTTACTGCCAGCTACCAACTCTGCTTTTTCGCAGCTGTAGCAAAAACTGGTGTTGCTGTCGGCACCATCATCGGAATCGGTAGCGCCCCAATCGCCGGGGGGCTACTCGGGTTGCTCTTTCGCGGAGAAAAACCAGGCAAACGTTGGCTTTTGGCAACAATACTAGCGATCATCGGCTGTACATTACTCAGTTTCAGCGGTGGAACTGTTGCCATCGATCCTCTCGGGGTTCTGTTGGCACTCGGTGCAGGAGTCTCCTATGCTGCCTATACCCTAATGATTAAAGGGCTGCTGGAACACCATACCCCGAATGCAATCATGGCCGTTGTCGTCTGTCTCGGAGCGTTATTGCTTTCACCAGCACTTATTAATATTGACACTGAATGGCTTCTGCAACCACGTTCCATCGGCGTGATTCTCCATTTGGGACTGGCGACGATGGCTCTCTCTTACTGGTTGTTTGCTCGCGGTTTACACTCGGTACAGGTGGCAACGGCTGTCACCCTTTCTCTGGCAGAACCGATGACGGCTGCAGCATTGGGGATTCTGGTACTAGGAGAGCAACTGAATGCACAGGCATTCTTTGGTATCAGTTTGATATTTGCCGGATTGGTGGTACTGGTGGCAAAAAGTAGACGTAAAATCAATGAGACCATGACATGACCAGCCAACGACAAGCAATAATCTACGGTCTTTGTGCCGTTCTGCTCTGGTCAACGGTAGCAACAGCTTTTAAATTATCACTCCGCCACTTTAGCCCCATCGAACTCCTCCTCTATTCAGGTTTCTTTTCAACGGTACTACTGGGAGCAATCCTACTCTACCAGGGGAAATTTCGATTGGCATTCCAATGCAGTCGCCGGGAGTATCTATTATCGATTATCCTTGGACTGCTCAGCCCGTTCCTTTATTACCTGATTCTGTTTAAAGCTTATGACCTCCTTCCAGCACAGCAGGCGCAACCGCTCAATTACACCTGGGCAATCACCTTATCTTTGCTGGCTGTTCCATTATTAAAACAAAAAATTGGCTGGCAACAATGGCTGGCGCTGTTGGTGAGTTATTCTGGAGTGGTTGTTATTTCAACTGAAGGGCAGCCATTTAGCCTGCAGTTTACCGATCCGCTCGGCGTTGCATTGGCACTGATCAGCACTGTGGTCTGGGCTCTTTACTGGATTTTCAACACTCGTGACAGCCGAGATCCAGTTATCGGGTTGTTTGTCAATTTTCTCTGTAGTTTTCCATTCGTACTCGGCTACTACCTATTAACGACAGACTTACGAGTCCCTCCCATAAGGGGTCTGCTCGGTGCTGTCTATATTGGTACTATTGAAATGGGGATCTGTTTTGTCCTCTGGTTAATGGCGATGAAACTGACTGACAATACAGCAAGAATCAGCAATCTGATTTTCCTCTCCCCTTTTCTTTCCTTGTTTTTTATCTATTTTCTGGTTGGAGAAAAAATTCTAACCGCAACATTTATTGGTCTAATCCTCATTATCGCTGGATTGTTCTGCCAACGAATCAAATAGCAACATCATGCCAAACCGAAACCCCAGAGAAGCCCGATTGCCACAAAAATTGACGGGAGTAAGTTTCCAACCGGCAATCGCCTTATTCCCATCAAGTCGAGAGAAATTGCAACAATCAACAGCCCCCCGACAGCATTCATCTCAGTAATCACTGGTTCAGTCAAAATTGACTGAGCCAACTCTGCAACTAGAGTAATACTCCCCTGATAAAGGAGCAGAGGGATAATAGAAAAGATGACTCCAATTCCAAGGGTTGAAGTCAGAGCAATGGCAGCGACACCATCAAGAGCCGATTTAGCATAGAGGATTGTCGGATTTCCACCCAATCCATCCTGTAATGCCCCCATAATTGCCATAGCACCAACGCAGAACAGCAAGCTCGACGTAACAAAACCTTCAGCAATAGATCCCAACCCAGAAAACCGTTTTTGCAACCCGAAACCGAACGCCTCCAGACGCCTCTCAATCCCTATCAACTCACCAATCAAACCGCCTAGAATCAAACTGCCAATAACAATCATTAACTGTTGGCTTTTCAATGCCAACTGCAAACCGATCAGTAGGACTGCCAAACCAAGCCCAACCATCAAAGTTTGACGCATTTGTACCGACAAAAAACGACCGCCCCAGCGTCCGATCAAACTGCCAATGATGACAGCACCAATATTAACCAGTGTTCCTAGCAGTAGCATAAATATCCAAGACAAAGGGGAGAGAACCAGCAAACGGGAGACTATCATATTTCTCAGTCACGGCTCAACACAGGGCAAATTGCAACAAATAGAGTACTCACTTTACACAAAAAGAGCAGATAAGAAAACAAATACTCAGGAAGATCAAAAATCGACCACTAGTGCCTAATTTTTATTCTTGTAATTTTAATGAATTAGGTATTTGGATTATTTATTGTGCACTATGGCGCTATTTTTGCACAAAGCGAGCATCAAGGAATCCTACCACTGCGTAGTTAGCACATTTTGTGTTTATTTTTTAGGCATGTCAATCACCACTATCTTCAGGAGGAACAAGTTATGTCAGCATCTATGGATGAAAAGATCGAACCTATCTATCAATCAGTTATTGCTCGTAACCCTGGTGAAACAGAATTTCACCAAGCCGTCCACGAAGTGCTCGAAACCCTCGGACCGGTTCTGGTAAAGCACCCAGAGTTTGCGCACTACAAGCTTATTGAGCGTATTTGTGAGCCGGAGCGGCAGATCATCTTTCGGGTTCCCTGGGTTGACACCCACGGGAAAGTTCAAATAAATCGCGGTTTCCGGGTTGAATTCAACAGCGCCCTTGGCCCCTACAAAGGTGGCTTACGCTTCCACCCTTCCGTCTATCTCGGCATCGTTAAATTCCTCGGATTTGAGCAAATTTTTAAAAACGCCTTGACCGGACTGCCAATCGGTGGCGGCAAGGGCGGATCCGACTTTGACCCTAAGGGAAAAACAGATGGCGATATCATGCGCTTCTGCCAGAGCTTTATGACCGAACTCTACCGTCATATTGGTGAACACACTGACGTACCAGCTGGCGATATCGGTGTTGGCGGACGAGAAATCGGTTTTATGTTCGGCACCTACAAACGTATCACCAACCGTTGGGAAGCTGGCGTACTGACCGGTAAAGGGCTGAACTGGGGTGGATCTCTAGTTCGTACCGAAGCAACCGGCTACGGTGCGACCTTTTTTGTCGATGAAATGCTCAAAGTTCGCAACGACTCTTTTGATGGCAAAACCTGTGTTGTCTCAGGCTCTGGAAATGTTGCTATCTATACCATCGAAAAGATCACTCAGCTCGGAGGTAAGGTCGTCGCCTGTTCCGACTCTGGTGGCTATATCTACGACAAAGACGGTATCGATCTAGATCTGGTTCAACAAATCAAAGAAGTGGAGAGGCGCCGGATCAGCACTTATACAGAGGAACACAAAAACGCCACGTATGTCGCAGGTGGCAACATCTGGGAAGTTCCCTGTCAGGTAGCCATGCCTTCGGCGACCCAGAACGAAATCAACGGCAAAGATGCTGCCATGCTGGTCAAAAATGGTTGTATTGCTATTGGTGAAGGGGCAAACATGCCGACCACACCAGAAGGAGTTAAAGTTTTCCTCGATGCTGGCATCGCTTACGGCCCAGGCAAAGCAGCCAATGCCGGTGGGGTTGCAACTTCAGCCCTGGAAATGCAGCAGAATGCTTCACGTGACTCCTGGGACTTTGCCCAAACGGAAGCTCGCCTGCAGAAGATCATGCAGAATATCCACAACGACTGCTACCAAACTGCCGAAGAGTATGGTTCACCTGGCAACTACGTCGTTGGTGCCAACATCGCTGGCTTCATCAAAGTTTCTCGTGCCATGCTAGCTATGGGCGTAGTCTGATCAACAGTGAGAAAACCGTCACGTCCTAAAATAGATTAACATGTTCTCTTAAGCCACCTCCCTTTCGGAGGTGGCTTTCTTGTGTACTTTTTTTAATGTTTTTAAGCCAAAGCTTCGAATTACAGATTATTTCAAGACTTACGATATTTGAGACTGAATAATACCGACAAGGCCGCCAGCAATTCAGATTATATTTCTCTTTCGATATGTGCAAGCAGGAAGAGGAGTTGCCAGAGGATCACCCAGCATCATAATAACATTCTGCCGCCGAGGACTTTCTGTCCAGTTGGACTCAGACTGCCGCCATATGGTTCGATGGTGATCCCAACACTGTCATAGTGGGCTAAAGGCCATGCCGAAGAAATCAACACATCTGCCGTGCCATTCTGCGATACGGAAAATACACCTCCACTAGTGCGCTGCCCGTCACGAATTAGCCAAAGCTGGTATTGCAGAGACTTGGCGAGCGGTTGCAGGGCATTGACAAGCAATCGTCCTTGTCCGCTGGTAGTATCGACAACCAACTGCCCGATCGCCTGAGGCATGACTTCAGCCCCCTGCAACGGCACAAGTTGCAGGTCAGCAATTGTGACTGGCTGGCTGACATTCACATCCTTCAAAAGCAGAAAACTGGAAGTTGTAAAGACCACAGCCAGCACACAGGATGCCATAGCCGTGATTGGGATCAGCCGTGGCCAGCGACTAAAAAGGGTTTCAAACCAGGCAAAACTGCGTTGCGAGCAGCAGGTCGCCAGAAGGTTTTTCTTGACAGTTTCCGACGGTTCAATTGACGGGACTGCATAGGCCAAATGCACACTAACTTCCTCCAAAGCTTGCAACTCCGCGCGACAGGCAGCACAACGCCGCAGATGCTCTGCAACCTGACTATTCTCATCAGGATCAAGACACCCCAGTGCAAATGCGGGCAACAGATCTGTCGGATGGTTTGCTTTCATCAGTGCACACCTCTAATAGAATATACGTATGACATCACTCCTTGGATGTCAGAAACCTTTTGTAAATCTTCCCTGCAAAGTCCGCATGGCTATACGCACCCGCCCCTTGACCGTTCCCAGCGGTTGCTGGAGACGCTCGGCAATTTTACTGTGCGACAACCCTTCGAAATAGGCAAGAGCCAAAACTGAGCGCTGTTCCTCCGGCAATTGGGCAATCGCTGCCAGCACCCTGCGGCGCATATCGTTCTCCTCAACGTTCTGCTCTGGAGTTCCTATGTCAGGAAGGGTTTCGAGAACACCATCAACCCACATGGCACTGTTTTCGTCAACCCGCCTGCGGCGCTTACGCAGGACATCTATCGCCCGGTTGCGGGCAATACTGACCAACCAGGTTTTAACCGCAGCCCGTGACGTACGATAACCAGAGGCCTGCCGCCAGATCCGAGTGAAAGCATCCTGTGTCACCTCTTCAGCCTGTCCGTGATCACCGAGAATCTGTAGCATCAAGCTATAAATCAGCCCCTTGTAACGCTCATATAAGATTTCCAACGCTTGTTCGTCTCCTGAAGCCATTTGTTCCACCAGACCATTGTCGTCCAACGTCTTTTTCGCGGAATTGTTACCACGGCCGAACGTGCCCAGAAAAACTGTCATTAAGAATTGTCGTGAAAAAAACATAAAAAATCCACAGATCAACATCCGAAATCGACAAGCATACGTATATACCTACAAAAGAAGTTTTGCAGACACCAATTTCTGCCGAACAAAACCTCATTAACCACTAATAGGAGATTATCATGAAAAAAGCAACGTTCATCCTTATGACAGTAATGCTGGCCACCTTTCTTGCGACCACTTCGTTCGCCGACCACCACGCGATCAAGATCGTTAAAAAGGAGAACATCGGCAACTACCTGACCGACGCCAAAGGAATGACCCTGTACTGGTTCACTAAGGACAGTGTCGAACAAAGTGCTTGTAAAGGGGGCTGCATAGCAAAGTGGCCTGCTTACTACCGACCAGAGATCGCTCCACCCAGCGGAATTGACGCAGCTGATTTCGGAACAATCACCCGCGAAGACGGAGCCAAACAGACGATATTCCGCGGCTATCCCTTGTACTACTTCTTCAAAGACAAGATGGCCGGCGATACCAACGGTCAGAGTGTCAAAAATATCTGGTACGTGATCGATCCAACCAGCTTCCCGGTTAAATAGCCATTCGAGGCAATAACTCTTCTTCACATATGACCGCCCGCATCACACGGGCGGTCTGTTTGACCATAAGTGACTAGATTCAAGACGTAGACAGAAGCCCCGGTCATGGGCTGGGCTTCTTTATTTTGTTACTACATTTGAAGATCGACGGATCTAACCAGAGAACCCCTTGCAAAAATGATTTACTGATTTATAACTGACGATCTGATTGCTGCCAAGTGAAGTCTTAAGCTAGCCGTGAGGTTGTGAGATGATTTGGCCTGATCAGCGTTTTCAAGATGAAATTGTCACCGCTCAACACTCAACAAGCGAGGTATTCAAGATACTCCTCAACCTACAAAATGGCCACCTAGCTCTGCCAGATGGCCATTTTCTTATAAGTCAAGTTCGGTGACAATTCCTAGTCCCACCAGGAAGAGGCTCACTAAAATATGAGAATTTGATATCAATCTTGAATACAGCGAATCGTATATGCTTTAGCACGAACCATTGTACCACTCGTTGCCCCATACGAACTAAAGTGTCTATACATTGAATGAGTTGGAATATTTTCGTCTTCAATATCACTCGTCCATAACGTAACAGTCGTATAATATATTTGAGAGCCAGTATAAGGTCTACTGCCGCCACTTGGAAGTTTTAAGAAATTCGCATAGGCACTTGATGGATTATTCACAAGCGCAGTCTCATTTTCAAGTTCGACTAAAGTTGGAACGCGATACCCAATCGGACAAACAGATGATCCATCTGTACTTAACCAGTTTGCTCGCCTTAAAGAGCCACTATTATCAACATCTATCTGTGTATTTACCCAATCAAGAGGATTAGGGCTAGGAGCCGACGCAGGGTTTATCAAGTAAGGCCCAACGTTGTTTAAACTACTGGCTAAAGTTGTGTCCAATGAACTGGATGGTAGTTCATGACCATCGGTATTTCTACCCCATTGATAATATCCACCACAACAATCTAAATCAGTGATAGAAGTACACAACTGACTTGCACCAACATTCCTGTCTAACCAAATTCTTTTCGTATAGGGTGATTCTACAGTTCTGTAATCTAAACCATTATGAGAGACAAGAGATGATGCTGTGATCGTCACTGTACTCGCAACACTGTTATTTGTTCCATCGTTCACGATCAATTGAACGATATAACTGCCATCTTTATCTGCAGTGAATACTGGAGCTTCTGCCGTTACATCAGAAAGTATCGCTGAACTATCAGTCGGAGCTGCCGTAATACTCCACTGGTAGGTCAAAACGTCACCAACATTAGCATCTGAACTTCCTGATCCATCCAAGCTGACGACTGACGTTGTATCAATATTCTGATCAGACCCGGCATCTGCAACAGGGACAGCATCACCTGTTGCCGCGGTAATTATGACGGTATCTGCAGCACTATCAACAATACCATCGTTGACAACCAGTTGAATAATATACCCCCCATCGACATCCGGATAAAATGTCGGTTCCGAGGATGTTATACCTGAAAGCGTTACAGTGCTACCCTGTGGACTAGCTATAAAACTCCATTGATATTCCAACTGATCATCATCAGCATCTACACTGTCAGCGCCTGATAAAAAGACTTGATCTGTTGTAATAACATTTTGGTCAGGGCCTGCATCAGCAACAGGAATATGGCTCCCATCGGGGATTACTTCACCAGCAACAAGAATCGAAGCATTGAGACTATTCTGTGCCTCTTCAACTGAAACTAAGGCGATACCCAAGTCCAACTCAACATCCCTTATAAATATTTCACTCGAAAAGTCGATAATATCGGGTAATAATGCCACTAAATCTTGATCAAAAATAATGACGCCATCGTTAGGGTCAGTGTCAATACTCTGCAACAGCCTGGCAAGGTTAAGAGCCGCATCAATATTATTTGGAAAAAGGGAATAAGGTGTAATAATTCCACTTTGAGCAGCAATGGTTCCTATGGACATGATCCCTATGGAGAAGGTTACATCATCACCTTCATCACAAACATACTCACCGCTAGAGTCTGTAACACCATCCCATCCAGAGGAACAAGAATAATTTAGACCTTGCACGGGATCGTCGATAAATTGCCCAGTTGTCATATTTTCGTTATCTGAATTACCAGAACCACAGCTCACCATCAACAGAATAACAAGTATGAATATGCTCAGCTTTAATACAGGTTTCATGTTACCTCCCAAAGTTAGGCAATAAATAGTGTAAAAACACCAGCATGATTAAAGATAATCTATTCCACAGAACATAGTGTCCAATATTGAAACAAGAGTACTAAAAAAACAGTATTTATATATAATTAAATTATTAAAAAACTATAGATTTTGGAAGATGCTGATATTGATTTCTTAACAGTAGAGTAAAGACCCCCGGAGGCACATAAAAATGGGTCGCTATGAAATGAACAACCGTTTAAAATTTTGGTCGGAGCGAGAGGATTCGAACCTCCAACATCTTAGTTCCAAACCAAGTGTGCTATCAATGTGCGCTAGCTTCAAAATCCACTGACAAATTTTAAAGCTTTTGACCGATGCCGTCTTTGCCTGTCAAGCTCCTTCCTTCTATTGATCAAATGTCCTGTCAAAATGGGTTCACGTATATCCAAGAAGTTATGAGATACTGACTCATCTGTGTTTCTTAAAAGGTTAGCTCCCTAGCTATACCCCCCGGGGGGTTGAATAAACTCATTCAATACAGCAGACCAACTCCTGTGACACAACATCTGCCATCAATTTTACTCCGGGCTCAGGAACACGACACACCTTGACTACCTTCTTGTAACGACTATAGGAAGGCAACAACCCCCCCAGAGAATTGCGACAATTTTGCAACCAAGCCTCATTGAGAAAGCAATTTTTGTTGTCCGGGAATAATGCGAGATAGAAAATATCTGCTTCAACCAAATCCTGAAAGAAGTGCGACCCAAAAGAAAGTTCCGGCATAAGATCTCCAGAAGTAAAGGCAACCTCAACCAAAACACTCAAATTGCTAATTTCAGAAAAACTGATCGGCACCCCCAGAGATGGCGTCGTTGTTCCCCATCGGCCAGGACCCAACAACATGGTTTTACTATTTTCCTTATTGGCAATCCGCTTATTCAACAGCCCAATCATACGTGCAATCTCATATTTTTCAACCTGCGGCAAGCGTAGATATTCCGCTGGTTCAACCCAGACAATCCATTCAATACTCTGTGAGATATTACCGCCCATGAAATTCCCCGCAGAGCGGAAGAATAAATTTTCCTCTGGAATATTCTGGGGTATCTCTAAGTGTGTTTTTGAACCTTTGGTCTGTAACGGACGACACTGAACAACATCTATCTTAACAATTCTATCAGTCGTAAAGTTCGCGGTAAACTCAACATCAACCGGATAATCATAAGCAGTTTCGATCGTCTTCAACATACGATGCATCAGTGTAGTAAAATCTGTTTTTTCAAGAAAATCATCAAAGGTTAAACGCCAAATATCTTGTCCTTTTTTCCCACGGCGTTCGAGAAGTTCCATCGTTTCATAATCTTTAATTGCATAGAATTGCCACGGTACATTGATGTCTTCTTGAGTTAATTTAAGCAACGAAACAGTTTCAAGACAATTTTCATTCACATTCAACAGATCAACATCATGCTGTGAAAATTTACGAACATCCTCAAACCCTTTATGCTGACGCATTTTAGGCGAATCTAGAGCAACAACCCTGGGGTAGTCAATTTCAGCCCGATCAACGGCTCTGGTTCCAAGCCCGACAACCAGCCGCAACATGCCTGCTTGTGGATCCATCTCCTTGTCCCAGACAAAAGTGTTATAGGAGACTCCAACCCCTGCCAGCTCCGGCATATAGTAATGACCTCTATAAGCTCCAGAAACCCGTTGCACCAATAAAGCCATCTGCTCATCCTGCTGATCAAGACCTCGCTGCAAACGATAGGTCAGAGCATCCTCACTCATAGCGCTGGCAAAAATTTTGCGGATAGCGGTCTCCAATTGCTCCAATCGCTCCTCCGGGTTCCCCTGATTAACACAGAAAAAACTGTCATACTTTCCGGCGAAGGCGTTCCCAAAGCCATCTTCCAGCAGGGAGCTAGAACGGACAATGATCGGATATTGCCCATAATATTCAAGTAAATGCTGAAACCCTTCACGGATCTTATCCGGGAAAGATCCATTAAGCATCTTTTCTCTCAGTTCAGCTGCTGCAGAAAAATAACCCTCTTCTGTCTTCTGTTGCATAAACAATCGCCACAAATCATTATGGACAATATAAGAATAATAAACGTTAGACCCGACGTAATGAGAATCGTGATGTTCAAGATGCTCCTCCCACTCAAAAGAGTCATCCTGCCGTAAAATACTGTGTGCCAACAGCATTCCGACCGCTTTACCGCCAATAAAACCAGTACCAATCACACGTGCCTTAATATCAAGCAAATCCTGCAGAGAGAAATACTGCCTGACCAAAGACAACATCCGCTCTTCCCGAGCGATCATATGTCGACAAATATGCCGAACCATACTTGCGCGATCAATTTCTGTCGAAGTTTCTTTGCACAGATCTTCTGCCTCAATAAAGAGCCGGTGCCAATGATCAATCTGCCGTCGGGATGCATCTCTGGTTCGTGCTGCGAGAGAATTATAGAGGCGTGTTGATTCGAAACTATTGGTTAGAGGGAGAAACTTGTCGCCTACTTTATGGTGGGGCAAAAACATCGTTGGAGAGCGACGCTGCCAAACCTTTAATGGCTGTATGTGGAAATGATCTTCGTGGTTGAAAACATCAATCAATATCTGAGTTGTATCGCGAATCTGTTCAATGGTTTTAAAAGAATGATAATCTCTGGTCAGAGCAAAATAAGCGACCGTATCTAATTCAAATAGATAGGGACAGGTCACCCGGAAAAAGTTTCCAACCATATGATCTGTCGTCCAGGCCGAAAGGAGATCTGACAGGCAGTCAAAAACATAAAAGGCTCCAGAACCTTGTTCTCTGGCAATATTGTGAACACTGGTGGCAAAAACTTCAAAACCCAGACGAGGATCCAGCTGATGAACTTTGATCTGAGGTGTTTCGCCAAGTAAAGGAAGATGGTCGCCGAAACGCATATAATTAATCTGTCGACCATCTCGCAACGCTTGATCAACAAAAGGTCCAACAAAATAACGATAATTTTCAATTGACTCTACTTTGAGAACTACATTATCGCCAATTCTCAACCCATCCAGGATATTATCCAATTCAGCGTAACCAGTCGAAACCCGTTCCGGCACATTCATAACAAGCGCTCCTGATACAGAGAAATGAAATCTAAATAGAACAAAAAAAGCAACGAAGGTGGATCATGAATTGCTTGATTTTATAGCATCGCACTGACAAGCCAAGTGAAATTTTCATATAATTCGTTTTTATTGGGCAAATAATGCCCATATTTTAGACATTGAATCAATTTCCAAACTATATTTTCTCTCCAAAGCAGGATCTAAAAACTAGAAAGATTATCCTTGATTGGTATTTTTCTAATTTCCTAAATAGGTTAAGATATCCATTATTATCCAAGTAACAACAATTCGAAGGACAGACTTCCATGAATCTTGCTGATCGATTTCACGATAATTGCGGCTTCGGCCTTCTGGCTCATATCCACAACCAGCCAAGTCACCAACTCTTGCAAGATGCGATCAAATCACTCAGTCGCATGATGCACCGTGGTGCAATTGCAGCTGATGGAAAATCGGGGGATGGGAGTGGCTTGCTCTGCTCGATGCCAATCCGCTTCATGCGTAAAGTTGCCGAGGAGAATGGGATTTCCCTGCCCAAGCAATTTGCAATCGCGACCTTATTTTTAAGCGATCCGGAAACAGAACTCCAAATATTTAAGGAACGATGCGAAAAGAATGATCTGAGTATCTTACTCACCCGAGTTGTTCCGTTGGATACTGATGCTCTTGGCGAGTACGCATTGCAAAGACTACCAAATATAGTCCAACTGTTTGTTGTCCCTGCAGCTCTGATTGCGACCCACCGTTTTGATGCATTGATCTACCTGACTCGTAAAGAAATGGAACATCATTTGCGTGATGATCATAACTTTTATATCGCTAGTTTTTCCCGCACTGTGGTGTCATACAAAGGGTTGGTCATGCCAACCTATATTGAAAAACTGTTTCCTGATCTACAAAGTGAAGACTTTGAGGTTTCCTTCGCAATGTTCCACCAACGCTTTTCCACCAACACCCTGCCACAGTGGAAACTGGCTCAGCCCCTACGGGTTATTGCCCACAATGGAGAGATCAACTCGATTCAGGGAAACCGCTTCAAGGCACTCAATAAATTTACCGATGCACAAAGTCCAGTTTTCTCACAAGCCGAACTCGAACAAATCCTGCCAATTCTTGAAGATGGTGTGAGTGACAGCGCCAATCTTGACAATATGCTTGAATTTTTACTGGCCAATGGGGTCGATTTTTTCAAAGCAATCCGTTCGTTGATTCCACCGGCTCGACACAATGTTGCCCATATCCCAGCAAAGCTAAGAGCCTTTTACGAATATACATCAGCGGCCTTTGAACCATGGGATGGCCCTGCGGCTGTCAGTCTGACCAATGGACGCTATATTGGCTGTGTTCTCGATCGTAACGGCTTGCGCCCAGCAAAATATGTCATCACGACCGATGATCGACTCTTGGTCAGCAGTGAATACGGAGTTCTCGGAACACCACCAGAAATGATTCGTGAACGGGGTCGCCTGCAAAGTGGTGAAATGATTGCCGCCGACCTGAATCAAGGGAAAATTTTCTATCCTCAAGACATCGATCGCTATCTGATGGAATCACAACCTTATAGCCATTGGTTGACAGAACATACCTACTATCTGCAAGAATTTATTGAACGTCAATTTGAAGATCTTAGCGACTATCGCTACCCAGAGCTGAACAAACTACAGCGCTACCACAACATCACCAGTGAGATTGTAGATCTGGTGATTCGACCGATGATGAAAGAAGGCAAAGAACCGGTAGGATCGATGGGAGATGACTGCCCCATTGCAGCCTTTTCAGATCAGCAGCGAAATTTTTCTGATTTTTTTAAACAGAAATTTGCCCAGGTTACTAATCCTCCCATTGATCCATTGCGCGAAAAAGCAGTCATGTCAACAACGATTGGATTTGGTGGAATCGGTAATCCATTGATCGAAACCAAAGACCGAGCAAAACGGCTGAAAAGTATTTCACCAATTCTTTCTTACGATATTTTCCAAGCACTGCTCTCTTTTGGTAATCCAGATCTCCCACGCTATGAGCCATGCTACAAACATCAATCTTTCAACACAGGGTTTTCACAAGGCCTACAGCAATCCCTGAAACAACTAGGAGAAGAGGTTGTAAGTTCCGTAAGAGATAATGGTGTCCGAATAGTCATTCTGGATGATCGGGTTCTTTCTTCCGAACAGAAATTGATTCCGATAGCAATGGCACTTGGCTATATCAACCAACAATTATTCCTGGCTGATCAACGCCAGCATGTCACAATTGTTGCTTGTACAGGTGAAGTTCTAGACCCTCATTCCGCTGCGGTTCTGGTTGGCTACGGGAGTGTTGCCATCTATCCATGGTTGCTTTATGCAAGTGGTTTGGAACTCTGTGAAAAACGGAGTCTGTCAACTAAAGATATCCGAGAGTCTTTGAAAAACATTTATGATGCCCTGACCAAGGGGATTTTAAAAATTATGTCAAAGATGGGAATCAGCACGGTCACCAGTTACCGCAATTCTGCCCTATTCGACATTATCGGTCTGAGTGAAGAGCTGGTGACAACCTGTTTCAAAGGTTCTGCTGCGCTGCTTCCAGGGTTAAGTTTTGCTGATCTTGAAGCCCGGATTGAGAAAACTCATCGCAAGCATTTCATTGAAACTTTCATGGAGCCGGTTTATCCATTAGAGATAGGAGGATTCTATCGCGACAACCCGGGCTTTGAATATCACGATTTCAGTTCTCAGGTCGTCACCCAACTACACCGCTTTGCAGAAGTCCGCAACCGGGAAGAATACCTGAAGTTCCGTGAAATGATTGTTGGACGTGGCACCAGATTCATCCGTGACGCACTCACCTTCAACAGTCCAAAACAACCACTTCCCCTAAATGAAGTCGAACCCGTTGAAGACATAACCCGTCGCTTCGATTCTGCCGCGATGTCCCTTGGAGCTCTCTCTCCAGAAGCCCATGAAGCCTTAGCAGAAGCTATGAACCAGCTTGGCGGCTCATCAAATTGTGGTGAAGGTGGAGAAGACGCCGCTCGTTTTAAAACGGTTCGCAACAGTAAAATCAAACAGATTGCTTCGGGACGGTTTGGGGTTACTCCCGGCTATTTACGTAGTGCTAAAGAGATTCAGATTAAACTTGCTCAAGGGGCAAAACCGGGTGAAGGGGGTCAGCTCCCCGGGGAAAAAGTAACCCAACTTATTGCAACACTACGTTTTACCATCCCTGGCGTCACCCTGATTTCACCACCGCCGCATCACGATATCTACTCTATTGAAGATCTGGCGCAGCTTATCTTTGATCTCAAACAGATCAACCCCGATGCGATTATTAGCGTCAAATTAGTCTCCACCGAAGGAGTAGGAACCATTGCTGCGGGAGTCGCCAAAGCATACGCCGATAAAATCATTATTTCCGGTAATGACGGTGGAACCGGTGCTGCCCCGTTCAGCTCGATTAAATATGCCGGTAATCCATGGGAGCTTGGGCTGACCGAGGTTCATTTGAGTCTGAAAGCAAATAACCTGCGTGAATTAGTCCATCTGCAAACGGATGGCGGGTTAAAGGTTGGTCGCGATGTCGTCAAAGCAGCCATGATGGGAGCAGAGAGCTTTGCCTTTGGCACCCCGTTACTGGTAATTTTAGGTTGCAAAATTCTGCGTGTCTGTCATCTCAACCGCTGCACTGTCGGTATCGCAACCCAAGATGAAAACTTGCGCGCACATTATATCGGCACGGTTGAAAAAGTCGTTAGCTATCTACGTAATATTGCCGAAGATGTTCGTGAAATTTTAGCTGAACTTGGTTTCTCCTCTCTCAATGAAATCATCGGCCGTACCGACCTGTTAAAACAGATTGATGATATTGATTTTGAAAAGTTCGATTTTTCCAACATCTTGATGCAAGTTGAAGGAAACAATACCAATCAGAGAGAAAACCCTCCTTTTGATGACAATGCTTTTGAAAAAGAGGTTCTTAACGAAGTTTATCCCGTTATCAAAAACCCCAAGTCTGAGATGGTTATTGAACTCGACATTCTCAACACAAATCGTAGCTTCGGCACCCTGATCAGTGGAGAAATTTCCAAATTCTACGGCGATCAAGGCTTGCCGAAAGAGGCCATGACCATTAAGTTGAAAGGGGTCGCGGGACAATCATTCGGTGCATTTCTTGCTGAAGGGATGACTCTGTTGTTAAACGGTGTCGGAAATGATTACGTCGGCAAAGGAATGCATGGCGGTCGAATCATTATCACTCCGTCAATTTACCAGGAAAATGCCTCTGCTGCTGGAAATACCTGCCTTTACGGAGCCACCGGGGGGAAATTATTCGTTTCGGGAACAGCTGGTGAACGTTTTGCCGTTCGCAACTCTGGAGCCCTGGCCGTTGTGGAAGGAACTGGTGATCATGCCTGTGAATATATGACCGGTGGCACAGTCGTCATTTTAGGGGAAACCGGTATCAATTTCGCAGCAGGAATGACTGGTGGTGCTGCCTTTGTTTATGATCGGCAGAATCATTTCATCGATCGCTTAAATCAGGAACTGGTTTTTGCCCGCAGAATTGATGTTGATGACGACAACGAAGGCAAACTTTATCTGAAAAAAATCTTGATCAGCTATTTCAACCGAACTCGAAGCCCCAAGGCAAAAAGAATTCTCAGTGACTTCCGCGAAGAACTAGCTTATTTCTGGATGGTCACTCCAAAGGACATGAAAGCACCACTCAACCCCAAAGAAGGGGACTGATCATTTTTTACCTACAAATTCAAATGATAAAGATTTTTACCTGCGGAGATACAAATGCAGAATTATATTGATTTACCCCGACATGAGCCCGACAAACTTGAACCGACTCAGCGGCTACGTAATTTTGATGAAATTTATCAATTTTTCAATAACCGTCAAGTTCGTAAACAAGCTGAGCGCTGCGTCCAATGCGGTGATCCTTTTTGCACTACAATTGGCTGTCCGCTACAGAACCATATTCCCCAGTGGCTTGAAGCAATTGCCGATCGGGATCTGGAAAAAGCGTTCAGGCTCTCAAATGAAAGTTCTCCTTTCCCTGAAATTCTTGGGCGTATTTGTCCACAGGGGCATCTCTGTGAAGGAGCCTGCACTCTGGATGATGGTTTCGGAGCTATCACTATCGGAGCCATAGAAGCGTCAATTACCGATTTGGCTTTTGCCGCTGGCTTACAACTCCCTTTCCCCGGCATCCGTCACGCTCAAAAAGTTGCAATTGTTGGTTCTGGACCGGCAGGAATGTCGTGTGCCCATTTTTTGCTGCGGGCCGGAATCAGGGTTGAGATATATGAGCAGGCTGATCGCCCTGGAGGACTTTTGACCTATGGAATTCCTGGATTCAAACTGGATAAAAACATTGTCGAACAACGCTTTAAAATATTACAGGACGCTGGACTAAAACTACATTTAGAGAACAAAATTGGTCAAGATATTGAGCTGGACACGTTGATTGAGCAATATGACGCGGTTTTTATCGGGATTGGTGCAACCAAGGGTCGTCAAGCCAATATCAAGGGTGAAAAACTCCCCGAAGTGATTCTGGCAATGGACTATCTGACCGAAAAACAGCGGCAACTATTTAGGACAAATGCAGAACCTGAATGTTCCATGCAGGACAAAAGAGTTGTGGTTATTGGTGGTGGCGACACTGCTATGGATTGTCTGCGAACTGCAATTCGCGATGGTGCCAGCCAGGTATCATGCTTGTATCGGCGAGATGAAGCCAACATGCCAGGCAGCTCAAAAGAGTTCCACAATGCCATTGAAGAGGGAGTTGAATTCTGCTTCAACATCAGTCCACGTGAAATTAGGCGTGAACCGAACGGCCTGCTTTGTGTAGAAGTTGAAAAAACTCAACTGGGAGATAAAGCGGCAGATGGCCGCCAACAAGTTGAGATTCTTTCTAACACTGAACACTGCATCCCTGCTGATGTGGTTATTTTAGCTCTCGGGTTTGATGTTGCCACTTTGGCGGGGCTTGAAGAGTCGGGGATAATTATGGACAAATGGGGACAAATCCAAGTTGATTCATCCTCTGGAGCAACCAGCCAACCCAAAGTCTATTCAGGAGGGGACTGTTATCGGGGGGCAGATTTAGTTGTGAACGCTGCTGCGGATGGACGGAAGGCTGCTTTGGCAATTATGCGTAATTTATTAACCTGAGAATTCATGCAAACAAATAAAGGGGAGAAAAAATGAAAAGTTACAGGAAAACCTTTTTTTTGATGAGCTTATTGATCATTATCACTCTGACCGGTTGCTCGGGACCAACTCTTCAGGTTCCTCATGTCGCTATTTCAGACAATCCAAGCAGTAAAATATTTCAACTTGAGGAAACTCTTGCCGAAGGACGTACACAACAGATTCACGTCCTTGCGCCAACATGGTATGCAAAAGCTGACAGCTACCTAGACAAAGCCAGACATGGCTTAGCTAACAATGATTCGGTCGAAGGGGTCTTACAAAACGTGGCCTATGGTCATGCCCATTTTGACAAAGCGAAAGAATATGCCCTTATTGCCCAATCCGCTATCTCTCAAGCTATTAAAGCACGCAAATTGGCGAACGCGGCTGGTGCAGCCTCTCTCGGTGATGACTATCAGAAACTTGAATATGAATTTACCGCTTTAACTGCCGACATTGAAAATAACAATCTTTCACGTGCTGAAAAAAATGAAAACAAAGTTGCCAAAGGATTTGCTGATCTCGAGCTCCGCGCCATCAAAGAAAATACTCTGGGAGAAGTAAGAAATTTGTTGACCACCAATATCGATAATGGGGCAAAAAAACTGGCACCAAAAACCCTGAATGAAACTCAGAAGGCTTTGGCTGATGCCGATCAGTTTATTACCCAGCAACGTTACAAACGGGTAGAAATGCAGAACAAAGCCAATTCGGCTCTATTTCAGGCTCAGAGGCTCGGCCAGATTATGGCTATGAGTAATTCGCTTAAAAATATGTTGCCGGAAGACATCTCTTTACGCCATGAGAGCCAGCTACATCAGGTGACCAGTAAATTGGGTGGACGTGACTTAAGGAATGAACCTGCTGATCTCCAACTACAGAGCATTCTTGGTTCGGTCGTTTCTTTACAGGACGACAACCAATATCTGAAAGAGAAACGGCAGCAGGAGAAACTCGAATTCGAGAACAAACTGGCCGAAAAACAAGTCGAAATTGATGCGCAAAGACAACAGATTGCTGCCTTGGAAGGACAAAGCAAAGCTGCCCAAAGAGAACGTGAGCTCATTGCGCTACAGGAAAAGGAAACCAATGCCCGTCTGGAAGCTGAACGCCACTTTCAACAACTATTTAATGAAGTACAAGGAATGTTTTCTCAAGATCAAGCCGAGGTTTATAAACAAGCCCAAAAACTTGTTATTCGTTTAAAAGCTATTCAGTTCCCAGTCGGGAAAGATCTGATCATGCCTGACAATTACGCCCTATTAAGCCAGGTACGTAAAGCTATCCGGACCTTTGGCGAACCAGAAGTTGTTATTGAAGGACATACTGACAATACCGGGTCAGTTGCAATCAATGCGCAGCTCTCGCAAAACCGGGCTGAAGCAGTACGACAGTATTTTATTGCGAATGGCACGCTAGAAGAACAAAAGCTGTCTGCGATTGGTTATGGATCAGAAAGACCTCTGGCAACCAATGACACCACTGAGGGACGTGCGATTAATCGCCGGATCGATATTATTATTAAAGCAGAAAGGGTGCATAACTAAGTCACCTCTTAATCCACTGCTAAAAAACAAAAAGCCAGTCTTCTTAAAGACTGGCTTTTTGTCACAATAGTTCTATTTAACAGCAGTCAGAATATACACCGGATCATAGGCTTCAAATAATTTGTAATTTGAGTGGGGTCGGGTTCTGGCAATATTAATCGTAACCACCTCAACCTGATAACCAGCATTGGCAAAATACTCATTTGCCGAAGTTAAGGTATCCAGAGTACTGGCATTCAGGACAATCCTGCCGCCAATCGCAAGACGCTGATCAACAGTGTCAAGAATATCCCAGAGCCTGCCACCACTGCCTCCAATAAACACACAATCAGGGTCGGGCAATTCGTCCAGACAATCTGGGGCATCACCTTCGGTTAAAACAACATTACGGGTGTTAAATTTTTGCAGATTCTCTTTGATAAACTGACGACATTCCTCGTTACGTTCAATAGCAAAGATCCGCCCGTTCGGCAGCAGGTGATCAGCCTCGACGCAGATCGATCCAGAACCAGCTCCAATATCCCAAAGGCACATATCATGGCGCAATTTCAATTTGGCTAAAGTGACAACCCGTACTTCTTCCTTGGTAATCAGTTTTTTGATGCTGACAAATTCGTCATCTGGAATGCCAAAAGTTGGGATATACTGTTGCCCTGTATCCTCATATTCCTTGATCAAAATCAAAACATTGAGCCGGGCAACTTCCAACTCAAGTAAGCCTTTAACATCGGTGACACGAATTTTTTCTGTATCCGTTCCCAGGTTTTCACATAGGTATGCCTTATAACCACCACGGTTCCGACTCAGCAACTCCCTACCGATCGCCCCGGGATTATTGATTTCGTCCGTCAGAATAGCGGCCTTGTCATTAGCAACGATACGATCAACAACATCTTTTAGTGCCCGACCATGGACAGAAACAAAAACTGAATCGTCCCAGGGTTCACGAATTTTTGCAAAAGCGTACTGCACCGAAGTCACGTTGGGCAAAAACTCTATCAATTCATCGGCAAGGTTACGCAGTAAGTAACGTCCCAATCCAAAAAACAGTGGATCACCCGAAGCGAGAACCACCACGCGACCGTCGCAGACTTGTAAGCGACCAACCATCTCCGCCATATTATCGTCATCAAGAGCAAACTTCTCTCCCGAAAAACTGGGAAACAGTTGTAGTAGACGTTGCGCCCCAAACAGAAGTTCACTCTGATTAATCAGTTCAAGTGCCTGCGGCGTAAATCCTTCGTGGCCCGCAATTCCGGCACCTATAACATGAATTGATTTCATTATTTACTCCCTTCAGAATAAACACAGTGTAACGAAAAATGGTTAGTCATCAACCGTTCAGTTGCTTCACGACAGCAATCCCGTCGGTAAAATAATCGATAATATTATGACAACCAAAGTCCTGCTCAATATGAAATAATCGTTCTAAAGGAGCACCGATAGCATCAAGCAGAATGACTCGGTTAACCCCACCATGGGCGACAATAACAATATTTCCCCCAGCATGTGCGGAAATAATCTGTTTTACAACCGGTCTCACCCGCTGAGCCATTTGTAGCAAGCTTTCACCTGAAGGTGGTGATACGTTGACGATATCATCAAGTCGTGCCTGCCACAAATCTGGATAATCACACTGTAGTTGTTGCCAAGTTTGTCCCTGCCAGTCACCGATATGCAACTCTCGCAATTCTTCGTGATATTCGGGTTGTGCTTCCTGCAAGAGCGCAATCTGATCAGCGGCCATCCGACAACGATACAGATCACTTGAATAAATTGCACTGAGCTTCTGGTGTTGAAAGCGTCCTGCAAAAGCCGCTGATTGTTGTCGACCCAGATCGGTCAAACGAACATCGCCTTGACCGTTATAACGTTTATCTTCAAACCCATCAACTTGGCCATGGCGCAATAGATGAACCCGTGTGGCTTTCATTCGCCCT
Organism: Desulfuromusa sp.; assembly: GCA_016744595.1. Lineage (GTDB taxonomy): Bacteria > Desulfobacterota > Desulfuromonadia > Desulfuromonadales > Geopsychrobacteraceae > Desulfuromusa. The sequence goes on from JADGEB010000005.1 coordinate 118,934, forward strand.
CCAACCCTGCAGGATCAAGAGCTGCTTCGATCCGCTCCCAAATTTCTTCACTCCCATCTCGAGTCATTGCTGAAAACAAACTGAATGCATCTCTTGGAAGTCCTGTTTCCTCTACAATTTGCTTAATATGTTTCTCCCGTTGAGAACGGTTGATTTTATCTATCTTGGTAATAACTGGAATCGTTGGCACACCGAACTCTTCCAGCCAATCAAGCATACGGATGTCCTCTTCTCGGGGGACTCTACGAATATCAAAAATAAAAACCACCCCATGGAGTGATTCGCGTACTTCGAGAAAAGTCCTGATCATCGGCCCCCAAGCTTTTTTCACCGCCAGAGGAACTTTCGCGTAACCGTAACCAGGCAAATCAACGAGAGAAAAATGATCGTTGACATTAAAGAAATTAATCAACTGCGTTCGTCCTGGGGTCGAAGATGTTCTAACCAGCCCCTTTCTGTTGACCAGAACATTGATCAACGAACTTTTGCCAACATTACTGCGACCAGCAAAAGCAATTTCTGGCAATTCATTGGGCGGATAATTTCCAGGCCTGGTTGCGCTTTTAATAAATTCGGCTGAAGATATTTTCATAGTTCGATCCAATAACCCCTATCTGATTTTCAAGTTATCGGAGGATAACCTATGCAAAACCGATTTGGCAACTGTCAACAAGACTTCTGGACAATTGTGATTATTATGCTATTAATTGTAGGGTTTGGTTAGTTTATTTTCCTTTACAGACCCCCACAATCATCACTATAATAGTAACATATAGATATCAGAATAATTAATCACAAAGGAGACAGAAGATGCTTAGTAAAAAACTTATTGATGCCATCAACGATCAAATTCAATTTGAATATTATTCCGCTTTCATCTACAAAGCGATGCAGGCCTATTTTGAAGATGAAGACCTACCCGGTATGGCTAATTGGATGGATATCCAATTTCAGGAAGAAATGTCTCACGCTGAAAAATTGTTCCAATTTGTTTGTGAAACAGGTGGCCGTGTTCTGCTGCAATCAATGGAGACTCCACATAACGACTATAACTCTCCTCTGCACATATTTGAAGAAGCGCTGAGACATGAGCAGATTGTCACTGCCAAGATCAACGACCTGATGGATCTTGCTCAACAAGAAAAGAATCACGCAGCACAAATTTTTCTCCAATGGTTTGTGACTGAACAAATCGAAGAAGAAGCCAATGCCAATCATATTATAGCAAAACTGAAAAGGGTCAAAGAAGATGGTCGTGGGTTGATGATGATTGACCAAGAATTGGCAAAACGGGTTTTTGTCCCCATCGCATAAGAGAGATATCGCTCCCTACATATAGTTTTTACAGCAGGTACAAAGAAGGTCACACTACTTAGTGTGACCTTCTTTGTACCCTGAGAGGGATATTTCGCATCAAATCTGCTTTTTACTCTACAGACTATGAGATTTCAATTATCCCATCGGCTGAACACCAAAAATTTGTGGAAAAACGATAAAGATAAAAAGGATGATCGTCTGCAATACAATAAATGGCAGTACCCCACGATAAATATGCATTGTTTTGACATTGGCAGGCGCAACCCCCTTTAGATAAAAAAGACTGAAGCCGAACGGTGGCGTCAAAAACGAGGTCTGCAGGTTCATTGCAATCATAATGGCAAACCATACCGGATTGATTCCGATATTTGCAGCAATCGGAACCAGAATTGGGACAATGATATACGATATTTCTATAAAATCGATGAAAAAGCCAAGAATCATAATCGCAACCATGGAGAGAATCAAAAATCCCCATTTTTCTCCAGGGAGGTTCATCATGAACTCTTCAACGATCATGTCACCACCAGTATAGGTAAATACCATTGAGAAAGCCGTTGCCCCCACCAGAATCCCAAATACCATCGCCGTTACTTTTACCGTATCAAGAGCGCTGTTAAACACCACACTAAATGAGAATTCTCGATACATCACCGCCAATCCCAGAGCACCAATAGCACCTACCGCAGCAGATTCTGTCGGCGTAGCAATGCCACCGAAAATTGATCCCAACACCAAGACGATTAATACCAGTGGTGGCAATATAGCTTTGATCGCATTAAATATCTGTTTGGATTTTGATCCTACATTTCCATCCAAAACAACAGCAGGAGCAACATCTTTTTTAAGATAAGCAACAACCAGAATATAAAGAATGTAGACAACAACCAGTGATATGCCCGGCCACACTGCGGCCTGGAAAAGATCGCCTACCGGCACCTGAAATACATCACCCAGGATAATCAGTACGATTGACGGTGGGATAATTTGTCCCAGAGTTCCGGCAGCGCAGATCGTACCGCAAGATAACTCTTTACTATAATTATACTTCATCATGACCGGCAGAGAAATAACCCCCATGGCCACCACGCTAGCCCCAACAACACCAGTGGAAGCAGCAAGAAGTGCTCCGACCAGTACGGTACTAATTGCCAGACCACCACGAATCTCCCCAAACAAAAATGCCATTGACTCTAGAAGTCGTTCAGCAAGCTTCGTTCTTTGCAGAACAATTCCCATATAGATAAACAATGGGATTGCCATCAGAATGGTATTATTCATAAGGGCAAAAATACGGAACGGCATAAAAGCAAACATGTTTTTGCCGATAGTGAATCCTTCCACTATTGTTCCACTATACATAAGCGATTCGACAACTCCGGCAATCATCCCGAAAACAACTGCAACAGCACCAAAAGTGAACGCGACCGGAAAACCAAACAGCAGCATTAAAAGAGCTGCAAAAAACATTATAATTCCGATCATACCTGCTCCTCCTTGACACTGACATCAGGAGTATCAGTTGACCTGTACATATTGATATTTTTGATGATGAAACCAATACTGCTAACGGCCAGCAAGAAGAAAGAAAAAGGGATAACCGCCTTAATTATCCAGCGGTGCGTCAACCCACCCGGATCTCCACTGATTTCGCCAATATTGTAAGATTCCGCAACAAAATCTATCGAGCCAAAAGCAATCAGCAATGAAAACGGAATTAAGAAAATAATCGTCCCCACAATATTAATTATCGCTTGTTTTTTTTTGTTTAAGTTGTCGTAGATCAAATCTACACGGACATGTCCATTTTCCTTAAGAGTGTAGGATATTCCAAGCAGAAACATGACCGAAAATAAGTGCCACTCCATCTCTTGTAGCGCAATCGATCCAGTTTTGAACAAGTAACGCATGATCACGTCATAAAAAACATTGACCATCATCAAAATCAGCAGCCCGCCAGAAATGTATCCAATAACATCAGATAGTCGATCATAAAATTGTCCAAACTTTACCAGCATAGATATCGCCTCTAATTACCTAAACATAACAGGGCTGACATTTTAAAAATATCAGCCCTGTTTATTTGATCTATAAAATTAACTTAAATCTATTTTACTAAGTTATCTCTGACGTAAGAATATTCAGACATTTCCGTCCACTTTCTAGCTTTTGTCTGAAACTTTTCCTGAGACTCTACAATCTCTTTGAAAAGTGGATTCTTCGCTTTCATGTTTATCAGCAACTCATCATTCGACTTTTTCATTGCAGCCATCACAGACTCAGGAAATGTCTTGACCTTGATGTCAGGATTCGTACCAATCATTTTATCCCAAGCTTCTGCACTCATAGCATAATTTTCAGCATACATATCGTACGCAGCAACTCGCATAGCCACCCGAAGAATCTCTTTATTCTTGTCTGAAAGCTGCTCAAATTTCTTTTTATTGACCAGAAACTGCATTTCAGAACCTGGCTCATGCCAGCCAGTGTAATAATACGGCGCAATTTTATGGAATCCCATATTGATATCCATACCGGGACCGACCCACTCAAGCGCGTCAATTGTTCCTCTTTCGAGGGAGGTGTATAGTTCTCCAGGAGCGATATTAGTTACGGTCAGACCGATGTTTGCCAAAACCTCACCAGCAAACCCCGGAATCCGCATCTTCAGACCCTTCAGATCGTCAAGAGACTTAATCTCTTTTCTGAACCATCCGCCCATCTGAACACCGGTGTTGCCACCGGGATATGAGTACATATTGTGTTTATTGTAGGCCTTGTTTGACAGCTCCATACCACCACCAAAGTAGTACCAAGCATAGGTTTCGGAACCTGTCAAACCGAACGGCATGGAGGTCAACGGCAAAAACGAAAGATCTTTTCCTTTCCAGTAGTAAGAAGCGGAATGCCCCATGTCATACTGGCCCATCTTAACCATATCGAAGACACCAAAAGGAGCCTTATGCTTGTTCGATGCATCCACCCTGATGGTAAAATCGCCACCACTCATTTTCTCCACTGCTGCTGCCATACTTTCAACAGCACCCACAAATGGCTGCAATGTTGGGCCCCAAGTCATGGCCAGTTTCCACCGAACTGGCTTTTCAGCAGCAAAACTGCTGGCTGAAAAGGCAAAGAAAACAGCCAAAACAAGTACTAAAGTCTTTGTAAATCTCATACTTCCTCCTAGCTTTATAGGTCATTGTTTTTCGGGATCCGCATCGTCTCCACCAATCCCATTCGAAAATCGATATATGTCGTTGTAAGAGAAGAGGAGCATCGCTGTCAATTAAAAACAACGTTTGGAATGGTTTATATTTCAAGAATTTTTAAAATAATTAAAATAATTTCTGACTGTGCCCAAAGCTATCCATAATATGTAATTTGTCTAGAGAAAAACGGTCAGTTCAACATTAGCAGCACATAAAAAATTGTTTGGGCTCAGTACCCACATGACAAGCGATACTAATCCTTTTGGCGTTGTCGGTATGCATGAGCAATCCCCCCAGCAGATGTTTCACGATACAGTGATGGCAAAGCTTGGCCGGTTTCGTTCATCACCAAAGTAATTTCATCCAAACTAATTTTATGTTCCCCACCTGAGAGCAGCGCAAAGTGACAACAGCTCAAGGCGCGAGTCGCTGCATGGGCGTTACGCTCAATACATGGAATTTGTACCAGGCCGTTGACCGGGTCGCAAGTCAAACCAAGGTGGTGTTCTAGACCCATCTCTGCCGCATATTCAATCTGCCTGGCAGTACCACCGTGGAGCTGAGTTGCTGCTGCAGCTGCCATCGCACAGGCGGTGCCAATTTCCCCCTGACAGCCAACCTCAGCACCAGAAATTGACGCATTATACTTAACTAGATTACCAATCAATCCAGCTGTTGCCAAAGCGCGCAAAGTATCCTCAGTGCTAGATTCCAATGTTTCGTTCAAATATCGCAGGACTGCGGGAAGAACTCCACTAGCTCCACAAGTTGGCGCAGTAACAATCATGCCACCGCTGGCATTTTCCTCCGAAACAGCTAGAGCATATGCCCATATTCTGGCATTATTTTTCATGTGAGATCCATACAGCCCAGATTTTCTATAGAAGGTGTGAGCTTTACGTCCCAGCCCCAGGCCACCAGGAAGAACCCCAACATGCTCCAATCCCTGATTGATTGCTGAAGACATAACATCCCAGACCTGACTAAGAAACTCTGGAAAGTTGTCATCCTCATAGCTCAATACATGTTCCCAGATCGACTCGCCACTGCGATCCAAAGAATCAAGGATGGAAGACATTGTTGTTAGAGGGTAGATCAAAGGAGGAGCCACCAGCTCTTCACTATCCTGAAGAGCCCCCCCACCAACACTGTATACCTCCCAGCTGTGCAAGATTGAACCAGAGTCAGCTATTGACTCAAAGCGCATGCCATTAGGGTGCAAGGGAAGTTGTTTTTCAGGAGACCAAAGAAGTTCCAGCCTTGCCTCAATAGGTTGAAAGATATCTGTCAGAGCTTTATCGGTCAAGTGTCCACGCCCAGTGGCAGCAAGGCTACCAAACAACGTAACTCGGTAACATGCTGCATCAGGGTACCGTTTCAAAAATATCAGAGCCGCTTGACGCGGTGCCATGGTGTGACTGCTGGAGGGTCCAGTACCAATACGGTAGAGTTGACGTAGCGATTCCATGCCTCATGCTCCCATAAATGTTGCTGCTTCTAAAACTTACGAAATTCCTTGGCAATTTGATTAAATGGCCGAATCAATTATTTCCCCTTGGAAATTGGCAAATCGACAATAAAGGTGGCTCCGCCTCCCGGAGTTTCTTCAACCCAGACATTACCATCAAAAACCCGGGCAATTTTTGCTACAGTTGCCAAACCGATCCCAGTTCCAACAGATCCCTTGCTACTGCTACCTCGCTTGAAAGGCTCAAATACCTCTTCTCGTTCTGCGGCAGCAATGCCCGGGCCATGATCTGCCACAACAAAGCGAATCCGATCAAAAAATTGCCGGCCAGAGACTTCAATGCATGGATTAGATTTAGCAGCATACTTCAATGCATTCCCGAGCAAATTCCTGAATAGATCCGCTAATAGAGATTCAGGGATTTTGACTTCAGGAAGCTTTTTTATTTCAACTTTTGCTTGGCATTCTAAAACCTTGTCTGCCAATTCCAGAAGAATATCCTCAGCAATCAAAGTTGCATCAATCGTCCGGTCAGGGACTTTCATCTGCCCAACCCGCGACAAAGACAATAAATCATCCAAAAGATCCTTCATTTTTTCAGCTGTTTTTTTTATCTCGGTAATACACTCACGGCCAATATCATCAAGTTGTTTATCAGAACGTTCTTCAAGAAGCTCGGCAAAACCGATCAACGGTGTTAGCGGGGAACGAAGGTCATGAGATACCGTTGAAACAAAGGCATCTAACTCACGATTTGTCTGCTGCAGTTGTCGCTTCGTCTCTATACGCTCAGTAATATCCCGGCTGACACCAAGTTTACGGGTTGGATTTTTTGCAGATGGGTACGGAGAATGAACAACTTCATAAGTGCGCTCGATCTCACTCAGAGTCTTCTCCTGATGAACAATATGCCCCTGTAAGACCTGTTTTAACGGGCAATCTTCACACACTTGTTCTCTTTGATAAATTACCTGATAACAGGGTTTTTCACCGATTTCACCAACCTCACCGATAATATCCAACATTGCCTGGTTGGCAAAAAAGATACGATAGTTAGCATCACAGATATAAGCAGGATCAAGCATCCCATCAAGAACAGCCCAAAGACCAGACTTCTCTACTTCAAGCTCACGAGTGCGTTCCTCCACAGCAAAACGGAGACTATTTTCCAGTTCTTTAAGACGAGAAATATCAACAAAAGCTTCGATTCCACCAATAATAGCGCCATCATTATCGCGGAGAAGATCAACATTCTTACTTAGGGTAATGGTGCGACCATCTTTGTGCTGAATTGAGCAAGTTAACCCGATATCTGGCTTTGGGGTGATTTCCGAGAAAAGCCCGCACTCTGCGTAGCAGGGATCACCATAAAGAAAAGAACACTGCTGCCCAACCGCTTCAGCTGCTGAGAATCCGGTAATCCGTTCTGCCTCAGCGTTCCAGTAGACAATGACCTTGTCGGGATTGACCAAAAACAGTCCGGTCGGAATGGTTTGAAGAAGGGTTTCGAGGGGATATTCGGCAAGTAGTCGATAGAGGTTCGAGTTCATCGGGTCTCCCAAAGGAAAACATTATGAAAACGTAAATATTGCTAACTATATCACTTTCCTGCCTTTCTGGATATTCTATCTCTACTATGCAAAAGTTATATTGCTCGGCCAATAACAGCAATATAAACAGCTTCTGCGCCGCCAGCCAATAAAACTTGACTACAAGCTTCAACCGTTGCCCCAGTTGTCATGACATCATCAACCAGTAAAATCGTACGCGCCGAAACTACACCCTGCAATTTGAACACACCTAGTAGGTTCTTTACTCGTTCTTTAGCAGACAATCCTTGTTGCGACTCCGTTTCGCACACCTTGAGCAACAGGTCTCTAGCTACTGGTAAATTTCTGATTCTGGCAAACTCTCGAGCAAGCAAAAGAGCTTGATTATAGCTCCGCTGCTGTAAACGTTTACGATGTAACGGAACGGGAACCACCAAATCAATATTCAAATGACTCACCACCGTTTGCTCGAGTAAAATCCCCAAAGATCGATCTAGACCTATTTTGTTATTATATTTAAATTGATGAATGGCATGTCGTAAAGACTGTTCATAGAGCCCAACCGCATAAACCTGCCTATAAGCTGGCAATTGCTTAATACATCGACCGCACAGATGGGAGCTATTGGATTTCCCAGCAAAAGGAAGAGAACAAAGAGAGCAAGAGGCTTCGGGAAGAGGCTTGAATCCAGACTGACAAGAGGGACAGAAAACGTCAGTATAACCACTAGGAAAGGTATGACTACAAAGGGGACAAGCAGGCGGAAAAAACTGCTTGAACAGCAACAAGAAAAGTTGTTTTATGCTTGGAAATCCCCCCATTCCCCTCGCCCGCGTCTTAATCGACTAGCAATGATTGTCCTGTCATGACTGCAGGTTTTTCCAGTGACAGCAAATCTAAAATTGTCGGTGCCAGATCGGCAAGAATTCCATCACGAATATTTTTATTTTTCCGTTTAGGATCAACAAAAATGAGTTGTACCGGATTCGTTGTATGAGCGGTATGAGGACGGCCGTTCTCATCAACCATTTGCTCACAATTGCCATGATCTGCAGTAATCAACAATTTTCCACCAACCGCAGTCACAGCGGCAACCACCCTTTCCAGACAACGATCAACTGTCTCCACCGCCTCAATAGCAGCAGATAAAATCCCGGTATGACCAACCATGTCGCAGTTAGCAAAGTTCAGGACAATCAATTGATACTCTTTAGACTCAACTCGCTTAACGACTTCGTCCGTCACCGCTACAGCACTCATCGAGGGTTTCTGGTCGTAGGTTGCCACCTCTTTCGGAGAAGGAACCAAAACTCGATCTTCCCCTGGCCAAGCACGCTCTACTCCACCATTGAAGAAAAAGGTAACATGAGCATATTTTTCCGTCTCGGCAATTCGTAACTGCTTGAGCCCTGCGTCAGAAACAACCTCTGCAAGAATGTCAGGATAGGTTTCAGATGGAAATGCGATGGGAAGATCAAAATTTTCGTCATATTCTGTCAAACAAACAAAATCGGCCAGCTGCGGCATTTTAGTCCGTGAAAACCCACTAAAATCTGCCGAAGTTAATGCACGGGTTATTTCACGAGCACGGTCAGCTCGAAAATTAAAGAAGATAATTCCGTCCCCATCATCAATAGAACCTGCCTGCCCGACAACTTGAGGTTCGACAAATTCATCAGTCTGACCCGCTGAATAGGCAGCGATGATTGCCTCTGCTGAGGAATCAGCCTGCTGAGCAATCCCTTCGGTCAAGGCAAGGTAGGCTTTTTCAACTCGTTCCCAACGATTGTCACGATCCATCGCCCAATATCGACCTGTTATCGTTACGACACGACCAAGACCGATTTTTTTCAGCTCTTCTTCAAGTTGAAAAAGATAATCTCCGGCACTTTTAGGCGGGGTATCACGCCCATCCAAAAAAGCGTGGATACAAACATCTTTGACGCCAAGTTTCTGTGCCATCCGTACCAGAGCATAGAGATGAGTATTATGAGAGTGAACCCCCCCATCAGAAAGTAATCCAAGCAGGTGTAGTTTTCCGCCAGAAGCAACTAGCCGCTTACAAACCCGTTCCAGAGCTTCATTTTCAAAAAAAGTACCGTCTTCAATTGCCAAACCAATTCGGCTCAGATCCTGGTAGATTACTCGGCCGGCACCGATATTCAGATGCCCGACTTCTGAATTCCCCATTTGCCCGTCGGGCAAGCCGACATCCTGCCCTGAAGCGCTCAATCGGCTGATCGGCCACTCTTGCCGCAAATGATCCAGAGTTGGAGTATTTGCCTGACAGGCAGCATTATTATCACAGCGAGTGCTGATCCCCCAGCCATCTAAAATGACCAAGACTACCGGGCCTGCAGCCATCCTATTCCCCCCGGGAACCATGCGGAATCATTTTTGGTTCTTCAATAAGCTTCGCATCCTGAATCTGTTTACGTTCCGGCAAGATCAGAGAATCCCAAGTTTTACATTCGGGGCAGCGGCTCTTCCATTCGGTAAATCTGGCACCACAATTATCACAGACAAATCCGAGAAGGAGATGACTATCGATACTAAGAGCTTTTTGATATTCGACAACGGCTTCTTCAATATTATTACGCCGCCGCTGTGCTTCTGCCAGCAACAAATGTAATTTAGTGAAATCTACACCCGAAGTTTCCAGATCAGTCAGGTGCTGCATCGCTTCATCGACCATTTCCAGGCGCAGACAAAGTCGTCCAAGATACAATTTAAGCAGCAAATCTTCACTGTTTTCCTGCATCTGGCTACGATAAAAGGAAAGGAGAGCCGCAGGGTCTTCAGCATTGATGTACAAATCTTCCAGCCGTGCCAGAAAGACACTTTTTTTCAACGCTTTATAGCCATCCTGATAAACTTTGATGGCATCAGTATCACGACCTGCCTGGCGGTATGCATCACCCAGAGTGACTCGAGCCGGAGTAAATTTAGCCGCACGCTTAATAATGTCTCGACAAACTTCAATAGCTTGATCCTGTTCCCCGTTATCTAAACCAGAACGAGCAATCTCATAACGTAGTTGCAGCAGGATCTGTTTTTCTGTATCGGCCTTAGACCCCGATTTTGACGTTTTAAGAATCTTCTTTTGCAAAGCAAGTGCGTCCTGCCAACCACCCATATCTATCTGTAGGTCACGTAACGCACGCATCGCCTTACGATTATCAGCATCGCCATCCAGTAATTCTTTGTAAATAGCCATCGCCTTTTCACTCTGACCACCATCTTCATAAGTAGTTGCCAACTTGAAAAGCACTTCAATCCCTCTTGGATCCAGCTTACGCGCCTTCTGCAGTAATTCAATTCCTTCTTCGGCATTACCTTCCTGCAAGGCAACACTGGCCAAAGCCAGATGGATATCAACTCGCTGCGGGTCACGATCTAAAGCCTTATTAAGCAGCGCCCGAGCCTTTTTCAAATCTCCAGAGAGCAAACGGCCAACACCACTGCGGTAGATCGAACCAACCTCTTCTGCTTTCTTCAGTCGACGCCCCCCCTTCCAATTACGGAAGGAATAGAGAAAGGCGCTTAAAAAATGTACTCCATTCCCAATCAGGAGGCCAATCAACAATACACAGACCAACATAATAGCTGAAGGCAGAGTATAACTCATGTCGTTCGTCAGAAAAATTGTAATATCACCGGGGTTAATCCCCCAGAAATAGAGAAATCCAACAGCAAAAACAATAAAAGCTAATACGAGCAGGGCAATCAGGATCATGGCCATCTCCAGGCTAACCCACAGTACGGGTCACAGGGTTATTTATTCACCAAACTTTTCTACTTCAGTTTTACAGTCAACGCAATAACGTGAGAACGGCCGAACTTCCATCCGCCGTGCGGGGATATCTTCTTCGCAACGCATACAAAGACCATAGACCCCTTTGTCCATGCGTTCAACGGCAGCATCAATATCGCGCACTCGGGATCGTTGTGTCTCACTAAGGTTCATCAACACTTCTTGACTATAGCTATTGGAAGACATATCTCCAATATCTGGGACACCATCTTTTCCCAAAGATTGGGATGCAGCGTAAGCACGTTCAGATTCAGCTAAGACTTCAGCGCGCATCTGTAATAGATGCGCTCTTATTTCTGTTAGGTCTTCCACTTCCATCGTAAAATCCACCTCCATAAACCGCCTACCGATTATGGTAGGGCTCATTTTTGATAATGGTACAACTTCGATAAAGCTGTTCGAGTAAAAATACTCTTGCCATCTGGTGAGTAAAAGTCATTTTAGAGAGCGACAAAATTAAATCTGCCCGCTTGCGCACCTCAGGGTCAATTCCATATGGGCCACCAATGATTAGGCACCAGTCACGGCCACCATGTAACATCTCACCGGTTAGAAGATCAGCTAACTGCTCTGACTCCAGATTGCGACCTCGCTCATCAAGCACAATTAAAAAGGTTCGTTCAGGAACCTTCTCAAGAATCCGTGCCCCCTCACGCTTGAGCAATCCGACCAAATCCCCCTTTCGACTACCTTTTTCTTCTTTTAATTCTACAATATCCAGAGGGAAATATCGCTGCACCCGCCCTGCATATTCATCTGCTGCGTTTCGCTGCCACGATTCGGTCAGCTTGCCGACACAAACCAGTCGCAGTTTCACTGGGCTTCAGTCTGAGCTAGCTCAACCTCGGGAGCTTCACTCCACAAGCCCTCAAGATCGTAGAATTCACGAACCGGTTGCTGAAAAACATGAACCATAATTTCGCCATAATCCAGCAGCACCCAACGCCCTTGATCCATTCCTTCAATGGCCAGTGGCAACACATTATGATGCTGTTTAAATTCTGTCTTGATATTTTCTGCTATTGCCTGAACTTGTCGATCAGAACGCCCCGAAACCAGTAACAGATAATCTGTCAGTGAAGAAAGTCCTTGAACATCGAACAACTTGATATCCATTCCCTTTTTATCAAGTGCATAGTCTACGGCCAAAAGTGCTGTTTTTATCGCTTGCAAATTAATACCTTTTTTATCAGGAGTAAAGTCGATGCATCTTAATATATTCAACAACAGCCAACGGAACTTGTTCCCCGACATCTCGGTTCATCGACAAATGTTGACGAATTTCTGTGGAGGAAATATCACGGCAGGTATGTGCCACTGTAATCAACGAAAACCCCGTATCGCACTGAAGATTTTTAGAGTCGGAATCATAGCAGAAGCGATCTGCGATAGCAACCGGCAGGAGCTCTTGCAGTGACCCAGAAAATCCTGGTCTGGCTGTCACTACAATGTGCGCAAAATCGAATAACCTGGAGTAATTCTTCCATGAACCAATCTCCTGAAAAGAATCAATCCCCATGATAAAATAATATTCGTTTTGTGGGCATTCTACGTTTAATTGCTTCAGGGTTTCGACTGAATAGCTGGTACCACCACGGCGACCCTCAATATTGCAACTGCTAAACATAGGGTAATCGGCCAAAGCAGCTTCAACCATCGCCATACGATGTTTAAAAGAAATGTTACCAGCAAGCCGTTTATGAGGTGGTTCGCAAGTTGGAACAAACCAGATCTGATCCAGATTGCAACTTTTCAGTACTTCTTCAGCAATATGCAGGTGACCAAAATGGATTGGGTTAAAGGTACCACCAAGTAGCCCGATACGCATTAAATCTCCGCTATTCTCGTATTTGCCCGTCCCCCAGAACGACAAATTTACGTGTTGTCAAATCTTCTAGACCCATCGGACCAAAAGAGTGGAGTTTAGTCGTTGAGATCCCTATCTCTGCACCTAGACCTAATTGGTTACCATCAGAGAAACGGGAAGAAGCATTGACCATGACCACACTGGAATTAATTTCACGTAGAAACCGCTGTGATAATCGATAATCATTAGTTACTATCACTTCGGTATGAAGAGAACCATAATTTTCAATATGCTCACGAGCTTGTTCATAGCTATCAACAACCCTCACCGCGAGAATCAACTCTAGATATTCAGCAGACCAATCTTCCTCTGTCGCTGACATCAGTTCAGCACATATTTTACGTGCTGCGGGGCAACCTCGGAGCTCAACGCCCTTTTTAGTCATAGCGGCAGTAACTTGTGGCAAAAACTCAGCTGCGATGTCGCAATGAACCAATAGAGTTTCCATCGCATTACATACTCCGGGGCGCTGTACCTTGGCATTCATACAAATTTGCCCTGCCATCTGCAGATCAGCTGCAGCGTCAACATAAGTATGGCAAACCCCTTTGTAATGCTTGATAACTGGTATCCGAGAGGTTTCTGCAACAAATCGGATCAACCCCTCACCGCCTCGGGGGATAATAAGATCGATATATTCGTCCAGCTGTAGTAGTTCTTTAACGGCATCCCGATCACTTGTTGTCACGACCTGCAGAGCAGCTTGCGGCAATTCCAACCGCTGCAACACCTTCTGTAGAATAGTACCAATAGCACAGTTAGAATTAATCGCTTCAGAGCCACCACGCAAGATCACAGCATTACCACTCTTCAAACATAATCCAGCAGCATCAGCTGTTACATTCGGACGTGACTCGTAGACGATACCAATAACTCCCAGCGGGATTCTTTGTCGACCGACCTGAATTCCATTGGGTCGTAACCACATACCAGAGATCTCACCTACTGGATCTGGTAATGAGGCAACTTCACGTAAACCATCCGCCATTCCATAGATTCGCTCATCTGTCAGAGTCAGACGATCAACCATTGCAGGCGCCATATTATTCTGACGTGCTAAGTAAAGGTCTTTCTCATTCTCAATTTTCAGCAGTTCTTTCGCATCCTCCAAGGCTGTCGCCATTTGCAGCAATAGATCATTCTTAATCACTGAAGACAAATTGGCCATTTGCCGTGCGGCTTTGCGAGAAGCAACTGCAACTTCAGTCATCTCTTCACGGATAGGCATCAGTCTATCTCCTCTTCTTCTTCGATGGTCAGAACCAGATTGTCTCGACAAACCACTTCATCACGATATTTATAGCCAAGTATAGTTTCAATTTCAGTGCTCTGTTTACCCATGATTTGCAACATTTCCGCTAGAGAATAACTAATCACACCCCGTGCGAACTCTTCACCATCACGGTCACACAACCGCACCGCATCACCTCGCTCAAAACCACCTTCAACACCGCAGATACCCGATGGCAAGAGACTCTTCCCCTGTTTGATAACAGCCCGCTGACCACCTTCATCGACAAGCAGTTTACCTCGTGGTTTTTTAGAAAATGCAATCCAATGTTTTTTTGCAGTTAGTTTAGATTGCGCCGGAAGAAAGTAGGTTCCGACCTCTTCCCCGGCAAAAAGTTGTGAAAGAATATTCGGAGTGCGGCCATTAGCAATCAGCGTACCGACCCCGCTGAGAGCCGCTCGCTTAACCGCTTTCAGCTTACTATTCATCCCACCAACCCCAAGGTTCCCCCTAGACTTCCCTGCCATTGCATCAATCGCTGGAGTTATCCTCTCAACCATCGACTGAAGTTGTGCCTGGGGGTTTTCTGCAGGATCCTGATCGTAAAGTCCATCAACATCAGAGAGAATAATCAGCAAATCGGCCTCAACCAAACTGGTCACCAAAGCCGAAAGGTTATCATTATCCCCAAAACGAATTTCTTCAACAACAACCGTATCATTTTCATTAACTATCGGTGTAATTCCGTATTCAAGCAAGGTCATAACAGTATTACGAGCATTAAGATAGCGACGCCGGTTTGACAAATCATCTCGAGTCAGCAAGACCTGAGCAACATTATGGTTCGTAGCCTGAAAAGTTTCTTTATATTTTAGAATAATTTGTGTTTGCCCAATTGCTGCTGCCGCCTGCTTTTGCGGAATGGTTTGAGGTCGCCCGGTTATCCCCAGCTGGCTTTTCCCGGCAGATACCGCTCCAGAAGAAACGACTATCACTTCCAAACCACTCTCAAGCAACCGGCAGATATCTGCAGATATAGCCGCCACCCGATCATCTTCAAGGCCGGCATCAGTAGAGATCACCCCGCTACCTATTTTTATAACCACCCGTTTCACATGTGCAAGCAGTGCCTTACGCATAACCCCTCAATTCAGCAAATAAATTGCAAGTCTGCATGGAAAATATAAAATTAAGCTTCGCGTAGCCGATCAAGTTCATTTCCCACCGCTGTTACAAGTTCTTTCAATCCCTCACCCGTAACGGCAGAAACTGAAAACACCTGATACCCAAGAGATTCAAAATATTCCGTCAATGGTATGACCTGTTCACGAACTTCGGGAACATCAATCTTAGTGAGCACGACAATTTGCGGCTTACCCGTCAGAGATTCATCGTAACGGTTCAACTCTGTATTGATCATCTCAAAGTTATCAATAGGTTCACCTTCCTGCATACATGATGTATCAACAAGATGGAGAAACAAATCAGTTCGCTCAACATGGCGTAAAAATCGAGTACCTAACCCCTGTCCATCACTCGCTCCAGCAATCAAACCAGGGATATCAGCCATCACCATAGTTTTAAATCCAGAATAAGGGACAACTCCCAGATTAGGAACTAAAGTAGTAAAGGGATAATCTGCAATCTTGGGCTTGGCTGCGGATAATGATGAAATCAGAGTCGACTTGCCAGCATTAGGTAACCCAACAAGACCAATGTCCGCCAGCAACTTCAACTCCAGTCGCAAGGATTTATTTTCACCTGCGATTCCAGGCTGTGCATGCCGGGGAGCACGGTTCGTGCTGGTTGCAAAACGCGCATTACCACGCCCACCCTTCCCCCCAGGGATAAACAACAATGGCTCACCAACTTCGGTTAAATCGGTTAAAAGTTCATCAGTCTCGTCATCATAAACCAGAGTGCCCTGCGGCACCCTTAACTCAAGAGGGGCTCCATTTTTACCGTGCTTGGTTTTACCCAAACCAGGAGCACCATTCTTAGCCTTGCAATGATGTAAATAGCGATAATCGAGAAGAGTGGAAAGTGCCTCATCAACAATAAAATAGACGTTTCCACCATCACCACCATCACCACCATCGGGGCCACCTCTGGGAACAAACTTTTCACGCAAAAAAGAAACACATCCGCGTCCGCCATCGCCGGCTTTTACCTCAATTCTAACCTGATCAACAAACTTCATCTAATAACCCTACTATCTATACCTGAAACGGAAGAACCCGGTGACCGCAACGCGATACCGGGTTCTTCTGTAGTGTTTGTTGCCAAAACTGATCAGGCAGCGTAAACGCTGATATGCTTACGCCCTTGAGACTTTGTTTCAAACTTAACCACACCATCAATCATCGCAAACAAGGTATAATCCTTGCCACAGCCGACATTATCTCCCGGGTGAAAAGTTGTGCCACGCTGGCGTACCAGAATGGAACCGGCTGAAACTTCCTGCCCGCCATAACGTTTAATGCCGAGACGCTTACCAGCACTGTCACGACCATTTCGGGAACTACCAGCAGCTTTTTTATGAGCCATGAGTGTCTCCTTAAGCTTCGATTGCCGCGACTTTAAGTCGGGTAATAGGTTGACGGTGGCCGAATTTTTTACGATTGCCACCGCGCCGCTTGGATTTAAAAACAAG